>CAJULW010000001.1 GCA_910587515.1 uncultured Duncaniella sp.
GGCGCGAGGTCAAACATTTTCCTCGGTTTTATCTATGCAAGAATTTAGAGTAGCTTGTTATTTGTGGCGGCAACGATGGCTTCGGATATATTGCGCACGTCAAGTTTCTCAAATATCCGCTGACGGTATTTCTTAATGGTGTCGGGCGACAGGCATATTCTGTCGGCAATCTCCGACATGGTGTAGCCCTGAATCGACAAAGTGAGCACAGCCTTTTCCCCGTCGGTAAGAGTCTGCATCTGCCGTTTTTCCCACCTGCGGATGTTTCTGTTGTATTCAAAATAATCCGGAGAGCCGACACGGTGCATCTCAATATGGCCGGGCGATGCGTTGGTAGCTGCTGACATTACGCAAAGCGCAAGCCAAATACGACCGTCGGAGGTCAATACAAGAGAGGTGAGTTTATGATTAACGAGAATCTTCTTGCCTCCATTCAGTATGTGAAAGTCGTAAGAAATGTACCAATCCTTACGCTCCTTGACCGGTATCGTGTGATGGAATAAAAATCCAGCCTTGTTCAGATCAATTAAAAACTGCTGTTCATCTTCCGGAACATATTCCAGATAGAAACGATAGCCCAGTTTTATCATCTGTTCGGGTGTCAATCCGCACAGGAACATCGGATTTGGCGACACATACAGGAAATTCTGCTTGAAATAGTCTATGATATAGATGCTCTGATATGTAGAGCGAGAAAACGCCTCTGCCGAGCGGATATATTCATCCACCCGGCTGTAATCAAGTTCTTCGGAGAGCTTGACCTCATTATCAGGTATGAAGAAATCGTCTGTCGTTTTCATCTGAAACTGCCTCCCAAGTACAAAATTACTAAAAAAACGATTACTCAGCGGCTACATGTGCGTGATTATCTGTTTCAAAAATATAATTTAGTTTGGTTCGGGCGATATATACGCCCGGTAAGCTAAACCAATCTATAAGTATGGATAGGCAAAAGAAAAACTGTTATGTTCACTCCTCGCTGTCTGATAGTTGTGCTGATTTGTTGGCAACCTCTTGGTTGAAAGTCGTTATTTCATCGGTGATTAGTTGTTTCAACTCTTTTTGAGGAACGATAAGTTTGTATTCAGCGACACTGATGGGCTTGGTAAAACCTTCAAGTGCCAGCTCGACCTCCACGTTGTCTTTTTCGGTGCATAGAATAATGCTGATTGAGGGATTTTCGTCTTTGCCACGTTCAAGTCTGTCAAGCAACGAGAGATAGAGATTCATCTTGCTGACATATTCGGGCATAAACTCGGATATTTTCAAATCGACTGCAAAGAGCGACCTAAGTCTGCGATGAAAGAAAAGCATATCCACCTTGTAATCCTTGCCATTGTAGGACAGAACGTGCTGATTGCCGATGCATGTAAATCTCTGACCGAGTTCTAGAAGGAACTGTTTTACCTTTTCTACCAATCTCCGCTCAAGCTACAGTTCAAGAAGTGGCTCAGTCACTCCAAGAAATCCCATGCAATAGGAATCCTTGAAAACTTCGTTGGCGTATGCTGCCTGACCCTCCGGTAGTGCAATGGCAAAATTGTTTGAAACGTTGTCCTCCGGCTGATGCTTGTGCATCACCAGCTTGATGGCATTAACCAACAAATCGCAATTCCATCATTTTTCGATATCCCTATCGGCATAGTATTGAATAACCCGGTCATCATCTTTCAGCCTGGTCATCAACTGATTTATGTGTCGCCATGGTAAAACCCCAATGCTGCGTTGGAGTTTTGGGTCGGAGAGATGAAATCGGACGTAATATTTCTTCATCGCCCATAAATTGCTCACCGACATACCCATTTGCGGATACATCACCGTTCAACTCCACCAATACGTCTCTGCGCCCCAAACATTAATAGACTTTAACTATAATCAAGGCCTCATAATGTGGTGACCTCAGTCCAAAATCTTCTCCGGGTCACCACGTCTAATTTTAGGCAAAACATAAAAATGTCTAAGGATAGCCGATTTTTAACATTTCATTTTCGTCGATTTTGTTTACTTTACGTCCTATTAGGTAGAAGCATCAATAACAGGACAGTATGTTAAAGAAGACCCGGCACAAAACCATCAGCAGGATAATCGAGGATAATCTCGACTATCTTGTACGTTTTGCATTTTATCGGCTTGGCAACCATGATGAGGCCGAGGATCTTGTATACGATGCCGTTCTGAAATTTCTGGAGAAGGGTACAAACAATATTAAGCCGGAGAGCGTGAGACTCTACCTTTTCAGAATTGTCCATAATCTATGCCAGGATTATGTCCGGTCAGGCAAACGGGACATTATGCACATAGAAGATTACGATATAGAGAGCACATCCTATGAGATACTTGACCTGGAGGATGCCGACAGGATAAACGCTTGTCTTGACAGTCTTCCATCGCGTGAGGCCGACATCATACGTATGAATGTAGTTGACGGTCTGTCGTTTGTCGAAATCAGCAGTATTTTATCCATTCCTCAGTCCACTGCCAAATCCAGATATAAATCGGGAATGGATAAATTAAGGAACCTGTACATTAACCCTAAAAATTCGTAGTATGGATGATTACAAAGAAATAAAGAAAATGTTGAAGCCGCACCGAGACATAAAGGCTTCTGACGAATTGCGCCTTAAAGTCATCCGTGCTGTTGAACGTAAAAATAGAAAGCAGGTAGTTCGCAAATGGGTTTTCGGTGGGATTAGTCTAAGCGCGGTAGCAGCAGTTTTGTTGCTTGTGTTCGTACCTTCCGGGATGTCAGCCTCGGAGATTCTCTCCGAGGCAATAGACGCACTCGGTGGTACCGAGGATATTGAAATGATAGCAGAGGTCAGGACTCGCCCGGTAGAAAATTTCAGATACATCGATGTAAATGAGGATTTTGTAACTCATCACATATACATTGCCGATTCCGATTCTATTCTAAGATGGAGAATTGACAAGGGAGAGCGTGTGGCAACAGGAAATGGCACTGATATCTACACATGGATGCCGGCTCTCAAATTAGGTTTGCACCTTCCTGAATCCGAAGAAGAAAAGGTTTTGGGATATATGGCAACCCTACTGGCACCGCGGAAGATACTGGAGACAGAACTGGCAAATTGCATCGGCTGTAAAGGCGGAGAATATTCGGTAAATAAAAGCGGTGATGATATAATTCTTACCGTTCACGCCATGCCGCAAGGAAATTTTGATAACCCTTACCTGCTGAATTCATCTATCGCTGAATCCGAAAATATCCGGAGATATGTGATTGATGCTGGCTCTAAAAGACTTAAACGTGCCACGGTAAGTGTGATTGCGGGCAGTCGGGAAATACCGGTGCTGAGAATCACATCCATAAATTACGGGCCGCATAGGAACGATATATGCCACCTCGCTGATGGCATCCGTTATGTAGAGACAGAACACAGGCCTGTCGGTTTGAAAGACCTCAGTGCGGAGGAAGCGGCCACTACCATACTTAATGCCTTCACAGACTGGAATGAAGCGATTCTTGACAAAGTAATGATGAGGGAAGTATCAGATGTGACATACAAGGAAAAATTCAGTGGTTCAAGACTGATCTCGATAGGACATTCCTTCACCTCCGGTACAGGAAACTCAATTTTCGTTCCATACACGCTTGAACTTAGAGACGGCACCATACAAAGACACAACATAGCCTTGCAGAAAACCTATTCCGGTAGATGGATTGTAGTCGGAGGTCTTTAACGAATTAAACAATCATAATCTAATGTCATTAAGAAGTTTAATGGCAGGGCTGTTGCTCTGCCTGACATTCAACATCCTTTTTGCCAAGGTGAAGACCTACGAAGGTAACGTAAAGGATGATTCCGGCAATCCTCTGGAGTTTGTTAATGTGACACTTCAGAACTTAAATGATTCAACGTTGATTGACGGGGCTGTTACTGATGCTGAAGGAAAGTTTTCAGTTAGAGGAGACGGCAATTCCTTGTTCCTGAAAGTCTCGGCAATGGGCTTTGAGGACAGGATTATAGACAACCTGGATGCCAACTTAGGTGATATTTTTCTTGCCCCTGCTTCGTACATGCTTGGCGAGATAGTAGTCAAAGGTTCACGCCCTACGGCTAAACTAAAAGGGGACGGAGTACAGATTCATGTATCCGGCACATATCTCGCCAACACCGGAACCGCCCTCGAAGTGCTCGGTAAGATGCCTTTCGTCACAAAATCAGGCTCCGGTATTGAAGTGCTTGGAAAAGGAACACCTCTTATTTATGTAAACGGCAGACAAGTAAGGGATATGTCGGAACTTCACCAACTTGCCTCCACGCAGATTAAAAGCGTTGATGTCGTCACTAATCCGGGAGCTCGTTATGCTTCCACCGTCAACTCTGTGATAAGAATAACCACTATCGCACCTGTCGGAGAAGGATTTTCCTTCAATGACCGCACTACAGTAGGCTACAAGCATTATGCCTATTTTTTCGAGCAGGTCAATTTCAACTGGCGCAAGAATGGTTTTGACTTTTTCGGAATGTTGAATTACGAGAATTACCGTGAACGACCGAGATTTTCCAATACGAGGCTCCAATATCTCAAATCCGGTATAGTTAAACAGAACAGCTCCGGCAGAGATCTTGCAAAATTCCCAGTCTATCAAGGGAAAGTGGGTCTGAACTATAACGTCTCGTCGCATAGCTTCGGTTTTTATTATGACTTTTCTTTCAGACCCTCTACATCCGAAGGCAATTCATTGACCGACCGCTATATCAATAATGAATTTTCCGAGACTCTTGAGAATCTTTCAGATATATCCCGCCATAACCGTCAACATCTTCTCAGTGCATATTATACCGGTGAAATTGGGAAATGGCACTTGTCGGCCAATTTTGATGCAATGTGGCATATAAACGACAGGCATACCGCAGAGACAGAGATTTCAACGATAAATCAGAAACGAGACTTTTCTACGGTAAATGATGTTGAGAACAGACTACTTGCCGGCAACATCACGGCATCTTTACCGGCATGGAAAGGCGACATCAGATTCGGCACGGAAATCACCAATATTCACCGCACAGACAGATACAGCGGCAATGCCGATTTCATAAGTGACAATGACATCAAGATCAGCGAGACTACCACGGCTCTATTTGCCGAGACTGAACAGATCTTCGGAGTTGTCATGGCAAGCGTTGGGCTTCGTTGGGAATACACTGATTCCAGATACTGGCAGTTCGGGCGGCTCAGTAAGGACCAAAGCCGCAGATACCACAACATATCTCCGTCGGCTTCCTTGTCATTCCCGATAGGCACGGTAAACACACGCTTGACATATATGAGAAAAACATCCCGTCCTGCTTTTGAACAGCTTAGTGCTGCAGTAAAGTATATTGACAGATATACTTATGAGTCCGGTAATCCCGGTATGAAGCCGATATATCGTGATTATGTTTCCGCATCCGCCTCATGGAAAGACCTCGTTATAGAGTTGGAATATTATTCAACTAAAAATTACTTCATGTGGCAGACCTCCGAATATCCGGGTAATAGTGATGTAACCTTACTGACTATGGTAAACATGCCCCGATTCAATTCTTATGGAGCATATCTTAACTGCTCCCCCACATTTTTTTGCTGTTGGCATCCGTCATTAATGGTCGGAGTCCAAGGACAGGATTTTAAGATTACCCATGTGGGCAAGATAATTAAACTGAACCGACCTTTAGGAATTTTCAGATTCGACAACGCTATACATCTACCTTGGGACATTTGGCTGAACATGGATTTCTCAGTACGGACATCAGGAAACGGAGACAATTGCTATGTGAAACCATATTGGCAATGTAATCTGGGGCTTTACAAATCCTTTACTAACGACAGATGGAGCGTGAAGTTGCAACTCAACGATGTTTTCGATACATGGCGTCGGGAGATAATTTCCTACGATGCGCTGAGCAGTATATCTGCTAAAAAGATATACGATACACGTGACCTGTCAGTCACAATCAGGTATAATTTTAATTCCGCCCGCTCCCGCTATAAAGGACGCGGTGCAGGAAATATGGATAAGGACAGATTCTAAAACAGATCTTCATGCAAGGAAGGACCCAGGCGGAGATGTCGGGAGTCTGATAAAGAAACACCACCGAGAGAAGTATAATATAAAAAGTTTAACTTGATGTCTGGCTTAATGCCAAAACCACAAGCCAGGCATCAAGTTTAAAAAAGACCGTCTGATTTAAGAGGACAAACTTTTCGTTCCTTTACCACATCGTCATTTTGGATCTCTCCTGTAAGTAACGAGGATGTATTTATGTGACGGCTACTTTGAAGTCTTACTTTATCATTGTTGAAATTTGCATAACAATAGGCGCAACCATGACAGCAGGTATTGTAAGCGCCAATATCAATACTTTCTACGCATCCACATTCTTTTCTTTGGTTATTATCTTTCATGACATCTAAATTGTAACCACAAATCTGCGCTATTAATTCTGGATCTATACGGTGTCCGTGGTCAATGCCAAAGTCTGATAAATCAATATTATCAGCACAGGTAACAAGTTCTAATCCATAACGCTTTGCAATATCAGAGAATGCTTCTGCGATTCGTAATATCTCATCCTCATTGAGTTCTCTCAAGTTAAGATGTCTTGTATTTGTACTAGATTTATAAAGATCAACGAAACTCAATACACAACGTTGAGTAGAACCCATCAACCGCTTAGCTAGCTCCTCAAAATATTTTATGTGATATGACACAGCAATCTCATCAGTATGGGGTCGTATCTCTAAATAACCCTATCGTGCCTAATCTTCGAGGAAAGTTCTTTGAAGGCGGCAATAATCTCGGTTTTTACCGGAACGCTGGACTCAATCTTCTTGTCGTAAGGATTTAGATTAAGTTGAAAATAATAATTGTACTCGTTAAGTTCATCCAACCTTGCAAGCATCGCCTTCGGATTCTTAGTCTAATAACTATACAATCAATGACATCTGGCGTTATCTTAATACGACTTACCTGATGTATATTCATTGGATTCCGAACATCTATATAACCCTCTCGCAGACGGCTGAAAAACCATTTGCTATAAAAGGACGGTATGTCTGTGCGTCTTGAAACTGAGAGAATCAAGTTACAATTACAAAATAATTATTGAATATCAAGCTTCTATTCCCAGTATTCATCAGAATACTTTTTCTTTTGTACCGTTGACGATAACATCTATCTCATAGGAGATTTCATCTGATGAGAGCTTTATGTAGTCCACAAAGGTCTTCTGTGTCATGTGGCTACTGACGTATATTGTCAATACGATGGTAAATTTGTGAGATATAGGTAAATGGTTATGTCACCCCGTCGGGCAGCCGAGGGTAGGAACACAATAATAAAGTGAAGCAGGGCTTCTATGTGCTTTGTATTTTTGATGGATTTTGCTTTGTTAAATTGATAAAGAGATTTTTTAAGAGTATAGTATTGTAGTTATCTCAGAATATAGTTAACTTTACATTATAAAGAGAACTTTGAGAATCGGCAAGTGGAATGAGTGCAATGTCCATCCTGTGCATAATGCCATAAGAATGAGAAGGCGACTTGGTGCAAGATAAGGTCATGCGTCAGAAGTCATGATTTCCATACTTGTGCCGAATGTCATAAGGACGTGGCCGAGTGCAAGATATATTCCAATCTCATCAGTAAGATATTCGCCCTCCTGTTCAATTCAGACCGACCAGCTTGCATCCGCTACATCCGTGAGCATGGCGAACGGGCTTTCACAGAGGAAATGACAAAGCGTAAATGCCAGACAATAAAAAGCAAATAAAACCATGTTTATCGCAATTCTAACATATAAGAAACCGTTGAGCGAGGTTGACCGATTCCTTGCTGCTCACCGTGAATATCTCGCCAAGCATTATGCCGCAGGCGACTTTATCGCTTCCGGTCCGCAGACACCTCGCATCGGTGGCGTAATTATGGTTAAAGCTAACGACCGCGCTACCGTGGACTCAATTATGGCACAGGATCCGTTTAATATCAACGGCATCGCCGATTATCAGATTGTGGAGTTTACTCCTACAATGTTCATAAACCAAGAATTGAAACAATTTCTGATATGATTGAAACCGACAGGCTGGTCTTGCGTTCATGGCGCGAAGATGATATAGTGTCATTCTCTAAAATGAATAGCGACAAGGCGGTTATGGAGTATCTACCCAAGTGTCTTTCTTACGATGAGACAGTGCAGTTCTATCACCGAATAGTTGATGAACATAAGATTTTTGGCTACGGGCTTTATGCCGTGGTGCTGAAAAGTACAGGAGAATTTATCGGTTATACAGGATTCCATAATTTCGATTTCGAGGCTGAATTTTCGCCTGGTATTGAGATTGGCTGGAGACTTGCCAAGGAGTATTGGAACCAAGGTTATACTACTGAGGCGGCAAGAGCCTGCATTGATTACGCATGCAGGCGTAGACTGTTTGATAAGATATATTCATTTACATCAGTAAGCAATCATCGGTCAGAGCGTATAATGCAGAAAATAGGTATGGAGCATCAAGGTTTCTTCCGACACCCATCATTGCCTGACGGCCATAGGCTAAAAGAACATACATTTTACAAATTGGAACTATGCCATACATATCAATAGAAAGCGGACGGCTGACCACTGAACTGAAGAAACAACTTATAGAGCGGTTGACAGCAACAGCCTCCGAGATAACCCATATCCCAGAGCGGTTTTTCACCGTCACAATCAAGGAATTGCCGGATGAGAACTTTGGAATAGGCGGCAAGTCCATAGACGAGATAAAACGAAATTACAACCGATGACAAAGGCGAAAAAATTAAAAATATGTGATTGGTTGCTACTTGTGGTGATTGTTGTATTGCTTGCCTCAAGCATACAGCTTGAAGCGACAGGAAGTCGTGCCGTTATTTGGGTGTGGTTACATATAATCATCGGATGTCTGTTCTTTGCAAGTATCATCTGGCACCTGTATCTGCATTTTGGCTGGAAATCGTGGTTACAGAAGTTTCGTAAGCAGAAATCACCGGCAACAAGATGGCTAGCAATTTTTGCACTGCTGACAATCATTAGTGCTCTCTTAGTTTTCTTTCATTGGGTCGGTTCGTATATTCATTCTCCAATCGGGGGACTTCATGGTAAAATAGGATTTATATTTATTGCCATTGCAATTGGACACACTGTAAAACGAATCAAGTTTTTCAAAACTATGCGATAAAATCGCATTAGTTTTGAAATTATCAAATAAAGAGAGTTCTTTGACATTTTGATTTGAAATTGATTCATAATCTTGATGCTTCTGAACAACAAGACTAATAAATCAATTTCAAATCAAAAAATCAATGTACTTTTGTATTTGGTAAATACTAATGTTTTAATAATAGTGGTTTAATTTTTATCGCATTACTACTATTTCTCAATAATGAGATGATAGTCGTTGGCTCGACATATTGGAATACGGTATGGACGCGAAGTTGACGACGTCCTCAAAGATGATGAGGGAATTGCCAATATGCGCAACCTCGGACGGAATATGTATTCAATGCTGTTTAAATTAAATTCGTGATATCATGCCATATTTCTCAATTCAATCGAAAACATATAATTAACCATACAAAAAGAAAAAATTTTATGAAACTACAGATTAAATCATTTGTTGCTATCGCAATTTTATCGGCAGTAATCGCAACAGGGTGTTCCGGTAATAAAAAGAACAGTGCCGATGTCGCAGAAAGCTCAACTTTGGAAACAATGGCGGATGCAGACATTCGGGGACAATGGTATATAGAAAACATTGTCTTCAATGATTCGGATTATGTGCGCCCAGACGAAACTATACACAGTCTCCGCCAATATATAATTTTTGAAGACAGCACATATTTCATCCAGACAAATTGCAACACAATCTCGGGGGCTTACACTATCAAAGGTGATTCAATCACTCTTGGCGACGGGGCAATGACCGAAATGGCTTGCGATGACATGGCGGTCGAAGATGCTTTGCGCAGGATTCTCCCCGACATTTCTACAATAGACGTTCAAAACGATTCGGTAGTCAGATTGAATGGCGCCACATCAGCGGAATGTATCTTGCTTCGTAAAGCGACCGATATAAAATGATGCCCCCAATATGGTATTTGTGATATTATGCCATATATATCAATAGAAAGCGGAGTTTTGACCTCCAGGCCAAAAATAGAGGGCTTATCTAACGTCTGACAGCAACAGCCTCCGAGATAACCAATATCCCAGAGAGGTTCTTCATCGTCACTATCAAGGAATTGTCTAACGATAACTTTGGTGTCAGCGGCAAGTCAATCGACGAGATTAAACGCAATTACAAACCATGAGCTTGACATTACGTCCATATCAACCTTCAGATGCAGCGGTGATTACATCGTGGCTTAAAAGTGAATACCTTATGCGACAATGGTGCGCTGACCGATATGAGCGTTATCCCGTTACATCCGAAGATATGAACGCATATTATAGCAAGTATATTGACGGACAAAATTCTCTTGCATTGACTTTGGTTGACGGTGAAGAGATAGTTGGATATATCACCTTGCGCATACTAGAGGGTAATCCATCGGAGCATCGTCTCGGATTTGTCATTGTCGATGATTCAAAGCGTGGCAGGGGATTGGGGAAAACTCTTGTCAGTTTGGCCGTTAATTATGCCTTTGAGAAACTTGGCGCATCAAAAATATCGTTAGCCGTATTCAAAAACAATCCTGTGGCTGTTCATTGCTATGAAGCAGCCGGATTCACTCGTGTCGTCAAGAATGTAATAGAGTGCTACAAGTGTTTGGGCGATACATGGGAGTGTATTGAAATGGAATTAAATCGGATGCAGTGAAAAAATCCCTCTATGATATGACATTGGAAGAATTGTGGCAACTCTTTCCGATAGTCCTTAGTCCGCATCAGTCTGAATGGGAAGAATGGGCAAAAGAAGAAATTGGGTTGTTGTCAAAATTACTTTCGATATATTCTCCAATCGTCAACCATATTGGTAGCACGGCTATTCCCGGTATTCAGGCAAAACCGATTATTGATATTCTTGTTGAAATTTCTCCCGATATAGATTGGCAACGTGTTCGGGTCGAAATGGAAACGGCCGGCTATATCTTCATGTCATCATCCGAAAATCGTATGAGTTTCAACAAAGGATACACCACCGAGGGCTATGCCAAAAGGGTGTTTCATATCCATTTCCATACTGTCGGTGAACATGATGAGATACTTTTTCGAGATTACCTCTTGAGCCATCCGGTGGTGGCTCAAGAGTACGAAGAGTTGAAACTTAGTCTCGTGTCTCAATATCAAAATGACAGAGACGGTTATACGGAGGCAAAATCAGAATTCGTAAAAAGGATAGTAGAATACGCTTTGAAACAATGAATAAACGAATCTATCCCCGCAGTGGTGATACTCAGATAGTATATCTCAAATCAGTCATAAGCCGTCAGAATATTGAAGTCGGATATTTCACCATTTCCGGTGAAAGAGATACGCAAACGATTCTCGCGGGATATTATAGCCCGGTTGCAAAAACTCCAATGGTGGAACCGGGATACAGATAAAATCCGTAATTCCATCAGTGCGATTGAAGCCGGGGACATAGATTCATTAGAGAATCATTCTACATATAAAGCCGACCCGAAACGAGGAGGCTGAAAGACGGGATAGGAGTCTGTCACAGATGCCATATCCTGTCGCGGTGGGCTTTCAATTCCTTCTCAGGGAATGATGCGATAGCCTTGTCAAATTCAGCGAGGAGTGCCGCTTTGTCATTCGGCAAAGCACCGGTTATCGGTACGGTGTTGGAAACGTGATGTCCGAGTAAGTTGGTTTTTATTGCAAGCCGTTCGATGAGAGTCCGCATCTCCACAAGACGTTCAATCTCGGGTTCTTCCTCATACGTTCCGTCAATCACTTCCTGATATAGTTGCGATTCCGGGAATATCGTTAACGATACGATATTGATGATGCAGGGATGAAGCCGGTTCAACACTTCAGCGGTCGCAGTTGCACTTGCCACACCGTTGCCTTTTCCTCCAAGTCCATTGAGATAAAAGACATTGTAGCGGATTCCAGCTTCATCGAGTTTTGACAATTGTTCAAGAATGTCGGAGGCTCGGTAACCTTTGTTCATCCGGTCAAGTGTCGGATCATGGGCTGTCTCAATGCCGATATTGATGCTGTCGAGTTTAAGGTGGTGAAGATTTTTCAATTCCTCCACGGATTTTGGTGTTATGTCTGTCACGCGGGCAAACATTCCGAAGGAGACCATGTGGGGCAGATACTTACGGAGCGACAATGCCACATCCATCAGTTTGTTGTAGCTCAATGCGAACGGATTAGCACCGGTGAGATAAACCCGTCTGGCGCGTGGCTGCCATTGGCGTATTACTTTCAAATCCTCCTCGATCTCCGACAGGGGCGACATGCGGAACGGTGTACCGTGGTAGAGACTGCAAAACTTGCATTTGTGCCATGTGCAACCGGAGGTTAATTGTAAGAGTTGTGAGGTGGCTTCGTATGGCGGTCGCCATACCTGACCTGTGAAATGGAGTTGCGGATATATCATATCTCGATTACTTTAGTTATCTTTGTGGTGAGTCCGAGTGTTTCGCACAGTGTATCGGTTTTGCCGCCCTGCACTCTCGGCTTACTCGCGAATATTTAATTTGTGATGCAAAATTAGGTGAGTGTAATCGGTAAAGCAATAACTTACCGATTGGTTTGACACTTACCGAAAAGTTGGTTTTGCACAAAACCAATAAGTTCCGACATCGAGAAAATGGCAAAAAAACTAGACTATGAATATTGCAGGGCCGCTCCCGTGCTTGAATGGATGGGCAACAAGTGGGCTTTGGTGGTGCTTCTGAAAGTTTCGGAGAATGAGCCTGTGCGGTTCAATGAACTTTACCGGACAATACCGACCATATCAGAGAAAGTCCTCTCGCAAGTCTTGCGCCAGTTATACACCGATGGTATTCTTGACCGTCAGCTCTATCCAGATGTACCACCGCGGGTTGAATATTCGGTTTCGGAGTTCGGCAAGACGCTGTTGCCGCTTGTCCAAAACCTGGTCAATTGGGGATGCGAAAATTTCGATAAGATAATGAAGAACCGACAACGCATCAATAACGATAAGATGGACTGATCATGAGCAATCCGATGATGACCATTATAAAGCCATGTTTAGAGTTGCGTAAATTTGTTCGTTATTGCTGGGTGTTGGAACGTAATGAGCATTTCAATATCCTGACTTTCCCAATCGGCTGCCATCAAATCATTATCCATAGACGATCTCCATTGTTTATACCTGAGTTATCTTCGTCTCAAGATAGGTTTACGATCAGCGGTCAGGTGAATTCTCCGGCCAATATATCTTCTGACAGTGATATTGAAATGATTGCCCGTTATATCTACACTGGTCTGCAAGGTGGTTCGATAATGAAGGGCTGGATGCGTGACGAGAATACCATGATAACTTACTTTAACAACGGCACCCGCCCTGTAATTTTTAAGATAAAACGTATCGACTATGATTGAGACATTGGTAATCAGAACGGAACGACTATGTGATTTTGATGAAATCCGAACAGTTGTGAAGACAGCGTTTGCCGGAGTGGAGCATACCGATGGGGATGAGCACAATCTGGTTGATAGATTGCGTTGTACAAAAGAATATATCCCCGAACTTTCTTTTGTAGCCGAAACCAACGGAAAAATTGTAGGATATGCAATGTTCTCACAAATAAATATCGGGATGAGCAAAGCAATTGCACTGGCTCCATTGGCCGTGCTTCCCGGTTTTCAGAACCACGGAATCGGTCGAGCACTGATAGAGGCCGGACATCGAAAAGCGAAAGAGGGGGCCTATTATTGCTCGGTCGTACTCGGGTCTCCTGAGTATTATTCCAAGAGCGGTTATCTTCCTTCAATACTATTTAAGATTGAAGCACCGTTTGAGGTGCCGACACAGTTCTATATGGTCTTTCCGTTCAAACCCGAATTACCACATGGAACCGTCAGATATTCACAGGCATTTGGAGTGTAGTTTTGAAATATAAATCGTAAAATACTTGTTGTCTGATTCATTGTCCGGCTCTCGCTTGGCTTTCGTGTTTGCGCTCTTTCGTTCCGACGCCTTCCGTGCCTCGTCCCTGTTGGGCTGATCTGTTAATTTGAGATCCGTTGTCGAAGAAATTTATTGCACGCTCTTGAAAACTATTGCACGTTGCTGAAAAGATGTCGTGCGGATATTCCGATCAATCGCATTTCATCCTCGAGTTCCGGCAGTTCAGCGGAATCACCCCCTCACAAATATCCGCTCCTTATTCCGACCTACTCACTACTCCGGTATAATTGCCGTTTTACACTATCATGAGGAAATTTGGGTAGTGGTTCTCTGATAATGGTCTGTTACAGTGGGTTATTCAATTTTGAAATAATCGAAATCAGCGTATCCGTCAGACGGGACTACGTTGGGAGAGGAGGCGAATATTCCGACTTTCGCTCCGATCCATGTGCCGGATCTGACAGGACACGGCCCACCCAGGAAATGATAATCATTCCCGTCGAGACTATATAGATATTGGCATGTGGCGTCACTGTTTATTTGGGCTTTGAGCCAAATATTATCGGCCGTTACTTCTGCGAAGGCTGTCTCAACTGGAGTTACGGCTAATTTGTCGTTCTTCCCCGTTACTACTGATATACGGTTGTTGTTTTTCCCTTTTATCAATGCTATATAGGAATACTCGTTGCCCATTATTATAAGCCCGGCACGCTCTCCGATCGTTGAAAACTGTGTGGCGACACTTGTTGTAGCTGAAAATGATGGAGCCGGAAGTTTTTGTAACAAAAGATTGCCTGCATAATACAGATTGCCATATTCGGTAGGACATGAAATCGTTTTTAAACGGATATGTCCGGGATGTGCGGATAAAGAGAACCACGATGGATCAGGATTGGCATGCCACTGCCACTGAAGTCCGAGTTGTTCGGAACTGAATTCATCCGATGTCTGAATTGTGACTGACGGACAAAATGAATCACCGACATCCGGTTTGCGATAGCCCAAAACAGGTTCGCCTATGCCGTCATTGTCGGTATCTTCGCCTATCATTATCCATCCGTCGTCAGTCCATCGAGCCGGCTCGAGATTTATGATACGTCCCCACGGACCTTTTGACTGAAAGTGCACAAACCACCATTCTCCGGTCTGTGTCTCTACAAGTCCGCCCTGATGCGGACCGTTTATTCCGTTTTCTCCGGTATGTAATACGACCTTAGCTTCATAAGGGCCATATATGTTACGCGATCGCAATACCGTCTGCCAACCGTTTGACACACCTCCGGCCGGAGCGAATATATAGTACCATCCGTCGCGTTTGTCCATTTTCATCCCTTCAAGTACAGGATTGGCTTTCGCGTCGTGATAGACCGTCACCCCGTTGTCAAGAAGCCGCGTCCCGTCGGCCGACATCTTATGAATGATGGCAGGCCCTCCCCGGTGTATCGAATGCACAAGATAAGCCTGTCCGTCCTCATCCCAAAAGGGACACGGATCTTCCCATTTCTCAACCTCCAGCATCTGGGTCATTTCCCAATCGCCACGCGGATCAGAGGCCTTGGCGACAAAAAGACCGTCATACGGAGTGCAGAAATAGCAATAATACATACCGTTATGATATCGTATGGCCGGAGCCCAGGAGCCCTCTCCATGACAAGGTCTGTCATATTTTTCCAAAGGTAATCTTTCGTAGACATGATTGACGATCTCCCAATTGATCAGGTCTTTGGAGTGAAGAATTGGGATGCCTGGCATACATGTGAAACTCGAGGCAACCATCCAGTAGTCGTTGCCTACACGGATCACGTCCGGATCGGAATAATCGGCATATATTATAGGATTACGGTATGTCCCATCTCCGTTATCGGCTATCCATCGTGCATAAATCGGAAACGACGAGAGTACGGAAACGACTATGATTGCTACTTTGATTAGGTGCATGTTCATGTTGAAAATAAGATTTAAGACTCTAAAATTACGATTTATTTTCTGCATTGACAATAAATCAGACGGATTACACATTTTTCATCGGATGTTCAGGTAAGCGGGCCTTCTTATTGTCCAGCTGATATAAAATTGAGATTTGTCCACTTGTTATCTTACAGGATTTGATTATCTTTGATTTTTGTTGAGTTTAATTTTTCACCGAAAATCCGTTTTCCACTTGTAGCGGTTAATGGCAAAATAGATTTTATATTTCTTGTTATGGCGCTCGGACATACCATCAAACGGATTAAATTTTTCAAAAAGCCTGTCGGAAATAGGTAGACTGAAAAACGGAATTTGGGATGTCACAGATGTTGGATCCTGTTGTGGCAGGCTTTTATTATTCCGGCTTGTGTCATAATGTCTGTTTTTTATGTCCGGTATGAATTTTAGGTTGTAATTTTGTGGCAAAAAAATGAGAGAAGTAGATCCAAAAGAAACGCCCCGTGCTTATGCATTTGAAATGTGGATGAAAGCGCCAATGCCGATGGTGACGTTTTTTAAGACACTCGATGTGTCGCGTCTTGTTAAGATCGGCAGGAAGAAAAACCTGAAATTCAATATGCTTATGTGCTGGTGCATAGGTAGAGCCGCGAGCCAAGTAAAGGAGTTCTATATGCTTCCTGTCGGTGACAAGCTGATACGATACGATTCGATAGCGGTAAATACCATTGTGGCCAACGACAAAGGCGAAGTGAGCTCGTGTGACATTCCGTTTTCAGATGATTTGGCGACGTTCAATGCCGATTATCTCCGGCTGACACGACAAGTGGCCGAAACATGCGAAAATCATGATTTGACGGACAGCATGGTTGTCGGTACGTCAGCGCTGGCTCGGTTCGGTATTGACGGAGCCGTCGGAATGTACAGTGGCATTTTCAACAATCCGTTCCTGATATGGGGTAAATACCGTAAAAACTGGTTTCAGGCTACATTGACTGTGTCATTTCAATTCCATCATGCCCAGATGGATGGTGCACATGCCGCAATGTTTCTTGATTTACTCAAAAAAGAAATTGATGGATTGTAATTGGAATCCATTGAAAATGGCTGTTTTTATATTTAGGATGGATTCATATTAGAAATCAGATTAAATCAATTTGATTAGTCTGAAGAGTTGACACAAGCAATGGGTTACGTTGTGTCATGTTCCAGTTGCATTTATAAATTCGATTCCGGAAGAGAAAAATTATAAGTTGTAAGTTTTATTATTTTACTTAAATTTGGGTAATTAGTGTAAAATATAGTAAAATAAGCCTCTGTGGGTATTAAAATAATTTAAAAACAATTCAATTAAAGCCATTGATGTTTTTCTATATTTTAAATAATAGCTAATTTTGCCGCCCCAAAAATCGGATTACACCTAAATAATATACTAATCATAATCAAAATGTATAACAAATTTCTTTTTTGTGCAGCAGCGTCTTTAGCACTTGCATCATGCTCTAACACAGATGTGCTCGAAGAGAACATGGCATCAGGTTCCGCAATTAGCTTCAATTCTCATGTCAGCAACAGTTCGCGTGCCAGTGCCATGACGAATGATACGTTCACCAAATTCAGAGTATATGGCGGATACACTATTGATGGTCAGACAGACTATCATACAGCGTTCAACGGAACCGAAGTGACAAAAAACGATGGAGCATGGACATATACCGGAGGTGCGAAATATTGGGTGGAAGGCGCGACTTATAAATTCTATGCCTATAGCTGTGATAACACCGCATTGTCGAAAGGAACCCCCATATTCGCTCCCACTGGCGACAAGGCAGGTGTATTTGAAATCAGTGCTTTCGAGTGCGGTGATGAGCACCAGCACGATTTCATCTTTGCTGAATCTGGTACTATTGTCGGTAAGGAAACAGGTAATACTCCCGTATCATTCACATTCAAGCATGTGCTTTCCAAAGTGTGCGCCAAATTCAAGAGCGGATTTCCTGCGGGAGTGAACGTGCAGATAACAAATGTGCAGATCCGTAACATGTACGACAGGGCTAACTTTTCATCGGCTCTTGCTGCGGACGAGCGTTGGAACAATCCTTCCCGTACTATAGTTTACAATGAGACCGCATCGGAATACACTAAAACAAGTCTCGGCATAGACGGTGACAATGTTATTTCAGCTGCGGTTCCGGCTGACGGCGAAAATGCCCCTGTCGAAGCAAAAGATGTGACCACTAACAATGGATTTTTTATTCCTTACACCTATACCGCTGCTGAAGTCTATCTGTGCTTCCATATCAAGGTCATAGGAGAGGATGGCGCGACAATTAAGGATGAAGACATCAAAGGTAATATACAGCCGACATGGAAACCCGGTGTGTCATATACTTATAATATTACAGTTAACGGTACAGCAGCCGGACTTGATAAAATCGAATTCACGGTTGATGCTACCGACGGTATTTCTGACTGGACAGAGCAGGAGGGTGGTGAGATCAAATTCTGATCGACTCTTGGTTTATCTGCCGGAAAACTGCATGAGCAAAAAAGATGGAAGCGCATTCGCGCTTCCATCTTTTTTGCTTTGTCGAGGATGACATCGGGGGTTATTGCTGGCCACCGACAGGGAGATCTATATCTTCGTTATTTCCCCAGTCGTCCATATCCACATCAAATCCAGAGTCCGAATTGCTTTCCTTGTCCTCTATTCGAAGCCCTGATACAACGATTTTACCCCCCCTGGGTTGAGAGGAAAGCTGTCCGGTGATATCGAAATTGAACTCCTTTGTCTTACCGTTGACAAGGATCACCTCAAGGTTCAGCGTGTGGCCGTGTGACTCACCATCTTTTCTTGATACTGGTATGTAGCCGGGTGTCCCGAACGACATCACTTTGGCTGTCACAGCATTGTCTGACAGCTTGCAGTCATAGACCAGAATTGCCGGGTCGACCATGGTCATCCCGTTGTAAAGATACACCCATCTTGCCATCCCGCTCATGGCTCCGCGTGCGTCCGTGACACGGTTGAATCCGTGTTCGAACTCATAGCTTACCTCATATGTAAACACAAGTGGCGTCATATCGATTTTAATATCCATCACCTCGTGGTTGCCCACATCCGATTGAGTCTCCACATAAGCGGCATAGAGCATATCGGGAGGATTAAGCACGGCTTCGTCAGGATGCAGTTTCCTTATACCCTCCGGAGCCATCCGGGATCCTGCGGTAGAAGTGGCATAAACCGACTGCGGTCCTTCCGATTCTCCCGCGATAAGGACGCTTTCAGTATCATTATTGTATAGCAGTAGCGACTGCATTCCGTTTTCACCGAAATTGACATTTCCGCCATCCGGTGACACAAACATTTCGGTAGGTTGCCCTGACGCGTCATATACAAGTGCTGTCACGCCTGAAGGGGCCGGTGATTCCGTATCGGACGGATCTTGGTTGACCGACCATTTGAAGTCAATATCGGCAGCCCCGAAATGGTTGTAACATAGCTCTTCGCGGCACGACACAAGGGTTAGTCCTGCAAGCACTGCGATCACATAGCGAAATGCCCCTTTCATGCTTTGTCCTCCTTTGCCCTGTATCGAACAACGCTGCCAAAATGCCACGCAAATGCAAGTTTGAGTTTAAGCGGGCCGAAATAGTTTGTGCTTCTGGTGCGCGTGTAGATATGATGGTTTTCGTAAGGGGTGTATTCCTTATATTGGGTTGTCATCCATCCTAAACCTATCCCGGTTTCCAGCGAGAGTCTTTTGGATAGAGACCACGAATAGCCAAATGACAGTCCAGCCATGACTCCTTCTCCACGATATCCTTTTGTCCCGTCCTCCAGATCATAAAGCCCGGCTCCGGCAAAAAGGCCGACATAGATGTTGTTTCGGTGTCTTTTCCCCCGTGGCCACATCCGACGTACTTCCGGGCTGACTATTGCCATTTGGTAGCATTTATGGGCTGCTTTCTTTTTCCACCAAGCCATGTTCCCTTCAAGATTGACCGACCAGTTTTTGCTCATTCTCCATTCCAGTTCAAGAGCCGGCATTATGATAGCGGCGTAAAGGACATTGGTTTTTAAGGCAAACCGGTGGAATGTGATATCCCGAAACCTCCCGGTATCTATTGTATGAGTAATGGATTTTGTGGTGATCGGAGCCGAGGATATTATACCGAGTGTGATATTGTCGATTTCCGGTTTGGTCTTCATTGTGGGTTCCACGGCAGAAAGGTTTTTATTTGAAAAACTATCATTTTTCAAATAAAGATACACCACAGCGATATTCAGTTTCGGGAAAATATAGCGTCGGAGCCAGCGGTACACATCTCCTCCTTGAAGCTCCATGAGGCTTTTCTTTCGGCTGCCGGTTATCTTATGGCCGGCTCCGTAAACCCACACCGGAGTGTTGTCGATTATACGCAGAACCTCATTCTTTAAAGGCACACGGTTGTCGGCTGCTACCATCCGGCGAAGTTCGTCCCAGGCAATCCCCTCGGGATCTATGTCGATCAGTGCCATATCGACTCCTGTTTCAGTCGCGATATGGGAGGCGACAGCGAAACATCGGTTTTCACTAAGCAATTCGTTGGCTGTGCTTACTCCGTCGGGAGAAGTATATGACCGCACAAGCAGACGCTCGATGTTGTCAATGGCTGCTTGATTGCGTATCTCTTCCATGAAATGTCTCATCGCACCGGAATTGCTCTCCATTTCCGGGTCAAATCGACTATACCCGGGCCAAAAGTATATTTTTATAGAATCTGTGGCGGTCTGAGCCATTGCTATGGTTCCCGCAAAAATATCCAGCAGCAGAAGAAATGCGATCAGTCTTTTCATCAAATAATCTTGCACATGACCCAACATTTATTGCATTATGTCTTATAAATCAGGTATTTCTGTGGCGCATAATGCTGAAACGTGTGTCGTCAGAATTTAAAAAGGGATACAAAATTATTGAATTCCCGCTAACTGTGCAAGAAAATATACAGTGCCTGGAGCGATGTCTTTGAGCCTTGTATATCTCCGATTATGTGTTTTTTGTCTGTGCCGTTGGCCGATATGGAGATGGTTATGCGGATTTCCATTCGTTGGATTAGGCGTTGTTTGGAAAATCATCGAATGCTTTTTTATATGGATAAATATTGTGAGTCTCTCATGACACACGTGGAGTCTAAATTTCTATGCTGTTGTCTCGGATGTATAATCAAGGAGTTCATAGGGACATTGGAGTTCGATTCTGTTAAAAATATATATGCTTGAATGTTAGTTGGTTGTAGCTTGCGTTGGTATTTTTCTTATCGCTTGATTTTCCGGTTAACTGAAAATTTCTTAATTTTGCAACGACTAATACCTAATAAATTAATGAGCCAGCTTATCACTATCTCACCGTCACCACATGCGCAGACGCCTGTCACGGTGCAGCGATTGATGATGCATGTCATCATCGCCCTTATTCCGGCCGTCGCCCTTGCGCTCTATTGTTTCGGCATCGGTGCCGCTATAGTAATAGTAACAGCTATAGTCGGATGTGTCGTTACCGAATATCTTATCTCGCGTTTTATGTTGGGCGAGAGGCCTTCTATAGGCAATCTCTCCGCTGTTCTTACCGGATTGCTTCTTGCGTTGAATCTGCCGTCCAATCTTCCGGTATGGGTCGTGCTGATTGGTTGTGTTATTGCGATCGGTATCGGAAAAATGACATTCGGAGGTCTCGGATGCAACATATTCAACCCGGCTTTGGTCGGACGAGTGTTCCTTCTTCTGTCATTCCCTGTGCAGATGACCACTTGGCCTCTTCCGATGGAGAACCGAATGAACTATCTCGACGCCACGACCGGAGCCACGACCCTCGGTCAGCTTAAAATGGATCAGATCGCGTATGCCGATGTCGATCTGCTTGACCAGGCTCTCGGATTCACTTCCGGTTCGATGGGCGAAATCGGAGCTATTGCGCTTCTGATCGGTTTTGTGTATCTTCTTTGCACACGCGTGATCACATGGCATATTCCAGTGTCCATCATTGCTACCGTCGCCTTGTTTTCGCTTTGTATCGGAGCTAATGTCGGAGTGCAATTGTTGACCGGAGGTCTGATGCTTGGCGCTATATTCATGGCCACTGACTATGTCACTTCGCCTATGAGCCATAAAGGAATGATCGTCTATGGAGTGATGATAGGATTGATCACCGTTGTGATCCGTCAATGGGGTGCGTATCCCGAGGGTGTATCGTTCGCTATATTAATAATGAATGGTGTCACACCGCTTATCAACCGTTATATCAAACCTCGTAAATTTGGAGAAGGGAGGGTGGCTGCATGAAATCTACATTAGTAAATATGGTGCTGTCGCTTGGCGTTATCACGGTTGTGGCCGGGGCCTTGCTTGCCGGAGTCTATTCGCTCACGGAAAAGCCTATTAAGGATGCCGAGCTTGATAAACAGATCTCTGCTATCAGCGCTGTGACACCTGAATTTGACAATGACCCTGTCGCGGATGCGTTGGAAATTACACCTGATGGCGAATCAGCTCCGTTGAAGGTATTTCCGGCACGTAAGGGTGGAGAACTCGTAGGCGCGGCTGTCGAGAGCTATTCTTCAGCCGGTTTTTCGGGTGATATAAAATTGATATACGGTTTTGACGCTGATGGCAATATCACAGGTTATGAAGTGATGAGCCATGCCGAGACACCGGGTCTTGGTGCGAAGATGGATGAATGGTTCCGTTCGCCCGAAGGCCATCGCAACGTTATCGGTCTGAATCCGGCATCTGCCAATCTGACTGTAAGTAAAGACGGTGGCGATATTGACGCGATAACCGCTGCCACTATTACTTCGCGTGCGTTTCTCGATGCGCTTAATCGCGCTTCCAAGGCATATAACCAACTGAAAGCGACAAAATAAACAGCCATTCATCAATCGTAAGGTAAACGACGCTGTCCGGTTTTGCCGGAGATTCGTTATTCCCGCGAATTAAAAAAGACTTAGTCATGAATTCAAAATTGAAAATACTATATAACGGCATCGTCGCTGAGAATCCAACATTTGTCCTGATGCTTGGTATGTGCCCGACGCTTGGCACTACCGGTAGTGCGATCACCGGTATGAGCATGGGGCTTGCTACAATGGGTGTCCTCATCTGTTCCAACGTAGCGATTTCGTTGATAAAAAGCCTCATTCCCGCAAAAGTCCGAATTCCGGCCTATATCGTGGTCATAGCGACATTCGTGTCGGTACTCCAGCTCGTAATGCAGGCCTATATGCCGGCGCTGAATGCGATGCTTGGCATATTTATCCCTCTTATCGTTGTCAACTGTATCCTGCTTGGACGTGCTGAGGCATTTGCCTCACGCCATGGAGTGCTTGACAGTTGTCTCGACGGTATAGGCATAGGACTCGGCTTCACATTGGCTCTGACTATTCTCGGTGCTGTTCGCGAACTGCTTGGCACAGGTCGTATTTTCGGAGCCGAAATTTATCCGGAAACATACGGATCGTTGATTTTCGTGCTCGCTCCAGGTGCTTTTATCGCTCTTGGTTTGCTGATCGCGTTGTTTACAAAAATACGTGAATCCAAAGCTTGATTTAAAAGAATAATCATTGTCCGATAGCTTCGGGGGGATGCCCCGCGAAGTTGTAAATTAGTCAAAACTTTAAACTTAATACATACGAAAGCTTATGCTCGAGTACATTTCCATCATAATAACGGCGATCTTTGTAAACAACATCGTGTTCGCTCAGTTCCTCGGCATCTGTCCCTTTATCGGAGTATCCCGTAAATTGTCATCTGCAACCGGTATGGGCGCGGCTGTCACATTTGTCATGGTGATCGCTACGGCTGTAACCTGGCTATTGCAGTTTTATGTGCTCAATCCTCTCGGATTGCAGTTCATGCAGACCATTGTTTTCATTCTTGTCATCGCTGCGCTTGTGCAGATGCTTGAGATCATACTTAAGAAAATCGCCCCCGTGCTTTATAGCGCTCTCGGTGTATTTCTTCCGTTGATAACGACAAACTGTGCTGTGCTCGGAGTCGCGATTTTGGTTGTCCGCAATAATCTTGATCTCGGACAGTCTTTGGTCTATGCGTTTGCGACGGCCATAGGCTTCACGATGGCGATCAGCATCTTTGCCGGTATCCGAGAGCAGCTTGCTTTGGTCAATGTCCCAAAGGCAATGCGCGGAGTGCCCATCGCTCTGATTTGTGCCGGCCTTCTCGCAATGGCATTCATGGGATTTTCAGGTATAAAAATAGGTTGATTCCGGATTAGAAATCAAAAGGCTCTTCAATGGGCTACGATATAGATCTCGACCCTGTCGCATTTGTTTGTGGCGGGGTTGATCTCTGATAAAGCTTATATTTGTCTGTTACAGATGGAACCTAAAAACGTCCTTTCTATAAATAAGCGCGCTGAATTTCGTCAATGGCTTGCTGAGAACAGTGTTGGGGAAACCGAATGCTGGGTTGCGGTGAAGCGGGGGAAGAAACCTTCGTTAGACCTGTTGTGGTATCTTGACGCTGTGGAGGAGGCCTTGTGTTTCGGATGGATAGATTCAACGGTCAAGAATATAGATGGTGTTACGCTCCAACGTTTTGGCAGAAGAGCGAAAAACAGTAGTTGGACGGAACTGAATAAAGAACGATGCCGACGCTTGGATGCGCTCGGTCTGATGACGGAAAGAGGCCGCAATGCGTGTCCTGATCTTTCCGCTGAATTTGAAATTGATCCGGAGCTTCTCGATACGTTCAAGGCCAATGCTGAAGCCTGGGATAATTTCACGACTTTTCACCCGCTTTATCAAAGAGTGAGGATCGACACTATCCAAAGAAATAAATCCAACCGCGAATTGTTTGTCAGCCGGTTGGCGAAATTGATTGATGCAAGCGAAAAGGGGGTAATGATAGGAGACTGGAACGATAACGGTCGCTTGCTTGACTATTAACTTATGGTTGAGTTGGATATGTTATATAAAATAGAACGATGCCGTGATTATTACACGCTCGCTGAGGTGTGGTTTGCGTCTGTAAAGGCTACCCATGATTTTCTTTCCGATGAAGATTTGAATTATTACCATGAGCGGGTTCCTGTGCTTTATATGCCTAATGTGGATATATACGCTATCAGGGATGCGGAAGGTGCTTGGCGCTCATTTATAGGCCTAAGCGGTGATATGATTGAGATGCTGTTCGTTCATCCGGATTCGATGGGAAGGGGTTATGGCACTGCTTTGCTCAGGTTTGCAGTCAAAGAAATGTGTGTGCGAAAAGTAGATGTAAACGAACAGAATTTACGGGCCTTGCGCTTCTATCGGAAGCATGGATTTGAGATTTTCGGTCGTGACGATGTAGACAGCGAGGGGAAAATGTATCCGATATTACATTTGATTTATAAGGACAAAACGTTATAAGAGTCGCTGAAAAAATTCTCGTTAAGTCGATGATAGGAATTAACCGTTATATGTTAATTAATTTTACCATCTGCTTAAATTTTTAATATACTCTTGATTCGTGATTAAAAAATGACGTCCGGCTTCGATCGAATGCGAGGCCGGACACATAGTAGTCATAGTTTTTGTTTGCTTAGAATTATTGAAGTGGAGTCGTATCTGGGATGGTTGTCGCCTATGGCTTTTTATTTTTGTCCATGGCGAATGTTATCGGGATTACGCATTCGAACTTTATCGGTTTGCCGTTCTTGGTCGCCGGTATGAAACGAGGTAGGTCGAGCAGAGCGAGTTCGACTGCGTCGTTAAGTTCGATCCATTTACCCTTGACGATTTTGACATTTTTGACTTTGCCTTTTTCGTTGATGGTGAATTTGGCGACCACGCGGTCCGTGACATTGTTTTTAGATGCTATTTTAGGATAGACCACTCGTGATTTTATAGCGTGTATCAGACCTTTCATGCCTCCGTAAAACTGCGGATACTCGTCCAAACTTTCGTTCGTTTTGCCGGAATCGACCTTTGTTGTGTGTTCAGGAATGTAGATCGGCATCATCGGGGGCTTTTTTGCAGGGCAGATGATGAATACGGAGACGAGGCAGAATAATAGCAGTAAGCGTTTCATAAATATAGAAAGTGTTTGTATGGATTGTGGCTTGCCCGGATTGTCTGTGTTAAAACAGGATTCCGTATGCGAAATTTTTGCAAAGTTAAAAAAAACAGCCAGTTATATTTTAGCGGATTATATGTTTTACAACATAAGCACTGTGAACGGGATACTTGTGTTGTAAGCGGTTGTGTATGGTTGGTGGTTGTCGGAGCTTTTCTTTCGTGGTGTCGATTAATTTGCTAATTTTGTAACATAAAAAACAGCTTCTAACTATGAGCGTGATTATATTGGGAATAGAATCGTCATGCGACGATACATCGGCCGCTGTCATCCGTGACGGAGTGTTGTTGAGTAATGTCATAGCCTCTCAGCAAGTACATGCTGAATTCGGTGGAGTTGTGCCGGAGCTTGCGTCGCGGGCTCATCAGCAGAATATCGTGCCTGTCGTGGACACGGCCTTGAAACGTGCCGGGGTTGCCAAAGAGGATTTGAGCGCGATTGGATTCACTCGCGGCCCGGGACTGCTCGGCTCCTTGCTCGTCGGGACAAGTTTTGCAAAGGGGCTGTCGCTTGGACTGCGTAAACCGATTGTCGACGTGAATCATCTCCATGGCCATGTCCTGTCTCATTTTATCAGACGCAAAGAGGATGACGATGTGCCTGAATATCCGTTTATATGTCTGCTTGTGTCAGGAGGCAACAGCCAGATTGTCCTTGTCAGAAATTATAATGATATGGAGATTCTTGGTCAGACGATAGATGATGCTGCCGGTGAGGCATTTGACAAGTGCGCCAAGGTGATGGGGCTTCCTTATCCCGGAGGTCCGCATATAGATCGTCTTGCAGCTGAGGGCGATGCGTCCCGGTTTAAATTCGCCAAACCGCACATTCCGGGACTTGACTATAGCTTCAGCGGGCTTAAGACTTCGTTCCTGTATACTTTGAGAGATTGCCTTAAGGAGGATAAGGATTTTATCGAAAACAACAAGGCTGATCTCGCGGCGTCGCTCCAGCGGACAATAATAGAGATATTGATGGATAAGCTTGACAAGGCGGTCAGGCAGACCGGGGTTCGTACGGTGGCTATAGGAGGCGGTGTGTCGGCCAATTCCGGAGTCAGAGATGCCGTGGCTGCATATTGTTCCGGCCGTGGCCTGAAGGCTTTTATCCCGGAGCGTGTGTTTACAACTGACAATGCGGCCATGGTCGCGATCGCGGCATATTACAAATATCTTGACGGTCAGTTCTGCCGATACGACGAAGTGCCTTATGCGAGGGTGACAGTTTGAAAACCATTATTAAAATCAGATAGCCAATGCAGGTTTCGGTTATTGTTATCGGAGACGAGCTTTTGCTCGGTCAGGTGATAGATACGAATTCGGGTGATATCGCCCGCCATATAGCTCCTTACGGATGGGAGGTTAACGATGTGCAGACTGTTGGCGACGACGCTGTAGAGATCAGTCGGGCTATTGACCGGGCTTTCCGGTTGAGCGACGTAGTGTTGACCACCGGAGGCCTCGGCCCTACGAAGGATGACATCACAAAAGGTGTGCTTCGCGATTATTTCGGAGGAGAACTCGTGGAAGATGCTTCGGTGCTTGAAAATGTCAGGGACATAGTGAGTCGTCGCGGATTTAGTCTCAACAAGCTTACAGCCGCCCAAGCTATAGTCCCGACTTCGTGCCGGGTTATACAGAACCGGGTGGGGACGGCTCCTGTTATGTGGTTCGAGAAAGACGGAAAAATTCTCGTGGCCATGCCGGGAGTGCCTTTTGAGACAAGAGAAATGTTTCAGAGCGAAGTGTTCCCGCAGCTGAGAGACAGATATGATTCAGATATAGATATAGAACATGCGGTTCTGATGGTCACGGACTATACTGAAAGTGCTCTTGCGGAAAAAATAGCTTCATGGGAGGACGCATTGCCACCGTATTTTCATCTCGCGTATCTGCCTAAACCTGGGCTTATACGTCTGCGCATCGACGGTGCACATGCTGACAAGGCATTTATAAAGTCTGAGGTCAATCGCGCGTCCGAGGAATTGAAAGAAATGCTTGGTGATGCGGTGATAGCGGATGATGATCTTTCGCCTGCGGAGATATTATTGGCGGAATGTAGGCGGAGAGGTCTACTTCTTGCTACAGCGGAGAGTTGTACGGGCGGAAATATAGCCCATGAACTGACACTTGTGCCTGGTTCGTCGGATGTGTTCGTCGGTTCGGTCGTGGCATATTCAAATGAAGTGAAGACCGGGCTCCTCGGTGTCAGTAAGAAGACACTTGCTGATTGCGGGGCTGTAAGCGTGGAAGTGGTACGCGAAATGGCTGAGGGCGCATTGGCGGTGACCGGTGCGCAGATTTCCATCGCGACGAGCGGAATCGCAGGTCCCGGAGGCGGGAGCGAGGACAAACCTGTCGGAACGGTATGTATCTCGGTCGCTGTTTCATCTGCTTGCGGATTGACAGTCTGTGAGGCGGAGAGGCATTATTTTCCGGGCAATCGCGGCCGGGTGATAGACGCTTCGACAACGCGTGGATTGATCAGGGGCATAAAGTTGCTCAGGCGTCTTGACGCAGATGTGTGAAATTGAATAAAAATATACATATACCATAGAATACCATGAAAAAAATTGGATTTATTTTAGGGATGTTGGCAATAGGTTCTATATCCTGTATGGCCAAGCATGTGAAGCCGGTGTTGATCCCCGTCCCAGGCTCTGAAAATGTCAATGTGGATACTCGTCTGACTATTCGTTTCGGTTCTGAACCGACAGTGTGCGATAAAGGGATGATACGTATTTTTGATGCTTCCACAGACCTTGTGGTCGATAGTCTTGATATGTCGATTCCGGCCGGACCGACTGAGCCTACAAAATTACCGAAAGCACCGTATACGTTGAAGCCTTACGTCTATGATCAGCCGTGGCATACGAACGCGACCATAAAACCAGGTAGCCCCTCTGGCACAGCGGCCCCGACTTCGGATAAATATCAACTCAATATTATAGGCGGCTTTACAGATGCCTTTCATTTCTATCCGGTGATAACCAGTGGCAATACAGCTGAGATATATCCGCATAACAACATGCTTGAGTATGGCAAGACATATTATGTCACTGTCGATCCGGATGTTTTCATGTTTGGCGGTAAAAAATTCAAAGGCGTCTCCAAGAAAGACGGATGGCGTTTTACCGTCAAATCCCAGGCGCCTTCGAAGGATGTGCACCGGATCGTCGTTTCGGCTGACGGCACCGGTGATTTCAATACTGTGCAGGGTGCGATGGATTTTATCCCTGAATTTACGAAAGATTCCTATACAGTATTCGTGAAAAACGGTGATTACGAGGAATTGGTATATTTCAGAAACAAAAGCAATGTTACGATAGAAGGGGAGAGCCGCGACGGGGTCTACATCCATTATCCTAACAACGAGGTATTTAATCCGCATCCGTTTGACGTGAGCACAAATGAATGGGCCGGAACATTTCCTTCCCGTAGAGCTCCGTTTATGATGGATAACTGTCGTGATATGGTGTTGCGTAATTTTACGGTCGCGACTACGTGTAAAGGACAGGCGGAAGGTTTGTTGATTATGGGTGAGCGTAATATCGTAAAGGATGTTACAGTGATAGGCGACGGTGACGCGTTGCAGGTCAATGGTTCGGTGTATTTGGAAAATTGCCGGATTGATGGTGGCGGTGATACCGTTCTCGGACGTGGACCGGCTTTTTTCAAGAATTGTACATTGCTGTCGAGAGGACCGTTTGCTTACATACGTAACGGAAGTGCCAATCATGGCAATGTTTTTGTGGATTGCACGTTTATCGGTAAATCTCCTCGCGCGGTGTTTGCGCGGACCAATGGCACCTACCCTCATTGTGAGTTTGTTTTGATAGATTGTGTACTTGACAATATTCCTGATGAGGGATGGGAGGGTATAACAAGAGGCCCGTATGAATATGTGCGTTTCTGGGAGTATAACAGTCGTTGTCCCGATGGAACTCCTGTTGATCTGAGTCGTCGGGCCGAAGGTTCAAAAGTATTGACCATGGAAACTGACGGTTCAATCGTAAGAGCTTACAGCAATCCGGAATTTGTGCTTGGCTGGACGCCGGGTCAAGTCCGTTAATGCTTCTTAATCCTTCAACTATACTTTAAGAAACAGCGTTTTAGAGAGGAAGGGGAGAAAATCTTCCCATTTGAAATCTAAAACGCTATTTTTATGGATTATAAGAACTTAATTGAGTCAGCTCCGGTTGTCTTGGTGGAATTTTACGCTTCATGGTGTCCTCATTGCCAACGTATGATGCCGGTTGTCGCGCAGGTCAAAGAACGAATTGCCGGGCGTGCCGAGATCAAGCAGATTGATATAGACGAGAACAATGATATTGCTGACGAGCTTGGCGTGAAAACAGTTCCAACGTTTATCGTATATAAGAATGGCCGAGAGCAGTGGCGTCAGAGTGGAGAAATCGACGGTGATATGCTTGTCAGGAAAGTTGAAGCCTGTTTGTAGGTGTGTCCTGTTTCAAAGTTAAAGGGTAATAAACTGTCATTCCCTGTAGCGATCAATCGCTACAGGGAATGCTCATATTTATATAAAGTTTTATGATAGTATCCTTATTTCTATTGATTATTTTAATAGATCAAGGTACGTGTTGTTGTCAGGCATCTGTCTCCGGTTCTGATTTTTTAGCTTTGGCGGTTTTGGCTTTTGTTGCCTTGGGCTGTTTTTCCGCTTTAGGAACTTTGGGCTTACATACGCGTTTTGTTACTTTTGTCTCTTTGCTCTCCGATGCCGCCGGTTTGTCGCGGAGGAGGTGTTCTTCGTTGAAGTGCTCGATGTTTTTCCTCATTGATTCGGCTTCTTTATTTAGCACCTCTATTTCCCGCTCCTGATTTCTGATGGTTGTCAGGAGTGAACTTAGTTCCTCGTTGTCGATTGACATGGGATATTGTTCTTCTACGCGTACAATGAAGTCGGCAAGCACATTCATGTAGTTTGTAAATGCGTCGAAAGGAGTGTCGTATGGTGAGAACTGAGAGTGGACAGAGCCGTCGTGCATGTTTTTGGTCGACATGTAGAAGAAATGGTCCGCAGCCTGAAGATAGAGCCAGTCTTGCTTTAGACGGCGATCCTCGCACAGACGTACGCGTTCGCTGACCGAATAAAGTTTGTTGAAAGCTTCGTTCTGCAACTTGTTGCCAAGCCATGCAGAAGTGTCGCGAGCTTCGTCTGCCCATGATATTGGGTGGAGAACAGACAGTTCAGCTATCGGTTTGAGTTTGCCGACAGCGGTCGACGGAGTCCAGAATTCTATTCCGCGTTCCTCTGCGAATCGAGGAAGGGCTTCGAGGAATTGGAAAATACCTGTTTCCCGTGGCTGGAAGTCTCCGAAGACTTCGAGATTCATGAACAGGTTGACAATCTGTTCTTCTGCGGGAGTAGATGCGATCCAGTCGATATATTTATCTGCGGTGAGCGGATATTCTTCCCAAGCTGTATTGCTGAAGCGGTCGGAGATGTCGTCACTGAACTTGTCGTTTTTGAGCAGTATTTTGAGTTTGGGAGCAGAAGCGGCATTGTAGACATAATTAGGCGATTTCCATCCGAGTATATGTTTAGCCCCTTCGGTGATGACACCCTTGTAGCCCATTGACAGTATCTGTGGCGCGAGTTCGTCACTGTATATCAATTCTGTGTTGCGGAGCACTTTTGGTGTCTGGCCGAATAGTTCTTTTATTTTTTCGTCATGGGCTTTTACTTGATTCGCGAATTCTTCCTGGTCGGCAAGCGATGAGAGGGAGTGGGCGTATGTCTCAGCGAGAAATTCGACGCATCCTGTTTCAGCCAGCTTTTTTAGCAAATCGATAAATTCGGGTACGTATTGTTCAAATTGCTCAAGTGCCGTGCCTGTTACAGACAATGCGCATTTGAATTTACCCTTTGAAGCCTCTATCATACGCAGAAGCGATTCCGCAGCCGGAATATAGCTACGGTGTGCTATCCGGCTTACGATATCGTCGTTGGCGAAGTCGTCGTAATAATAATGGTCGTTACCTATGTCGAAGAAGCGATATCTTTTCAGACGGAATGGCTGATGGATCTGAAAATAGAAACAAATTGCTTTCATGATGATTCTTATGTTGTTGCGGCACGGAAATTATGGTCCCGGGCCTTTATCTGTTTAACACGTTGTTATATATATCTATTACCTTGCGTCCGGCTTTGTCCCATGTGATCTGGTTGACTTCTGCGAGACCGTCCTCACGCAGTTGGTTGTACATGGCCGGATATGTGACGATAGAGTTTATCGCATCGGCCATCGCATCTATGTCCCAATAGTCGGTCTTAATTACATTGGTCAGTATTTCCGCGCATCCGCTTTGTTTAGAGATGATGGATGGGACACCCATCTGCATAGCTTCCAACGGAGATATGCCGAATGGTTCCGATACGGACGGCATTATGTAAACGTCAGACGCTTTCAGCATTTCATAGACCTGGCTCCCTTTTTGGAATCCTGGGAAGTGGAAACGGTCTGCTATTCCGCGTTCAGCGGCAAGAAGTATCATCTTGTTCATCATATCGCCGCTGCCGGCCATTACGAATCGTACATTGGGGTTGTTTTTGAGAACTTTCGCTGCTGCTTCAACGAAATATTCCGGTCCCTTCTGCATCGTGATACGTCCGAGGAAAGTCACCACTTTGTCTTTGCTCTTATGTTCTGGCACATTGAGCTGTTCGGGTGTCAGCGGTGTGACAGCGTTGTGTACGGTCGTCACTTTGGCAGGATCGATGCCGTAGTTGTTTATGACGGTGTCTCGTGTAAGATTTGACACTGTGATTATATGATCGGCATGATACATGCCGTCTTTCTCTATACCAAAAACGGTTGGGTTCGGTTTGCCTCGCGAGCGATCAAATTCAGTGGCGTGTACATGGATGACCATAGGCTTTCCGGAGACCATTTTTGCGTGTATTCCCGCTGGATATGTCAGCCAGTCGTGGGAGTGTATGATGTCGAAATCGAGTGTGCGGGCGATGACACCTGCGCAGATGGAGTAGTTGTTTATCTCCTCTACAAGATTTTCCGGGTAGCGACCTGAGAATTCGAGGCTACCGAGATCGTTGGTGCGCATATAGTTGAAATCGGCATAAATATGGTCACGGAGGCGGTAATAAAGATCGGGATCCATCAATTTGCCGATACGTTGTTCGACGTAGTCGCGGTTGACATCGCGCCATGCGATAGGAACCTGCGACATGCCGATTATATTTGCGAAGTGTTTGTCCTCATCACCGAAAGGTTTTGGTATTACAAAGGTGATGTCCATATCGCCACACTCCCACATGCCCTTAGTGAGACCGTAGCTGGCGGTTCCGAGACCACCGAGGATGTGAGGGGGAAATTCCCATCCGAACATTAAAGCTTTCATGGGTGTGTGAAGATTAGTCCATTATAAATTTTTTGAGAGTTGTCAAGGTGCGAAGTACTTCCGCCACATTGGTTACGTGGCTGATGGCTCCGCGGCCGGTGAACGGAGGATTGGCGTCGTAGAGCTGGGAGAGAGAGCCTATGCATCCGCTTGTCATTTCGTCTTCGAAGCCGATGAGCATACGGTCGATGTAGCTCACTCCGCTCATACCGAATACCTTCAGGTAGGCGTCAGAGTATATGCCTATGAGCCATGGGCGTGCAGGACCGTTATGCAGAGCCATTTCGCGGTCTTCAGGCGATCCGAGATAATTGGGTCTATAGCCATAGCTTTTAGGTGAAAGTGTGCGCAGGCCTTTCGGTGTGAGTAGTTCGCGGGTCACTATGTCAAGAACTCTTTTGCGTTGGCGACGGTCGAGCGGACTGTAGTCAAGGCCGATGGCTATGGCCATATTGGGGCGGACCGACGGATCGGCATACGTGCCGTTTACGTAGTCGTAAAGGTAGCCATAGTCGTTTAGGAAGGTCGCGATAAAAGGTTCTGCCATTTTGTCAGCCGCGTTTCGGAATTTTTCTTCGTCGGGCGTTCCTTCGGATAGTTTCGATGCAAATATAAGTGCGTTGTACCAAAGAGCGTTGAATTCGACCAAAAGTCCGGAACGCGCAATGACCGGATGCCCTCCTATCGCCCCGTTCATCCATGACATGGGTTTTTCATTTCCGTCTGTTGTGACCATCCCGTTGTCGTTGACTTTGAGCAATGGATGTTTTTGGGCGAGAATGAAATTCAGGATTTCGCGTATGTCGGACAGGTATTTCGCTTTTGCGTCTTCACGTCCATAGGTTTTTGCGTATTGCTGAAGCGCCCATACTGCCCACAAAGGGATGTCAGGCAGGTCTATGCCTCCTATCCTTTTGTCTGGCTCTCCGCTTGTCATGAATCTTTTGAGGGCTTTGATTGCGGTGGCGGCTATTTTTTCGAAGTCCTCGCGATGGTTGATCGCGATTGTGGTTCCGGGAAGCGCCATGAAAGTGTTGCGGGCAAGGATTTTTCCCCAGGGGTAGCCGGAGAGCAGATACATATTGTCTTTTTCGTTGAGATAGCACTGCTTTACAGCGTTTTTCAGGCAATTGAAAAATGATGTACGGCATGTGCGTTGTGCTATCTCTTTCTCATACATCTTGGCGAGCGAACGAGGTGAAACTTCGCTTAGACCAGCTGAGAATATTATCGACTCTCCCTTTTTTATCGGTACTTCGAAGTATCCCGGAACCCAGAGGTCCTCGCAATAAGGAACTCCGCGCTCAAGGTCTTTGATGTATTCGAATCCGTTATACCAGTTAGGGTCGTATGTCCATGTCGGTTTATGGCTTAATTGCATGTAGAGGGTGGGGTAGCCTGGGTAAAGACACGCTGACACTCCGTTTGCGACTTCCGGGATCTCTTTGTTAAGAGCGTCGTTCGCAATGCAAAGCTCGTTTGCGTTACGGAAAGCGAGAACTGGGCGGAAACGTAAAGTCGTTGGGGAATGGGCTTCCACAAGAGTATAGCGGATGAGGATGCGGTTTTCGTTCGAAATGAAAATTTTTTCTTTCGTTAATATGACTCCACCGACTCTATAGGTTGTGCGCGGTACGCTTTCGCAGTCAAATTCCCGGATATATTTGTGTCCATTGGGACTCATCACACCGCCTCTGTAGCGATGAAGCCCAAGATTGAAAGGCACTCCGTGCTGATATACGGTTTCATCGAGCGACGATAGCATCACATGCCAAGAGTTGTCTAATTCAGGCACAGGCACAACTAACAGTCCGTGTTGTTTGCGTGTGTTGCAGTCCACTATCGTCGTACAATGATATGCCCCTGATTGATTAGTGCGGAGCATTTCTTTTGGGAGTGATTGCTCCAGGTTAATCATGAGGTTTTTATCAAATTTAAGATAGCTCATGTAATGTAAGGGGTATTATTTTATTGATTGTTAGATTTCTGTCAATGATATTAGAATTGATGCGTGTTTCCGTGTGTTTGAATATGAGGAAAATGGTTTCATTCCACGAATTTAACCTATTATTCCGATAAAAGCAAACTTTGTGTGTAAAAAAACGGGACATCTCCGGAAAGGTGTTGCGTGGTTATGTTTACCAACATAAACGTCAGCAGGTCTTGTTGATATATAACAAAACCCGAAACATACATTTGTATGTTTCGGGTTTATTGTATTTGAGATATCGAAACTTCGAGGAGTCTTATTTCAAGACATCCTTTACAGCATCGTTGGGAACCATTTGTTCCTGGAAGGTATAAGCACCGGTCTTCGCCGACTTAACGACCTTGATGACCTTGCTGAAGGTGCGGCCTTCGCCTTTTTGCAGAGATGCAACGGTTTTCTTTGCCATGAGTCAGTGAATTATTTGATTTCTTTGTGGACTGTAACTTTTTTAAGGATCGGGTTGTATTTTTTCAACTCCAGGCGCTCGGTTGTGTTTTTGCGGTTCTTGGTAGTGATGTAGCGCGAAGTACCGGGCATTCCCGATGCCTTGTGTTCTGTGCATTCGAGGATGACCTGAACGCGGTTGCCTTTAGCTTTCTTTGCCATCTTCTTATAAAATGTCTAAGTATTTAATTTCAGTTATATAACCCTTTGCGGCTGCTTCCTTGATGGCAGCGTCGAGACCTTTCTTGTTGATGGTACGAAGGCCTGCGGCTGAGATGGTGAGGGTGATCCATGCTTGCTCCTCAACCCAGAAGAATTTCTTGTTGAAGAGATTTACATCGAACTTGCGTTTGGTGCGACGCTTTGAGTGCGACACATTGTTGCCCACCATTGCTTTCTTGCCTGTGATCTGACAAACTTTTGACATGGCTGTTGGTTTTTATCTCTTTGTTTTTACTAATATTTTTTTAGTCACAACATCTTGTGGCCGCCATCTCAATTCTCATATCGAAGCTAAGTGCATCTATCATAGCTTCTTTCCAAGGATGTGCCACAAAACTTGGCTGCAAAGTTAAGCAATTATTCCCTCTTAACCAAGCGTTTTCCGCTCTTTTTAGATGTGGCTTGCAAATTTTAACGGCGCAGGTTCAACTGGCAAGTGCAAAATTAGCGATTTGTTTGAAGAACTCAGTCTTCGGGTTTGAAAAGCCGAGTTTTTTCCGAGGTCTGAGGTTGAGTTTCTTTGCAACATTCTTGATATATAGGTCAGTGAAATCATTGAAATTTGACTTTTTGGGAATGTATTGACGGATGAGCTTGTTTAAGTTTTCAACAGCGCCTTTCTGCCAAGAGCAGTAGCTGTCGGCAAAATAAACAGTTACATCATCAAGGCCTTTGATGCGTAATCCGGTGGTTATATCGAGGTGAGCCGAGAACTCGCTGCCGTTGTCCGTAGTGATGGTTTTCAGGCATTTGCGATATGCGAACAGCATTCTCACGACAGTCTTTGATA
>CAJULW010000002.1 GCA_910587515.1 uncultured Duncaniella sp.
TGTCACGCAGGGGGTCGCGGGTTCGAGTCGCGTCCATACCGCTGAGGAGAGAGGAGAATGAGTAATTGAATATCTTCGGATTTCGTTACTCATTCTTTTTTTTACAGACTGGAGATCGAAGCGATCAGGGGCAAGCCAAAGATCTCGGATCTGCGGATTTTCCAGACGGACTACGCCCGCTGAGAGACAATCGGGATGCCAACGTCATAGCTTCCACCTTGCAAAAGCCTTTTACACCCCTTAAATAAAAATGTTTTGATTTAACAAACAATAGCCTACCTTCTTGTTAAATTCAATACCCTCTAAAATACCATAAAGCAACAATCCATGCTGTAAAGAACACAACAATACCCATACCGCTTTACGCCTCTCCTGCTTTCATATGTTTTTGTCAACAATACTATCATCAACCAACACACCAAATCTAAAAAAATAGAATAGTTGACAAACAATGTCAAACGTATCTTTAGCAGAAAATCTGACAATTAATACGTTACAAAAAGGACACGGCTAAGACATAACACTTAAAACCGACAAGCTTATTGAAAATCCGCTTCCTTTAAATAGGCAGGGGCATTTAGGGATGATAATTTATCATAAAAAAGTTACATGTGGACATTTATGGTGATGAATGGCGTAAATCAATAATTCCTTTTAATATATTCATCCAACAGTTTCTTTCTATGTTCCCTGCTGATTCCACTATACCCTGACCTTTGCCTTGAGGTCGGCAAATAATCACTCAAGAGCGTTGTTGGCATTTTGAAGCCCGGTTTCAGGATAATCGTAGAAAGTCCACAATAACGGCAGGTTGCGTTTAAGGCTTAGGTATGCGCTGCGAAACTTCGGTCTCATACATGGTCATTCCGTTATCACGCACTCTCTCGTTGACTACATCATTATATTTTTAATACCATTCATTGAACGCCCCCATGAAGCTTTCCTTATCCGTTTTGGCAACCATATATGTTTTGGCAATCATATATGTAATGTCGGACAGTTAGCGGGATGCCTCCAAATCCGGTTACTGTGTAAAATATCTACGGACTGTCAGCATCTGATGGAAATGGCACGTCTGAACACGGATAGGCCAGAGTGCCTGAGGAAGCCCTCTCATTCCGTCAATCACAATCCATTACATCCTGAAGCCTTGGCTTTTGAGCCAGTCAAAGCACTCGACATACCATGCCATAGTTTCATGACGGACATATTTGTGCCATAACACATTCCCTCGCATGGCATCCCTTATAACAATCAGTCCAAAGCCTCTGCCCCAATAGGTAATATACATCTGTATGGCGACATCCTTGTACCCGGTGATCTTGCGAACATAACGTATGCCTTCGAGATCCCGGCGGATGGTCCTCCCGTTTACACCATACTTGATTGCAAGTTCCTCCAACGTCTATTTGCCTTCCACATAGCTGTAATGCCCCTGGATTTGTCACGACGTATACCGCCATCAAAACGACGGCCGCAGTCCTTACATTTATATCGTTAGATACGGCCACTCAGACCGTTCCTGACCACATTTTTATACCCACAGAAAAAGCATTTTTGACCATATCAATAACAATCTTCACCATCGATATGAAACAATCAATTGAATGGTTTTTATCACCCAAAATGTCACCCTGCCGAAATTAGCGACAATGTATTGCGCGGATACGATGCACCTAAACACGAATTCAGTTCAACCACAACCGTAAGACCAACTAAATTCATCCAATATTGTCCAATCCCCACAGCCTATATTAGTCAAGAAAAACAGAAACCACCAAATAAAAAACAGAAGAGACTGTCTTTCTCGACAGCCTCTTTGTAAAAAATGTGATAAATTCTTGGTTTTGTCTACTAAAAAACTATTTTGCAACCGTAAATTTTCGTGTTATAGGTATTGATTTTATATCTTGAGACCTCATTGACGAGGTTGCTTATATTTCGTGATGCAAATTTAGAGCAGTGATGTTACGATATTATTACAGATAAGACACAATGCTGTTACATGCATAATATTTAACCTTCTTTAAGAAGCTACAATGCCTTTTGCTACGATAAATGCGCTCATCTTATCTTTTATCAGACCAAATACTATCTAAAAAATCACTTCAAAAAACATTATTACTGTTAATGAGTTATAAGCCAGCGCGACTTCACAATCAAAACGTTTGGGCGGATGAGATAAAATTGGTAATTTCGCATAATTATTTTGCTTAACAACAACCAAAATGAGCGACAAACTACTCGAAGTCAAAGACCTCCACGCCAACGTAGAGGGAAAAGAAATACTACGCGGAGTGAACCTGACTGTCAAGGAAGGTGAGGTCCACGCCATAATGGGCCCCAACGGATCGGGCAAAAGCACACTTTCCGGAGTTCTCGCGGGCAATCCCGCATATACCGTGACCTCAGGAGAGGCCTTTCTCCATGGCGTCAACCTTCTTGATCTTTCTCCGGAAGACCGCAGCCATGAAGGACTTTTCCTATCGTTTCAATATCCGGTAGAAATCCCCGGTGTTTCCATGGTCAACTTTATGCGCGCGGCCGTCAACGCCAAACGCAAATATCTCAACGAAGCTCCTCTGACGGCAAGCGATTTTCTGAAGATGATGCGTCAAAAACGAGCGATCGTCGAACTTGACAACAAACTTGCCTCCAGATCGGTCAACGAAGGTTTCTCCGGTGGTGAGAAAAAACGCAACGAGATATTCCAAATGGCGGTTCTCGAACCACGTGTAGCCATACTTGACGAAACAGACTCCGGACTTGACATAGACGCACTGCGAGTTGTGGCAGGAGGTGTCAACAAACTCAAGACCGACAAAAACGCAACAATAGTCATAACCCACTATCAGCGTCTGCTTGATTATATTCGTCCCGACTTCGTACACATCCTCTACAAGGGAAGAATAGTAAAAACCGGGGGACCCGAGCTTGCTCTCGAACTTGAAGAAAAAGGCTATGACTGGATCAAAGAGGAGAACGACGCATGAATGCACTCACCCAATACATAACCCTGTTTGAAAACAACAGGACAACCATTGAATCCAACTCCGCTCCGCTCATGAACAGGTTGCGCGACGAGTCACTGGAGATACTGCACCACTCCCGTCTGCCAAACAAATCAGACGAAGGTTTTGAAAAGACCTCTATCGAAGATATGTTTTCACCTGACTATGGTGTCAATATAGCCCGCGTCAACATACCGGTCGACGTGGCCTCAAGCTTCAGATGCGATGTGCCGTCGCTATCGACATTACTTGGATTCGTCGTTAACGACGCGTTCCATCCTTCGTCGATGCTTGAATCGAAATTGCCGGAAGGCGTCATATTCTGCTCGCTAAAGCGCGCTGCCACAGAACATCCAGAACTTATTGAAAAATATTACGGAAAGATCGCTCCCCAAAAAGAGGCCTCTGTCGCGCTGAACAATTTGCTAGCACAGGACGGAGTGATGATATATGTGCCACGCGGAGTCAAACTGTCCCGTCCACTGCAACTTGTCAATATATTTTCATCGCCTGTCGCACTAGCAGCTTTCAGGCGGATGCTTATAATCCTTGAGGACGAAGCCGAATTACAGCTGCTCGTGTGCGATCACACACAAGACAGCGAGACTTCATATCTCGCATCTCAAATTGTGGAGGTAAGCATTGGTGAAAGGGCTTTGTTCGAGGCATGTTCGATAGAAGAATCGTCAAGCCACACAAATCGCTACTCACGGATGTTTGTGCGCCAGCACTCAGGTTCAAAGCTGACATTCAACACGTCCACGCTAACATGCGGCAACACCCGAAACGAATTCAGCATCGACCTTAACGGCACGCATTGCGAAACACTCTTGGCTGGAATGGCTATCGGCTCTGACAAAATGCACATCGACAACGACTCTGTCGTACGTCACCTGCAGCCACACTGCCACAGCAACCAAATGTTCAAGTACGTCCTTGACGATGATGCCACCGGAGCCTTTGAAGGCAGTATACTCGTGGCTCCCGGAGCACAATTTACCGAAGCCTATCAAAGCAATCGCAATATACTCGCATCAACCTCAGCGAAAATGCACTGCAAACCACAGCTGGAGATATATAATGACGACGTGAAATGCTCTCACGGAGCCACCACCGGCCAACTCGACAATGATGCACTGTTCTATATGCGCTCTCGAGGCATACCGGAGGCGGAAGGTCGCACAATGCTCATGCAGGCTTTCATGGTCGATATTATCGATAGCATACACATCGGAGGTTTGCGCGAACGTCTGTTACATCTGGTCGACCGCCGCTTCACCGGAACGCTCGGAGACTGCGCCTCCTGCCGTTCAAAAGAAGACAGACCGATGCCGAGTATCTGAAAAAGCAATGGAAATGTTGGATATCACAAAAATACGCACAGACTACCCTATCCTCGACCGTAAAATCTACGGTCGGCCACTCGTATATCTCGACAATACCGCCACTTCGCAGACACCGGACATTGTTGTAAATTCAATCGTGAACGGGTATACAAGCACCAAAGCCAATGTCCACCGCGGAGTACACACCCTCTCCATGGAAGCCACAGAACTTCAGGAGAGCGCGCGACGGAAAGTAAGGGAATTCATCAACGCACCGTCCGCGGAAGAAATCATATTCACCCGCGGAACAACCGAAGCGATAAACCTCGTGGCCGCATCATACGGAGGCGCTTTTCTTAAGGACGGTGATGAAATAATCCTTTCTGTCATGGAACATCACTCAAACATCGTCCCATGGCAACTACTACAAAGGTCAACCGACATAAAAATACGCGTCATCCCTATACTTCCGGACGGCTCTCTCGACATGGACGCGTATCGCAAATTATTGAACGAACGGACGCGTATCGTATCCATATGCCACGCATCCAACGTCCTCGGTACGGTCAACCCCGTCAAAGAAATCATCACCGAAGCCCATGCCCGCGAAATTCCGGTGCTTATAGACGGGGCACAGGCAGCTCCACACATCAAAATAGATGTGCAGGACATCGATGCTGATTTTTATGCCTTCTCAGCCCATAAGATGTACGGTCCGGCCGGGGTCGGTGTGCTTTACGGCAAACGCACATTGCTTGAGAAAATGCCACCATATCAAGGAGGCGGCGAGATGATAGAATCTGTGAGTTTCGAAAAAACAACCTTTGCCGAACTTCCTTACAAATTCGAGGCCGGAACTCCTGATTTCATCGGTATAGCCGCTCTGCACAAGGCCATCGACTATATGGAAAACATCGGGATTGAAGCCATCGCGAGACATGAGCACGAGCTTTTAGAGTATACGTCACGTCGGATGGCCGAAGAAATTCCCGATTTACGCATCTACGGAACCGCACCAGGAAAATGTGCCATCATTTCTTTTCTCGTCAACGGGGAACACCATTACGACATGGGAATGCTTCTCGACAAACTCGGAATAGCCGTACGCACAGGCCATCACTGCGCACAGCCACTAATGCAGCACCTCGGGGTAGAAGGTGTTGTCCGCGCGTCGTTCGCGGTCTACAATACCCGCGAAGAATGCGATCTTTTCATCGACGCACTCAAACGCGTCGCGCAAATGCTACGTTAAGACTGAACGAATTCATTTCCGATGAACTCCCAAAATTCCTCCCCCACTTTGCCATAAGAAAATTTTTCCGAGACAAGACGCCTTGCGGCCAACCCTATATCAAGTCTCCTTCCCCTATCGGAAAGGAGACTTTTAATTTGCGATGACATGGCGGACGGATCAGTATCACTGACTACATATCCCTCTCCAAGGCTCTCGATCCCTTCGGCCCCGATAGATGTCGTCACCACACAACACCCATGAGACATAGCCTGCAAAATTTTATTCTGAATACCGGAACCAGAGAGCATTGGAGCCACTACAATCCCAGCTGATCGGAAATAAGGCCCTATCGAATCCACTAAACCTGTCACCTCGACATTCGGAAGCAATCCGAGTTCACGAACACGACGCCCGGGCGACGCTCCGACTATTCTAAATTCACAAGGTTCGGACTCTCCATCATTAATCAATGGCAACACGTTTCGCGCAAAATATTCCACTGCAAGTTCATTAGGCGCATAGTCCATCTTTCCGACAAACAATATCTCACGGCTCAAACCGGACATCTTGGTACAATCCTCCTCCGCAGGCAAATCCACAGCATTGCCCACTATAAAGACATTATCCTCTCCACTTCCGACATAGTCACGATCCACATGAGAGATATACGCGACACGGTCAAACATTCGCCTGCATTCAGCTTCATAATGCCTCATTCGCCTCGCGTCCTCTTGTTGCAGCCATCTTTTGACTCCTTTAGTACATTTCGCGGCTTTTTCATAATTCATCGTGAACGAGTCGACCATATCAATACATTTTTTGACATGCGGATATGAACGCATATATGCGCCTGTGGCAGCAGTAGCACACATCACGAAATCATAGTCTCCGACAATCCTGTCTAAAAGACGGATCATCGGGCGATGCATGAAATGGTTCACAAGCAAGGGATCAGAATTGAACAGCGATCGGGCCGCCTGAAAATAGCGTAAAAACCTGGGAACCTCAAATCGCCACTCTTGTCCAACTCTTGGCTCGAAATCCTTTAGCGGAGGCTCCTGGCTGTCATGACAAATATACGCGACATCCACCTCGCATCGGTCAAGCAGTATAGACAACTGTTGCGCATAGCGCAAACGGTCTCCACCGATCAATGGATACAATGGCTGATGTGATAAAAAAAGTACTTTGCTCATGGACCTTAGAGATATCGTCTTCCCACAGAGAAGGGTGATATTGCAAAGATAAGACAAAATTCATGTCCATACAACTTACACCTATCCCAACCCGTTGATATAACAAACGAATTAACCGCACCTTAAATAAAGGCTGCAATATATTTTATACCAAATAATATTTAAAATTATGGAAATCGGAGACAAAATACCGTCAGTGCTCGGTCTTGACGCATCGGGCAAAGAGGTCAAAATCGAACAGTTCATTGGAAAGCCGCTCATAATCTATTTTTATCCCAAGGACAACACTCCGGGCTGCACAGCCGAAGCCTGTTCGCTCAGGGACTATAACAGTGAATTGGAAGCCATGGGCTACACCACGATAGGAATAAGCAAGGATTCTCCGGCAAGCCATACTAAATTCGCGGACAAATATTCACTTCCGTTCATACTGCTGTCAGACACTTCGACAGAAGTCAACCAATCGTTCGGTGTCTGGCAGAAGAAAAAATTCGCCGGGAGAGAGTACATGGGCACTGTACGCACGACATTCGTGACAGACAGCGACCATAAGATCACACATATAATCTCTAAAGTCGACACAAAAAAAGCCGGTGAGCAACTCATCGGGCTATTGAAAAAGTAGTCCTCTCTCAAATAAAAAGACCAAAGCCGATCCCGCAAACGGATCGGCTTTGGCTTATAAATAGATTTATGTTCTATCTACGGAATAAATTATGCCTGGGGCATTTTGGTCTTTTTGCCATAACCATAAGCAGCGGCGCAACCGAGTTCTTCCTGAATGCGGAGAAGCTGGTTGTACTTGGCCATACGATCGGAACGGCTTGCAGAACCGGTCTTGATCTGTCCAGCGTTGGTTGCTACAGCGATATCAGCGATGGTTGCGTCCTCAGTTTCGCCTGAACGGTGAGAGATGACAGCGGTGTAACCATTACGCTGAGCGAGCTCAACAGCGCGGAGTGTTTCAGTGAGTGAACCGATCTGGTTAACCTTGACGAGGATAGAGTTTGCGCAACCCATTTCAATACCTTTTTCAAGATATTTCACGTTAGTCACGAATAGATCATCGCCCACGAGCTGGCAACGGTCACCGATAAGATCGGTAAGTATCTTCCAACCTTCCCAGTCACCTTCGGCCATACCGTCTTCGATCGAGTCGATAGGATATTTCTCAACGAGCTGTTTGAGATATTCAGCCTGCTGTGCTGAAGTATATTTGGGGGCGTCAGCTCCTTGCTTCCAAGTGTAATCATAGAGACCGTCCTTGAAGAATTCTGAAGAAGCGCAGTCGAGACCGATAGTCACGTCCTTGCCGGGCACATACCCTGCAGCTTCGATAGCCTTGATGATCACGTTGAGAGCATCCTCTGTTCCGTCAAGTGAAGGAGCGAAACCACCTTCATCACCAACAGCGGTGGAAAGATTGCGGTCATGGAGCACTTTCTTCAGATTGTGGAATACTTCAGTGCCCATACGGATACCTTCTTTAAAGCAGCAAGCACCGATAGGACGGATCATGAATTCCTGGAAGCAGATGGGAGCGTCAGAGTGTGCGCCACCGTTGATGATGTTCATCATCGGAACTGGAAGCGCGTAGCTGTTGCAGCCACCGATATATTTGTAAAGGGGAAGGTCAAGATAGTCAGCGGCAGCCTTGGCTACGGCAAGCGAAACACCGAGGATGGCGTTTGCACCAAGGTTTGACTTGGTCTCTGTTCCATCAAGAGCAATCATAGTCTCGTCGATCTTGATCTGGTCGAGAGCGCTCATTCCACAAAGAGCGTCAGCAATAGGGCCGTTTACGTTGGCTACTGCTTTCTGAACGCCCTTGCCCATATAGCGGCTCTTGTCACCGTCGCGAAGTTCGAGAGCTTCGTTGACACCTGTTGAAGCGCCTGAGGGAACTGACGCACGGCCACGAGCACCGGATTCAAGAATTACATCTACTTCAACAGTAGGGTTGCCACGTGAGTCAAGGACTTCACGACCAATAATTTTTTCTATTTTCATAGTCTATGTATAATTATAGTTTGAGTTTTTTACCTTAAATCTCTCCACTCCATGACAGAGGGTGAAAAATTGAACCGATGATTATTACAAATCGCAGGGCAAATTTACAAAATCCGACCGGCTCTTGCAACTGATGAGTGTTTAAATTTTACTGTAAACAATTAGTGAATTGTTATTTAGACCATTTTTACATCCAATTCTCATCAATACTCGTCCCAACTCTTGATTTCTATCTCATCAACAGGATGGGTGGTGAAAGCATCGATATATGCCGAGGCCAGACGAGCGTTAGTCATCAACGGAATGTTGAGGTCGATGGCAGCGCGACGGATCTTATAACCATTCGTCAATTCCGTTGTCGAGAAATTCTTCGGAATATTCACAACCATATCCACGAGATGATCGTGAAGCAACTCGATGGCCTGCGGTTGCATATCGGGCTGCGACGGCCAATAGACACGTATGGCTGGAATACCGTTGTCGTTAAGATAAGCGTGGGTACCACCGGTAGCATATATCGTATATCCACGGTTGGCAAGTTCATGGGCAGCGTCAAGAAGATCGGCTTTCTGCTTGGGCGTGCCGGTAGACATGAGCACCGCTTTTGACGGGACACGGTTTCCGACGGATATCATGGCTTTTATCAAAGCCTCGGAAGAATCATTGCCTATGCAACCGACCTCTCCGGTTGACGCCATATCGACTCCGAGAACCGGGTCTGCACCCTGAAGGCGTGAAAAGCTGAACTGAGAAGCCTTGATTCCGACATAGTCCAGATCAAAAGCGTTTTTCGACGGTTTTTCAACAGGAAGACCGAGCATGACACGTGTCGCAAGATCGATGAAATTTATTTTCAATACCTTTGACACAAAGGGGAAACTGCGTGAAGCACGCAGGTTACATTCGATAACCTTTATGTCATTGTTTTTAGCAAGGAACTGTATATTGAACGGGCCTGAAATTTCAAGAGCCTTGGCTATCTGACGTGAGATCTTACGTATGCGACGCATGGTCTCGACATAAAGTTTCTGAGGCGGGAACTGGATGGTAGCGTCACCGGAATGCACACCCGCGTATTCGATATGTTCAGAAATCGCATATGCCACAATCTCCCCGTTTTGAGCGACAGCGTCCATCTCTATTTCCTTGGCTGAGGAAATAAACTGCGACACGACGACGGGATGCTGCTTAGATACATTGGCTGCTAGGCGCAGGAAGCGGGTCAACTGTTCCTGGTTGTGGCATACGTTCATCGCTGCCCCGGAAAGCACGTAACTAGGACGGACAAGCACAGGGAAACCGACTTCATCGATAAACTCATTGATATCGTCCATACTGGTCAGCTCGCGCCAACGAGGCTGATCGATCCCGAGCCGGTCGAGCATAGCGGAAAACTTGTTGCGGTCTTCCGCGTTATCGATGCTACGGGCTGTAGTTCCAAGGATATTCACTTTCTGCTCGTCAAGACGAGTGGCAAGGTTATTCGGTATCTGACCACCCACCGATAATATGGTTCCGTGGGGCTGCTCAAGATCCAGAATATCCATCACTCTCTCGAATGTCAACTCGTCGAAATAAAGACGGTCACAAATGTCATAATCCGTCGAAACGGTCTCGGGATTATAATTTATCATCACCGACCTCCATCCTTGTTGCTTGACGGTAAGAAGCGCGTTGACAGAACACCAGTCAAATTCAACCGACGAACCGATCCTATAGGCTCCGGAACCGAGTACGACAATCGAACGGTGGTCATGAAGGTATTTAACGTCATTTTCACGACCGTTGTATGTCAAATACAGATAATTGGTCTGCGCGGGATATTCGGCCGCAAGTGTGTCGATCTGCTTGACAACAGGCAAAATCCCAAGCTCCTTACGTATGGCGCGAACTCGTAGATTGGCGTCCTCGGCTTTGTCCATATTATCTTTAAGGACCTCACGTGCCACCTGAAAGTCACTGAATCCCTGTTCTTTTGCCTGACGAAGCAGGTCTGCGGGAACAGCCTCAAGTTCATTGAATTCCTGGAGCTCCTTAGCCGTGTTCATGATATTCTGGAGCTTATAGAGGAACCATTTATCAATTTTGGTCAGCTCATGGATACGGTCTACGCTATAACCCTTACGCATAGCCTTCGATATCACGAAAATACGTTTGTCGGTAGGCTCTTTAAGAGATCTGTCTATATCTTCGACCTTTATTTCTTTATTGCCCACGAATCCGTGCATTCCCTGCCCTATCATACGGAGACCTTTCTGGATCACTTCCTCGAAAGTGCGTCCTATGGCCATAACTTCACCGACAGATTTCATCGACGAACCGATCTCACGACGGACATTATGGAACTTGCCAAGATCCCAACGCGGTATCTTGCAGACGATATAGTCAAGCGCGGGTTCAAAGAAAGCGGAGGTCTCCTTTGTCACGGAGTTTTTCAGGTCGAAAAGTCCATATCCGAGACCGAGTTTCGCTGCCACGAATGCCAATGGATAGCCGGTAGCTTTCGACGCAAGGGCTGACGAACGGCTCAAACGGGCGTTGACCTCGATCACCCTATAGTCCATGGACTGCGGGTCGAACGCATACTGGACGTTACATTCCCCCACTATGCCTATATGACGTATGATTTTGATCGCAAGTTTGCGCAGCCAGTGATAATCTTCGTTTGAAAGCGTCTGTGACGGAGCGACGACGATCGACTCTCCGGTATGGATGCCGAGAGGGTCGAAGTTTTCCATATTGCAGACGGTGATACAGTTGTCGAAACGGTCGCGCACGACTTCATATTCAACCTCTTTCCATCCTTTGAGAGACTTTTCGACAAGAACCTGCGGAGAAAAAGCGAGGGCCTTCTCAACGAGCGAGACAAGTTCCTCTTCATTGTCGCAGAATCCGCTTCCAAGTCCACCGAGAGCATAGGCCGCACGCACGATGACCGGATAGCCGAGCGTAGCCGCAGCCTGCTTGGCAGCATCTATGGAATTGACAGCCTCACTCTTGATAGTGCGAACGTCAATCTCATCAAGTTTTTTGACAAACAGTTCACGGTCCTCCGTATCCATGATTGCCTGTACGGGAGTGCCAAGCACCTCGACACCATATTTTTCAAGGATACCAGAGCGATACAATTCGACACCGCAGTTGAGGGCTGTCTGACCACCAAAAGCGAGAAGAATACCATCTGGTTTTTCTTTGCGGATCACTTTCTCTACGAAATATGGTGTGACCGGAAGAAAATATATTTTATCGGCAAATCCATCTGATGTCTGGACTGTCGCAATATTCGGGTTGATGAGGACAGTGGTTATCCCTTCCTCCTTCATTGCCTTCAAAGCCTGCGATCCGGAATAGTCAAACTCTCCGGCCTCACCGATTTTCAACGCGCCGCTACCAAGCAGCAATACTTTCTTGATGTTCTCGTTACGCATGATGAAAGATATATGTGTAGGGATATTTACAGCATGTTAATAAATTCGTCGAAAAGAAACTCCGTGTCCTTCGGTCCAGAACTTGCTTCCGGATGGAACTGGGCGGAGAAAAACGGCTTTGACTTGTGGCGTATCCCCTCGTTGGTTCCGTCGTTCATATTGACAAACAACGGTTCCCAATCAGCAGGCAACGTTTCATTGTCAACCGCAAAGCCATGATTCTGTGATGTTATGAAACAATTTTCCGTTCCCACGCGACGCACCGGTTGATTGTGGCTGCGATGACCGTATTTAAGTTTATACGTCCTGGCTCCAGCGGCTTTTGCAAGAAGCTGATTACCCATACATATACCGCAAATGGGTTTCCCTATCTCCATTGCCTTACGCAAAAGCACGACAGTCTCCTCTGCCATATCGGGATTACCCGGACCATTAGAAATGAACAATCCGTCATAGGGAATAGAAGTGAAATCATAATTCCACGGAACACGGACAACCTTGACCCCTCTGCGTGTAAGACATCGTATTATATTGTGCTTAACACCACAGTCAACGAGCACTACCGTTTTTTGTCCCTCACCGTGATATTCGACATCCTTGCAACTGACTTTTCCTACAAGGTTCTCACGATTGGGATCATAAAAATCGACATCGTCACAACCGTCGATGATAATCTTCCCGAGCATCGATCCGTGTTCGCGGAGATGCTTGGTCAATTGACGCGTGTCGATGCCATAAATTCCGGGGATTTTTTCTTCATTAAGCCATTGTGACAACGAACGATCCGCCTGCCAATGGGAGTGGTCGTATGAATAGTCCTGGGCCACTATGGCGCGGCAATGGATATGATCGCTTTCATAATATTCGCTGACATCGTCTTTCTCCCGACACGGAGGCACACCATAGTTGCCGAGAATCGGATAGGTGGTTACAAGAATCTGGCCTTCGTATGAGGGGTCGGTAAGACTTTCAGGATAGCCGGTCATTGCGGTATTGAAGACTACCTCACCAGCTGTCGAGGCTTCATAGCCAAATGATTTTCCTTCAAAGGAGGTGCCGTCTTCAAGAAGGAGGACGGCGCGCTTAAACTGTCGCATGCGGTGTATTGGATTATGAAGTTAAATCGGGGTGCACTTCCCCGATGCAAAGTTACGACTTTTTTAGCATATTACCCGTCCCATCTCCACAAATTTCATACGTGTATCGCAAACGCTTTTGTCAAAAACAAGCGCACTTCCCGTTTTTGGGAAGCGCGCCTATTACGATTATCCGCCAATCCGATCCGCATTAACGGTTTTTCCACGCATAGACATGAACTTTAGCAAGACCGTAAGCTACATATATATAACCGTCTTCGTTAAGAGACACATAGTTGGCCGAGGCTTTGCCGACATTGCGAGTACGTGTCACGAACGAAAGGTCTTTTTTATCAAGCACAATCAAACCAGCGCCTCCGTGAGCCACGTAGACATATCTGTCATCGACAGCAAGGCCGTTGGCACAATAAGAATCCCGTTCTTTAAGCGACGGTTCCCAACCACAGAGAGCATCCGAAGAAAGTCCGGCAAGGCGGAAAGAGGCCGTTTCGGTAAGCGCAGAGCCGGAAAGAGAGAAACGCTTGACGCCTGCTTTCCCAAGGCATATCCAGATGTCATTGCCTTCTATCGCTATCACATTTTTACCGTCCACCGGAGAAAGGGCGACATCATTGACTATGTGTGTAGCGACAACGTTTTCATATCTCACATCCGATGATGAGTATACTTTTATCGAAGCGTTTGCAGTATTAGCGGCATTGTCACGGTTTATCAGAGAAAGCATGGCCACGTTTATTCCATCCGTCGCTATATGTTTGCCTGATTTTCGGCCGTCTCGTTCCCACGGAAGAAGCGGCTCAGAGGCTGACGGATCGAATGTCCATGAGGCCAATCGGGCGACCGGTGATATTTTGCTACCCGAACCACCGAAATGAGCGATGTCAAATGTCTCAAATCCGGCCACGGATGCCACTTGATAATACCCACCGTTACGTATCAGACAATTGCCCGAACCTCCATTTGAAATATGCACCACACCGGCTTCATCTTTAAAACTTTGATTGTAGAGCGTGAGCAAATTGAGTGTCGCAGAGTTGGACGAAGGAAAGAAACCGTTATCACAATTGACCCAACCAAGGATACCGCCTTTCTTAGGATGGTCTCCGACAACCATCAGTCTGCCATCGTCAAAAATCACATGATTAAAATCGATCTCTCCCGTAGCGTCATTTTCAATAGACGTCTCAAGATAGGCATTGAGTGAGACATTGCCACCATCGACAGTAGCATGTTCGATACAACCATGGAAACCGGCTCCCTGGGTATGCCAAGAGATATATGCGTTTTTTCCAATAGTAAAAACAGAGGTAGCCGAAATCGGGTGTCCGTGCTCAGGGCCGTCAAGCGAACCTATGTTTTCAATTTCCGGAACCGGATCTGGGTCCGGTTCTTCCGGGTCGACAACTTCGAACGGTGCACATGTATCTTCTCCAGGATTAAGCTCATATTCGATATCAGCATTGACATGACAACTTTCACTGAAGATAAGATCATCCTTGTCCTGCGCGCCTTCAAAAGAATCATATTTGACAGCCACATCCGTAAATGTCGGAATAAGATCCGTCATATTGACAAGAATATTTTTTGTCTCTACCATAGCGGCGCCACCGGCTTCAGCCCTTAAACTGATATTATCCGTATTGCGCAATACAAGATCAGACTCGGCATACATATAGCCTTTGTCACGCAAAACTATGTTAAGTTTTTCATTGTTGTCGCCTCCTGCAAGCTCTATTCTGGGAGCGGACACATAGCCAGCGGAAATTATCGAATTCATCCCTGTTATGTAGAGACTTTCATTAGCGACAACCTTACAACCGGCATACATTCGCCCGCCAACAAGACGTATAGACTTCGCCTCTATCGAGCCATTGGCATAAAAGTCACCGAGAAGTTCAATCGCCCCTCCGGCAACCACTATATCGTCGTCTGCAAACACGCGACCGGATGTAAATACCTGACCCTCGTTACCGGCACGCACAATCTTGCCTCCATGATGAATATACAGGTCCGTTTGCCCCTGCAAAGGTGCACTCATACTGAGTTCCGCCCCATCCATTACATGATATGCCACTCTTTCATTCTGACCGGTAGAAGCCAGGACTTTTCCATCAATCCAATAATGGATATTCGCTACTTCCACATCTTTGGTCCAGCCCGGTGTTTCTCCCCAAGGACAATTATACACGAACCTAATTTTGGCAGGAAGACCCGTCTGCGTATAATCACCTGCGGACACAAGCACATCAATCCGATCCGTAGCAGACGGCAACATGAAACTCTCTTCCGGTGTCCCGGACGGCACCTCGACAACGCAATAATAAGGATTAAAACCGGGAGCGATCTTCAACATTCCGTCCAATGAAGGAACAGAAAAATCAACATCTCCAAAAAAATCATCGACCACTCCACGTGAATCCTTATTGTTTTTAGAATTGCTGTATGTTTTTGCCAACGCCGGATTGTTTTTCACAAGCAAACAGACATCAGAAGATTCTTGATCTTGACCGGAATTTCCTTCATTCCCACCGGCATCCGACAGTTCGTCACTACACCCCGATACCACCGCGAGAGCGCAGAACATGAGTCCAAACCCAAAATTTCTGTGCAGATTCAGCCAATGAAAATTAATATTAGAGATTTTCATATTTCCAACTGATGAATTTAAGTATAGATTTTTTTATTTACCAGGTTAAATAGAGTCGTTTTCGCATTGAAAAAGTCAACTGATTCATCTGCAAAGATATGTCTTTTTTCACAATACCCAATACAAATACCCATAAATTAACATATTACGAAAATCTAATAATAAAATAAGCATAACATCCATTTGAGTACACACCAACCAACAATCGCACTATAAAACGAATGCCGAAGAAGGCAAAATCAGTCTTCCCCGGCATTTATTTAATATTTTTTAACTCTCAATCCGTATATAACCCCTATCGAACTCTATCCGCCTTACGGACTCCATCGATACGCAGCATCTTGCGGCACAATTCATCTACAGTCGCAGTATTGGAAACAAGAACTCCGAGATCGCAAGTGAACACTTCTTTCTCGGCCTCAATATTGAGATTCCTTATATCAATGTTAAGAGCTGTGGATATCATACGGGTCAATTCCTGTAAAATTCCGTGACGGTCAATGCCCTCTATACGGACATTCGCAAGAAAACTGCCTGTAATCTCGTCCCAGCGCGTGGCAAGAATACGAGGTCCGTAACTCGCTTTCAACGCTTGCGCTCGCGGACATGTAAGGGCGTGAACCTCCACAGATCCATCATCGGTTATAAATCCCATCACCTCGTCGCCCGGAATCGGACGACAACACTCCGCAAAAGCGAAATTACTTTCCTTTTCATTGAATTTCAGCACATAGGTCTCTTTCGTATTGATCTCCGGCTTTTTCACGGATGGTTTCTGGACAGGATCGGCCGAATTCAACAACCTTCGGGCACGGTCTGCTTTATTGTCTCCACCGAATCCAAGCCTGAAAAGACGCGACACCAACGAACGCGCGCCACGTGAAGTGTTCACATTAAGATAATCGTCAATCGATACCTCTCCATTTCCGAGCTTAAGAAAAAGTTCCTCCCGCGACTGCACGTGATAGATCCCAAGAATCTTTGTCATCACGCTATTGTTGAGTATTATGTCGTTTTGCACCAAAAAATCGTCGAAAATCTTCTTGCCTTCTTCAATAAAGGGAAGCTGTATCTTTCGCAGCTCTTTTCGCAACCGGGTCTTGGCTTTGGCCGTAACAAGAAAATTCATCCACTCGGCTTTCGGTGACTGCGACTGGGAGGTCAGGACTTCAACCTGGTCACCGGACGACAGGCGGTGTGACAAGGGAACAAGTTTATGATTAACTTTACCGGCTATACAATGCATCCCGATTTCAGAATGAAGCGAAAATGCGACATCGAGAACGGTCGCACCAGCAGGAAGTGTAACCAACTCGCCCTTCGGTGTGAACACCACGATCTCCGTGGCAAAAAGATTCAGCTTCAATGTATCAAGGAAATCTATCGCGTTAGGTGTCGGATCATCGAGAATATCTTTGATCGTTTTCAGCCAAACATTAAGTTCGCTTTCTTCCTCATGCTCCCCTATCTTGTATTTCCAATGTGCAGCGAATCCTTTCTCAGCGATCTCGTCCATCCTCCTGCTGCGTATCTGCACCTCTATCCAATTACCATCCGGCCCCATCAGAGTCACATGCAGAGCCTGATATCCGTTAGCCTTAGGATTGGCTATCCAGTCGCGCGTTCGGTCGGGATGCGGACGGTAGAGATCGGTAAGAGCCACATAAATCCTGTAGCACATCTCCTTTTCTGAAACACCTTCGGGTGTATCAAAAATAATACGCATAGCATAGAGGTCATATACTTCTTCGAACGGAATATGCTTCGTATCCATCTTACGCCAAATGGAGTACACCGACTTTAAACGGGCCTTGGCCTCGTAGTTCAATCCCATTGCGTCCAGACGCTTTAGGATCGGAGTCGCGAAATCGTTATAAACCATTTCGCGTCCGGCCTCACTCTGACGGATAAGCCTGGTGATACGCTCGTATTCACCTGGATGTTCATATTTAAAACTCAAATCCTCAAGCTCGGTCTTTATAGCGAAAAGTCCGAGCCGATGAGCCAACGGAGCATATATATATAATGTCTCGCCTGCGATCTTGTACTGCTTGTTTGGAGCCATAGAGCCGAGAGTCCGCATATTGTGAAGACGGTCAGCCATCTTTATGAGCACCACCCGGATATCTTCGCTCATTGTAAGCAGCAGTTTACGAAAATTCTCAGCCTGAGCCGAAGCTTTATCTCCGAAAATGCCTCCCGAAATCTTCGTAAGCCCCTCGACTATCCGGGCTATCTTCCGTCCGAAATGCTGCTCTATATCATCTACAGTATATTCCGTATCTTCCACGACATCATGGAGAAGAGCCGCACATATAGAAGTGGATCCGAGCCCTATCTCCTGCGACGCTATTTTAGCCACCGCTATCGGATGTATGATATATGGCTCGCCCGAACGCCTGCGCACCCCTTTATGGGCCTCTTTTGCAAAACGGAAGGCGCGGTTTATTATTTCAACCTTCTTTCTGTGGTTGCTCGCGAGATATCCGTCAAGAAGATCACGGAATTGATCCTCTACATACCGATCTTCTTCTTCGGGGCTGAGATTGTATTGTTCCATGGCTTAGGGAGATGGCGGTTAATAATTCTGACAGGCTATAGGTACTGCTCCTTATAAGCTATACGGACATCGTTGACCATCTGTTTGATCCGCTGCTCTTCCGATTTCGGACAGATAAGCAGTACGTCTCCGGCATCGGCAACTATATAATCTTTCAAACCATGCGCCACTACAAGTTTATCCGCCTCACGGACAGCAAAAATGCTCCCGCTGCTTTCATACGCGAGCACCCGACACTGCGTCACGTTGCCTTCCTGATTTTTCGGTGAATTGTCATAGAGCGCACTCCAGGTTCCAAGATCGTTCCATCCGAAATTCACACATTCGACATATACGTTGTCCGCTTTCTCCATGACGGCATAGTCAATCGAGTTAGGCGGACACGACATAAAGTTCGCCTCGATAAATTCCGTCTCGCGAGGTGTGGCAAACAACTCTGCGCCACGGTCAAAAAGCGATGTAAGATCCGGATCGTATTTTCGCAAAGCGTCTATGATGGATGAAGCACGCCAAAGAAAGATGCCTGAATTCCAGAAAAATTCACCGCTATCAAGAAAAACCTTGGCAAGTTCAAGATTGGGTTTTTCCGTAAAAGTCTTGACTTTTAGTATCCCAGGTTCCGCCTCCTTACCGATCTGTATGTATCCATATCCAGTCTCCGGTCGCGTAGGGGTGATCCCTAGCGTAAGCAAGGCGTCATTATTTTCCACAAATTCAAATCCGCGTCTGACACAATCTTCAAAAATTCCTTCCCGAGTTATCAGATGGTCACTTGGGTTGACTATTATCGAGGCTTGAGGATCGATAGCCGCTATATGGTATGCCGCCCACGCTATACATGGCGCGGTGTTTCGCCTGGCCGGCTCAAGCAATATATTGGACGGAAGGACTTCCGGCAACTGCTCGCGTATAAGAGACGCGTACTTCTCGTTCGTCACCACCAAGACATTCTCTTTCGGAACCATAGGGAGTATACGGTCGTAGGACATCTGCAGAAGCGAACGCCCTGTGCCGAGAAAGTCAATGAACTGCTTGGGACAGTTCTCACGTGAATAGGGCCAAAAGCGACTTCCTACGCCTCCGCACATGATTACACAATACCGATGGGATGTCTGATCTGTCATAGTATGGATGTATTATAATGAATGATATTGTTTTTAACGTAGCCGGAACGGAGGTCTGACACTCCTTGATGATATAAAACCTGAAAACACACCCATCAAGACGACGACTCCGGATGTGACAATCACATCGGTCAGACGCAACACGCATGGGTAGGTCACAATTGACATCTGAGAGTGGTCTCCGCTAAGGGCTATGATGCCCAGATGTTGCTGCAAAAGGCAGAGCGCGATACCTATCGATATACCAATAATCCCTCCGGTGACGGCTACAAGTATACCTTGATAAAGAAATATCCTACGTATCATCCCGAGCGGGGCTCCGAGCGAACTGAGTATATGCAGGCTCTCTTCTTTCTCTATTATAAGCATCGAAAGAGACGAAAGTATATTGAACGACGCCATAACGAGCACGAACACAAGCATGAGAAATGTGACCCATTTCTCTATCGAGATCATACGGAAGGCATGAGACTGCTGACGCAGACGGTCAGCGACAATATACGAATCTCCAAGCCTGTCCTCAAGCGAAGACACGACCAATCCTGCCGTGGATACGTCACTGACAGATTTCAATAGCTGAAGCCTCCGTTGTGTAGTCAAGCAACCTACGTGCGTTATGCAAGGGTATGAAAAGCATCCCGTTGTCAAGCTCCGCCTGATTGGTACGATATACTCCGCTCACGAGCAGAGTGTCGGTCGTAAACGCAGCCATCGGAAATGCCGGGTTGATACGCCCGATGCGACGAGGGACGGTCAAAAGCAAGGTGTGCTCAGTGGACGGCCTCGCTCCAAGTTGAACGGCCGTGCCGACACTCAGCACCGCACACTTATTATTATATGTATCGGCATTCATCTCTCCGTCTATCACAAGAGAGTTGATAGCCGAGATCTTGCCATAACCGACCGGGACACCTACGATATTTACCGGAGCCTGTACATCTCCATAGATAGCCAAAGCTTCACCGGTAATGGTCGGCAAAGCGACCTTCACCCCGTTTTCTTTACTGATCACAGAGGCAAGAGAATCCGCATTGGAAATTACACGCCCGTTACGCGGTGTCACCTTGATATCGGGGTCAACCATCGACAGCCGTTCGGAAGCAAGATCCGAAAAACCGTTAAACACCGAAAGCACACATATCATGGCCATGGCGGCCACTGCTATACCGGCAATCGAAATATAGGATATGACGTTAACGGCCGTATGGCTCTTACGGGCCAAAAGATAGCGTATGGCAATCCTCAATGCTGGCATTCAGAAAGTGTGAAGCTATTTTTCGGTAACTTATGAATCATATCAGGCTCAAAGCCCGCACCGGATCTCAATGGCGACCGGCTTTCTATTTGTTAAGAAGACTGTCTATATTATCTATATAGTCGAGCGAGTCATCTATATAAAATGTAAGCTCGGGACATTTTCTAAGCTGGAAACGCACCCGTTGGGCAAGTTCATATCTTATTGTCTTGGCATTCTCGCATATGCTCTCAAGCAATTCCTGGGATTTTTCAGAAGGGAATATGGAGAGATACACTTTGGCGACACTCAGATCGGGCGACACGCGAACGATACTCACCGACACAAGCGTGCCGTGGGTCTTGGCGGTCTGAATCCGGAATATCTCGCTCAGCTCCTTTTGAAGAAGCCTCGATATTTTTGCTTGACGGGTTGATTCCATAAATTATTTTCAGTTTAAATGCCTCTATATTCAAAACGTCCACCGGAACACAAAGTTTTATTCATGCTCCGGTGGACATGTATCGTATTTCAGTCTATAATGTCGAAACCTGTATACTTCCGCAGACATTCCGGCACGACAATGCCTTCTGATGTCTGGTTATTCTCAAGGATGGCAGCCATTATGCGCGGCAAAGCAAGAGCCGACCCATTGAGCGTATGGCACAAATGTGTCTTTTTATCGTCACCACGGTATCGACATTTGAGACGGTTGGCCTGATACGTCTCGAAATTTGACACAGATGACACCTCGAGCCAACGGCCTTGCGCAGCGGAATAGACCTCAAAATCAAATGTAATAGACGAAGTGAAACTCATATCGCCTCCGCATAGGCGCAGGATATGCCACGGAAGCCCCAGTGATTCAAGTAAACCTTGCACATGGTCTTTCATTTCCTCAAGAGCCGTATATGAATTCTCAGGCTTCTCTATTCGGACTATCTCCACCTTGTCAAACTGATGGAGGCGGTTGAGGCCTCGCACATCCTTGCCATAAGACCCGGCTTCGCGACGGAAACACGCAGAATACGCACAATTTTTTATCGGAAGCTGCTCCGCAGGGATGATGACATCCCTGTATATGTTAGTAACGGGAACCTCGGCCGTAGGGATAAGGTAGAGTTTATCCTCATTGACAAGATACATCTGTCCCTCCTTGTCTGGCAACTGACCGGTTCCGTAGCCTGAAGCTTCGTTTACGACATAGGGAGGCTGTATCTCAAGATATCCCGCCTCTCCGGCGCGGTCAAGGAAGAACTGGATGAGGGCACGCTGCAAACGCGCTCCCTTTCCGACATAGACAGGAAATCCAGGACCTGTGATCTTGACTCCAAGATCAAAGTTTATAATGTTGTATTTTTTCGCAAGTTCCCAATGCGGAAGGGCATCTGCGGGAAGTTCAGGCATAAGGCCACCGGTCTTCTCTACCACATTGTCCTCTGCGCTTTTCCCTTCAGGCACAGCGTCGCAAGGAATATTAGGCATTCCAAGAAGGATATCGCGGATAGAATTCTCCGCAACGGCAAGTCTGTCGGCTATCTCTTTTTGACGCGACTTGATCTCGGCTACATTCTTTTTCGCCTCCTCAGCCTCTTCGCGACGGCCTTCCTTCATCAGACGGCCTATCGAGTCAGCGTATTTTTTCAGCTCCGCAGCAAGCGTGTCGTTCTGATACTGAAGGTTTCGACGCTCTTCGTCAAAATCTATTACATCGTTTACGCCCTGCTTTCCGTCAAAGCCTTTGACAGCAAGACGCGCTATTATACGCTCGGGATTCTCTTTAATCTGCTGAAGTGTAAGCATCTGTTTCTATCTTTGAAAATCGTATCAATTGTTTAACATTTCCTTTACTTTAGCCGAAATGACCTTACCGTCAGCTCGGCCGGCAAGCGTTTTGGACGCCACGCCCATCACCTTTCCCATTTCTTTAGGTGAAGTAGCACCAACTTCAGCGATTATTTTTTGAAGCTCGAGTGTAAGTTCTTCATCGGAAAGCTGCTTAGGCAGATATTCCTCTATAACGGCCGCCTCGGCGAGTTCGTTGTCACGGAGGTCAAGACGATTCTGCTCTTCATAAATCTGCGCTGTCTCGCGACGCTGCTTAGCCATCTTGGCCAGGATCTTCGTAGCGGCCTCGTCAGAAAGAGAACCGTCACCACCTTTAGCAGTCTTAGCTTCAAGAAATTCTTTCTTTATACCACGGAGGGTTTCGAGGCGAACTTTTTCGCGTGCGAGCATCGCGCTCTTTATGTCAGCGGAAATTTTGTCAAACAAATCCATATCCTGAATTTAATATATCTCTAAATTTAACCTAAAAATTCTATGAATCAACTCAAATATCGATTATGATGATTTTTGAGACTATAGAAAATGACAATAATACATCTTCATCCCTGCAAAGTTACACAGAAATTTGGGTAATCCCACGAATTTTCGTAAAAAAGCGCATCACCTCCGGACTCTATACGCGATGCGTTTTCATACACTTTATCACTTTCCGGAATCTTTATGTTGTTATTTTATGATTTTTTCCTAAATTTGCGCAATACAAGTACCTATATTAATACCAATTTAATACCACAAAAATATTTCCATGAAGACACGTATCATCGAATGTGTCCCCAACTTCAGTGAGGGGCGTGACCGCAACGTGATAAAGTCAATCACCGACGCGATCGAAAGTGTAAAAGGCATCAAGCTGCTTGACGTCGATCCAGGTGAGGCGACAAACCGTACGGTAGTCACATTTGTCGGATCGCCAGAAGACGTGACAGAAGCCGCATTTCAAGGAGTGAAACGCGCGTCCGAACTCATCGACATGCGCAACCACCATGGGGCGCATCCGCGCATGGGAGCGACAGATGTATGTCCGCTGATCCCCATCGCAGGCGTCACACTTGAAGAATGCGCTGAATTGTCACGAAAACTCGCAAAACGTATCTCCGACGAACTTGAGATACCTACATATTGCTACGAATCGGCAGCCTTCATTCCTGAACGAAAAAATCTCGCTGTCTGCCGCGCGGGAGAATACGAAGCTCTCCCTGAAAGAATGGGCGACCCCGCTAAAGGTTCTGACTTCGCCAACCGTCCTTTCGACGAAAAAATAGCTAAAACAGGAGCGACAGCCGTGGGAGCACGCGACTTCCTGATAGCAGTCAACTACAATCTGAACACCACATCGACACGACGCGCAAACGCGATAGCGTTCGACGTTCGCGAAAAGGGACGTCCCATGCGTGAAGGAGGCAAGCCAAACGGCAAGCCGCTGAAAGACGAAAACGGCAAAACCATCATGCAACCCGGAACCTTGAAGGCCACAAAGGCTATCGGATGGTTCATCGACGAATACGGCATCGCTCAGGTTTCAATGAACATTACCGATATTAGCGTCACACCATTGCATGTAGCATTCGACGAAGTGTGTCGTGCGGCACAAGAGAGAGGCGTCAGGGTCACAGGCACTGAAATCGTCGGTCTCGTGCCGAAACGGACACTAATTGAAGCAGGCCGCTACTTCCTCCACAAACAACAACGGTCTACAGGCATATCGGAAAGCGAGATCATACGCATCGCCATCAAATCAATGGGACTCGACGAGCTCTCCCCATTCAATCCGGAAGAAAAGATCATCGAATATCTCGTCTCTCCCAAAAGTGAAGGCGTCAAACTCACAGCCATGACATGTGAAGGGTTCGCAGAAGAGACCGCGTCAGAATCACCGGCTCCCGGTGGAGGCTCTATTTCAGCCTACATGGGCGCTCTCGCTGCAGCACTCGGAACCATGGTAGCAAATCTTTCGTCACATAAAGCCGGATGGGACGAGCGTTGGAAAGAATTTTCAGACCAAGCCGACAAAGGACAGGAACTTATGCAACGGCTCCTACATCTCGTGGACGAAGACACTGAAGCGTTCAACCGCATTATGGATGCTATAAAAATGCCCAAAGGATCGCAGGAAGAAAAAGAAGCACGCGCCAAAGCCATGGAAGAGGCCACGCTCTACGCGACCCGCGTGCCTCTTTCAACTATGGAGGCCGCACTCGAGACATTCCCATTGCTCGAATCAATGGCACTTTCAGGCAACCCGGCTTCGGTAAGCGATGCCGGTGTCGGTGCGTTGGCCGCCCGTTCCGCTGTGCTCGGTGCGCAACTCAACGTCCGCATCAACGCGGCAGGACTTGAAAACCGTTCAGAAGCGGATCTGCTCACAGGCAAGGCGGAAAAAATCGCAGCCGAAGCAATCGCGGCCGAAGCCAAGGTTCTCAATATCGTAAACACAGTTCTCTCCAAAAAATAAAACCACCACAACAGAACTATGACAAAAGAAGAGTTTCGCACGGTAGTAGCCGCCGGCATCCCTGATGCCCTCCCGGAACCGAGACTATACGATACCACAGTAAACCACGCGCCAAAACGCAAACAGATTCTTTCAGACAAGGAAAAACGACTGGCAATCAAAAACGCCCTGCGCTACTTCCCATCACATCTCCACGGAGAACTCGCGGGAGAATTCGCACGCGAGCTTGACGAATACGGACGTATATATATGTACCGGTTCCGTCCTACATACGAGATGTACGCCAGACCCATCGACGAATATCCCGCACGTTCACGACAGGCTGCCGCCATAATGATGATGATCCAGAACAATCTTGATCCACGTGTCGCGCAGCATCCCCACGAACTCATCACATATGGAGGCAACGGTGCTGTATTCCAAAACTGGGCACAATATCTTTTGGCGATGAAATATCTTTCAGAGATGACTGATAATCAAACGCTTGTGATGTATTCAGGCCATCCGCTCGGATTGTTCCCCTCTCATCCTGACGCACCCCGTGTCATCGTCACCAACGGAATGGTGATCCCCAACTATTCAAAACCCGACGACTGGGAACGGTTCAACGCCCTGGGTGTCTCTCAATACGGCCAGATGACAGCAGGCTCATACATGTACATCGGACCTCAAGGCATCGTACATGGAACTACCATCACTGTCCTCAATGCTGGCCGCAAACGTCTTAAAGACGGACAACACGACTTAGGAGGCATGCTTTTCGTATCGGCCGGCCTCGGTGGCATGTCAGGCGCACAACCCAAAGCCGGAAACATCGCAGGAGTGGTCAGCATAACCGCTGAAATAAACCCTAAAGCTGTAGAGACACGCCACAGCCAAGGTTGGGTCGACGAAGTATACACCTCTCTTGACGAACTGATCGCTCGTACCAAGACAGCACGCGCTCAAAGCGAGGCCGTATCGCTCGCATATCAAGGCAACATCGTCGACCTTTGGGAGCGTCTTGCCGACGAAGGCATATCCGTCGATCTCGGTTCCGACCAGACATCGCTACACAATCCATGGGCCGGTGGCTATTATCCCGCAGGTCTGAGTTTCGAGGAGGCAAAAGCCATGATGGCCGACGATCCTGACGAATTCAAACGTCGCGTACAGGAATCTCTGCGCAGACAGGTTGCAGCGATCAACCGTCTGACAGACAATGGCATGTATTTCTTCGATTATGGCAACGCATTCCTCCTCGAATCGTCACGGGCAGGAGCCGATATAATGAAAGAAGACGGAACCTTCCGCTATCCTTCATACGTACAGGACATCATGGGTCCCGGATTTTTCGACTATGGTTTCGGTCCTTTCCGTTGGGTATGTACATCGGGCGACCCTGCGGATCTTGCGAAAAGCGACGCGATCGCGGCAAGCGTGCTCGAAGATATATTGAAAGAAGCTCCCGAAGAAATAAAAGGCCAGCTACGCGACAATATACACTGGATAAAAGAAGCCGGGCGCAACCATCTCGTGGTCGGCTCTCAAGCCCGTATACTTTATGCGGATTCGGAAGGACGCACAAAAATAGCACAGGCTTTCAACAATGCCATCGCAAAAGGAGAGATATCCGCGCCTATCGTACTCGGACGCGACCACCATGACGTTTCGGGAACGGATTCACCCTACCGCGAGACTTCCAATATCTACGACGGCTCTCAGTTCACAGCGGACATGGCTGTTCACAACGTCATAGGCGACTCATTCCGCGGAGCCACCTGGGTGTCAATCCACAACGGAGGCGGTGTTGGCTGGGGCGAAGTCATCAACGGAGGATTCGGCATGGTCATAGACGGCTCCGAGGACTCTGCGCGCCATATCGAAGAAATGCTACTCTGGGATGTCAACAACGGCATAGCCCGTCGCAGCTGGGCTCGCAACAAAGGCGCGATATCCGCGATCAAACGCGAAATGGAACGCACACCGCTTCTCAAAGTGACTCTTCCAAATATAGCTGACGATTCAATCATCGAAAACGCGTTAAACAATCGCCTATAAAAACATCAATTCGAACTTATCCAATACGACAAAAATGGTACATTATATAAGTCCCGAACGTCTCACTATAGAGCGCGTCGGAGAAATAATCGAAAATCATATCCAGCTCGCGCTAAGTCAGGAATCGATCGACCGTATAAACCGCTGTAGAAAATATCTTGACGACAAGATCAGCGAATGCGACCACCCAATATACGGCATCACGACTGGGTTCGGTTCGCTATGCAACATATCGATCGACAGCAACGACCTGTCGAAGCTACAGGAAAACCTTGTGATGTCACACGCTTGCGGCTGTGGCGACAAAGTTGACCCTACGATCGTAAAGATCATGCTGCTTACCAAAATCATGTCATTGTCATTCGGCAATTCCGGTGTACAGCTTTCAACGGTCGAACGTCTTGTTGATTTCTTCAACAATGATATACTCCCGGTCATCTACCAATTAGGCTCACTCGGAGCATCAGGAGACCTCGCCCCTCTTGCAAATATGTGTCTGCCGCTTCTCGGACTCGGCGAAGTGCTATACAAAGGAGAGATACGTCCAGCCTCCGAGGTTTTGCGTGAAAAAGGATGGGAACCTGTCAAATTGGTATCCAAGGAAGGTCTCGCATTGCTCAACGGCACACAATTCATGTCGTCGCACGCAGTCTTTGCCATACTCCGTGCACGTCGCCTGAGCCGCCTCGCTGACAAAATCGGAGCATTGTCGCTTGACGCGTTTGACGGACGTATCGAACCGTTCGGTGACGAAGTAAATGCCGTACGCCCCCATCCGGGACAACTTGCCACCGGACGCGCTGTACGCGCTTATCTTGAAGGGAGCGAACTTATATGCCAAAAGAAGAAACACGTTCAGGATCCCTATTCATTCCGGTGTATGCCTCAGGTCCACGGTGCGGTAAAAGACGCGCTTGACTATGTCGGCAATGTGATCGAAACCGAGATCAATAGTCCAACCGACAACCCGACAATCTTCCCCGAAGAGGATATAATTGTTTCCGCCGGAAACTTCCACGGTGAACCGATAGCCTTGCCTATGGACTATCTCGCTCTCGCAATAGCGGAACTCGGCAATATATCCGAACGCCGTGTCTACCGACTCATTTCCGGAGCCCGCGGACTGCCACCATTCCTTGTTGCGAATCCGGGGCTTAACAGCGGCTTTATGATCCCTCAATACGCGGCTGCTTCAATTGTCAACCAATCAAAAGGCCTGTGTTGGCCTACAAGTTGCGATTCCATTCCGTCGTCGCAAGGCCAGGAAGACCATGTATCAATGGGAGGCAACTCAGCGACAAAACTTTGCCGTGTGGTCGACAACACCGAACGCGTGCTCGCTATCGAACTTTTCAACGCTGCCCAAGCTTTGGAATTCCGCAGACCGCAACGTACTTCTCAGGAACTCGAAGCATGGCATGAGGCATACAGAAAATCCGTACCGTTTATCGATAATGATACAGTAATGTCCCCGTACATTGCCGCATCTATTGAATTCTTACGTCAAAACCCTTGACATGCTGATAACAAACATCGGTGTCCTCGCTGGAATCGACAGCGAGCGACACCTTTTCCTTCGTGGAAAAGAAATGGGAAAACTCGGCATAGCTGAAAACGCATGGCTCCGAGTCGACAACGGGCTTTTCTCTGGATGGGGAAGCATGTCCGACTGCCCTGAAACGTCCGACAGAATCGTTGACGCAAAAGGCGGCTATGTGCTGCCTTCTTTCTGCGATTCTCATACCCACATCGTTTATGCCGGAAGCCGGGAACGTGAGTTTATCGACAAGATCAATGGTCTTAGCTACGAGGAAATAGCCAAGCGAGGAGGAGGTATTCTCAATTCAGCCGACCTGCTTCATGAGACATCTGAAGACGAGCTTTACCGACAGGCCATGATTCGTGCGAGAGAAATCATGTCGATGGGCACAGGTTGTGTGGAAATCAAAAGCGGATACGGACTCACCACGGCCGACGAGTTAAAAATGTTGCGCGTGATAGCCCGGATATCGGAAAGCGTGCCCATGAAAGTCAAAGCCACATTTCTTGGGGCACACGCTGTCGGTCGTCTATACAAAGACCGTCAAAACGAATACGTAAACCTGGTTTGCGAAGAAATGATCCCTGCGGTAGCGGCTGAAGGGCTGGCGGATTTCGTCGACGTGTTTTGCGATACCGGCTTCTTCACTGTAGAAGATACGGACCGTATACTTTCCGCAGCTTCAAAATATGGCCTGCGCCCGAAAATCCACGCCAATGAACTTGCCGTTTCCGGAGGGGTACAGGTCGGAGTGAAACACAAAGCCCTCTCCGTCGATCATCTCGAAAGAATCGGTGACGAGGAAATAGCCATCCTCTCTAAAAATCAGACAGTGGCCACAATGCTCCCGGGAGCCTCTTTCTTCCTTGGAATGCCATACGGCCCCGCACGCAAAGCCATTGACAGCGATGCGGTAGTGGCGCTCGCATCGGACTATAACCCCGGATCATCCCCTTCTGGCAATATGCGTATGGTGATGTCACTCGGATGCATAAAGATGAAATTGACTCCTGATGAAGCTATCAACGCAACCACAATAAACGGGGCGTATGCCATGGGCGAAAGTGAAAATTACGGTTCTATCGCTCCGGGCAAGATTGCCAATTTCTATATTACCGCTCCGATGCCATCGATTGATTTTTATCCGTATGCCTATGAGACCCCTTTAATCAAAGAAGTCTATCTAAAAGGCGAGACAATATGACGACAGCCATCACACAATAAGAGTTGTAAAAAGCTCTATCTATTGTTAAGAACCGGTAGGAACGCATCGGGAATATGCTCAATAGTATAATTCCCGGGCGTTCCTATTATCAGTATTATATCAAATCGAGGTTCGAGAGGAATGTCATATGCGCGCATATAGCTATCAGCGGCACGCACGAGCCTGCTGCGCTTGCGGTTGTCGACCGCATCGATTGGATCGGTGAAATCAGTAGAGCGTGTCTTTACCTCGACAAAACAGACGGTGTCATCTTTCGTCGCTATAAAATCAATCTCTACACCGGCCACCCGGATGTTCTCGCCCGACACGGCATAGCCTTGTACAAGCAGATACTCGCGTGCTACCCGCTCTCCCCACTTGCCAAGTTCATTATGTCCGGCCACCTTATAATATATTCGAAGATGTCTAAAATTGAATCAAAATTCAGAATAAATCAGTCCTCGATTCCGTCCTCATCAAGCATCTCATATCCGTAGTCCTCGCCTTCAAAATCTTCATCATCGAGATATTCCTCCTCTTCATCCATAGCTGGCGCATTTTCAAAGATAAATTCATCCTCCTCACGCACACGATGATGCCCATCAAGCGGACGATGTGTGATAGGCGCTACTTCTATACGGTTGCGCTCGTCAGTGATCTCAGACCATAGCATATCCTTCAGGCCGGACAAGCCCATGCCCGTCACAGCGGAGATGAATACATGTGGCACACCTTCGGGCAAAGAGGACTCAATCTCCGCCATCAGCTCATCGTCAAGCATGTCGCTTTTAGATATAGCCAACACACGGGGCTTATCGGCAAGCTGTGGATTGAAACGTACAAGCTCGTTGACAAGTATATCATACTGAGCTTTTATGTCGTCAGCGTCGGCAGGAACCATAAAAAGCAGCACCGCGTTTCGTTCGATATGACGCAAGAACCGCAAGCCCAAACCTTTACCTTCGCTCGCACCTTCTATTATACCAGGAATATCGGCCATTACAAACGAACGATTATCCCTATATGAGACTATACCGAGCTGAGGCTCCATAGTGGTGAAAGGATAATCGGCTATCTTCGGTCGGGCTGCTGATATCGATGACAGAAGAGTGGATTTTCCGGCATTCGGAAATCCGACAAGACCAACATCGGCCAAAAGTTTCAACTCCATTATAATTGACTTTTCAATAGCCGGTTCGCCCGGCTGGGCATAACGCGGAGTCCGGTTTGTAGCACTTTTGAAATGCCAGTTGCCAAGGCCACCGCGACCACCGCGAAGAAGCTTCACTTCCTCACCGTCAGCAGTAACCTCACATAGAAATTCTCCGGTTTCAGCGTCAAAGACCACAGTTCCGCACGGAACATCAACCACAACGTCTTCGCCATCCTTCCCGAATGATCTCCCACCCGAACCACTTTGTCCGTTACCAGCGAAAATATGGCGCCTGTATCGCAGAGGGAGCAAAGTCCACATGTGGCTGTTGCCGCGAAGGATTATATGACCGCCACGACCACCGTCGCCACCGTCTGGGCCTCCTTTAGGTACATATTTGGCACGGTAAAAATGCCTGGAACCGGCACCGCCTTTACCTGAACGGCAGAGGACTTTCACATAGTCTATAAAATTAGAGTCAGCCATGAGCGGATGATTGGAGAATTGTTTATTGATGATTATAATATATGTAACGTACGAAGACAGTAAATAGTTATCGGAGATCACCTGGCCGGTGATGGCTCATCAGTTCACAGGCGTGTGCGAAATCAGCCGGAGATCCAATGTCGATCCATGTCCCGTTAATCGGAAAATAAGTCACTACAGAGCCAGCGTTTATCGCGTCTTCAATCAGATCGGTTGCATCCGTGCGTGTATCTTTCGGTATGGCACGCAGCAGACGGTTCGAAATAATATAAATGCCGGCATTGGCATAATAGGAATAAGATGGTTTTTCAGACAACGCGCACACTCGTTCTCCATCTGTGTCGAGAATTGCATACGGCACTGAAATGTTGTATGGAACAGCCGCTATTGTTATGTCGGCCCGCCTTTCACGATGCCTAAGATAGAGCTCCTCGAAAGATACGGTGGTCAGAAGATCGGAATTCATTACGATCGTGTCGCCTTCTTCCGGAATATCGACCAACGAAACCGATCCAATGGTTCCGAGCGCGAACGGCTCTCTCACACATTTAACTTTGACACCAGCGACAGGAACGGAGAAATGCTCCTCAAGCTGTTCGGCGAGATAGTTAACCGTCACACTTATGTCTTCAACTCCCACAGCAGCGAGAGCCTCTATATTGTAGTCAATAATGGCCTTGTCTCCTATGGATAAGAGTGGTTTTGGAGTCGACAATGTCATCGGACGCAAACGTTCACCCTTGCCTCCGGCCATGAGCACGGCTCTGACAGGCAGAATCGACTTTGTGATGCGTGTGTCTATCAGACGGATTATATGCCCGTAGTTATCCAAAATCGGTATAAGGCTCAAGCGATATTTTTTCAACCGACGCAACGTGGCTGGATCTATCTCATTTTCACGTAAGGCGCGAAAATCACGGAACATGGCATCAGAAACTTCCTTGTCAAGCCCCACACCCCGCAATATCGCCCTACGGACATCTCCATCGGTCAGCGTACCTGTCATACGGCCTTCCAAGTCAGTAGCTATCAGCGTCATCAAGTCACCCGACAGGGAATTCAATCGCTCTATAGCCTCCATCAGCGGAGCGTTATCCTGGATTATATGCTTGTCAATACTCATCTTTTGCATACTTACACAGCGCATTTAACGGAAGATTGATTATAAAGAGGATTCCATCAATTTTTCAGCCACCAGCCAATCAACAGGCGAGTCCAAATCAACAGACCTCGACTTCGGCATCTCGTATGGGATGCGACGCGAAAAACGCCCCATAGGCATGGACCGTAGCGACGAAGGATTAATGACATAGACAGCCCCATTGAACTGCCACGCTTTCGGAGCGTCCTGTCGACGGGTATAGCTTCCGTCGCCTTTGCTCACACGGAGCGAGGAGTCAACACCGACCTCAAAACAATCGTAATAAGGGTTACAGGCTGCTTCAGTAACGCTAACGACCATATCGACCTCAGGTGTATATAGTTTCAGACATTCTTCCACGTCTCTGACAGTACGCATCGGAGATGTCGGCTGCAACAAAACAAGCTTGTCATATACAATACCCCGGCTGTCAGCCCAATCCATGGCATCGAGAATCACCTCACGCGAACCTATACGGTCACCACCAAGTTCGGCAGGACGGACGTAGTCTACCGGCAATCCCGTAGCGGTGGCCACCTGACGTATTTCGTCATCGTCTGTCGACACTATTATATTACAGTCTGGGGCAAGGGTACGGGCAATGTCAATGGAATAGTGGATCAATGGACGCCCGCACAGTTCCTTTATGTTCTTGCGCGGAATACCCTTGCTTCCACCGCGGGCCGGAATGACAAATAACGCGTCTGAGGTATTACACATCATAGAATTTTTTGTTTTTAAGTACTGGCAGTGGTGTTTCAGCTATAGCTTTCACCATAATCGGAAGTGTGTCTGGACGATAATATGGGTTCTCTGACTCTACAGCCAGTTTCTTACCTTCATGACTTAGCGCGAAAGCTATGGCCCGGGCAATCTCATCAGCACTGTCTCCGCAATGAATCACGCTGTTTCCGCTAAGTCTGCCTCGCTGACGGACACCGATATCCACAGTTGGTATATGCATCGACGGAACCTCTACAATACCGCTTGAAGAATTGCCGACAACCGCACTGACACAACGGAGCGCGGAAAGATAACGTTTTTTCCCAAGGGAGGGTATGATCCTGACCCTGTCAGGATTCATCATTCCATACTTTTCGATCTTGTCGATTATCACACGTCCACGTGAATCATTGTTCGGATAGGTGATAAGTAGCTTTGATGACGGAAATCGGTCAAGAGCCTTAAGAAGCTCGTCGCAACGAAGACCAGGATCCGCATCGTCAAGAGTAGCGGGATGATAAGTCACAAGCAAAGACCCGTCTGGCAAAGAGAATCCGATAGAACTTTCAAGTTCTGCACGGGTCATCAAAGGCTCATTCATTATATTATATACCCCGATGGCACCGGTATTGATTACACGCTCCGGCTCCTCTCCCATCGCAATCACTCTCTGACGATAAGGCTCTGTCGCAGTAAGATGCAATGAGGACATTTTGGTTATTGCATGACGTATGCTGTCATCGATAGCACCCTCCGATATCTCACCGCCAGCGATATGGACTACAGGCACTCTCATCATCAGAGCGGCTGTCGCAGTGGCAAGCATTTCGAATCTGTCACCAAGAATGACAATCAGATCGGGAGACAAGCGGTCAAGTTCACGAGCCATTCCTTCCATGCATCGGCTCATCGCTGCTACCGCCCCATACGGTGTATCAGTTGAGTCCGGCATCTCCACACAAACCGGATTAAAGCCGTCTGCCTCAATCTCGGAGACGGTATCTCCGTAACGGGGAGAAAGATGCATATTGGTTGCGACAACAATGACATCACAATCCGGACGGGCTGCGAGCGCACGCGCGACACCACTGAGCAATCCCCAGTCTGCCCGAGTTCCTGTCGCCACAACTATCTTTCTTGTCATAAATTTGCCTATCTGATGATTATCAATATTCCCTTTCGCCAAAAATGGAGGTGCCGACACGTATCATATTCGATCCTTCCGACACAGCGATATGCCAATCATGGCTCATCCCCATACTCAGGATGGAGAATTTCGGATCGTCAGCAAATATCTCAGCCTTCAGATTTAAGAAACAGTGACGGATAGCCCTGAAATCAGAACGTATCCTGTCTTCATCATCCACATTCGACGCCATCCCCATGACCCCCAAAATGTCGACAGATTTAAGAGAAGCAATCAGATCCTTGGTCACATAAGCAGAAAGTTCATCAGGCGAGAAACCGAACTTTGTCTCTTCACGTGCGACATGAACCTGCAAAAGCACACCGATCCGACGCTCCGCCTTGCATGCTTCGCTATCTATCGTCTCCAAAAGGCGAGACGAATCGACACTCTGTATGACATCGGCATACGCCACTACTTTCCGAACTTTATTTGTCTGCAAATGGCCGATGAAATGCCATATGATATCCGACGGAAGCTCTTTAGCCTTCGCTTCAAGTTCAAGAGCACGGCTTTCGCCAAAGACACGTTGCCCGGCATCATATGCCTCGCGTAAAGCCCCGGCGAGATGAAATTTAGACACCGCAACAAGTTCTGTGCCCTCAGGCATATCACCGAGCAGCATACGAATATTTTCGCTTATATAGGCCGACATACGAAATATAATTATTATCTTGGAGAGTATTTAACGTATGTTTTTTACTTACGCCTCCTTGTTTTCACCGCTCAAGTCAGCGTCATACACGTCCATTATGAGAGTCTCCTGAATGGTATTTATCTCAAAATCCGCAAGAGTTCCTTTCATCCCTTCCATAAAATTGTCGAAGGCTTCCTTGAAACTGTCAGCGGCCACGAGTATCTGGGATATGGATTTTTTCTCTACCGCAGTCTTTTCATCAAGAGTGATGAACGCGACTTTTACAAGATACCATTTGTCACCGGTTTTTTCACGAAAGATTTCCGCAATCTTAGTTCTTTTGACAGCTGAAACGGAGAAATCGGATGTGAAATGCGCTATCTCCTCGGATATCCTGGCTTCGGCTTCCGTAAATGAAAGTGCGTCAACCATATATGCCTCGGTAACTTTTTTTATAGATCCGTTTTCCATTGTCTTATCATAGCGGACTTTTGTCTCAAACCAATTTGCCATTGTGATATGCGATATTTTTAGTGAATAATTTCAAATTTGTCAACGCCTTTGGCTTGACATCAAAATCAAGATACAAAATTACGCAAAATCCACGATATTTCCCATCGGCCTATTAACGATTGAAAACATCAATCAAAAAAAAATAATTAAAACAGTTAAATTAAAATCCAAATAAGATAGTTTAAATCTCAGAACTTAGACCCGATTTAACTTTCGCAATCAAAACTCCTGGTTAAACACAGATATAGTATTTCTTTACAGAAACACACCAAATCACATATCGACTCCAAAAATTTAATGATTTAGGACTTTTAATAAATATTTTTAACTACCTTTGTGCATAAACAAAAAGACTGTCTGCTCGACACCAAGTACTAAACCTCAAAATACTACATCTTATGTTTCAACGTCAATTAACTTTCGGTGAAGCTGTCAAGCGTGCTTTAACCCTAAACTATTGTAATTTCAACGGTCGCGCATCACGTTCCGAATATTGGTGGTTCGCACTCTTCTCGCTTATCGCATCACTCATCATCAGTATCGTATTTTTCAAAAGCGAAACTATGACATCGATCGTAAGCGGTATTTTCGCTCTTGCAACCTTGCTACCCTCCCTCGGCCTTTCCATCCGTCGATTGCATGACACAGGTCGCTCTGGCTGGTGGGTGCTTATAAACTTTGTTCCCATCATCGGTTGGATCGTATATATCGTCTTCGTTGTCGGTGAAAGCCAGAACGTTCCCAACCAATACGGTCCTGTTCCTAACGTAGAGCAACGTTAAAACGCTCAACGGTCACGTATACCGTTTTCGCATTAACCATCCTGTGTGAAGCTGAATATTCACACAGGATGGTTCTTTTCACACAACCAGCCCTAACCTAAATAGCACGAAAAACCTATCACACCATCTTGTGAAAGATGAGTTTTTTGAGTAATTTTGTCTCAATATCCACACATAAATGACAAACGGAACATTAGAAAAAGACTGTGTGACGAATCCCGAAATGAGCAATCTGCTCATGCGCATAAGCCGGGATTCTTTTGATGTCGTCATCTATTCAATAATAGAAGACAATTCGCTTATATATCGACATTTCAATATCGACACACTCGCATCATCCAGGCTCAATGCACTTGAAAACATCGTATATGACAATCCCGCTCTTCTATGTGACTTCCGCAAGATCCATTGTGTCATCGAAACATCCGACATAGTGCTCATCCCTTCTGAATGTGTCTCCGATTCAGACAGAAAACTACTGTTCGACACTGCATTTCCCGAAAAAAAGACAGAAATAGCCACGGATACTACCGCGACGGAGAACGCTTTGATACTTATGGGTATAGATCCTGAGCTAAAAGCATTTCTCAAGCGCACGTTCCACGATATATGCATTAGTAGTAATTTAGGATCGCTATGCCGATATTTTGCAACAAAATCCGGTCTGACAAACAAACCAAAGATGGCCGCAAATATACGCACCGGCTCTATGGATGTGATCGTAATCGACGGGCATAGGCTACTTATGGCAAATACTTTTCATTTCAAAAATCCCGACGATGCGGTCTATTATCTGCTGGCATGTAGAAAAAACCTTGGTCTCGACCCTTACAACGACGATCTATCGCTCGCAGGCGACCAATCGATCCGGGAAAAACTCATGCCAATGCTTCGCTCTTTTATAGCCCGCGTAATACCAGTTATTTTTCCGCCACAAATGTTCAAAGCAGGAAAGGACGCTATGCTTGCCCCTTTCGACCTAATTGTCACACCTCTTTGCGATTGCCCTAAAAAAAATGAGAATTATACGAGGTAAATACGGACGTAGACGATTCAACGTTCCGACAAACATAACCGCGCGCCCGACAACGGATTTTGCACGTGAAAACATATTCAATGTAATTGAAAACATAGTCGATATCGACGGACTCCGATGCCTCGATCTTTTCGCAGGAACAGGCGCGGTTAGCATCGAATTGCTGTCGCGCGGAGCCGCATCGGTCACAGCTGTTGAAAAAGCGACAACCCAAGCGCGATTCATTGAAAAAGTCAAACATGAACTTGACGACCGCAATCTGCATATCTTAAGGACAGACGCCATTCGTTTCATACGAGAAGCCTCAACAGCGTTTGATTTTGTTTTTGCGGATCCCCCCTACGATCTTGACGGTTTCGGTGACATACCAGAAATGGTGCTCAATTCCCGACTTTTAAAACCGGGAAGCATATTCATCATCGAACACTCTAAAAAATACGATTTCTCCACACTGCCATATTTTACCGACCATAGGGCTTACGGATCAGTGAATTTCTCTATTTTTGAGATTGCGGAATAACAAGAGCGTGTGCCTAATACTCAAATAGAAACATCTGCCCCCGCCACAGACAACTGTAGCGGGGGACAATTCATTAAAAGTTTTTTACTTTGCCTTTTTCTTCATCAGGATACAATTCGCTAAAAATTATATCTGATTTAGCACATCAAAAAACGTTTAGGCTATTTAAAATTATATGTAATCGTACCTGTCTGTGAAGCGGGGGCGTCGTTATCGACAGAAAACTGCGAACGCAAAGCAGCCTTGACACAACTTTGTCGCGTCGCGTTGCTGGCCGCGGCAGCGCCTGTGCCCGACTGATAACTCGCTGCGGTCACTTTGCCTTGACGATTGACGCTTACGCGTATTGTTATAGTCCCCAAAGGCCCTGACGAAGGTGAATGCCAATCCGCCAGGCTCCTTCCTTTCAGACTGAATCCAGGGCTTCCGCTGACAGCTCCAACAGAAGAATTGCCATCCGGGCTACCCGCATTTCCAGCACCACTGCCACCAGTTCCTTTCTGTCCGAATTTCACCTTTCCGGCAATAGCTTGCCGTGTCTCCTGCTCTCGTTTAGCCCGCTCAGCCGCTTCAAGTTCTGCTTTTGTCGGCCCCGTCTTTTCTGGCAAAGGTTTCTTTTCGACTTTCGCAGGCGAAGGTCTTTCGCTACTTACCACAGTAGCTGGTTCGGCCGGTTCACCGGCATTTTCGAGCGACTCTATTTCCGGTGACGGAACCGCTTCGGCAATCTCTTCGGAAGGAGCAGGCTCACCGGTATTCTCAGCAATCTCCGGTCTGTCGCCTATCATCACATATTCACCTCCGAAAAGCACTTCCGAAGAATCGACCGGAGGCCATGTGCGCACAGCATCAGGTGTGCCTGAATGACGCAGATACAACGTGAGCAACAGCACCACTACCACTACATGGAACAACACTGTCGCCAAAAGAGCTATCAGACCGTCTCTATCCTTTCTCATGATTGCGGTATAGCCTGATCCGCAGGCCGGGCCGACACAGGAGCAGGCTTGGTTGCGAGTACCATTTTCAGATTGTTTTGCGCACCCAGATCAAGCACTTTGACCAAGGTTCCGTAAGTCACCTCCTCGTCGGCATAGACAGCGATATAATCGTCTGTTCCTTCCGCGTTGGCACGCGCGGCCTGAGTCTGCAGAAATCCAAGCAATGATTCCACACTCATAGCTGAAGGTTCTTCATCACCAGCCGTGGCATATATCAACCCTTCTTTGTCTATATAGACACGGGTAGTCGGTTTCAAAACAGTCTGTTTCGAACTTTCCGGCAGATTTATTTCAAGCGCGGTCGGAAATACGAATGTCGAGGTTACCATGAAAAATATAAGCAGCAGGAATATAACATCGGTCATCGATGCCATGGAAAAAGCCGCCATCATGGTGTTTTGTCGTTTCAGAGCCATGGTATTCGTTCAACCGGAATCAAGCCGGCTCGTTAAGAAGATCCATAAATTCCATTGTCTTAGCCTCAAGAGCATTCATCACCTTGTTTATTCTGGCCACAAGATAATTGTATGCGAAAAGAGCTATGATACCGACTATCAATCCGGCCACCGTAGTGACAAGAGCGGCATATATGCCATCGGCCAGCACCGCTATATTCGCGCTGCTCCCCGCTGATGCCAGATTGTAGAACGCGTTGACCATGCCTATCACCGTGCCGAGAAAACCAATCATCGGCCCTCCGGCAGCCGTGGTGGCAAGCCATGGCAATCCTTTCTCAAGCGTTGCGATCTCTATATTTCCTGTATTCTCGATAGTCACAAGCACATCGTTCATGGGACGTCCTATACGGCTGATACCTTTCCCGATAAGACGCGCATAAGGAGTATCCGTCTTCGCGCACAGCCTACGGGCACTCTCAATCTCTCCCTCATGGATGTAATCGCGTATTCGCTCCATGAAAGAGCTGTCTTCTTTTTGAGCCCGACGTAGAACCATGAACCGCTCTATAAATATATATACACACACAAGCGAAAGAACCGCGAGAGGTATCATGATCCATCCCCCACGCATGGTAAGATCCCACACTGACAGCTCCTGTGTAACGGCCTGAGCCTGTTGTTGCGCAGCTTCGCCATAGTTTATGGCAGCTGTGGCAACGGTGTCGACAAATTCCTGTTGAAACATAAATTTTATTTGGTAGAAACTTAATATTTTTTATTTCCGATACGCCTGTCCCTATCTCAGACATTCCTTATATGCACGCACCGTATTTTCAAGGCCAAGATAAAGGGCATCGCATATAAGCGCATGGCCGATCGAAACTTCGCTAAGACGTGGGATATTGCGATGGAAAAAAGCAAGATTCACAAGACTCAGATCATGGCCCGCGTTAACACCGAGGCCAACTGAAAACGCCGCACCGGCAGCCTCGACGAAAGGAGCCACAGCAGTTTCAGGATCTTCCGGATACAAATCAGCGTATGGTTTGGTGTACAATTCCACACGATCCGCCCCTGTCTTGGCTGCAAGAACAATATTGTCGACATCCGTTCCGACAAATATAGAGGACCGTATACCGGATTCCCTGAGACGGTCGACAATCGAAGTAAGAAAGCCCAGATTATCACCCACAATCCAACCAGCACTTGACGTAAGTGCGTCAGGCGCATCCGGGACAAGAGTCACCTGTTCGGGCTTTACCTGAAGAACCAAATCAAGAAATTCTTCCGAAGGATAGCCTTCGATATTGAATTCGGTCTTTACCAACGGGCGCAGACGATAAACATCGTCACGTCGTACATGACGTTCGTCAGGTCTTGGATGCACCGTTATACCGTCGGCTCCGAAAGCCTCGCAATCAGCCGCGACCTTAAGCAGATCAGGCACATTCTCCCCTCTTGCGTTACGCAGGGTTGCTATCTTATTTATATTTACACTAAGATTTGTCATTTTTCCCTCTTTATGAAATCTTTTTGTCAGGCTGAAAGGTTCTGTATATAAACGATTATTTGTAATTTTGCGGTCAATTCCGGCATGTTACGACCGCAAAATTAGTCAGAAAAACTATAAAACCGAAATATTTTGCTCCGAAAAGACGACATATCAGTATTAGCGATTCCCTCCGGAGATGAAGAGTCCCGCTCGCTCGACCGCCTCTTTCCTCCGGTTGAAGATAGCTGTCGACTGCTCGTTTCATGCCGTCGGGGCGATTACAGTGCTTCGAGAATTGCCATGGCAGTCGAAGACTGCGACGCACATCTGCTAAACCTCAATGTGACATCAGACAGCGACAACTCCGAAAGCCACATTATCACCGAATTAAGAATCAGCCACCGCGATCCGAACTCCGCGGTCCGGTCTCTCGAACGATATGGCTATGAAGTTCTCGCCACCGAGGAAACACCTACCGGAGAAGAATCCGTAATGCGTTCGCGCTACGACGAGTTCATGCGCTATCTCGGAATTTAAATCAACTCAACCTAATCAACGCCATCACACCTTGAAAATAGCAATTTTCGGCAAACGTCGGCAAAGCACCGAAGATGTCATCCACATCACGTCTCTCCTTGAACGTCTAAGTTCAAAAGGTGTATTCATCTGCATTGACCGCAACTTCTTCGATGCCATGCACCGGCTGACCGGCACTCCGCTAAATGCCGACGATGTCTTCGAAGACGACGACTTTTGCGCTGACATTTGTATAAGCATAGGTGGCGACGGCACTTTTCTGCGCACAGCGCGACGCGTAGCCGCCAAAGAAATACCCATAATAGGATTCAACACCGGACACCTCGGTTTCCTTACAGAACATTCCATAAGCGAGGCTCCGGACCTTGTCGTAAAACTGATCAACGGAGATTACACAGTCGAATCACGCTCCCTTCTCGAAGGGAAAGGCATCGGAGGGAAAGTAAAAGCCGGTGTCTCCGGATGGGGATTCGCGCTCAACGAAATAGCCATACTCCGTCAGGACACGGCTTCAATGATAACCGTCAACGCCATGCTTGACGGTATGCCCGTCGCCTCATATCAAGGGGACGGCCTTATTGTCAGCACTCCTACCGGATCGACAGCCTATAATCTTTCAGTCGGTGGCCCGATAGTGCAACCGACAGCACCGTGCTGGGTATTATCGCCCATCGCGCCTCACTCCCTCACCATGCGTCCGTTGGTTGTCGCTGACAGCCATGTCATAGATATCTCGGTAGAATCCAGGACGGACACCTACCGTGTCACTCTCGACGGCCGTTCACTCATACTCCCGATAGACGTGCGTCTCCGTTTGCGCAGAGCGTCTTTCGTCACAAAAGTCATCCATACAGACGACCATAATTTCATCGATACCCTTCGTACAAAACTCCTTTGGGGCATTTCAAAACGAGGTGAATGAACTCACTGCGCATTAACCATCCGTCACTGGGACTAATCTCCGTAGTCGAACGTAAGGGTTCGTCCAAGCTTTCAGCCCGATGGGTCAACGGAGAACTACACATCAACATCCCGGCCGGATTGTCACGCATACAGATCGCGGAAACCATCGAACGCCACCGATCCGATTTCGAAGGCATACGCCCGCTCCCACGATTCTCGTCAGGGATGCGTCTGCGTTTAGACGGAGGAATCGTCATAACAATCACGGCAGGCGACGCAAGCATGAATGATGTGCGACTCCGCATATCCCCAACCTCCATCTCATCATTCATCATTGAATTGCCGCCATTGAAACCAGTTGCCTCCCCTGAAATACAAAAACGCATAGACGCCTGCCTGAAAGCGATCTGCCGCCACGTCGCTCCTAAAATATTGATTCCGCGAGCGCGCACAATAGCAGGCCGTCTCGGACTGAAAGTCGACAAATGGGAAATCAGCCACGGAAAAACCACCCTCGGGCTATGTTTCCCAAAAGAAAAACGCATCAAACTCTCATACATGTGTATGTTTCTGAGCGACGAGCTGCGCGACTATATCATCTGCCATGAGCTCGCCCACCTGACCGAACCGGGTCATACTCCGAGCTTCCACGCCCTTTGCGACCGATACTGTTCAGGTCGCGAATCGGAGTTGCGCACAATCCTTCGTCACTATACATGGCCCGTCGACAGATAAAAACTCCATCTGTATTTAAGATAATTTCCGATCTCTCAATGATTTTTCATATTTTTGTGAAAAAGTTTGAATAAACGAAAATAAGTTTTTATATTTGCCTCGGAATTCTGGGCAAACGTTTTCACCGACGCGACTCCTTTTTTCCGGTGTCTTCCATGAAGACAAATAATGTAGAGATATTGAAATAAAGGATTACATTTTAGTTTTTTAAGATTCTCAGCCAACGGACGTAGCCAACACACATCCATGTTGGCGATGCTTCTTGCCTTAAATTTGTCAAGCATAACCACCGACCTGACATCAACCCTACTTTCAACGCCTCTACACACTGCTATCGTTTTATGATGACAGTGCGTCTATTTATGTATAGAGATTATTATTTCGAGATTAATCATAATTACTTACATTCTTTAAACATTTCGTGCATGAAGAACATTTGTTTTCAAATGACTCGGAAAGCGTGGCTCGTGGCATTTATGGTCATCTGCTCCGTTTTTCCCGCTTTGGCGCAAACAATCACGGTGAAAGGAACCGTGATTGACAAGGAGGGTGAGCCTCTAATCGGCGCAAGTGTACTGGTCAAGGGCGAAACGCTCGGAGCAGCCACAGATTTTGACGGCCAATTCACCATTCAGGCTCCGACAAACGGCATCATCGTTGTTTCATACGTCGGTTATGACACACAGGAAATCCCTGTTGACGGACGTACCGAAATCAACATCACCATGACTGAAAACTCAGTGCTTCTCGGTGAGGTCGTAGCTATCGGCTACGGTGTAGTTAAGAAAAGCGACGCTACAGGCTCCGTCGCTGTCATTAAGCCAGACGACATCGAGGCCGGTATCGCTGTCTCAACACAGGATCTACTCGTCGGTGCAAGCCCCGGTGTGACCGTAACGACAAACGGTGGTAACCCTAACGGAGGCGCGACCATACGTATCCGCGGAGGTTCCTCTCTGTCGGCCAACAACAACCCGCTCGTCGTCATCGACGGAGTACCCATGAGCGACCAAAGCATGGCCAACGGAGCCAACGCCATGACGCTCGTCAATCCGCAGGACATTGAATCGCTCACAGTGCTGAAAGACGCATCCGCCACAGCCATATACGGTAGCCGCGCATCAAACGGTGTCATCATCATACAAACGAAAAAAGGCTCTTCAGGCGCACCAAAATTCAACTTCGCAGCCAACTTCCACGTAAACACCGCCCGCAAAACCCTCGATCTTATGAGCGGCACGGAACTGACGAAATTCTTTGAGGAAAGAGATATCGTACCCAACAGCGCTATGGGCACGGCAAATACCGACTGGCAGAAAGAAGTGCTCCGCACGTCATTCTCACACGACTACAACCTTAGCGTCAGCGGCACAGTAGGCCAAACACTTCCCTACCGAATCAGCGGAAGTTTCACCGACAGCGAAGGTATCATCAAGACATCGTCGATGAAACGTACGACCGTAGGCATCAACCTCAGCCCGAAATTCTTCAACGGAATGCTCTCGGTCAACGCAAATCTAAACGGCACATACATCAAAAACCGCGAAGCCGATACAGGCGCTATAGGCGCGGCTTCAGCCTTCAACCCCTCGCTTCCCGTCTACACTGACTATCCGACAGCAGGCGACACCGGACGCACCATTTTCAATGGGTTCACGAACATCCTCTCAGGATCGGGGGGGGCTTGAAAAACAGGCATCTATCAATCCTTTACAGCTTATTCGCGACAAGAAAAACGACGGAGACATTCTCCAGTCAAGCGGCAATCTTCAGCTCGACTACGCGCTCCACTTCCTACCCGAACTCCACTTCAATCTCAACCTCGGTTACTCCGTTTCGAAGAACGACACCGAGAGCTTCACAGCTCCCAACTCGGCCATGGCGTGGAAAGACGACGATCTTCTCAAATACGGAGCCATCGCAGCCGGATCGGTCAGCAAATGGCATGAAATACAGCGCAACACGCTCCTCGATTTCTACATCAATTATCGCAACGATTTCGAGGCGATCAAATCGGACATCGATGTAATGGCCGGTTACTCATGGCAGCGGATGAGCTATCTCGGACACTCGAACCGTTACGTTAACACAATCGGATTCCAGCCGATGCAAATCGTTGACGGAGTCTATCAGCTCAACGAAAACCCGACTTCCGAAAACCTCATTGGCACAGCGGTCAACAACAACCGCACCACACGATGGTCAGGCCCTAACCAACTTATATCTTTCTTCGGGCGCGTCAATTACATCTTCGACGACACCTACCTCCTGACCTTCACACTCCGCGACGATGCGACATCACGTTTCTCCAAAGACAACCGTTGGGGCCTCTTCCCCTCTCTTGCCCTCGGATGGAAAGCCATCAACATGCCTTTCATGGAAGGCGTGCGCGGATGGTGGAACGATCTCAAGCTCCGTCTCGGATGGGGTGTCACCGGACAGCAGGACATAGGATCACTCTTCCCCTATCTCGCCACATATACCTTGTCAACCGACAACGGTTTCCAGTATCCGAGCTACATCAATCCCGGCCAATGGATCGATCCGCTCTATCCCAACCCCTATGACGTAAACATCAAGTGGGAGGAAACGACCACTTGGAACATCGGTCTTGACCTCGCTTTCCTCAACAATCGCTTCACACTCGCGGCCGACTGGTATCTGCGCGAGACCAAAGACCTTCTCGCCAACACCCCGACACCGAGTCTCAACACATCGAACTATCTGCTCCGCAACATCGGTTCGCTCCGCAACACCGGTATCGAACTCACCGCGACAGGACGTCCGGTCGTGACCAAAGACTTCACATGGACCACCGGCCTAAATATCGCCCACAACAAAAACAAGATAACCAAACTCACGGGCAACGCAGAGACTTCACAGCTTCCCGCCCGCGATATCCCCACCGGAACAGGCGGCTCCATCCAATACCACATAGTAGGCGAACCGGCTTTCTCATATCTTGTATACGAACAGGTATATGACAACGACGGAAAGCCCCTTGAAGGCCAGTACGTGGATCAAAACGGTGACGGAGTCATCGATGACAAAGACAAAATCATCTACCACTCTCCGGAACCCAAATGGACATTCTCCTGGAACAACTCCTTCAACTATAAAAACTGGGACTTCTCCATCGTGCTCCGCGCAAACCTCGGCAACTATGTCTACAACGCTCCGCGCTACGACCGCACACTCATCAGTAACGCAAACGGAGCCTACCAGGTATGCAACCTCCTGCGTGACGAGTTCTACTTCACCACGACAGGAGCAGGCGACAAGCTGCTCCCTCTGAGCAACCATTGGGTAGAAAACGCATCGTTCATCCGCTGCGACAACATCTCTGTGGGTTACACCTTCGACAATCTACTCAAAAACAAACTTAACCTCCGTCTCTTCGGAGTCGTGCAGAATCCATTCGTCATCACCAAGTACAAAGGACTCGATCCTGAAGTATTCGACGGTATCGACAACAACGTCTACCCCCGTCCCGTCACATTCACACTTGGTCTTGTCGCCAACTTCTAACCAAACACGTCATTTTCAATCATGAAGAATATCAATAAATATATAGCAGGAATAGGCATCGCAGTAGCATCGCTTGGCTTCTCCTCGTGCATTGGCGACCTTGACCTTCTGCCAAATGACGACCGCGTCATCCTCCCGACCGAATTCTCCAAAAATCCCGTCGCATATATGGAAAAAGTGATGGGCGACGTCTACCTACAATTCGCGACACACGGTGTCAACAATAACGCGGCCGTGCAAGGATTCGACGGTGGCATGTCGACATTCCAGCGTTCAGCGTTCATCCTCGAGGAAGTCCCCACCGACGAGACATGCTGGACTCCGGCCGACACCGACTACGGTGACTTCCAATTCGGCATCGTGACTTCGAACAACCGAACCATCCTCGGAACATATTCCCGTTTCATGATCTGCGTAGCAGTCTGCAACGATTTCATCCAAACCGTAAACAGAGGCTATTTCAATCTTGACAACGAAACACGCCAGCTTGCGGACGAATATATCCGCCAATGCAAAATCCTACGTTCCGGAGCATACTTCTATCTTCTTGACTGTTTCGGCAATGTCCCCTATGCTGACGAAAACACAGACATCGGCTCGATACCAGCACAGCTTCCGCGCGCGGAATCTTTCAAAATCATAACCAAGACTCTCGAAGACGTGGTTGCTGAATACGGTGATGGACCCCAAACGGCAGTCTATGGTTATGTCGGAAAGCAAGTGGCTCAGGCCCTTCTCGTTAAGTACTATCTGAACGCTGGTGTATACCTGAACGGTGACGGTGAAAACAACCCACATTGGGGCGACTGCTACCGTCATGCCGAAAACATCATCGCAGCCCACCGAGGTGTCGGATTCAAAGGTTCCAATTCTGTAGCTTCCGGCCTCGCCAACCACTACCGCCAGCTTTTCGGAGCCAACAACGACCAATACGCTCTCGGTGGCTCGAACGAGGTAAACGAAATTATATGGGTCATCCCTCAGGAAGCAAGCAACCAATTCAACCCAGGTAGCGAAGACCCGAAGAGTCTTACCTCATGGGGCAACGGAACATTCATGCTTGACGCATGGCTCGGTGACAAGAGCGCGCTTGACGAATGGGACTGCACCAAGACTCGTTACAATTCAGGCGACGCATGGAAATGCATGGCAGCACGCCAGCAATTCTCTCAAAAATTCGACTGGAAAAACGGAGAATACACCGACTGCGCTGACCTCCGCACTCAGGAATGGTGTGCCGGCAAAGAGAACTTCAAAATTACAAACGAGGTACTCGATCAGGATCATTTCGGCAGCAACGGCTTCCTCGCAATCAAATTCACTAACTGGAATGTCGATGCAAACGGAGAGTTCGACCAAAACGACAAACCCGCAGCCACTGCACAGATCGGAACCGACTATCCTGTCATACGTCTCGCTGAAATCTACCTTTCTGCAGCCGAGGCTATGCTCCATGGAGCAGGCGACAGAGCAAAAGCACTTGAATATGTCAACTATATACGTGAGCGCGCAGGCCTCTCCGCTTGGGAAAGCATGACTCTCGAACAACTCCGTGACGAACGTTGCCGTGAACTATATACGGAGAATTGCCGTCGTACGGACCTAATCCGTTACGGACAATGGATCTCGGGCTACACCTGGAACTGGAAAAACAAAGTTCCCGCAGGCGCTGATTTCGATCCGAGCTTTGTTCTTTATCCTCTGCCATCGTCAATCGCCACACCGGCGGGCTACACTCAGAACCAAGGTTACAACTAATCCGTCGAACCTCACTTACAAAGGACATTAAACAATGAAAAAATTTAAATATCTAATAGCTCTCGCGGTGGCATTCGTCGGCTTTACAAGTTGTGAGGACGACAAGGAGCCTGTCTACCACGAGCCAACCGAGTTCATACTCAACATCCCTGCACTCGCCAACCAACTATATGCTCTCGAAAATGGCATGACAGTTGAATTGACATGCTCGCAGCCCGACTATGGCTATTCAGCCATAACCAACTATGGTATCGATATCTCGCTGACCGAAGAATTTACTGTCAACGAAGAAGACGGAACTGAAAATTTCTATCATATCTCTGTCGGCAAACTCGCCCGGATGGAGGTGAAAGCCGAAGATTTGGCAACTGCGATATGCACACTCAACGGCATCACCGACTATGCTAACTATCCTGAAGAAGGCCTCCCAACCGCACCGGTATATATCCGCGCCACGGCCAACCTGACAGGAGTCGAAAGCAGCGCGATAGTTTCCAATACGATCTGTCTGCAATATGTGTCTCCTTTCAATCCTTATCGCGAAGGCGGACGTGTGATCTACATTTTGGGCGACGGAACTGGTTGGGACATAAACAATCCCTCAGTCCTCAAAGAGACCGCCATCGGCTCAAATGTGTATGTCGGAGCATTCAATATTCCGGCCAAAACCGACGGTTCTAACTTCCGTTTCTACACCAAGACCGGAAATTGGGGCGAAGGATCCATAGGTTCTTCAGCCGACGGCTCTGTCAACCAGCCTGTGACCCTAACCAAATCCGAACCGACCGAATATACCGCTGTCGACGGAGGTCAGGGCAACTGGCAATTGCCTCTCGATTGGGCAGGAGGATTCGTAACCTTCACTGTCGATCTCAACGCCCAGGACACCGAAAATCCAGCGGCAAGCAAAATTACCTTTACAATACAGGAAGGCAACTACGATATCACCAAAATGAAGTTCATCTATGTCGTTGGCGATGCTTTCGGATGGTCAGTCGACAGCCCCAACGCAGAAGATATCTATGCCAACTGCAAGCTTTATGACTACGATGACAACGGAGTCTATATGGGCATATTCACCATTCAGAAAGGAAAGGCTCAGTTCCGCTTCTATACCGAACTCGGTTCTTGGGATAACGGTTCGATCGGAGCCGGTGATTCGGATACAGAGCTCCAGATGAATGAAGACAGCGCGACAGGTATATTCAGCTACAGCGGTCAGTATGTTGACGCCAAAGGAAACTGGAAATTCACCAACTGGCCCGGTGGCAAGATGAAAATGATTGTCGACACAAACAGCAAGCACGTCGACTTCACCTCTATCCCCGCAAGCGAATAATAAAATCCAAAGCGGACAGGAATAACCGATCGGTCTGTGACAAGACCGGATCAGACCGATCGGCCAGCCCTGTCGGCCATAAAAGACAAAAACAACCGATATGAAAAAAATATCTTTATTGTTATCGTTGGCTCTTAGCCTTGGATTCGCGGCCTGCGATGACTACGACATGCCGAATCCTCCGGCTCAATCCAACCCGCAGGAACCCGTGATGGACGCGGCCACATTGCAAATGACGGCCAAACCCGATCCGACACAGACAATCGACCTATCATCCATAAGCGAAGCTGGCGAAGCAGTCGAACTCGCGCGCATCGATAATATCGAAAACCTCCCGGCCGGCTACGCACTCGAATTTGTAGCCGAGGTAGCTAAAGACGACACCTTCACCGAACCGTTCGAATGTTCCACAACTGTCACCGACAATGTGGTCTATGCTAATCCCGACGTTCTTACCGACGCGTTCCGCAGCGTACTTGGCACAATCGATCCCGCTGCACAGACTGTAAACATCCGTTTCAAGGCATACGCAGTAAACGGCACATCCAAAGCACGACTCGGTGGCGCAGACGTATACTACTGTCCGCTCACGGCATCAATCAAACCGTTCGATCCGGATTTCACGGTGGAAGAAGCCTACTATATCATAGGGACATGCACAGACGGCAAGATCGACCCGTCAACAGCCATACTTATGACCAATAGCGGCAAAAGCCCCTATGACGACCCCGAGTTCTCAGCTCCGGTAAGCGTTACGGCAGACCAAGCCGCTAACGGCTATCAATGGGCCATTGTCCCGCAATCCACCATGACTGCCGGATCAGGCGTCGTGTTAGCGATTTCCGACGAAAACCTTTCAGAGGAAAGCAAAGGTTATCTCAAAAACTACCAATCAACCGAAAACTATCCTTTCGGTATGATATATCAAGATCAGACCTTCCTTATCACCTTCAACGCGAAAGCCGATAACGATGGTCTATATTCCTATTCGGTAGAACTTGCGACTCCGGTATTCTATACCCCCGGACCATCCAACGGATGGAGTTTTGACAATTCACAAAAGCTCTATCCCGATGCACGCTATAAGAATTATCAAGGTTACGTACATATCTCCGGTGAATTTAAATTCACGACAGCCCCCGACTGGTCACATATCAATTATGGCTTCGCTGAAAACGGAAAACTCACAACAGACGGAAGTGCCGGAAATATAAAAGTCAACCAGAACGGAGAAGAACTCACCGACGGTCTCTACTGGTGCTCGGCAAACATAGCCGATCTTTCCTACACCGCGACAAGAGTAAACACTATCGGTATTATCGGATCGGCCACTCCGGGCGGATGGGACACCGAAACCCAAATGATTCCCTCGGAAGATTTTATGACATGGACACTGACGACCAAACTCGTGGAAGGCGAACTTAAATTCCGCTCGAACAATGAATGGGATTTCAACAATCTCGGTGGCAGCCTCGACGCATTGGTTCCTTTCGGACCGAACATCACCATCTCAGGTCCGCAGACAGGCGAAAACGTTACCATTACCCTTCACCTCAACACCATTACCGAAGGCGTCAGCTGGTATACAGCCACAATTGAATAATTCCTGATAAAATAAAGATACCCTTTATTTCAATCTGAAGAGCCGCCCGGCCAATCCCTTGAAGGGATTCGACCGGGCGGCCATATTTTTATCACTCTTGAAACTTTAGAGTATATTTTTCGATTTGTCCTCAAACAGCTTTAAGAAAATGTCCGGATCTAACCTATTAATAATTAATGAAAAGTATAAAATACTATAAATCTATATTTGTATTAAATCCAAACACTCTCATAAGATATCTGTGATCAGAAAGGTTCGGGAGCTTCGATTTTTTCTCCGGTGGTGTTCTTGGTGATATTGACATTCGTAAGGCGGACATCCTTCACCTCTCCGGTCAGAGACAAAGCACCGTCCGTAACACCGCTCCAATCAGAATTTTTGCATTCGATATTATAGACATTGCAGCGGTCATCGAATCCGTCGATCTTCACACCGTATTTGCTCTTTTTGCAATTCACGTTGTCAAGGAAAACATTGCGGACCACAGGATAGAAATCTCGCTGACATTTCTCACGCAACTCATAGACGAGATTTATTTTCAAGACAGCCTCACGGCACTGGCCGACCTCGACATTGCGCACAAAAATATTTTCGATCAGACCTCCGCGGCAATTGTTTGTCTTGATACGGATCACACGGTCAAGATCGGGGCTGTCCATCTGACAATTCTCCACAAACAGATTGCGGTATCCGCCTGAGATCTCACTGCCTACAACCACACCACCGTGACCGTTTTTCATCTTGCAATTGCGAACGATGATATTTTCGGATGGAATGTTCCACGTACGGCCATCGCGGTTGCGTCCGCTTTTGATCGCGATACAGTCATCACCGGTATCGAAATAGCAATCCTCAATGAGTACGTTTTTACATGACTCGGGATCGCAACCGTCACCATTGGGGCCATCATTCTGAATATGCACACCACGAACCGTAAGATTTTCACAAAGGAGCGGATGTATCACCCAGAACGGGGAACGAAGAAGCGTCACGCCTTCGATCAATACATTTTTACACTTGACAGGATTCACCAACTGCACACGCATACCGTAGCCATCCCCCATACGACGCTGTTCCACCGGGACACCTTTTTCGTTCCATTCCTGCAATATCGGACGGCCAATACGCTGTGAGATGATATCCTTATCTTCTTCCCACCCATACTTCTTGGCTCCGCACATACGCCACCAGTTAGCGTTTTCGGCACCACCGTCTATCGTACCTTTACCAGTAATGGCTATGTTCTCCTGCTCATACGCATAGATCATAGGCTGATAGTTGTAGCAGTCCATGCCTTCCCAACGGGTGAGTACAAGAGGATATTCCTTCAAATCGGAAGTGAAAAGAAGAGTCGCCCCCTCCTCAAGATAAAGATTCACATTGCTTTTAAGTGTGATAGGGCCTGTCAACCAGGTTCCGGCCGGGATCACCACACGTCCACCACCTTCACGCGAACAACGATCAATAACCTTATTTATCAATTGGGTATAAAGATAGCCCTTTGTTTTGGACTTTTTACCATACTTGAAAACAGGGTAATCCTTATCTCGGAATTCAGGAGCCTTTATCGACTTCTCTATCTCCGGATAGAGTTCGCTCCAGGCTTTCGCTGCCTGGTCAACTTTTCCTTTTTTCTGCGCCTCCATCGGCAACGTTGCGCAAGCGAGCGCAAGCAGAAACGTGAAAAACACTTTTTTCATGGTCATAAAATTATAACTAAATAAATTAATATAATCAAACGATATTACGACTGTAAAATATAAAATAAAAAACGGATCTGTTTTACCAATTTTTCTGACACACCCTAACCAAAATTACAAAAATCATCCGGACATACTGACTGTCGGCGGTCGCAGCCGACAAAACAGATACATGACATCCAAAATCGAGATTCCGGTGACAGATCAAAAAACATCTTCCGAGCACAAAATTAATGAGAATACATCAAAATACAAAATGCCGGCTTTTTTCGCGTATGTTGCTGAGTATTAAAAAAATTTCGTAACTTTGTGGCTTGAAACGAAAAACATCATAGTATTATAGAATGGACAAAAAAAATGCTGTACCTACAGTCGATTTACTTTTCGAAGTAAGCTGGGAGGTCTGTAACAAAATCGGTGGAATATATACCGTCCTGTCCACAAAGGCAAAAACCCTCCAGAAACTCAACAAAGACAAAAGCATCTTTATAGGACCGGACGTGTGGAGCGCGGAAAACCCGTCTCCATGGTTCAAGGAATGCAATGTCAACGGACTTTCAGAATGTATCAGCAAAGCTGAACTACCCGAAGGAATCGGTGTAAGAATCGGTCGTTGGGATATACCGGGAAACCCGATCGCAGTGCTTGTGAAATTTGATGGTATGTATGCCGTCAAAAACGACTTTTACGGCGAAATGTGGAACCGGTTCGGTGTTGATTCACTCCACGCCTACGGAGACTACGACGAAGGATGCGCATTTGCCCACGCGTCAGGAATATTGATCGAATCAATCGTAAAATCCGGCTTCGGACAACCACTGACACCCACCGGAAGAATATCAAAAAGACATCGCACCGGTATAGTGGCTCATTTTGACGAGTGGACCACAGGTATGGGTCTCCTATATGTGAAATGGAAGCTTCCTCAGGTCGCAACCGTATTCACCACACATGCGACAAGCATAGGCCGAAGCATCTGCGGCAACAACAAACCGCTATATGACTATCTCGAAGGCTATAACGGAGACCAGATGGCCCGCGAGCTGAACATGGAAGCCAAACATTCATTGGAAAAAGCCGCAGCGCACGCGGCCGACGCGTTTACGACCGTAAGCGAAATCACAGCCAAGGAATGTGAACAGCTGCTTGAACGACGTCCCGACGTGGTGACGCCAAACGGGTTCGAGAAAAATTTCGTGCCCTCATCGGCCAAAATGCCTAAAGTACGGAAAGAAGCCCGAGAAAAAATGCTCACCGTCGCGTCAGCTCTCACCGGCCGACATTTCGACGACAACTCTTTTATCGTCATCACAAGCGGCCGATGCGAATATCGCAACAAAGGCCTTGATCTTTTTTTGGACACTTGTGACGAACTTAGACATTGCGAGATCTGTCGTGACATAGTAGCCTTCGTCATGGTCCCGGCCTGGCCTAAAGAAGCCCGTATAGATCTTAAATCACGAATGGATGTCATGGGCGGGAAACCATTCACATCAAACGAAGCCGCACTGGACTATCCGGTGATCACTCATTGGCTCAACAATCCTGACAATGACGCGGTCAACCAACGTATAAACCATCTCGGGTTCACAAAGTCGGAAAAGCGCGTTCACGTCATTTATGTCCCCTGCTACCTGAATGGTTCGGATGGAATATTCAATATCGGTTATTACGATCTTCTCCCCGGAGCCGACGCCTCGATATTCCCCTCTTATTATGAACCCTGGGGATACACCCCTCTTGAGAGTGTGGCTTTCGGGGTCCCGACAGTCACCACGTCACTCTCTGGTTTCGGTCAATGGATACTCACAGACTTCGACAACTATTTCGATGAGTGCGGTGTCAATGTCATCGGTCGCGGAGACTCAAACTACCGCAATGTAGTCGAAAACATAGCTCATTCCATCGAATATCTGAACCGAGCATCCGAAAAGGAAATCAAACGTATCCGCAAAGCGGCCATGGACACAGCGTCCAAAGCGGATTGGTCCAATTTTATATGCCATTATGAAACGGCATACGGCATAGCTATACAAAAAGCGTTCGAACGGCTGAAATAGATAACGCACACAATAACAACTCCGAAATAATTGTAACAACTCTCCTCTTAAACAAAAAACGAGAGTAAAAAACCAATTTCTTAAGAATATGAAACTGCCAGTAAGCAAAACAAATGCCCCGGTATGGCGCGATATTACCATCAAGTCTGTGCTTCCCGAGGCATTGAAACCCCTCGAGACCCTCTCACGTAACCTTTGGTGGGTATGGAACAGCGCAGCCAAAAACTTATTCCGCGATCTCGACTCAGATCTTTGGCGCGCAACAGGCGAAAATCCAGTGATGTTGCTTCAACAACTTTCGTCAGAACGTCTTGATGAAATCATCAATGATGCAGAAATGATGGAACGTATACGCATCGTATATGACATGTTCAAGGATTACATGGCCAAACCAATGCGCAAGGATATTCCTTCGGTGTCATATTTTTCTATGGAATACGGTCTATGCAATTGCCTTAAAATCTATTCCGGAGGCCTTGGAGTGCTTGCGGGCGACTATATAAAGGAAGCGTCTGACAGCTGTGTGGACATGACAGCGATAGGCTTCCTTTATCGCTACGGCTACTTCACCCAGTCGCTCAGTGTCGACGGCCAACAGATAGCCAACTATGAGCCGCAGAATTTCAATCAGCTTCCCATCGAACAAGTGACCGATGAAAACGGGCATCCCATGATACTTGAAGTCCCCTATCCCGGACGAATTATCTACAGCCACCTTTGGCGCGTAAATGTAGGTCGCATGAAGCTTTATCTTCTTGACACGGACTTTGACATGAACAGTGAATTTGACCGTTCGATCACACATCAGCTCTATGGCGGTGACTGGGAAAACCGTATCAAGCAGGAATACCTTCTCGGCATAGGTGGTGTGCTCGCATTAAAAAAACTCGGTATCAATCACACCATATACCATGCGAACGAAGGTCATGCGGCTTTACTTAACCTCCAGCGTCTCGTTGACTACGTTCAAAAAGGCCTTGATTTCAACAGCGCGCTCGAACTCGTACGCTCGTCAAGCCTCTATACCGTACACACTCCCGTACCGGCCGGACACGACTATTTCGACGAAGGTCTCGCACACAAATACCTGAACGAATTCCCCGCCCGTCTTGGCATTTCCTGGCAGGATCTCATGAACATGGGACGAGAAAATCCAGACAGCCAGGACCGCTTCTCCATGAGCGTATTCGCACTCAACACATGCCAGGAGGCAAACGGTGTCAGCTGGCTTCACGGAGAGGTATCCAAAAAAATGTTTGCCGGTGTCTGGAAAGGTTATTCATGGGAAGAAAGCCACGTCGGCTATGTCACCAACGGTGTACACATGCCGACTTGGGCAGCAAGCGAATGGAAAGCGTTCTATTCTGAGAATCTTGGAGACCAGGTGTTTGACCACCAGAGCGATCCTAAAGCATGGGAAGGCATTTTCAAAGTTAAAGACGAGGAAATTTGGAATATGCGAACCATGATGAAAAACAAATTCATCAATTTCGTCAAACGAGATTTCAAGGCTAAATGGCTTGCAAATCAAGGCGATCCATCCGCTGTCATAAAAATCCTTGAAAAAATCAACCCCAACGCACTCATAATCGGATTCGCACGTCGCTTCGCCACTTACAAACGCGCACACCTGCTCTTTACCGACCTCGAACGACTCGACCGTATCGTGAACAATGAAAAGTTCCCAGTACAGTTCATCTTCTCCGGCAAAGCGCACCCGGCCGACGGAGCAGGCCAGGGTCTGATCAAACGAATCACCGAAATCTCTCGTATGCCTCAGTTCCAAGGTAAAATCATATTCCTTGAGGACTATAACATGATCGTAGCAAAACGTCTTGTGACCGGAGTCGACATTTGGCTCAACACTCCGACCCGTCCGCTCGAAGCATCGGGCACATCAGGTGAAAAAGCCGAAATGAACGGTGTCCTTAACTTCTCTGTCCTTGACGGATGGTGGTATGAAGGTTATCGCCTTGACGAACAAGCCGGCTGGGCACTCACCGACAAGCGTACCTTCACTGACCAAAGCCAGCAGGACAAGCTCGACGCAGCCACAATCTATTCTATGCTTGAAAACGAGATCATACCTCTGTATTTCGCAAAGAACTCCAAGGGCTATTCTCCAGAGTGGATACAATACATCAAACGTTCAATCGGCTATATCGCTCCCCAGTACACCATGCAACGCATGATCGAAGACTACATCGAGCGCTTCTATGAGCCGGAGGCAAAACGTTTCAGCAAACTCTCGGCCGATAACGACAAACTCGCCAAGGAAATCGCGGCATGGAAAGAAAAAGTCGCAGCCGCCTGGGATGGCATAAAAGTCCTTGACGTCACCACAGACCGTGACCTCGGCCAAAACAGCCATAGCGGTGAAGAATTCACCACCGTAGTGAAAATCGACACCAACGGTCTCGCTGATGACCTCGCGCTAGAACTGGTAATCGACAGAATTCATGACACTCAGGAAAGCCGGGTCGGCACACTCCCGTTCAAAGTAACGGCCAAGGAAGGCAACATCGTCACATTCGAACTCAAGGACAAACTCCGCGATCCGGGCGTCTTCCGCTATAGCTATCGTCTATATCCGGCCAACGACATGCTTCCTCATCGTCAGGATTTCGCTTTCGTCCGTTGGATCTAAAAACAAAAACAAATTCTAAATTTGCCTAAACAGGCATAGCCCAAACATTAAATCCGCTGTCAGACATTAGATTCTGACAGCGGATTTATTTTGGTTATAATACTTTAAAGTGTATCGCCTATCGGTCAAAACTCTTTTAGATATGCCAAAAAACCCCGCTACGGCTTTCCGAAGCAGGGCTTATGTCGCATATTTAAGTATATAACTATTACTTTTATTTCGATGTCATGATCTGAAGCACAAGACGGTCTGTCTCGTTCATCGCTTCACGGCCTATAGAGGTCAAATTACGGATCGTAGCGTCAACATCCTCACAGATTATACCCTCTGTAGGAGTAACACACTTCCCGTTCATCGCGAGCATAGCCGACATCATGGCGGTCGACACTCCTGAAGAGATCTTCAATGCGCACGAAGGTTTTGCTCCGTCACATATCATACCTGTCAGATTTGCCACCATATTTTTGACAGCCGCACAAACCTCGTCGTAACTACCGCCCATAAGATATACGATAGCCGCGGAAGCTCCTGTCGAGGCAACAACACATCCGCATAAAGCGGAAAGACGGCCAAGGCTCTGTTTGATGTATATACTTGTCAGATGGCTCAACACCAAAGCGCGGACAGTTTGCTCCTCCGAAGCGTTCATATCTTCAGCGAAACTGACAACAGGCATAGTCGCGGTGATGCCCTGGTTGCCACTTCCGGAATTTGACATCACAGGCACAGGCGCACCACCCATACGCGCATCACAAGCCGCAGAGGTATATGAAATCATGTGCTCAACCGGTGTGTCACCGTAATATTTCAATCCTGCCTTTCGGATGGTAGCCCCGAGTGAATGACCGTAATCACCGGAAAGGGCAGTCATAGCCGCAGCCTTATTCAACTTCTTAGCCTCAAGGATAAACGAGATTTCGTCAAGTGGAGATTCGGTGGCGAATTCATAGACAGTAGCCAAGTCAAGGCTTATGTCATCCGCATTGTCCACACTGCTTTCAACCGAAGCCTTCTCCTCAAGCAACATTTCCGCATTTTTCTGAAGAAGCACGAAATGAGTGTGTTCACAAGATATCACAGCACGAGAGCTCTCACTTCCGGCACTGACACGAACATCTATATGAAGTTTCGACGGAGCATTCTCCTCAAGACGTATAGAAATTTTTCCTTCATCGATAAATCTACGGCCTTTTTCAACAGCATCAGCGTTGACATCGCGGAGCACTTCAAGTCCGTATGCCGATTTTCCGACAAGCGCACCGAGTGCCATCGCGATAGGAAGACCGATCATGCCCGTACCTGGAATTCCGACTCCCATCGCATTTTTCAGCATATTGCTGCTGAGCGCGACTTCTATCCGCTCTGGGGTACATCCCAAAAGTTCTGTGGCCTTCGCCACACATAGGGCCACTGCGACAGGTTCTGTACATCCGATCGCGGGCACAACCTCTCTCTTGATGAGGTCTATAATTTTTTCTCTCTTTGATTCACTCAGCATGTTTCACTGATTTAAGGTTAAAGCAGTGGCAAAGTTAAATATTTGTAACGACCAAACAAGCAAATAGGTATAATTTATTTACAATAACTTCAGATGCGGTATGGCTACAACTGTCAAATTCTCTTTTCAAAGTAATAAATGAAAGTCTACCTGATCCAATAAACACAGCCACCCAAAAAACGCGGAACCATCTCTGATCCCGCGTATAAGGAATATAAATTTCAATTACAAAAAGTATCGATAAGCGGCTTTGGTAATATATAGCTTACGTCATTCGATATAGCCGAACGAGCGGAGTTTATTCTCGCGGTTGCGCCAATCGTGCTCGACCTTGACAAAGAGTTCAAGAAACACACTCTTGTCAAAGAACTTTTCTATATCCTTGCGAGCCTCCATGCCAACTCTCTTGATTTTAGCCCCCTTATGACCTATTATTATGCCTTTTTGGCTGTCGCGTTCGACATAAATCACGGCCATTATATGTATCGATTTTTCTTTTTCATCAAATTTTTCAACTAAGACCTCTACCGAATATGGTATCTCTTTATCATACAGCGTGAGTATCTTTTCCCTTATTATCTCAGTAACGAAAAAGCGTGCCGGCTTGTCGGTCAAAGCATCTTTACCGAAATACGGAGCGGACACAGGAAGCAACTCAACTATCCGTTTGAGCAGATTGTCCACATTAAATCCTTCCTGAGCCGATATCGGAAATATCTGCGCATTAGGAAGTATGCCTTGCCATTTCTCCATAAGCTCCTCAAGCTGTACCTGCTCTCTGACAAGATCTATCTTGTTTATCACTAACAGCACAGGCATCTTTTCTTTAGCGACTTTAGCGAGAAAATCCGCGTTTTTCGACGTATCTTCCACGACATCTGTGACATAGACCAACACATCGGCATCCACGAGTGCACCCTCGCTGAAGTTCAACATGCTTTCCTGAAGTTTATATTTAGGCTGCAAAACACCGGGAGTATCAGAGAAAACGATCTGATAGTCCTCGGTATTGACTATGCCCATTATACGATGACGGGTCGTCTGCGCCTTGGAAGTTATTATACTTATACGTTCTCCGACAAGTTGATTCATGAGAGTCGACTTTCCGACATTCGGATTACCGACAATATTGACAAATCCAGCTTTATGTTCCATAAACAGCTAATTTCCTATATTGATAAAACTATAAACATAAACAAAAATAGCATCTGAAAAGATGCTATTTTCACTTAAATTATCATATGGTATTCCGTATGATCAATGGAAATACCTTCTTTAAAGGTCCCAGATAATATACATCGCACCCCATGTAAAGCCGGCTCCGAATGCGGTAAGGATAATGCGGTCACCCTTTTTGAGACGATCTTTATACTCGTCAAGACACAATGGAATTGACGCAGCAGATGTATTACCGTATTTTTCAATGTTGACCAAAACCTTGTCGTTGTCGATTCCGAGACGCGAACCCACAGCCTCAATAATGCGCAGATTGGCCTGATGCGAAACGAACCAGTCAATATTGTCGACGGTAAGATCGTTGCGCTTCATCACTTCCAGTGACGATTCAAGCATGTCTGTCACAGCATTCTTATAAACGTTGCGACCGTCCTGTATGACAAAATGCTGCTGGGCGTCAACCGTCTCGTGTGATGCGGGAAGAGCTGATCCTCCAGCCGGCATCCAAAGATGCTCAAGGCCTTCTCCGTCAACATGAAACACGCCATCGACCACTCCGACATTCTCCTCGGTTGGTTCGAGAAGCATGGCTCCGGCTCCGTCACCGAAAAGCGGACATGTAGCACGATCCTGATAGTTGGTCATTGATGACATCTTTTCAGCCGCGACAACAACCACTTTCTTACGCAACCCTGAACGGATATAAGCAGATCCGTCCTCAAGTGCTACAAGGAAACCAGCGCAAGCAGCCTGAAGATCATACGAATATGCATTCTTCATGCCAAGCTGATGGGCAATGATAGAACCTGTAGATGGAAAACGGTAATCCGGATTGGAGGTCGCACAGATCAGCAGATCAACTTCTTCCGGTTTTGTTCCTGTCGATTCAAGTAATTTTTCAACGGCCTTTATGCCAAGATATGATGAGCCTTTACCCGGCTCACGGAGGATACGACGCTCCTTGATGCCTACACGTGTGGTTATCCACTCGTCGTTTGTATCGACCATTTTCGACAGCATTTCGTTGTCGAGTATGTCATCGGGTGCAAAGGATGCGATTCCTGAAATTCGCGCGTTGAGCATAGCAAAATTCTATTAGAGAATAATAGGGATAGATACAAAAATCCACGCACGATTCAATGATACCAGCATTGGATGAATCTTCCCGAAAAATTTGGAATGAGGAGAGTTGGCGTTTATTTCGTAACTTCCAATCTCCCGATTCATCCCGCAAGTCCACCGGAGCCGCGCGAGATTTTCAGTACACGTTTACGCTTTAGACAGCCGCTGTCTTTTCAATGGCTATGCGTCCGCGATAATAACCGCATTCTCCACACACGGTATGATAAAGATGCCATGAACCGCAGTTGGGGCATAGAGCGAGAGTGGGAACTACAGCCTTGTCATGAGTACGACGCTTGGCTGTGCGGGTTTTAGATTGTTTGCGTTTAGGATGTGCCATGATTTATTCTTTGATTATTATTTTTTCCTTGAAGAAAATATGAAAAATGTATATTTATTCCTCCTGAGATGAAGAGGTGGCAATTTTTTTGAGAGCGTCCCAACGAGAGTCCGTCGATGGAGCTTCAGGCTCGTCATCGATCGGAGCAGACTCCATAGAGTCCATCTCTTCCATCAACCTTTCAGTCAATTCCGAGTCCTCGTCATCAGATTTAGTAGCACGGTGTTTGCGCAAAAGCGCGCTCATCGCACGGTTGCATTTGCCGAGAGGATGGACATGCTTGGCCGGAATGGCTAATGAAGCTGTGTCAAAAATCATATATGAAACATTGAGCCAGTTATCACTTTCAGGGATAACAAGCATGTCATCAGTCTCCGAATAGTCGTCTCCGTATTTGACTGCGATCTCATAATCCGCTTCGATCGGCTGTATAAGATCATCAAGACAACGGTCACAAATGAGTGTAACCGTACCGGCCACACGAAACACGAGATTATAAATATCATGTTTATGCGTAACCGTCAGTCTTACATCAAGATCTGCGTCATGTATGTCAGCACTCTCCATGTTGACAAAAAACTGCTTCCCAAGATGGTATTCAATCTCTTGTACACCTTCTGGGATGTTTTTCAACGGGAGACGGAATTCAGAAAATTTTCCCACGACAATTATTGATTGAAAAAACTGTGCAAAGGTAGGCAAAAAGTTTAAGAAAACAAAACAACTGTCCCTAAAACCTTACCACACCGACATTAACATTAAAAATACACAAGGTTGCAGTTCCAAGGAACAGCAACCTTGCTTGTTTTTTGGTCGGGGTGAGAAGACTCGAACTTCCGACCTCCACGTCCCGAACGTGGCGCGCTGCCAACTGTGCTACACCCCGAGCTTCAACACACAAATTGTGAGTTTTGCGAGGACAAAGGTAAACATTTTTGATTTATTATCCAAATATTTTTCATCACTATTTATTCTTTTTCCAAAACAGTTTTAACTAAAAAACAAAAACCGTTGCCGCATCAAAGACGTTTTTCATATCGAAAGGCATTAGCCGCAAACATCCCAGACAAAGGCAAAATCCGATAAGACACAACGCCAAACCGCCAAACACTCATAGGACTATGAACCCAATTGACGAACACACATTCCTGCTTTGGATAGGCCTCGCAATCATTGTGTCAGCCGTATCCGCGACAGGCATGATCATAAACCGCTATCTTACACACCGCGCCCACCGCCGCGCAATTGAACAACTGAACTATAAAAAACGGCTCGAAACAAAGCCATAAACACATGAGAGCCTCACATCAGAGCAAATCGCGGACGACACCGAGTGACCGTACATTACGAAGCGAGACACAATGAAGCGAAAAATAGCCCAACATCCTATCAATAATCGCGTTACGGTCACGACGACTAAAACCGAATCTCCCCATATTGCCAAATGTCATCCGTGAAAGCCTGTATGCCACAACAGATTCAAGTCCAACCAGATAATCCTTATGCATCGGGACGGAACGCCTCCACACACCGTCAGACATATCAAATACCGCCCCATCGACATAAGTCGACACATCGGGCTCTATGCCTAAATGACGGCCGAGATGATAAAGGAAACATATATGAAAATTAGCCGCAGCGCGCGCATCCGCCTTGTCAAAAGCGGCTATAGAACTCACCAAAAAGTCATATAAAACCTCATCAGCCCCACCTCCGCGCAACACCACCGCAAGCAACTCCGAGACAAACATCGCCACCAGCCGCTTGACCGGATCGACATGAACCGTCCTTAGCACAAGCGTTTGAGAGAGCTGCCGCATATTCAGCACCTCCCTTCCGAACCTAAGATCCGACTCACACTCCGCCACACCAAAAGGCATCGTCAAAGCCCTCATTCTCACCGCCGAGCGGCTGCTGCCAGCCGGCAAAGCGAGAGATACCATACCCAGCTCTCGGCTATATGCCGTCAGGATAGACTGAGCGTCACTGTAGCGTGTCACCTTAAGAGCCACGATCGAAAGTTTCATATAAATTATAGAACAATAAAGCGGTTAATTTTTGCAATCGGGTTTATTCAAACACACGGAAAACACGGATTCGCGTATCAAAACATAAGATAATTTATATTCGCGACCACCTTCCGGCAAGCACCCCAGACGTAATACAAATTACACAAATATCAAATCATCGACATATAATTAATGTGGCGTTTACAAATACAGGACAAATTTAAGCGAATTAAAAGAGAAATCCTAAAAAAATCTTAAAAAGTTTGTTGAAGAAAAAAAATGTTCCTAACTTTGCAATCGCTTTTGCAACGGCCCATTCGTCTATCGGCTAGGACGCAAGATTTTCATTCTTGAAAGAGGAGTTCGATTCTCCTATGGGCTACAAACAAGAACTTAATCAAGAAACATTAACCGATGGCAAATCATAAATCATCACTTAAGAGAATTCGTCAAACCGAATCACGCAGACTTCGCAACCGTTATTATGCAAAGACCGCCCGTAATGCCGTGCGCAACCTTCGCAAATTAACAGACAAGACCGAGGCCGAAACAGCGTTCCGCAAAGTAGGAGCGATGCTTGACCGTCTTGCTTCCAAGAAATCTATCTCTAAAAACAAAGCCGCTAATCTTAAAAGCAAGCTTGCCCATCATATCGCAAAGCTTTCTGCCTAAAATAGGCACGGCTAATGTCAAAAGTATATTTCTGACAAGCTGTCTTGGTTAAGAAAGGGCCCATTCGTCTATCGGCTAGGACGCAAGATTTTCATTCTTGAAAGAGGAGTTCGATTCTCCTATGGGCTACAAATTTAAGAGCCACCTTTATGGTGGCTCATTTTATTATACACATATTCTCCACATTAGACAAATACAGACAAAACATTTACATTGTAGCCAGATTGTTTTTTGGCTCCTTCATTATAACACATAGAAAATTTTCAACATAAATTTTGTGTTTTACAACATATTGTCTATTTTTGCCATAGATTTAACAAATTTATAGATTAACCGGGAATTATCGCGATATTTGTAAGAAAACAGCCCGATTATCCATCATTTGTAAAGACTTTCCCAATATGAGCTTTCCATTGAATAGTGCAACAAGCACAGAAGGACGCCGCATGGCCGGTGCGCGTGCACTTTGGCGCGCAAACGGCATGAAAGATGATCAATTCGGCAAACCAATAATAGCCATAGTGAATTCTTTCACCCAATTTGTCCCTGGCCATACGCATCTACATGAAGTAGGTCAAATCATAAAACAGGAGATTGAGAAACTCGGTTGCTTCGCAGCCGAGTTCAACACAATAGCCATTGACGACGGCATAGCGATGGGTCATGACGGAATGCTCTATTCCCTACCATCGCGCGATATGATAGCTGATTCTATCGAATATATGGTGAATGCCCATAAAGCAGACGCCATGATATGTATCTCAAACTGCGACAAGGTGACACCTGGCATGTTAATGGCGGCTATGCGTCTTAATATACCTGCGATTTTTGTATCGGGAGGCCCGATGGAAGCAGGAGAAGTCAATGGAAAGGCCGTCGATCTTATTGACATTATGATAGACGCTGCCGACTCATCTGTCGATGATAAAAGAGTCAGCGACCTCGAACAGAAAGGATGTCCCACATGTGGTTCATGTTCCGGTATGTTTACCGCCAATTCCATGAACTCATTAAACGAAGCTATAGGCCTCGCGCTCCCTGGCAATGGCACCGTCGTCGCCACCCACATCAACCGTCTGCAACTGTTCAAAAAGGCGGCCGAAATAATCGTCGAAAATACTTACAAATATTATCGAGACGAAGACAAAAGCGTCCTACCCAGAAACATAGCGACACGCCAGGCGATGCTCAACGCAATGACACTTGACATCGCAATGGGTGGCTCCACAAACACTGTGCTCCACCTTCTCGCTATAGCCCACGAAGCCGGAGCTGATTTCACCATGGATGATATCGACATGCTCTCCAGGAAAACACCGGTCTTATGCAAAGTCGCACCGAACTCCAACTACCATATACAGGACGTCAACCGGGCGGGAGGCATACTATCCATCATGAAGATCCTCACCGACGCAGGGCTGATAGACGGCTCCGTCAAAAGAGTGGATGGCATGACCCTCTCAGAAGCTATTGACTGCTACGCCATCGGAGGAAAAAATTTCGGCAGAAAAGCCGATGAGCTATGGAAAAGCGCTCCCGGGAAAAAACGTACCACAGAAATGGGTTGTCAAATGAGCTATTATAGCGAACTTGACACCGACAGAGAGAATGGATGTATCAGAGATATGGACCATGCTTATGTCAAAGACGGAGGTCTCGCTGTCCTAAAAGGTAATATCGCACTTGATGGCTGCGTAGTGAAGACTGCAGGAGTCGACGAAAGTATTTTCCGATTCAGCGGACCCGCCAAAGTTTTCACGTCGCAAGAGGCAGCTGTCGACGGAATACTACGAGATCAGGTCAAAAGCGGAGACGTAGTCGTCATAACCTATGAAGGCCCTAAAGGAGGACCCGGTATGCAGGAAATGTTATACCCTACATCCTATATAAAAAGCAAACATCTCGGCAAAGAGTGCGCACTTATAACCGACGGCCGTTTCTCCGGAGGTACATCCGGGCTTTCCATAGGGCACATATCACCCGAAGCAGCCTCAGGAGGCAACATCGGCCTTGTAAGAGACGGTGACATAATTGAAATAGACATACCTTCAAGAAGCATAAATGTAAAGCTTAGTGAGGATGTCCTTTCAGAACGTCGGAAAGAAGAAGAAACCTACGGCAAGAAAGCATTCACCGCCCGTGACCGCGACCGAAAAATCTCACTTGCCCTAAAAGCCTATGCAGCAATGGTGACATCGGCTGACAAAGGCGGAGTCCGATCCATAAACTGACGGTCTCCGGATGTTAATAACAAGGCTTAATACGGATCTCAAGCCACAACCAGACACACTCAAAAACCATCCAAATAAATCTATGAGCGAACGCGTTACAGGAGCAGAGGCTATATGCCGGGCATTGCTTGCGGAAGGAGTTGACACGATATTCGGCTATCCCGGTGGCCAGATCATGCCTTTCTATGACAAGCTTTATGACTTCTCGGGAAGTCTGCACCACATATTAACACGCCACGAACAAGGAGCAATACATGCGGCTCAAGGTTATGCGCGCGTGTCCGGTAAAACAGGGGTGGTGACAGTAACTTCAGGTCCGGCAGCGACAAATATAATTACCGGCCTTGCAGATGCCAACATCGACTGTACGCCACTTGTAGTCATTACCGGACAAGTCGGAGTCGCCTCTCTCGGGACAGATGCGTTTCAGGAGACAGACGTTATGGGCATAACACAGCCCATAACCAAATGGGCCTATCAAGTGAGATGCGCGGAAGAAATCCCATGGGCAATGGCACGTGCATTCTATATAGCATCGTCGGGACGTCCAGGCCCCGTGGTTCTTGACATAACACGTGACGCACAGGTAGGCGTCATGGAATGGAGCTATGAAAAAATCAAGTATATCAGAAGCTACGATCCAGACCCGTCCTTACTTCCGGGAGATATAATATCGGCCGCCTCGCTTCTCAATCGCGCTGAACGACCATTGATAATCTCCGGCCACGGAATCATGATATCGAATGCGGAAGCCGATCTGCTTACGCTCGCGGAAAAAGCCCATATACCTGTAGCCACGACATTGCTCGGACTGTCGACAATTCCTTCCGACCATCCATTAAACAAAGGTATGGTCGGAATGCACGGCAACATAGGGCCTAATATAGCCACCAATCAAGCTGACGTTATTTTGGCTATCGGTATGCGTTTTGACGACCGCGTGACCGGAGACGTCAAACGTTATGCCCCGAACGCAAAAATCATACACATCGACATCGACCAGGCTGAGTTCAACAAAAATATCCACGCTCATATCACGATACACTCCGACGCAAAGAAGGCTATAGAAGCCCTTCTTCCACACATCAACAAATGCGACCGCTCGGAATGGCTTGAGTCTTTCAAAAGACCCGAGGAAGTCGAGCATACCGAAGTGATCAGACGCGAGCTATCACCCGCAGACATAGATGAATCCGGAGCCATGCGCATGGGCGAAGTGATCAGGAAAATTTCTGAAGCATCAGATAACAAAGGCACGATCGTCACCGACGTCGGCCAAAACCAGATGATGAGCGCTCGCTACTTCAAATACACCCTGCCCAAAAGCATGATCACATCCGGGGGGCTCGGAACGATGGGCTTCTGTTTGCCCGCCGCCATCGGAGCCAAAATAGCCTGTCCGGAACGCGAGGTGTTCGCATTCATAGGCGACGGGGGGTTCCAGATGACAATGCAGGAACTCGGAACTATAATGGAATACCATACAGGTGTCAAGATTATAATTCTAAACAATAATTTCCTTGGCAACGTACGTCAATGGCAAGCCATGTTCTACAACAACCGTTTTTCCGCAACACCTCTTGTCAACCCTGATTTCGTCGCTATCTCTTCAGCCTACGGCATTCCCGCGGAAAATGTGAACAAACGTAGCGAACTCGACGGAGCCATCAAAAGAATGCTTCATGAAGACGGAGCATACCTGCTGAACGTAAATATCGAATCTGAGGACATGGTATTTCCCATGGTCTCGCCAGGCTCTGCGATAGACGAAATACTCATCAACGCAACAACAAGATACAAGGCTTAGAGCCATCACATCATATAAACACGAATTTTCCCCGTAATATGGAAAAGAAACTGTTCACCATATCGGTATTCACCGAAAATCAGGTTGGATTGCTCAGCCGTATCTCCATAATCTTCACCCGCCACGGCCTCAACCTTGAAAGCGTGTCGTCAAGCGCAAGTTCCATGCATGAAATCCACAAAATGAACTTCACTTGCACGAGCGACCGTGTGACAATGGACAAAGTCATCAAACAGATCGAACGATGCATCGACGTGCTCCGTGCGTTCCTATACACTGATGACGAAATAATATATCAGGAGGTAGCTTTATATAAAGTGCCTACCCCAAAGCTTCTTGACGAAAAGGATTTCGAAAGGATAATACGTGTCCACAACGCCCGCATACTCGAACTTACACGCGAATATACGATACTTGAAAAGACCGGTCACGAAAGCGAGACACAGGCCCTTTATGAATTGCTGAAAAAATACGACATACTGCAGTTCATCCGTTCGGGGCGTATCTGTGTGACTAAGTCTCCGACAGAACACTTCACCCGCTATTTAGAGGAGCAGAACGCCCGTCGACAGACAATCGAAAAGGTTTGAAGCAAGCGAAAACCAGACAAAAAAGAATGACTGAGAAACTTCACAGAATAAGTTTTTTCCTTACAGCGGCCGAAGTAAACGCCCAACGCGAAATGCCATTGTCGCGCATTGTCACTACCATTATAGATGTAGCTACGAGCCACGCAAACGCTCTCGGCATCGGTTTTGACCGTATGATACGCGAGGGTATATCATGGGTACTGAGCCGATTGACCATCGATATCGTGGAATGCCCTTCGGTCAACCGCAATTATCGTATGGAAACCTGGGTGGAAAGTGCCACGCGCCTGTTCTCGGAACGTGACTTCGAATTGATAGACATCGAGACCGGCAAAACAGTGTTGCGGGCTCATTCCGTATGGATGGCTATCAACATGGCGACCCGACGACCGGGAGACCTAAGTCCGATATGGGAGGGCAAGGATATCGTAAACGGACGGAATTTCGAAGGAGACAAAGGCGGAAAACTACTGCCTTTGCAATCGGCAGACAAAATGGAGACATACCGTTTCGCAACCTCCGACATAGACGTCAACCGCCATGTAACCACCAGAAGATACATTGATCTGATGACAGATTTATGGCCGCTTGATTTCTACGATACACATCGTCTCACACGCTTCGAAGTCGCATTCAAGCATGAAGCACGCTATGGTGAAGACGCACGCGTAATGTGTGCACACCACGGAGACGACGCAAACATAAACGATATCGAAATAAAAGTAGGAGCAAATCCCTGTTGCCTCGCACGTCTTCACTTCACTCAAAGACAATAAAAATACAATCAACAAAATATCAAACTGAAAAAACATTATGGCAAAACTTAATTTCGGCGGAGTAGAAGAAACCGTTATCACCCGTGAAGAATTCCCTCTTGAGAAAGCGCGCGAAGTGCTCAAAGACGAAACCATCGCAGTGATCGGTTATGGCGTACAAGGCCCCGGACAAGGCCTCGACCTGCGCGACAACGGATTCAACGTGATTGTCGGACAACGCGAAGGCAAGACTTACGACAAGGCTGTAGCCGACGGATGGGTTCCTGGAAAAACCTTGTTTTCAATTGAAGAAGCCTGCAAAAGGGGCACTATCATCATGTGTCTTCTCAGCGATGCTGCCGTGATCTCACAATGGCCAGTCATCAAAAGTCATCTCACCGCAGGAAAAGCCCTCTATTTCAGCCATGGTTTCGCCATTAACTGGAGCGACCGCACAGGTGTCGTCCCCCCCGAAGATGTCGATGTGATAATGGTTGCGCCCAAAGGATCAGGCACAATGCTCCGCATACTTTTCAAAGAGGGCAAAGGAACAAACTCCAGTTTCGCGGTTTATCAAGATGCGACCGGACGCGCTCTCGACCGCACACTCGCGCTCGGCATCGGCGTCGGATCGGGATATCTTTTCGAAACCACATTCCAACGCGAAGCAGTCAGCGACCTCACAGGCGAACGTGGATCTCTTATGGGAGCGATACAGGGTCTCCTGCTCGCACAATACGAAGTGCTCCGCGAAAACGGCCACACACCATCGGAAGCCTTCAACGAAACCGTAGAAGAACTGACACAATCACTTATGCCTCTTTTTGCCGCAAAAGGAATGGACTGGATGTATGCCAACTGCTCGACCACAGCCCAGCGCGGTGCGCTCGACTGGATGGGACCGTTCCACGACGCGATCAAACCGGTGGTGCGCGATCTGTATGAAAGCGTGAAGACCGGACGCGAGGCGCAACGTTCGATCGACTCCAACACCCAACCTGACTATCGTGAAAAACTCGAAGTGGAACTCAAGTCGCTTCGTGAAAGCGAAATGTGGCGCGCAGGAGCGACAGTCCGCACCTTGCGTCCAGAAAATGTCTGAACCGTAGTCGCCCGAAATATCAATAAGAATTTAATAGACATATAATAGTTGGATATATCCCGGTGTCCGTGATGGAGCCGGGATATTTTTCAAACGATACAAATCCTATTTAAGACCTTGCTTAATCCACGCGCCCGATACAAGCCGCCATATAAAAATAGCCCCACGAAAACACAATTCCACACACATTGCCAACCACACACCTGCAAGCCCCATCGTAGGAGCAAGCAACGCTGCAATCGGAAGACGTATAAGCCATATACTTCCGAAATTCATAGAAGCTGGCAAAACGGTATCCCCGACTCCGATCATCACACCATAGCTGACAATAGCAGCCGCAAACATAGGCTCGGCGAAAGCTTCGATGCGCAAAGCTTCCACTCCCAAAGTCTGAATATCCGAAACCGGTGTCATCAACTCCATTACCCAGGGAGCGCACACATACATGACAATCCCCATAAGACTCATCGTAGCCATGCCCAAACCGACTGTTATATATCCAAATCTACGAACAAGGTCAAGCCGTCTGGCTCCATAGCTCTGACCGACAAGAGTCGTAGCGGCATCCCCGATACCATAGCCAGGCATATAGCAAATGCTTTCCGCCGTCACCGCAAAAGCGTTGGCCGCTATAGCCATCACACCGAGCGGAGCGACGATCACAGTAACAGCGATCTGTGCACCGCAAATAATGGCATGTTCCAATGTCATAGGCGCTGAGACCTTGAGCGCTTTCCCAAGCACTCCGCGCGTCGGACGGAAATTTCCCGGATGTCCCTTCAACATGATCGACTTTTCGCGAAAACACAGATACCACATCATCAGCGAAGCTGTAACTATCTCGGCAGAGACAGTGCCGAGTGCCGCACCCAGGACTCCAAGATCCGCACCAGGAACCGTAATCGAATGTCCTGACAATACCAATTCCCGTGACGGAAATATCAGAAAAAAGTTGAACACAACATCAAGCACACACATCATCACGTTCAGTCCTCCGGGCACTTTCATGTTACCTACGCAACGCAACATCGCCCCACCGAGATAATTCATTGTGAGCAACGGCAGTGCCAAGACAAAAACGAGAAAATAAACCGACGCTTTATGTCGAACAGTCTCTGTCCCTCCAAGCCAACCAGGCAAAGGAAAAGCAATAGCGGCTCCAACCGCCACAACAACAATACTGAACAGCAGACAAGAAACAATCGATTGCCGCAATACGCGACGCGCTCCCTCATGATCAGAAGCCCCGATCCGGTGAGCGACCTGCACGGAAAAACCGACTGTGACAGCAGAACATATCCCCCAAAACAGCCATAGGCTCGTAGATACCAGACCGACCGCTGCAGAGTCATCAGCTCCGAGACGACCGACCATAGCCGCATCTATATATTGCATCATTATACTCGACAACTGAGCCATCATGGCAGGCCACGACAACCGAACAGCCAACGCCAACTGCTGCCTGAAACTCAGTTGCGCTCCGGATCTAATGAGCGAAATATCGGCCATCTTTTAAAATACGCTCCAAATACCAGACATTCAAGCTATCGTGTCGCAAATCCGTTCGAGGCCTTCATCAAGAGTGCCTCGCGGACACGCAATGTTTATGCGTATATATCCATCTCCACCGTACATCTCTCCTGAATTAACCCATACCCCCGATTTATCAAGCAGACGTTTCACAAGCTCATCAGAGCCAAACCCAAGCGACGATATGTCTACCCATGGCAGGTATGTAGCCTCAAGCTTTGCCACCGGACATGAAGGCAGCCTCTTTGCGAGATACTCACGCAGGAAGGTATAATTATCATACAGATAAACACGCAAAGCGTCAAGCCATTCCCCGCCATCCGACGAATAAGCGGCTTTCAATGCCTCCACTCCGAACGGATTGACGTCACAGACTTCATTTATGTTCACAGCCCTGTCGATACGGGAACGCAGATCTGCATCGGGGACTATGATATTCGCAATCTGCAAACCGGCTATATTAAAAGCTTTCGAAGGCGAAAGACACACTGTCGCCATGGGGTCTATTGTTCCATAAGGCACATAGGTGTAACCTGGCATAGTCAACTCGCAATGGATCTCGTCACTGACCACTTTTACATTATGGCGACCGCAGATTTCGGCCACACGCTGAAGCTCGCCTCGAGTCCAAGCACGGCCAGCCGGATTATGCGGATTGCACAACAACAATAGTTTATTGGACGGCACAGAAGCAAGTTCCTCAAGCCCTTCGAAATCCATCTCGTATGTAAACTCTGTCTCCGACAGTTCCTTTCTGACAAGAGGATTCTCGACGACAATGCAGCCGTTATTACGTATCGATGAAAAAAAGCAATTATAAACCGGAGTCTGCACTATCACACCGCTCCCTTCAGGAACCAACGCTTTTATTATGGCTGAAATAGCGGGAACGATTCCCGGCAGATAAATGACATCTCCACGGTCAAAAGAATAAAGATGACGCGAACTGAACCAATCGATCAATGCGTCATAATAACTATCATCAACATAAGTATAGCCGAACACTCCATGGTCGACACGACGACGCAAAGCTTCAAGCACACACGGAGCGGTCTGAAAATCCATATCCGCAACCCAGAATGGAAGCACGTTACGACGAGAATCCCATTTCAGAGAACCAGTGCCACGACGCAGCACCAACTTATCAAAATCATAATTTCGTATCATAATATATACTTATGAGTTATAGCGGGGTTAATATCTCAGTTAACAAAACCTATATTTCAGTCGTGACCACACAATCGGCCGGAGCCAAAACATTTGAGTCAAGAATAAGCTCGCCTATCGAAAAGGCCTTGATCGAGCCGCTACGCGGATTCTTGACACTCATTATATTCGACTTTACAACGGCATGCATCACCGAATCCTCAAAAGCAAGATCAGCGTCATCAGCCATAATACAATCATCCATCACAAGGTTTTCACAATAGCATAAAGGCTGTGTGCCCGAAATCCGGCAACGGACGAGACGCAGATTACGCGAATGCCATCCGAGATATTCGCCTGTAAGTTCCGAATCATATACCGTAACGTTTTCCGTATTCCAAAAGGCATCCTTGGAATCTATCCTGGCATTGCGTATCACCACATCACGGCAATATTGAAACGAATAGTTTCCACTATGTCGGTAATTTTCAATATCTATATCACTGGAATGCATAAACAGATAATCGGCATTCGATACCTCCACATCCCGTAAGCTCACACTGCGACAATGCCAAAACGTCTCCTGCGCATCCGGAATCCGAACATTCGACAGCGCCAGGTTGTCCATTTCACGAAACATCTTGGGAGCTTCAACAACAGTATTCTCCATAACGAGATTACGAGAATACCACAACGCTGCGCGAGCTCCGGGAGTGAAGACACAATCCTCAATCCTGAAACCGTCGACATGCCAAAA
>CAJULW010000003.1 GCA_910587515.1 uncultured Duncaniella sp.
AAGCAGGACCTCTTTGATGAATACCGTCAGTGTCAGCAACACGGACTTCTGTGTCCGAAAGTCGTCCCGGCTTGTTGCGTCGGATTTATGAATCTATTTCACCGGATTTTTCAAAAATTACGCCCCAAAAGTTTTGTCTGACTTTTGGGGCGCTGTTCTGTTTCAGTTGAAACCTTATGTTATTTCTTTTTGTTCTTCTTAAAGCTATCGACATCGTAGCCCAATGATTCCATTTCAAGGGAAGCCCATATAAACGGGCCGAGGCCCTTAGCGTCATTGTCACGTATCTTCTCGCTGAGGTAGTACGCATATGAACCGTCGCGGCGCTTATTTTCCTTGACCTTTGGAGCTGCTGCTAGAACCGCGGGGCTCACTCCCGGGCCAAGGCCTGCCACAGAGCAACAATCGGTAAGCGAAATGGTTCCGTCGGCCTCCTCACGTATAAACTGGTCAAGTATGCCTTTATAAGCCTTTATACCTGCATCACGATATTTAGCGTCCACCCACCCCTTGTTAGCTGCTTTAAGCAACGAGTATGCAAACATAGCCGATGCGGTGGATTCAAGATAATTTCCGTCTCTATCGGGGGAATCCATCACCTGATACCATACACCGGTCTTGGGATCCTGCCATTTTATGACATTGTCAAATGTACGTGTCAGCAGTTCCACAACTTCTCCGCGACGCGCATAATCAGCAGGAAGCGCATCAAGAAGCTCAACGAGAGCCATTGTGTACCATCCCTGGGCACGTCCCCAACAATGCTGCGAAAGACCTGTCTCGTTGTCGCTCCAGAACATTTCGCGACTCTCGTCCCAAGCATGACGGTTCAAACCTGTCTTGGGATCGTATGTGCGGTCATATGTGCTCTTTACCTGCTCTACCGCATCATCGTAAATCGGGAGAGCCTGCTCCGGTGAATACAACTTTGTCGCTGTCAACACACGGTATGGCAATCCCATGAAAATACCGTCAAGCCAAACCTGGTAGGCATAGATTGCCTTGTGCCAGTAGACTCCTTCTTTCGTACGCGGCTGATCGTTAAGCTGAAGCATCAGCATGTTCATCGCCCTTAGATTCTTTTCTTCGGGAAAATGCTCATACATACGCGTGACAAAGTGGCCAGTACGCACATTGTCAAGGTTATAATCTTTGATTTTATATCCACGGATCTCGCCAGCCGGATTGATCATGGTATCTGTATATTCTATACAGTAGTTTTTGATATCTTCACCACCGTAGCGAAGATATGTGTCGAGCATAGACTCAAGCTCAATACCCATAACATAACTCCACTTCGGTCTGTTTGAAAAATCGAGCATGTAGCTTTTGGGGACACGCTTCATCTCTGAACGCGTCATCCATTCGGAATAATGTTTCGGCTTCTCTGTGGCACGAGCTTTTGGTGCAGCCGCGTTTCCTGCAAGACAGCAGGTCGCGACAAAAGCTCCCGCGAGCATCAGCTTTAATTTTTTCATTTGGTTTAAGGTAAAATGTATAATAAATGATTGGTATGACTGTTTATTAAAACCAGACCGGCTGAGCAGTCTCCTTTGATTCTACAAAAATACGCAGAATCCGTCTAACAGCCAAATGCGGTCATTTGGATTTAAGAAGATTTAATCGTAACTTCGTAAGTAAAATTATCACATCGACATAATATCCACCATGAAAATTAAAAATTTCATAGCAGTGGCAATGCTTTTTGGTTCTGCGGTTTCCATATCCGCACAGATGTTGCCCTACCGTAATCCCGATCTTTCACCAGAGAAACGCGCTGACGACCTATGTTCGCGACTTACTCTCGAAGAAAAAGCGAAACTTATGATGAACTCGTCACCGGCAATAGAGCGTCTCGGCATCCCGGCTTTTGATTGGTGGAGTGAAGCGCTACACGGAGTAGGACGCAACGGTCTCGCTACTGTTTTCCCTTCATGTATCGGTATGGCAGCGTCGTTTGACGACGATCTAATCGAAAAAGTATTCACGGCCGTCAGTGACGAAGCCCGCGCGAAAAACACCCTGGCACGAAAACAAGGAAATGTCGGAAAATACAAATGTCTATCTTTCTGGACTCCGAATATCAATGTTTTCCGTGATCCACGGTGGGGACGAGGTCAGGAAACATATGGTGAGGATCCATATATGAACGGTCGCATGGGGTTGCGTGTTGTCCGCGGACTTCAAGGCGATCCAAACAGCAAATACTTCAAACTACACGCCTGTGCCAAACACTATGCCGTACACAGCGGGCCGGAAAAAACCCGTCATCAATTCAATATAGAAAATTTACCCGCCCGTGAACTATGGGAAACATATCTTCCGGCATTTAAAATGCTCGTACAAGATGGCGACGTGCAGCAGGTGATGTGCGCTTATCAACGCTTCGAAGGTTCACCGTGTTGCGGTTCTAACCGTCTGTTGAACTCCATATTGCGATATAAATGGAGCTTTGACGGACTCGTTGTCAGTGACTGCGGAGCTATCGGGGATTTTTATCGCGAAGGACGTCACGAGGTATCAAAAGACGCTAAAGCCGCATCAGCCCTCGGAGTGCTCAGCGGAACCGATGTAGAATGCGGTGGTGTCTATAAAAACCTTCCAGGAGCCGTGAAACGTGGTGACATAAAGGAATCAGATATCGACGTGAGCGTCAAACGACTGTTGAAAGGACGCTTCGAACTCGGAGACTTCGACCCGGATTCGTTGGTCGGCTGGACCTCCATCCCTATGAGTGTAGTCAACTGCAAAGAGCATCGTGACCTTGCCCGCAAAATGGGACGTGAACAGATGGTGCTTCTGAAAAACAACGGAATACTTCCGCTGTCACCAACATCCGACAAAGTAATGGTAATGGGGCCAAACGCTACCGATTCGACGATGCAATGGGGCATATATTATGGACAACCGGGACACACCGTCACCATTCTTGAAGGCCTTCAGAGCCGTGTCGGACACGAACTGCCATATACACGCGGATGTGCTGTTACACAGATGACCGATCGAGAAAGTATCTTCGGCTCCATGACCAACTCTAAAGGCACAGGCATGGAAGCATTGTACTGGAACAACACCGACATGTCTGGCACTCCGATCACACAGGCCCATTACACCTCTGCCATCCGTCTCGACAACGGAGGTTACACCGTTTTCGCACCTGGTGTCAATCTCACCAATTTCACAACCCGCATCACTGGAAGCTACACAGCCGACCGCGACGAGACTCTGAACATGGTATTTAACAATGACGATGGACTCCGCATAATCATAAATGGAGACACCGTTCATGAACGCTGGAAAACTGACCCGCTCAATTTTCGCGAGCGAGAATTCAACGTCAGAAAGGGTGAAAAATATAACATCCAGGTCGATTACATGCAACTCGAAGATGACGCGACACTCAATTTCGATATACTCCGTACACGTAACGTCACTGCTGCTGACGCGGTAAACGCAGCAAAAGACGCAGATATCGTGATATTTGTCGGTGGTATATCACCGGCATACGAGCGCGAGGAAGCGAAAGTGCGCGAACCGGGCTTCGATGACGGAGATCGGACATCTATAGAGCTTCCTGCACCCCAACGCGAGATACTCCGCGCTCTCCATGATGCAGGTAAGAAGGTCATCCTTGTCAATTGCAGCGGAAGTGCGGTAGCACTGACACCTGAAAACGAGATTTGCGACGCAATACTCCAGGCATGGTATCCAGGAGAACAAGGCGGTCACGCGGTAGCGGACGTTATATATGGCGACTATAATCCATCCGGAAAACTACCGGTGACATTCTATAAGAACGATTCACAGCTTCCAGCATTTGACGATTATCTGATGGCCGGACGAACATACCGCTACATGAAAGACACCCCACTCTATCCTTTCGGACATGGTTTGAGTTATACGACATTCGAAATTTCGACACCACACTATTCCGACAATATGATCAAAGTCAACGTCAAAAACACCGGCAAAGTCAAAGGAACCGAAATCGTGCAGGTATATATGCGCCGCCCGGCGGACACAGCTGGCCCCAATAAGACTCTTCGAGGCTACGCTCGAGTCGAACTCGCACCTGGAGAGAGCCGCGAAATAACGATAGATTTTCCCCGAAATCTATTCGAAAACTGGGATGAGGCCTCACAGGAGATGCGCGTAGTCCCCGGAGAATACGAACTATCTGTCGGATCGTCAAGCGACGACAAAGCTCTTAAGACCATTAAAGTCAAAATATAGTGGCAATCCCTAAAGCATAAAAATTATGGCGCGAATCTAATAATCATTCGCGCCATAGTTTTATTTATATTTTAGGCAAAACTTATTATTTCTTGATAGCTAAATAAACTCGTAAAACATATCCGACACATCATCCTACTTTTCAATGACGTGTAATCCAGTCCATGAAATATACATTTCATTATCTACCAACTTTTGATCAACTACGGAATAAGCATTATAGCACTAAAAATACCATATTTTTTAGTCTAAACGCACATTCCACTTGTTTCTAATCAATTTATCGGCAATGGGTTAGCAACGGCTTGCCATTATTCTGCTTCATTAATGGTCAATGATATTTCCCCTTGTCGATATAATGCTTCTATGAAAAAGCCAATCAATGTTACTAATATATATGTTGTAAGCATCCATGCTCCGGCTTTGTTTTGCACAGTATTTTCGTCATCATACTTAGTTATAATTCTTCTATACCTTTTCTTGAAGAAAAACCTACCACTCAATAATACTATTAAACCACCCTCAATAATATAATATTGATTATCAGACGGGTATTCAATAATTCCGTATTGGGTTAATATGCCCCATACGGTCAATACGTTGGTACTCAGTATGACCGAAAACATAAGCATCCCCATAAACACGGCACCTTCTGCCAAAGAGGAATGGAGCCATAGTTTATAAAACCGATAATAAAAATAATCTATCATATCACTTCAGGCAACAGCATATCATGTTTAATATCACGTCATTTCTGTAAGAAACTCCTGCGAATGCCGCTTGATTGTACTTGTTCGGTGGCTGGATATTCATCGTCGAAATAAGTACTACTGCATCCAAGAATGATTATTTCAAATTCTGTTTCAGCATCTTTATCTACAAACTGAATTTCAGAAGATAATGGATGTTCTCTTTTATCCTCTATAAGTAATGCTTCGTATCCATTATACCGTTCATCAAAAAGAATGTTACCGATGATTTAACTTTCAAAGTCTTTTGAATTAACAAGTCCACGAATAAACTCCTCAAAACTCGCTGCAAGCGTAGTAATATTATAATCGTTTTCTTCATCAATATGGACAACACTTGGTTCTCCTACTAAACCGCATTTGCGATAATCCAAGAATATCATATCATGTCCGGCAGAAGGAGTGGTGCATATCGCTACGCCAATAGTCGGATAGCCCCATTCTTCAATCCAAAAACGATTTCCCATTTCTCCGCAAAGAGAATAAGGCTTATCTTTATCTATACCCATAATTCCACTCATTGCTATATGATTATTCGCCCAAGAAGTCCGAGTTTGTGTTGGGAAACATGTATTGACCGGTTCACCACCATTACATTGTTTTATCAGCGCAATATAAGATTGGGGCAATTTATATCCCAATTCATTTTCAATATCTTTAACTTGTTCATCAGTAGGTATTGTCCCTATATAATATTTTGAGGCATATTCATTATTATCCCAAAAATTGGAAAAGTCAAAATATTCAAAAGGAATTTTATTCATGACTGTATTATTTTAACTGTTTTATCGGTAATGGCTTGACAGGAAACAGCGTTAGTCCGTTACCTCAGCTTATTATGAACTTACTTCACCTCTTGTGCCTTTTATAATTTGCATAGCGAGCATTTTTTATAGTTCATATTTCTTGTTTTTATTTGTTGCTAATGGGTTGCAGCTTGCCGCTGTTAGGCGGAATAGGTGCATGTTATCCGCATATTAATTATTCCTATTTATCCAAATGGTTAATCCCATTCTATTTCATCTCCTTTCTCTCGGAGGATTTTATATATTTCCTCTTCATTTTCAATCAAGGATATGATAATATTTGCAAAGCGTTTGGCTCTTTCCTCATTTTCTTCGTTTTCTTCGAAGTAAGCAGCATATGTTCCGGCTTCAGGATCACTATCAATACTTTCCAAAATATCCGGTGCGTTTTCTGCAAGGTAATAATTCAGGAATGCATCCCAATTATAGCCATTCATGTATGCCTCTTCATTTATCTCATACATTTTTCTACCTACAGCGAGCGGCTTCTCTTTTTCGTCCTCAAAAAGCAGAACGATGTTACCATAACCATTTGTGTAAATTTGAACATATTCATGTGTCCAAATCATTCTTCCTTCTTGTTCTTCCATATCTTTAGTTTTTATTGTTTTACAATTTTGCGGATAATGTATTTGTAAGATCGCCTGTTGGTGTTATTTATTGTGGTAAACGTCACCCGGCAGGTGTGTTTCCTAATCTCTAATAGCGGCACCCTGTGTCAGTGCTTCTCTTATTCTTCGAATGTTCCGTTTGGCATAACCAAACGAGAATGGAGAGGTACGCTTGTTCAGATCGTTCACACTGTTGGCCCATACCTGCCCTTTGTCGAACACGATGAAAATCTGCTCTCCCCATGTCAGATGCCAAATGGCTGAATTGGTATGCGCAACGATGCAGTCTTCACCGTAATGGTCAACATCCCAGTCATAAGTTACCGACAGATTGTATATCGTGTCGTAGATCGCCTGCTTGTCCAGAGTAGTCGGTATGCTTTGGAAATCCAGCTTGCACCGCTGGTTCCGATATGACAGATACGCCAGTGGCACGAACGCAATGCCGAACCAGAAAAAGACAGACATGAACAGGCTGTCTGTATAGATCGTAACTCCCGTCATGACAAGAAAAAGCACGGAAAAAAGCAATAGCGTGTGTGATACGCCATAATGGGTGTATGCCCAACTTACAATCAGAGGCAGAGTCTTCTTTTCCAGCACGAATTCGGCAAGAGGAGCGTCCTTTTCCTCTCGGTAGCAGTGTCTGTAGGCAAGCCACCATACCAACTCGAACAATGTGCCTGCAACCACGGTGGCAATAACAAAGTCCAAACCGGCTAATTTGCTCTTTTTCGACTTGACGGAATAGGGTTTGCCACCAAAGGTCAGTTCCTCGCAGGACACCTCATAACTGTCATCATTAAAGAAATACTCGTAAACGTATTCTTCCTTGCCGTTGGTACTTGAAAAGGACTTGCGGCTAGGACGGTATGTTTTCCCGTTGATGAACAACAGTGGCGGATTCTGGTCGGGACAGGCATTACAGGTAAGGGTGGCACAGTATTTTTTGTAACCACCTGCCAGCCGCCCCACCTTCAGACTGCATTTCAGTTTGTTCATATCCACTTCAGCAGAATGTACGGTTACACGGCATTCCGGGGTGGTATATGTCCGGTTGCCTACTTTTACGGATGCGGAAGGGAGTTTGACCTCTCCGCTCTGTCTGAACTGCACAAGATAACGGAATCCGGTTTCATGGCTTTTGTTTTCCACTCCGTTTATAATGGCATAGCTGCTGCCTTCTTGTGGCTTCGGACCTCCTATCACTTCAATGCTGCTGTTGAACACAGGATGAGAAACCGAATCGAACTGTGCATTGACCAGCACATACGTCAGTTCCACCACTTGTCCCATACGTATATCCCGCATCGTGTCGGCCTTTATGTGGAAATACACGGAGTCTGCTGTAGTCGAGGCGCATACCCGAACTCCCGAAAAAAATACATACATCCATATACAGCAGATTTGTATGTTCCTGATTGACTTACTTGTTATGCAGCTGACCTCTTTTTTCATTTATCATGTATCATATCAAACATTGTCGTAATCCATTTATTTTTTTTACTTTCTTCACTATATAATGACGTGGCAACACTCATGAATCGTCCAATGAATCAAGCGGATTGCGAATCCGGGCTTTATGGGCACTCGACACATGAAGATAGATTGTGGTGGTCTTGAGTCGTTGTGTCCCAGAAATTCCCGTATCGTGTGTAGGTCCGTGCCCTGTTCCAGTAAATGATTTCTATACCATATCAATAATTTTACGGCAAAATTTCTATGACCCCAAAATTACTGAAATAATCCGGGAAACAAACTAATCAGTCTGTTTTTAATATATAAGAATCTTTGATCGCTCTTTTGTTGCCAACCAGCCATAAATTACTAATTTGCAACTATTTCTCTACAATCCAACCTCGGTCTCAGTTTTTCTGACTATCTTTTCCCAAGATATTTAAAATCCCGAATCCAAAAAAACTGACATTAACGGCTTAATCCATTAAGCCAAGGACAAGTTCAACAGGGCAATGATCCGATCCCATGATTTCAGCCTTTATATTCGCATCGGCTATCTTCAGGCGCAAACACTCGCTTACAAGAAAATAGTCGATACGCCAACCTACGTTACGTTCACGAGCTCTGGCCCTGTAGCTCCACCATGTATAAGCATCCGTTAGATCGGGCTTTACCGCACGAAAGGTATCGATAAAACCGCAGTCAAGGAGTTTCGTGAACTCACCACGCTCCTCATCCGTAAAACCAGCACTTCGACGGTTTGAAGCCGGATTTTTCAAATCGATCTCTTTATGAGCCACATTCATGTCGCCACACACGATGACCGGCTTTACACGGTCAAGACAGCAAAGATAATTCCGGAAAGCCTCTTCCCATTCGATACGATAATCAAGCCGCGTAAGCTCTGCCTGTGAATTGGGGGTATATACGTTGACCAAATAAAAATCATCCATATCAAGCGTTATGACGCGTCCTTCACGGTCATGCTTGTCTATGCCTATACCATACTTCACATCCGAAGCTTCCGTCCTTGTATATATCGCTGTTCCTGAATATCCTTTACGGTCTGCAAGGTTCCAATAGGAATGATAGCCGTCAAAATCAAGTTCAAAAGCCCCGGGACTGAGTTTTGTCTCCTGCAGACATACGAAATCAGCGTCAAACGACGCGAATATATCATTAAAACCTTTACCGCATACAGCGCGGAGTCCATTGACATTCCATGATACAAATTTCATATTTTCATTCGTGTGTTTTAACTATATTAAATTATGTTATGACTATTTATAATTGCAAAGTTAATTAAATATCAGAATTTATTTTGCTGCAATGTAACTATTTTAATAATTTTACGTCATATATACATGAAACTGTCCCGCAGACAAATCCGGGGCACTTTCACGCAACAATATCTCCCGGATTTAATACATCGTTTCAACAATCCATATGATAATCAGCCTCAAGGACATCAACAAGTCTTATCCCGGAATCGTACCGTTACATGTACTTAAGGACGTCAATCTTTCCATAGAAAAGGGTGAACTAGTATCTATAATGGGTGCATCAGGCTCAGGCAAATCCACGCTTCTCAACATACTCGGCATCCTTGACAACTATGACTCAGGCGAATATCTTCTTGACGGGGTCCTTATAAAGAATCTTAGCGAAAACAAGGCCGCTGATCTGCGCAACTATATGATCGGATTCGTTTTTCAATCGTTCAATCTCATCAATTACAAGAATGCCCTTGAAAATGTCGCGCTTCCATTGTTTTATCGCGGAGTGTCTCGTCGCCAACGCAACAGACTCGCAATGGAACAGCTCGACCGGATGGGCATGGCCGACAGGGCGACACATCTTCCAAGCGAACTTTCCGGAGGGCAGAAACAACGAGTAGCCATAGCCCGCGCACTCATAACCAAACCATCCATAATCCTTGCCGATGAACCGACCGGAGCTCTCGACTCAAAGACATCAAAGGAAGTGATGCAAGTGTTCCGCGATCTGAACGCGGAAGGAATGACAATCGTTATCGTGACACACGACCCGGGTGTCGGAGATCAGACCAACAGGATTATCAGAATAGCCGACGGAAGGATCGTCCATCCATAAATCTATTCGTACAAAATATCACCGACAATAGGAAACCAAAAATAAACAAGAGCTTTCAAAAGAATAAACTTTTAATCATAAGGTGTTTGATCTTGCAAATGAAATATTGGCGACTTTACGCCACAACAAACTGCGTACAGCCTTGACAGGCTTTGCCGTTTCATGGGGCATATTCCTTCTGATAGTATTACTGAGCGTATCGCGCGGTTTAGTCAACGGCATGGAATCAATGTTCTCCCAACGCGATACCGAAACAGTATCGATCCGTGGAGGATTTGCCCAAAAAGCTTTTAAAGGGTTGAAAGAGGACAGACGCGTGAGTCTGCGTGATTCGGATCTTCCGGTATTGACTTCACAAAACGCCAATGTTGTAGGCGAAGTTATCGCACAAGTATCGAACGATTCCCTTCAGGTCACAAGCCCCAACGATTATCTGACCGGTGGATACAAAGGTGTATATCCGTCAGAACTACGCAACAGCGGTCTTGACATGACAGCAGGCCGATTCATAAACCAAAATGACATAAACAGTAAAAGGCGCGTAGCGGTAATAAACGAGGAATCCGCCAAAACACTTTTCGGGAAAGAAAATCCCATCGGACAACTTGTCAAAATAAGCGACCTGTCCTTTACGGTGGTCGGCACATACAAACAAGCGTGGCGTCGCGTGGTCTATATACCCTATTCCACAGCACGAGCCATGAGCGGAGGATCTGACATAGTCAACAATATCACTGTAAAACTCAAAAATGTCACCACTATTGTAGAAAGCGAAGCCGCCGAAAAAGGTTTCAGGTCAACACTCGGACGTCAACACTCATTCTCGGATGATGACAACGGAGCTTTATGGATATGGAACAGATTCTCCGATTACATGAGAACATCGACAGCGATGGGAGCCATCGGTATGGCCGTATGGGTGATAGGTCTGCTTACAATGCTTTCAGGAATCGTCGGTGTGAGCAACATCATGTTTGTCTCTGTTCGCGAACGCACACATGAGATAGGTGTAAGGCGCGCTATCGGTGCGAAACCCCGCATCATATTGCGGCAGATCATACTTGAAAGCGTAGCCATAACCACCCTATTCGGCTATATCGGCATTGTACTTGGTGTGCTTGTGTCGCAAGGCATAGCGACGCTCGTCGGTGACGGAGGCGAACGCCCCATTATCAAAGACCCCACCGTCGACATATCTATAGCCATCCAGGTAACTGTCGTACTGATAATAGCAGGAGCCTTGGCCGGACTGTTTCCCGCAATGAAATCATTGAAAATAAAACCTGTGGAAGCCCTGCGCGACGAATAGAAAGTCTCATAGCCCTGATGAAAGGACAACTTACATGAAAAATCCCATATTCGACATAGAAAACTGGCGAGAGATCGGAACCACATTGGCTCAGAACAAGACCAGAACTTTCATGACCGCTTTCGGCATATTCTGGGGCACGGCTATCCTTGCGATGCTCATAGGCGGTTCGAAAGGGCTAAAAAGTTTCATGAGCCGTAATTTCGAGGGTTTTGCGACCAACGTGGCAATAGTCTTTCCTGGCAGGACCACCAAACCATACGCTGGCTTTAACAAAGGCATGAAACTCGAACTCAATCTCCAAGACGTGATCAATATCAGACGCGCTATCCCTGAAATTGAAAATTCATCAGCCGTAAACAATCAATGGGGCAACGCTCTTTACGGCCAAAAGAAAACCAACGCAATGCTTACAGGCGTCGAAAGCGGCTATGACAAAATATTCGTTCCTAAAATGTATGAGGGCCGTTTTATAAACGAAGCCGACAATACCCGTAGCCGTAAAGTATGCGTTGTAGGCAAAAAGGCCGCTGACGAACTTTTCGGATCGGAATCGGGCATAGGAAAAGAAATATCACTTAACGGTATATATTATAAAGTAGTAGGCATAGCCGGACAGACCTCCGAGATACGCATGGGAGCAGAGCTTGACGAATCTGTGATAATACCCTACAATTCCATGCGGGCAAATTATAACCTCGGGACGTCGGTCGGAATGTTCATGATGACACTCAAAAATGGATTCTCCCCGGGTGATTACGAAAAAACTGTCAGACGTCTTATATGCCGCAACCATCCGGTCGCCCCAGACGACGAAGGAGCTATGGACTATTTTGATGTATCCGAAGAATTCAAGATGGTCGACTCGGTATTTCTCGGCATAACACTACTCGCACTCGTGGTTGGAGCCGGTACACTGCTTTCAGGTATCATAGGTGTAGGTAACATCATGTGGATTATCGTTCGCGAACGTACTCACGAGATAGGTATACGACGGGCCATAGGCGCAAAACCACGCGATATCATAGTCCAGATACTGTCCGAAAGTATGGTACTGACCACCATCGCCGGAGTCGCTGGGATCTGCTTCGCTATACTCGCGCTTGCCGGAGCCGAAGCCATTTTTTCGGACCAAAACGGTACGGTAGCATTTCAGTTATCATTCTTGCAGGCTATATACATCCTCGTCACATTCCTCGTTCTCGGAACCGCTGCAGGACTAATCCCATCGATAAAGGCTATGAAAATCAAACCGATCGAGGCTTTGAATGATAAATAAAAATCATATACGTCCAAATGACAACACGTAAATAATAAACATAACCAATATACAAGCGATGAAAAAATTTTTACGGACATTTATATGGAGTCTGATAGTAGCGGTGTTTATAGGCACATTCGTCTATCTATTCATAAAATCAAGACCTGACAAAGAAAAATATGAGCTTGTAAGTCCCACGACAGGCAACGTGGAACGCAATACGGTCCTCACCGGCAAGATCGAACCTCGCGACGAAATCGAAATCAAGCCACAGGTGTCAGGGATCATATCAGAAATCAATGTTGAGGAGGGCGACATGGTCCATGAAGGCGACATCGTCGCGCGCATCAAAATCGTGCCGGACGAAGCCCAACTATCATCAGCATTGTCTCGTATCGAAACAGCAAAGATATCACTTGAGGACGCAAAGCTAAAGCATGAGCGCAACAAACTTCTTTTCGATAAAAAGGTGATCAGCCGAGAGGAATTCGAGACCACCGCAACCGCTTTTGCCAAAGCTAAAGCCGAACTTGACGCTGCGCAAGACTCATATTCCATAGTCAAAGAAGGTGTATCGAAAACAAATGCGAAAGAGAGCAACACCCTTGTGAGGGCAACAATCACCGGAATAGTGCTGGACATCCCCATCAAGGTCGGTAGTTCCGTTATCCAAGCCAATACGATGAACGACGGCACAACCGTGGCCACCGTCGCAGATATGAACAATCTTATATTTGAAGGAAAAGTCGACGAAACCGAGGTCGGTATGCTCAGCGTCGGCCAACCCATGGATATCTCCATCGGAGCCCTACCCGACCTCAAACTCGATGCGACAATCGAACTTATAGCCCCAAAGGGAACGGAAACCAACGGAGCGAACACCTTCGAGATCAAAGCCGCGATCAAAGTGCCCGCGGACTTTACACTCCGCGCAGGATACAGCGCGAATGCCACTGTCAATCTGAGCAAAGCCGAAAATGTGCTCACCATACCCGAAAGCGTTATAGAATGGAAGGGCGACAGCACCTTTGTCTATGTCCTGACAGACTCTGTGCCAGAGCAAAAATTTGAACGCAGACCTATTGGCACAGGAACATCCGACGGCATAAACATACAGGTGAAAGACGGCATCACGGATAAATCACTTTTACGTGGGGCCGTCATAAAAAAGAAATAGTCAGTCAAACGTCAGCTCTTAAACATAAACAAAATGAAACGCACAAGTATACCGCTGATATTATTCTCCCTCTGCCTCATACAGGGGAAAGCACGCGCTGAGGTATGGAGCCTCGACAGTTGTCTTACGTATGCCGTTGAAAACAATCTAAACATAAAATCCGCAGAACTCAGCGTCCTCCAAGGCGAACTATCGGTGACGGAAGCGAAAGATGGATTCCTTCCGACACTAAACGCATCTGCGGGGCAAAACTGGGATTTTGGCCGGGGACTTACATCATCAAACACGTATGCCAACCGCAACACATCAATGTTCTCATGGAACACCCAGATGTCGCTACCTGTGTTCCAAGGCCTGAAAGCTATCAGACAGCTTCGCTATTCGAAATCGAATCTTAACGCCCTCGAAAGCCAGGCGGAAGCCTCACGTGACGAAGTAAGGCTCAGCGTTATCACAGGCTATCTACAAGCACTCTACAATCGCGAGTTACTCGAAGTCAGCCGCGAGCAACTGCGGCTATCCACAGTCCAACTCGAACGTCAGAAAGTGTTGCTTGAAGGAGGGAAAGTCCCGGAAGTAGATGTCATACAAGCCAATGCAAAAGTAGCACAAAGCGAATTACAGGTCGTGACCTCTGAAAACGACTATCGGACATCGCTGATCGAATTAGCCAAAACACTTGAATTGCCAGACATAGAAAATTTTGAGATCGAAACGGTCAATGATGAAAACATCTCACTGTTAAACGCAGAGGAGGTGTATCGAAACGCTCTGGCCAATTATCCCGCAATGCAGGCTGCCCGTCTAAATATAAAAGCCGCAGACGACGCAGTGTCCCTTGCACGCAGCGGCTACCTCCCGCGCATAAATTTCAATGCCGGCCTCGGAAGCAGCTATTATACCGTGTCTGGCGAACAAAGCACGTCTTTCGGCTCTCAAATGAGAGATAATTTTTCGAAAACATTAGGTTTTTCACTTTCCGTACCTATTTTCGACGCTTTTTCGACACGCAATCAGATAAAACAAGCCAAAGTACGCAAACTGAACGCGCTTCTAACTCTCTCTCAGCAGGAAAGTGATCTTCACAAGACAATACGTCTGGCATATTATCAAGCCATTGGTGCAGAAAAGAAATACCAGGCAGGAAAAGTCGCTGTCAGCGCAGCCAAGGCCGCTCTTGACGCGATGACAGAAAAATACACATACGGGAAAGCCAACGCGACCGAATGGGAACAAACACAATCTAACTATATCACGACTCTCGCGCAACAAGTCCAAGCGAAATATGAAATGATACTCAGGAACAGAGTGCTAAACTTTTATAATCGCAAATGAAATAGATGTAAATACCAGCCCACATATTTGTCAACTCACACTTTGTACGAAGCAAATTTCAGATATCCATTTTTTAAATACTAAAAACACAAACTCAATCTGGTATATTTTAATGAATTGTATCGGAAAGGAACAGCTATATCACCTCTATTTTTAAGTATTTTTAACTCTGTTTTAATATCTTATCTCTGAGAAGTTGGTAATTTTGCGTGTTATATAACATAGTTGCACGACACGACTCATGATCAAGGAGACAATTGAAAAAATATTGACAGAAGAACTAACCGAGATTTGGGCGCTTCTAACCAACGAAGAAAAACGTCAGTTGATTGATAACTTTACAATCCACCACTATAAAAAAAACCAAATCGTCTATGCGGAAAAAGAGGAGCCCGAGTTTCTTTGGGCTCTCATTGACGGCAAAGTCAAAAAATATAAAGACGGAGTGGGAGGTCGTGTACAGATAATCAGGCTTATAACCCCTGGACAATATTTCGGTTATCGCGCATACTTCGCAGGCGAGCACTATGTGTCAAGCGCAGCGACGATAGAGCCCTCTACCATAGGGACTCTTCCGATGAAACTGGTGGCGGAAATGATCAGCAAAAACAATCGTTTGGCAATGTTTTTCATCCACGAGTTGTCGCGCAACCTCGGCAACTCAGACACCAAGATCGTCAATCTCACTCAAAAGCATATACGCGGCCGTCTCGCTGAGGCTTTGATCGTCCTTCTTGACAACTATGGCTATGAGGAAGATGACAACATGACCTTAAAAATATATATGGCCCGCGAGGATCTCGCGAACTTATCAAATATGACGACATCAAATGCGATACGCACTCTGTCAAATTTCGTCACCGAGAAAATCATAGTTGTCGACGGTCGCAAAATAAAGATACTCAACGAGCCGCAGTTGCGTAAAATCTCAAAATTCGGATAAATAAGATTTTACCGGACTCCCCGCTTACACACACAAACACACATATATTAAGGAGAGTTTTGGCTTTCACTAAAAATCTGAAAAAACGACTCTGAGATGTCACAAAAAACTACTTTCGGTTCAAAAATCGGACTGATAGCCACTACCGTCGGCTCTGCTGTAGGACTCGGGAATGTATGGCGTTTTCCGGCAGAAACACAAGCCAACGGTGGCGCAATCTTTCTTTTGATATATATCGCATGCGTATTCATACTCGGCATACCAGTGATGACCGCGGAATTTTCACTCGGACGCGGAGGCTCATCTGACGCGACAGGAGTTTTCCGAAAAGTGACTCCCAATAAAAAAGGATGGTGGCTCGTTGGTGCACTCGCTATAATGGCCTCTTATCTGATACTATCGTTCTACATGGTTGTATCAGGATGGACCCTTGAATATCTCATACAATCGATCAGCGGAAATCTATACGCTACTGACAGCGAAATTGTTGCCGGCAATAAAGAGCAATTGTTCAATAACAGGATGACGGAATACATTAGAGGTACATACAGACCTCTGATAATGACATATATTATGCTTGCCGCAAACGCCTTCGTGCTTCTTAAAGGTGTCCAAAAAGGAATTGAAAAGATTTCAAACATAATGATGCCGGTGCTGTTCATACTACTTTTAATGTTCTGCGTCGTATCTCTGTCTCTGCCTAATGCATCAGAAGGCGTATCGTTCTTTCTCAAACCGGATTTTTCAGCGGTCAGTGCAAAAACTATCGTAAACGCACTCGGACAAGCCTTTTTCTCCTTAAGCCTTGCAATGGGCATACTCGTAACATACGCAAGCTACTACCCTCCCAAAACCAAACTGACACGAACTGCAGTGACCGTATCTGTCCTCGATCTCGGAGTCGCGATACTTATGGGACTGATAATATTTCCAGCGGTCATGACATTCGGACTTACCGACCATGATCTTGCGGGGTCAGCCCTGGTATTCATAACACTTCCGGAAATATTCTCACAAATGAGCGGCACTCTTTTCTGGTCCGCGCTCTTCTTTTTATTGCTCTCGGTAGCCGCATTCACGTCAACCATATCTCTTGCCGAAGTCTCAGTCGCTTTTATGGAGCAACGCTTCGGCTTCACGCGGACACGGTCAGTCATAACCGTCGTTGCCCCGCTGTTCATTCTGAGTTCTGTATGCTCTCTCTCCGTAGGGCCATGGAGCGAATTCACAATATACGGAATGACCATATTTGATTTCCTTGACACTGTAGCGACCAATATCATGCTTCCGGTTGGAGGCATACTCCTGTGCGTATACATGGGATGGATCGCACCCCGCAGTTTCTTCCGCAAAGAAATGACGAACAATGGCAAACTCAAATCCCACACATTCGCAATAATAGCGTTTATAATCAAATGGATAGCCCCCCTGCTGATCGCATTGGTATTGGCAGGACAATTTCTATAGACGATATTTATGAGTCCAATGTCGTTCCGTCGGGATATGTCACCTTTCCCGAGCTGATATCGTATGTAATCACGGTGTCTTCCATTGTCAGCTTATAATAATTTTTATCACGTCTCATACGATAAACAGAGCCTTGTTGAGCGGTTCCCTGCAGATAGCTAAAAAGAGCCGGCGGCACTTCATCATATACAATCACTTCCGGTAAACGCACACCATTGCCATCTATCGACAACCAATTATATTCGCTATCAAATATCAGTGTCGCACCATTGTTTATCTTGACTTTATAACAGTTGTCGTCCTGCATAAACTGGCTGACTCCGCTTCCCGGATAATAACGCTCAATAAAAGAAGTCAGAGGCGATGGCAACTCATTCCAAACATTGTCGGAACATGCTCCAAGAATTATAATCCCTATGACAAAAGGGAAGAAAATTAATTTTTCAAAACGGTTGTTCATAGGCGTAGATATATAAATATTTTATACGTTTCACAACAATTTTTCACCTTCTAAAGTTGAATCGTAATCAACAATTTAACATGTTGCCATCCAAACGATACAACATCAAACTGAAAAATTCAATCACCACATATCCCACTATAGGAATACATCCCTATTCGCCAATTAACCGGAAATGATTAATAATCAAACCTACAACAACTCAAAAAACAATAGATATGGTTTAAATCCGCCACAAGGAATCTGATAAATTCGTATCTTCGCGAAATAAATCAACTGAAACGAAATATGATAACCAACCGGGAAGAGGTACTTGAAAACGCTTTACGTGTTTTCGCGAAAATGAATTACGAAAAAGCGAGCCAGGTCGAGATAGCCAAAGCCTGCGGCCTGTCAAAAGCCGGATTGATCTATTATTTCCCTCTAAAACTGGATTTATTTGTAGCGGTGATAGATAAATATGTATTCAATATGCAGTCCGTGGCCAACAAATTCCAATTCTCGACCATATCTTTGGCTGATTTTATCAACCATTATGTAGCCGGAGTGGAGAAAACCATGCATCGGCTACTCTCGTTGCTTGATGACAGGAATAACCCATCTAATTGCAGTTTCAATTTTTACTATTTCCATCTGCTTATGCAAGTCCGGCTTTATTACCCAAATCCAGAAAGAAAAATAGCCGAAATATTCCGACAGGATTACGAGTTGTGGAAATCGGCCATAAATTCAGCAAAAGACAACGGGGAAATACGCAAAGACGTAGATGTAGAAAATACAGCCTGTATGTTCCGACAAATGTTTTTCGGAGTATCGTTCGAACAGTCATTCCTCAACGGCCTTGACACAAAACAACTCGCCCAAAAACTGAACTTTATCTATTCCCTAATAAAAGTCTGAAAATCAGAACTATTTTAATAAACACAATCTAAAAAAGCTATAACGCAGACTTCTTAATTGCAGATTATAATAATCAGCCAATAATAGCATTATGTTTCTACGCCACAAAAACAGACCAATCGGTTTGTTTTTCGGATTATTTTCGTAATTTTGCCTCCGGAATCGAAAAACGGTTCCGGATTCATATTTATTTCTCAACTATAATAAACCAACCACAATCACAAACTACATGAAAAAAGATTTTTTTAGAAACATGCTCTCAATTCCGGTATTCGCGGCATTGGCGACTTCTTGTGGCAGTTTTAATCCCGGTCCATTGCCAGAAAATATAGTTGGAGACGCTCCTGGAGAACTAAAATCCAAAATATGTGACCTCATGGAGCTTGCCGAGACCGACTCCACTAAAGTGGAATTCGCAGAAATCACCACCACGTTTATATACCGTCCCAATGACCACAACGCCCATGCACATATCCAAATAGTATCACCCAGCGACAAAAACAAAATGGAACAGTTGGACTGGAACGACATGAAAGAGCGTCGCAATAGCTATGAGCGATACGATCTGACCGTAGCCACTCGGGTCAGTGAAGATCTTATAGACACATACGAGGGGTACAAGGACATGCTGTTCACATATGACGATATCAGAAAATATATCGACAATCTCCCCTCATATTGCGAAGAAGCCATCAAGGCTTCGGGATACAAGGACGATGCCTATATCAGCAATTTCGAAATAAACGCTGACGGTGCAAGCATAAGTGTCAAGCACAAAGATGCCAATATATCCAAAACCTATAATATATCGACCGACGGAAAGAATATCATAGTTGCGGAATAACCCCATAAATTAACCTAAAACTATCTAAACACAAAAAACGCTGATTTCTGACATGTTGAAGATGTCAGAAATCAGCGTTCATTCTTATAACCAGCCATATACGGAAAAATCATCATACAATAACGATTCTAAACGCTTATATTTATCCGATCTTCAAAACAATGATTACCAGACCATGGACGTTCATTGACTCCAATCAGTGCAGAACCGAAATATTGGCCCTCCAATATATAGATCGTATGTTTATTAATGGCGTCCATACCCATTCGAGAAATCATCTGCCGTTCTATTATGGAAAGATCGTCTCCATAATACTCAATCATTGGAAGCCAATCATACAACGCCCGGCACTGATCAAAAGTAAAAATATCCAAACACATTTGTCGAGTGTTTGCTGTATAATTAAATCTTTTATGATTCGAAGTATTAATATGATAGGGATATCCCAACTGATTAATGGCCTGCTCCAACCATAAATGGGACATTGGTATGTCGCAAAACAGCCCCGGATTTGTTTTATCAGGCAGATTATTATTAATTTGTGGAAGAGCGCATTGTAAATTTTTAGACAACAAACTATCAATGGACAACACTATAAACCGGACAATAAGAACTATTTATAGATTGTTGAAAAATAAAGGTTTATCACCTATAATACATGAATTCGAAGCATATGACAATTATCTTTGCTCCATGGGAGTCAATTCCGAGGTCTACGACCCCACTGCAATTGACAATATAAAATATACAAGGTTAAACGCTCCATATAAAGCTGTAATGAATTTAAGCCGGACAATCCTCGCAAACTATAAGGCCGAATCCTAATCAGGGAACAGTTCAAAATGCGATACTTCCTACTTCATTGACATAGCTGAACTATGGGAAATGTATCTATTGAAACTACTCAGGAACAATCTCCCGCCAGAATATCATATATATTCTCCAAACACCGATCATGGTGACAGTTTACTTGAAAATGAAATGCGAGAGATAAAGCCAGATATCATTATAAAAAAGGACAACCGGGTTGTCATGATCATTGATGCCAAATATAAAAACTACACCCGCTTTGGAAGAACGGCTGAATTTGGAATTCAGCGAGAAGACCTGTATCAGATGTCGACATATCTGTATCATTATGGCAAAGAGAACCAGACCATAACCGGAATATTTACATCGCCAGTCCAATGTATCGATAACGATATTCACACATATTCAGGGAATAAAAATCACAAAATCGGACTCGTAAACATGAATATTGTAGATGCACACGATGACATAAGCCTTATACACGAATATGAAGATAAGTATATCAATAAAATCAGATCACTTCTTAAATAATTTATAATACATCTAAGTATCATTGTTCTATTATGATTTTATTTAAGTGTATGCTTGAATAAATCTCTTTCAAGATTGAAATAACACATAAAAGACACAATAATAATTTGAATGAACATTTGTTCACGTATCAATCACCAATTGTCACGAAATTTGCGAACAAAACAAACCATAGCAATATGAACAAACTGATCATTCCTCTACTTTTTGTAGCAAGCCTCATTATTGTCGCGTGCAACGATGACGAACCCAAAGACCGTGTTAAGGAAATCGCCATGTCCGTTTCATCGGAAACCGGTGTGATGTATGACCTTTTTGACACCGATGAAGAGTATCCGATCGAATGTATGCTTGTAATGTCCGAAGATAATCCGGGCGTTTGGACTCCGCTTGCTTTTGGCAGAATAGAAGGCTTCACTTACGAAAAAGGCCACGAATATGAACTCCGTGTCAAGCGGACTATACTTGCCAATCCTCCTATGGACGCATCGGACAGAACCTATTCTCTTGTCCGTATTCTTATGGATCGACCTGTGACAAAGCCTGAAATTCCTGGGGATAAGGAGATCACATCTGAATCGGATATTGAATACCAAGCACTTTGCCCGTTCAATAAATATTCCGTCGAAACACAGTATCTGATTGACCAAGATGGAAAGATCTATTATTCTAACGGCAGAGCACTGCCATCATACAACACTGCTCGCCTCTACATCAACGATATTCTCAGTAAAGACGATCCTGACTGGGTTAAATTTGAAAGCGTGCCATATATGGCTATATATTCTTTTGTCCTGTCGCCATTGACTGATCAAATTCAACTTATCCGTAATGATTCACACGGTCCCTTGTTTAAAGAAGTCATAACTCAAGAAGATTTTGAACATATCTGCAATACAATGAAAAAAGGTGAAGAATTGAGATATGCGCTAATTTTAGCAAATGTCTATAGAAAAGGACTTCAGAATGTGGAATTTGTCATAAAGAAACAATAATCTATACTATAGTACACACGAGATTGCATTAATTTATCCCTGCAACAGCGCGTCAATGATGCGCTGTTCTTCACTGTGCCCGACTGTTGACAATCTGAGCATGGGCAAACCGTATAATTCCAATATGTGGTCTTTCATCCTGTCACGAATATATTGTTCCGACGTTTCGTTATGGAAACTGTAGCCATCGGTTTCGATTGCAAGCAATGGTTGCTTACTCACTCGGTTGATAATCAAAAAATCGATGTGTGTTGACTGATGCGACGCATATCTAATTTCTCTGTCCGACATTCCTGTGGTATCTTTGATCATATACCGTAACGGGTAGTGGCACAAAACTTTTATGTGTGAAAGTTGCGGGACTGTTTTGCGGATATGTTCTATCAATCCGTATGTAAGATTTTCAGAATCGTAGTCGGAGATTGTATCTGTCTCATCTTTCTGAGATGATATTTGAGTGAACAGATAATCATATATCGAATGGAGTTTGCTTTCAATAACAACGCAATGCTGATACTGTATGTATCCCAAAAGGTCATGTATATTACCTTTTAATTCCTGAGGATTTCCGGAAACGACAAGACAGAACTTGTTTTTTGCTCTTGACACAGCGACGTTAAGCAGATTGGCGTTGTCTGTGAATTCAGTTATCGAATCGTCTGTCACGCTCATTATAATCGTGCCCTTCTCTCGTCCTTGATATTTATGGACTGTGGCTGCTTCGATCTTCGGCAACTGCGAACGAAATGCGTCAACCTGCCTGTTATAAGGAGTAATGATACCGATATCAGGATCGTCTTTCAACAATGGCAGTAACTCAATCTTAACAGTGTCGATCTCCCGTTGGTTATAATGCCCCCGCGAATGATGTCCTGTGCTTGTGGTTATAGCCATCAATGGGCTGTCACCTTCATGCCGTTGAGTCATTATAAGCAGATTGCCCCCGTAAAACTTTTGATTGCAAAAATTAATGATGTCAGGATGACAGCGGTAGTGTTCACGCAATAGTGTTTCAGGAATATTAGGGATTGCCGCCAGCACAGAACTTAAAAAACTGTGACGTGATGCGTCGTAGGCATCAGAAACGCCATACGACTTTTTGATTTCTTCAAGTTTTAAAGAGTCGGCTTCTTTGATGACATTTGGCAGTTGCATCGTATCACCGACGATCACTGCATTTTTGGCGCATGTCAGCGATAGCAAACCGGTATCGACCGCCACTTGCGAAGCCTCGTCCATTATCACGTAATCGAAGATCGTGTCGCTATCGAAGCATAATTTTGAAGAAAACGTTGTGCTAAGCACAATTGGGTAATCTGCTATCACCGAACCACCATTCCAATATAGATCTTGTGTCGAGGCTATAATTTTTCGTTCGTGATTGAAGCGACTTGATAGTTTAGCTTTAAGTGCAATCATTGAGTTTTCATTCAATGATTGCATAAGCGCATTCTCATCGACTTTAGAAAGATCAAATTCAAGAGTCTTTATCTCGTTTCTCAATTCCGATATCTTACTGTGATAAAAGATATATTCCACAAAAGTAATGATATCATGAATTGATCCGGAAGACAATTTGATATTTATTTTAAGTGTCATCATCAATCTAAGTTCGACGTCAAGACGTCGGATTATGGTTTTAAGCCGTCTCCATAATCCTGAATTATCGTTTTTTAGATCTTCTGTCAGACGTCTAAGTTTGTTTAATATCTTGATGACTTTACCGGAGTGTGCGTAGGATTCCGGAGTGTTGAAAACAATGGTGTTTTCTTGTTGAAAATGTATCTTTTCAACCTCAACTTCCGCGAGTTCTTGTCTGGCGGTTGCAAGCCTCTCTTTCATCGCGAAAATATTTTCGGCACTTAGTAGGCCTTCTTTGACATTGTTGAAGGCGGAATTTATCTCTTGACCGGATCTGCGCCATAATGGCAGCTCCGGATTCAATTTTGGTTGATTGGCGATAAATGCCTCCTTGTTTTCTTTCTTCCCTAATGGCGCCACTAAAAAACCAAATCCGTTTTTATCGAGCTTTTCCAATACATTTTCTGTCGCGGAATTGTTGTTTGAAACAATGAGCACAGTTTTTTCCGAGATCAGCAGATTTGCAATGATATTCAGAATGGTTTGAGTCTTGCCGGTTCCCGGAGGGCCTTGTATGACACTTATCTGATTTGACAAAGCTATTTTCACCGCCTTTTCCTGGCTTGCATTGCATCCGAATGGAAAAATCGGGAAATCTGTACGGTTCGTATTGATACCTTTATCGGGATTCAGATAGGTAGCTGCGACAGTGTTGTCGTCAATAAAGTCAATTCGAGAATAGATGGATGACAATATGCCTTTGGAATCAGGCTCATCCTCCATGGCTCCGATAGTGTTTATACCTGCACACTGCCTGAAATAGTCAAATAAGTTCAAAGTACTGCCGGATAGACATGAAGTGCGAATCTCCACCTCGTTTTCCATATATTGTTTGACAAAACCATTTTCAGATTCAATAGCATAAAATTTAGCCTTATTACAGCTAAAGACAGTGACAGACTTTATATGATTGTCATTCCGACCATTTATGAAGACATGGATATTTTCGATATTTAAATCCACCGGATTTTTGAGCCAAACGACATTGTCTTGTCCATAGGTATATATTTTGTCGGAGTTTTCGAATTTAACAATGAATTTGTCCACATGGTGCTCAATACTCTCGACCGAATAAGTTTTATTTACCCCCTTGATTAATATTATGTGCTGTTTGAGATTCATTGTCTGATTAATTTATAGAGTATACTTGATGGTCAGTACTTTTTAGAATAAGCAAGACAGTGAAGACTACAATCAGGATAAATTCGTGCCGTCCAAGAAAGGGTGGCAATAAACGGCTCGCTATTTGGCATGAAACTAAAATATCCGTAAAAAATCGCAGTTCTCTCAACAATGGTACAAAAATACGATTTTTTTTATCGAATATACTTCGTATCTTTGCTTCATCATGGCAAAGTTCCGGATAAACATACTCGGTTGCGGATCTGCAACACCGACTGTACGACACCAACCGTCATGTCAAGTTGTGGATTTTCGTGATAAACTGTTCATGATTGACTGCGGTGAGGGTGCTCAATTGCAATTCAGACGCCTCGGTCTTAAATTTTCACGTCTTAACCATATATTCATCTCTCATCTTCACGGAGATCACCTTTTCGGGCTTCCAGGTCTTCTGTCGACCATGGCGCTCCATGACACAAGCGGTTCCGTAACAATTCATATTTTCCGAGAGGGAGCACGGCTACTCAAAGAATGGATGGATTTTTTCAACCGCAAGTCTCCGTTTGAAATCATATATGACATAATCGAGGAAGGCGAACACCGTGTGCTCTATGAAGACCAAGGGCTGACAATAGAGACTTTCCCATTGTATCACCGCACCCCTTGCAACGGCTTTATATTTCGTGAGAAACCGAAATTGAGACATCTGAAAGGCGACGCTGTGGCATTTCATAAAATACCGGTAGCCGCCATAAAATCTATAAAAGAAGGGGCGGATTTCGTGACAGAAGACGGACGTGTGATACCAAACGTTATGCTTACGACCGATGCTGATCCGTCGATGAGCTATGCCTATTGCAGCGACACAATGATGGATATGCGCGTAGTTGATGATATAAGAGGGATAGACACAGTCTATCATGAAGCGACATACGACGATTCAATGACCGAACGCGCGCGCGAACGCGGACATTCGACCTCACGTCAAGCTGCGCAGATAGCCCGTGCTGCGAAAGCCAAACGGCTCATCATAGGGCATTATTCCAAACGTTACAATTCCGAGGATATATTACTCGCCCAAGCATCTGAAGAATTTCCTGATGTAAAACTTGCCAACGAGGGGCTACGCATAGACCTTGAATGACAATCATACTTTGATACAAATTACAATACCATGAACCGAATTTTATTTTTAATCACATTATCATTGGTAATGACAGGCGTTTACGCCCAAGACGACATTCAGGATTTATCTATGGAGGAGCAGGAACAGTTGGCATACATGATGTCCGACTCGATATCGGGAAAGATTGGTAAAATTTCATTGCCAAGCGCGAACTGCACCGTAAATGTGCCAGACGGTTTTGTTTATCTTGACCCGGCACAATCTCGCCACCTGCTTATGGATTATTGGAATAATCCGGAAAATAGTGTTACGGACATCCTTGGCATAATGGTCAAGAATTCCGCTAAAACATTCTACGACATAGAAACGGCCTACGTGATTTCATACGAAAACGCAGGCTACGTATCAGACGAGGATGCGGATGAGATGAATTACGATGAATTGCTGAAAGAAATTCAAGACGGACTCAAAGAAGAAAACGAACAAAACCCGGACGCTCCGCAATGGGAACTTGTCAGATGGGCATGGCAACCTGCATACAACCGCGACAAGAAAGTAATCTCCTGGGCGAAACATTACAGAATCAACGGTGACCACGAGGTAATAAACTATGATGTGCGCGTGCTTGGTAAAGCGGGTTTCGTCGTGATAACAGCCATCGGTGACCCAAGTGCGAAAGACCAGATGCTTGCTGACAATTCCGCTATAATCGGCAGCGTAAATTACATTGACGGATACAAATATTCAGACTTCAATCCGGACACAGACCATATAGCTGAATGGACCATAGGCGGATTAATCGCAGGCAAAGTCCTGACAAAAGTGGGCTTATGGGCCTTTTTGGCAAAATTTTCCAAAATAATCATCATCGCGATAATAGCCGCTATCGGAGTCTTCCGTAAAAAAATCGCAACGTTTTTCGGACGTCGAAAAGATAAATCCGAAACGGATGAAAAAGAAAATCCTCAACCGGCAGAATAATAATGATATATCAACGAATCGATAATTAACTCTTATATTTTTAAGAACATGAAAAACCTCATAATCGAACGCATTGTAGCATTCCGCAATGAAATGGACAAAACCGGAGTGAAAGCCGCGATACTTCCACGCACGGACGCACATCTCAGTGAATATATATCAGACCATTGGCATATCGTACGATATTTAAGCGGATTCACCGGTTCGGCGGGCTCCATGGTTATAACGGATAAAGAGGCTCTCTTATGGGTCGACAGCCGATATTTTCTTCAAGGCGCACAGCAGATCGAAGGAACGGGCATCGTGCTTATGAAAGACGGTCTGCCCGACACACCTTCAATCACGGAATACCTATGCGAACACCTATCCAAGGGAGACAAAGTAGGCATCAACGGAATGTTGATGTCGATTGACGAAACAGCAACTTTAAGTAAACGTTTGGGTGGATGTGATATAAGTCTTGATGTCGATTTTGATCCGATTGACAATATCTGGAAAGACCGCCCTGCCCTACCATCCGGCAAAATCTTTATCCATGATGAAAAATATGCCGGAGAATCCGCCCAGTCAAAGATCACAAGAATACTGTCTGAAGCGCATCGACAGGGAGCACAAGCCTATTTCACCTCCGCGCTCGACGAAATTGCATGGGTACTCAACATACGGTCGAACGACGTGCCGTGCAATCCTGTCGCCACCTCATTCCTTTATCTTTCCAATAAAGGAAGCATACTTTTCGTTGATGAGGCCAAAATGACACCGGAAGTAGCCATATATCTCAAAGATGCCAATGTGAGTGTCGAACCATATTCCTCCATTCTGACCGGCCTCGCCGCTATTCCGAAAGACGTGACTGTTTTGCTCAGCGGAAGTCGTGCATCCGGAGCTATAGCACATGTGCTTGAAGGTCACTACGTAAAAGGTGAATCGCCTGTCGCCATGCCTAAAGCTATCAAAAACGATGTACAGATCTCAGGTATCCGAAACGCACATCTCCGTGATGGCGTCGCAATGGTCAGGTCTTTGATCGAAATCAACCGGACAATAGAAGAAGGAAAGCCGTTGACTGAAATCGGAGTGGCAGACATATTACTCAAACACCGTAAAGCCGAAGACCTATATTTCGATCTGAGTTTCGATAGTATATGCGGCTTCGGTCCACACGGAGCGATAGTCCACTATTCAGCGACACCCGAAAGCAACCTGACAATCTCCAAAGGAAATTTGTTGCTCATCGATTCAGGAGCTAACTATATTGACGGAACGACCGATATAACACGTACTATCGCGATAGGAATCCCATCCGCTGAAATGCGCCACGATTTTACACTCGTGATGAAAGGACATATCGCGATCGCGACTTCTATATTCCCTGAGGGTACAAGAGGAGCCCAGCTTGACGCACTCGCACGCATACCATTATGGAAAGAAGGCAAAAGCTATCTACATGGCACTGGCCATGGTGTAGGCCATTTCCTTAATGTACACGAGGGCCCACAGAGCATACGTTTGAACGATACACTCGCGCCTTTGACACCGGGAATGCTGACATCCAATGAACCAGGAGTCTATCTATCCGAAAGATATGGTATACGATGTGAAAATCTCGTTCTAACAATACCTCATTCAGAAACCGAATTCGGTAAATTTTATTCCTTCGAGACAATCACGCTTTGTCCTTTCGACCGGTCTCTATTTGAAATCTCTATCATGAGTGAAGAAGAGATCGAATGGGTAAATAATTACCATCGCACAGTCTATGACAGTCTCTCACCAATGCTCAACCAAGATGAACGCGAATGGCTTGCTACAGCAACCGCTCCGCTTTGTTAAAATAACCGGTATATCCTAAATTACATGGCTCTTATAATTCCAGTCAGAGGCTTCCAACCAGAAATCGGGCCGGACACATTTCTTGCCGAAAACGCGACAGTGGTCGGAGATGTTGTCATGGGAAGCGAATGTAGCGTATGGTTCAATACTGTCATCCGTGGTGACGTCAACTCTATCCGTATAGGCAACCGCGTAAATATACAGGACGGATCCGTACTCCATACCCTTTATAAAAAATCGACTATCGAGATCGGAAACGATGTTTCCATAGGGCACAACGTCACTATCCACGGAGCGAAAATCCATGACTATGCCCTTATCGGAATGGGTGCTGTGGTGATGGACGACGCGGAAGTTGGAGAAAATGCACTTGTGGCAGCCGGATCAGTAGTCCTGTCCCGCACAAAAATCGGCCCCAATGAACTTTGGGGTGGCGCTCCGGCAAAATTCATAAAAATGGTCGATCCGGATACCTCCCGTGAACTCAACACAAAGATAGCCCGCAACTATTTGATGTATTCACGTTGGTATACCGATCCTGACGCTCCTACTGATTTTTAAAACCATCTATCCAACTGATTTTGACTTCTTTTAGAAATGCCATAAAAATTCGACGTCGAATTTTTATGGCATTTCTTCATATCCGATCTACAATATCTCTGAAAGCCGTATTTTCAGTTGTTTTATAAATATACACTAAAAAAATCATCCAAATAAAGGCTTGCTATTGTATGAAACAAAAAAAATATCTACCTTTGCACCTGTCTAAGTTTCAGATGGTATATTATACCTACAAACTACGGGAAATTTGATATTCCCCAACCGAAAATGATGCCCGGATGGCGGAATCGGTAGACGCGACGGTCTCAAACACCGTTGGAGCAATCCATCCCGGTTCGATCCCGGGTCCGGGTACGAAAACAAAAGCTAAGTGTTGAATAATCAATTACTTAGCTTTTTCTTTTGCCTAAATTTTCCCCACATTTTCCCCACATCTGCTGAATATTTTGCAATTCAGTTGAAACGGATTAAATTCCAATGTCGTTGTAATATATTGAAATACAGTTTGCTTGCTGTGATTTTCTTCATTTTGCTTTTTACCCACATTTTCCCCACTTTAATATTTTCAAATGCGGGTCCGGGTACAAATAAGTCCTGATAATCTTACGATTATCGGGACTTTCTCTTTTATGTACTAAATGTATCTGAATGGCAGCAACAAGACACTTCGTTTTCTTTCCTGTTATATCTTTAAAATGTAAAAACATGATGTTGTAAAATAATTACGGATATAGGGGATCACACTTACAATGAATGATAGTTTACGAGGCTAAACCACAGTTTAATCTCATAATGGGGGGTTGATGAAATAATACTGCTTACTGGCTATTTTATATTCTTGAAGTGCCATTCTAAAAGATGCTTCAATAGAGAATCGGATATGTTTAATGTTTATAAAAGCGTGTAATATATGCTGGCATAAAAGCTACGGTCTTGATATTTACCCAATTGTCCAGAATGTTCACGGCAAACGAGTATATCGGACAAAGTGCCAGCTTATATGTTTGCCCATTCCGGCCTATTTTTACCCAACGACTTACCGATTTGCAACAGTTTTCATATGTAGGCAAATCGAATATCAAACTTTTTCAAAAAATATATAGTTATCCTAAAGAAACCTGTTCATTATAAGAGATTTTCATAGAAATTGAGTAGCTTTACACTCGGATTGAGCTATAATAAACTTTTTGACAAACATGTATATGGATAGTATAATCCGTTTGGTCAAAGAAACCAAAGGGATAATTGAAAATCGAGAGATGGCGAGTAATGTAAAGGAAAAAGGGGTTGCCGATTACGTTACGCAAGTGGACATTGCTATACAGGATTTTCTGAAAAAGGAACTATATGCTCTTGCACCAGACATACAGTTTCTCGGAGAGGAAAGCGGCTTACAACCGATGGACACAGACAGCTATTGGATTCTTGATCCCATTGACGGGACAACCAATCTTATACACGACTATCAGCATAGCGTGGTCTCATTGGCTCTTTGTCGCCAAAAGGAGATTGTCATGGGCATTGTCTACGACCCGTTTCATGATGAATTTTTTTCTGCTGTCAAAAGCGAAGGAAGCTTCTTAAACGGCCGGCAGATACATGTATCATATTCAGAAAATCTCTCAGAAACCATAATAGGCATTGGCACAGCAAAAAGAGAGTGTGCCAAAGAGAACTTCGCCAGGTTTCTGAAAGTTTATGAAAATTCACAAGATATTAGACGTCTTGGTTCCGCTGCTTTGGAATTGGCGTATACTGCGTGTGGCCGGCAAGGCGGATATTTCGAGGGATATTTAAACCCATGGGATTATGCAGCAGGCATGCTTCTGATACAAGAGGCTGGAGGGAAAGTGACCGACTGGAACGGAAATGCACTTGATCCGACTCAAGCAAGTCAAGTAGCCGGGACAAACGGACGAGTCCACGAAAAGTTACTCAAACTATTATAATGAATATACAGAAAGAATTACAACAGTCCTCCATAGGTAAAGCGGTTTTTCGGTTTAACAACGTGGATGTCACACCGGAAACGATACGGGCAATCATGATAAATGAGGTTGTCCCCTAATGCCCTGAAGATGATTTCTATGGAAAACCGAATGCCGCATATATGTCAACGGCAATTCCATTGTTCCGAAAAGCCGGGATAGAGGTGAATTCCGCACTTTGTTCGGAGAATTGCCCAAACGTCCATGCAAAGGTAGTATTGTGGATATGCCATATAACTTTACTGCAAAGAATGTCATTATGCCGCATCCGGTCTATGCGTGGATGGGTTGGATTTGCGCTTTGAGCCCATCCGAAA
>CAJULW010000004.1 GCA_910587515.1 uncultured Duncaniella sp.
GAAATGAAAACAGGTAATGACTTGGTAGCTGAACAGGTTCGTTATTCTACCTGTTTTTGCTATTTACCCAACTGCGCAAACCAACACAATTTTGCTGCTTTACAACGAATTGCAGTTCTTTTGCCGGATTCCTCTATTGGTTGCATTGATAGTTTTCTATCTTTTCACCGGGCTGGCGTTTTGCGACATCAAGTCGCTTAAACGCTCCGACATAACCACAGATGCCGAAGGCAACATGTGGATACGCAAACATCGGGAAAAAACCGGCGAGTTGAGCGTTATTCCCTTGCTCGATGTGCCCCGTCGGCTGATTGAGAAATACCGCAATCACCCGAAAGTTATGTTTGAGGGCGTTGTGCTGCCTGTAATCTCCAACCAACGCCTAAATGCCTATCTCAAAGAGGTGGCGGATCTCGCCAAAATCAACCGTCACCTGACCTCGCATATCGGTCGCCACACGTTTGCCACCCTGTCGTTGAGCAATCATGTGCCGATTGAGAGCATCTCAAAGATGCTCGGTCATTCAGATATTCGCACAACTCAAATCTATGCAAAAATGCAGGACAAAACCATATACGAGGATATGGCTTCCATGCGCCATAAATTTGACTGCGTTATGATGAACTGACATCAGGCAACGAAAAACAAAAGACAACGGCAACCGGGCTATATGCTTAGGTTGCCGTTGTTGCATTGGAATTCTACGTTAGCCGAATTTTGGTCGGTAGTTGGATTGCAGGAAGGCTTCAATGTCTTCCTCGGCATATAGGATTTTGCCGTCAAGCCGGTAATATGGGATTAACCCCCGGTCGCGGTAGTCCTGCATGGTGCGTCGGCATACTCCGAGAAGTTTCGAAAGCATGGCATCGGTGATGAACCGTCTGCCGTGGAGCAATGGGTGGTACTCGTCTTTCAACCGTCGGCACATGTCGGTTATATCGTCGGCTTGGGCAGTCAGGCGCATTATGCGCAAATCTGTGGCGGTGACTGTTTCTTTCATTGCCCAGCACCTCCTTCTTTGATGATGAGTCGGGCAATGTCACCGCCCTTGAACTGCGAGAATCTTCCCAGATGTGAGAACCCGATTTTGCCCCGTTCCTTCATGGAACGCAATTTACGCTCGGATATGTGGAGATAGTCGCAGGTCTGTTGGGTGTTGAGCCAGTCCGACAGTTTCTTGTCACGCAACTGGTCGTATAAGGCCTTGACGGTCTTGTGGAGGAAATCGACACGGTTGATGAGCGCGTCGAATACCTCCCGTTCAATTTCAATGGTGTCCATAAATTTGTGTGGATTAAGTGGATTTATTTAGTGGTCGGGTGGGATAAGAGTTGAAAAAGGTAGGCGGGTATCCCTCCCGCCTACTCACCACTAAATCCACAATCAAATTAAATTTATGACTGCGATTCAGTGGCAAAGTTAGCGATTTATTTCCGTATTTTCATGCTATCGCACGGAAAATCAGTCAAAACCGATGTCGTGGGCCTTTCTTTCTGCGCTGCATACGGCGGCGAAACTCCTCCTCCTCGGGATTGAATGCCAGCCCCGGCTGGAACAGGTCAAGACCCGGAATTAGCAGGTCGTAATCGCCGAAGTCGGAAACGGATTGGGCGACGGTGGATTGATGCTGTCCGCCTGAAGATTGAGTGTGCTGCTCCGTATCGGTCTGCGATTGACTGTTCGAGGTGGTATCTTCTGGTGTCGGCTCTATCGGTGGAACAACAATAGGTGTCGCAACATCGGGAGTACCGGTAGGTGCATTTGCCGGATTATTGAACCTATCGTTGATGGCATTTGCCGAAAACTCCTTGCCAAGTCTGGAACCGTTCAATACGTTCATAGTGCCGTGGTCAATAAATGTCACGCCGTATATACGTCCTTCGTCGGTATAGCGGAGAACCACATCAATGTTTTGGGCTTTCAGTCTGGCGATAAAATCAGACTTGTCAGCGGCATTAGTAAGAACATCGGCTACTTTACGCTTGGTCGCAGAAACATCAATTTTATCTTTCGCTTTCTCAAATCTGCTGTCAATTGCAGTACGACTTGCGAACTTGCCGAGGCGCGATGCCTTGAACGGTGTTGCGATGGTCTTGCCGTCACCATCAGTGGCAAAATACACAAGTCCGTGGTACTTGCGCCCGTTGACCCGGCCGTCGGTCTGTTCACACCATATATTATATAGGGATAGTATTGCGTTATACTCGCCTATGGTCTGGAACTTGTAACGCATACCCACCATTTTGACCGTGTTGGCAACCTGTCGCTTGATGTCACCTGCCGGATCAAGTCTTTTAATCGGAGTGTCGGGTGTGATTTTCTCACGCTGCGCCTTATGGAGATTGTATTTTTCTTCCAGCTCGGTGGTAATCTTTTTACTGCGACGGTATATGAAATCCTGATTGAGCCGTTTGCCCTGCTCGTTGACATTGACTGTCACGATATGGATATGGTGGCGGTCAATGTCCATATGCTTATATATTATGTAGGGCTGTTCGCCGAATCCGAGTTTGTCTAAGTACTCGCGGGCGAGGATTTCATACTGCTGCTCTGACAGCCTGTCATCGGGATGCGGATTAAGGGAGATATGGAGAACCGGTTTCTTGGTCTTGCCGGTCTTGGGCATGAAGGCGTTGAAATTCTCCACCATGCGGGCAATGTCGATCTGGCCGTCTGCCGGGAGAATGATTTTGTTAGCTCCCAGCACACGCCCTTCATCATTGTTCATTTTTTCACCGTTGTATGCCAGTGCCCCGTAAAGCGATGAGCCTATCGAGATTTTAGCGACCATTGCTGCTTGAATTCTTTCGACAACGATACTACCTGCGACATCACTCCTGCCATTTCAATGGTGGCTTTCTCCAGCTTGTAGAGAAGTGTCATAGCCTTTTTCTCGGTGAAGTTCTCCCGGAGGGTTCTGACGGTAAGGTCGTAATTTACTCCGATTGTGCGGTACTGGGCGAAAAACTCCGAGAGTTTGGCACAGTAAACCGCGAGAGATTTGTCCGTGGTCAGAACCTTGAAAGGCTTGCCGAAGATAAGCTGCTTGATGAAAGTAGCCTTTACGGTTGTTCCGGCCCGTTCCATCATACGGGTTAGTTCATCCCATTCGAGATTGTCAAAGCTGACTTTGACATGGTGGCTGCACTTGTTAGCAACCGGCGGTCGCCCGCCTTTGTTGAAGAAATTTGTCATAAAATTGATGTGGATTTCTTTGCCTTAGCAAAGCGCTAAAGCGATTTAGTGGTGACGCATCAGTGAGCCTCTGCCAACCGCAGGTTTGGAATTGGGATGCCCGACTTTGGAGGACAGCCTCCACATGGCAAGGTTGTTTTGTGGGAACGCGAGTTACCCAAAACCTTTTCGGGAACCGAAAAGACACCTTGCTATGTACCGACGTACATCTTTAATATTATGAAACAGACGGTTAAGTCCCTTATGGCGGCCCGGTTTGCCATTCGGGGTGTACTATAGTCGTACTACTGCCTGTTCCATACCTGCGGAGGGCGTAAAACCCACCGGTGCTTATATAAAGTTACGAAAAAATCCTCGCAATTACAAGCGGCGAGAAAAATTTGGAATGAAATTCTGACGCTTTACACCTGATTCGGCAAGCCTGATAATGGCGATGAGAAAAAATCTTGATGCCGAAATGTTAAAAATTCAGCCGGTTTTTTAGGACATAGCCGGACATACTTGGACATATGCGGACAAACCGCTAAAAACCAATAATTTGAAAAACAAAAGGACTTGACAAAATGGATTTTATTTTGTTTCTTTGTATAGAGATCGGCAATCAGATCTGCCTTCAAGAAGTTCGATTTACATATATTATTACGGAACTTTCCGATGAACCGCAGCCAAGACCGTCAATCTTTCAGTAGCACATTTATTTTTTCATTACACAGGCTTTCTGCCCGAACAGGCGACTTCCTTCCGTAGAGTTCAATACTTCCTATATATAACAGAACTGCTGACCGAACGATGACGCATTGATCCGGATAAGATGCCTGAAACTTGAAACGACGGATGTGTGACTGACACCCCCGTCCGTTGGCTGAATGTAGCCACAGAGCCACAGGGCCGCCAACGAACATACACCACTATCTCCAAATCAAACTAAAAAACAAGAAAAAATGACTGACGACACTATCCCCATCCGACTTATGTAGCCGATGCCCTCCACAGCGGAGGAAGGTCGCCCCTATGCGACGGAGAAAGCTGTACCCATACACCAGCATAGTCGATGCCAGCACTGCTTCGCACCGATAGAAGCCCGGTCTGTCCGTGTCAGAATATACGCTGACGGCCACCGCTATGCCAATATCCAGTATGCTAAGTTATATGACGTCGGAATTTTGTCGGGGATACTCCATAGGTAGAAGTGAATACACGGATAAAATGCGGCAAGTCATTGAATCCTACGGCAAAACAGATTTCAGACACTTGTTTTTGCGAGGTTTTAAGCAATCCGCAGGCTGTTTCCAGCCTGTATTGCGTGACAAACTGCGAAAAGGTCATACCCTTGTTGCGTTTGAAGAATGTGCAAAATGCCGAACGGTTCATTCCTATGTGGGTGGATATATCATCAAGCGTTATGTTGTGGACGTAATGTGCCATCACATATTCCGCAACCTTTTGCATGCGTCGTATGTTTCGCTCGATTTTAACAGGCTTGCCGATTAAGGTATGGTCTTTTGTGGTAAAAATTATTGGAAAAAGGCGGATCATCTCGCCCAATTGTCCTATATCATCAAGGTCATTCATACGCATAAGCGAGCGTTTGATCTCAACAGAGCTGCCGGAACCGTATTTCAATGCCTCAGACGGCAATATCTGACCATAAAGCCTGTTCCTGACTTCCGGAAATACATCCATACATTTATCTATAAGTTCTGGACTGAAAGCCACCATAAGATATGTAATTTGTCCGTCATCGTTTGCCGACTCAGGCTTATATTCCCAATAGTGAGGCATTGCCGGAGGAATCAGCACTACATCACCTTCGGCAAAAGGCATCATAGTGTCGCCTGTCATGCGTACTCCGTTACCCCGGGTCACGAAATACAGTTCCCATGCCTCGTGGCGGTGCATTTTGGCTTCGATACTTGGGGCAACATGCTGAGAGATGAAAAAGAAGGAATGGTCTTTAACCTCGGGTAAAGTATATGGTATTACTGCATCTTTCATGATTTTGCAAATTTACAACAAATATTAGAAACAATACAACAAATATAAGGCAATAAACAGTAGTAACTTTGCGACGATAAATAAAAACAAAGACGAATATGGAATTTTCAGAAGTATTGAATAATCACCGAACATACCGCGACTACTCCGACCGCGAAGTAAGCGATGAAATCCTTAATAAAGTAATCTCGGCCGCTTTCAAGGCTCCGACCAACGACCATCTGCGCCAGTTTGAATTCGTGGTGGTACGCGGCCGTGAGAACATAGCAAAAGTCATAGCACCACTCGCCAAGAATATGGCGGCGTTCAAGGATCTCGTTTTCGAGGTAGACAATACCGGCGACAAAGACAAAATGGCGATGTTTGCCGACGCCCTTCCCAAACAGCAACGCATGCTGATGCAGAGCGGTCTGCTTATCATACCGTTCTATAATCAGAAACAAAGTCCGTTGCTTCACCCGGTGGAACAAAGCTCGCTAAATTACTTCGCATCGGCATGGTGCGCACTCGAAAATATGCTCCTTGCCGCTACCGATGAAGGCCTTGGCACTGTCTTTCATATCCCCGTGGCTGATGAAGCAGAGCAAATAAAGAAGATAGTGAACGCTCCTGAAGGCTACGAGTTTATCTGCCTGTTGACTATGGGGTATCCGGCGGAAGGAGTTTTCCTACCGAGACAGAAAGAAATAAACATACTGCACCGCATACACTTCAATTCGTTTTGATAATAGCTCACAGGTTTTATATTATCCTCATTGTCTTGGCAACACGACAAGCCTCTATTGAATTTTTAACTTGCAATTTCGTCAGTATCTCCTGACGGTGGCGGCTGACTGTGTTTTTGCTAATAGATAATAACACTGCGATGTCAGCACTGGATTTTCCTGAATCAATAAGTTTTAATACTTGTTGTTCTCTCCGGCTAAGTATTGATGCGTCAACAGCGGATGTCAACTCTTCCGAAACACCAGTAATAGCATTTACAACTATGCTCTTGCCGGCAAAGCTTATGGAGCTACTTCCATATAGGCATAATGCATGAGTAATTGTTTCGAAGTCTTCCGCATAGATATAATACATCCGGTGGATTACATCTATAATATCACCTGTTGCAGCAGTCATGCGCAATTTTGACATCATATAGTAATCTGGTCGTGTATGACGTGGCACATGACGCAGGAAATTGAAGAATCTCAATTCCATGAGATATTTTTCCTCACGCTCTTCTTCTGCCATCAAATTGAGTATCGCATTTTCCCAGATAGAATTTTCCGCCACATAATTACATATACCCAGAACGATTCCGAACTTACCAGGAAATATCCGACTCGTTCCGTTCTTCAAATCGCTGACGACAACTGTGACATTTTCGATTCTGGCTACGTTTTCTGCATAATTCAGTAATCCTTGCAAATCAGACTTATTAGTCCTATCTGCCTGATCTTTCAGGAGTTGATTTAATTTTGAAAGATTATTCATGCAAAATGGTTATTTATATCCATTGTGCGTTGCTTTACAATGGTTTAACTTTGCAAAGTTAATGATTATATATGGTTATTTGAAATGACAGAGAAAGAAAAAATGCTGACAGGCATGATTTATGATGCAAACAACGACCCTCAGCTTATAGCCGAGAGACTTGAATGTAAAGAATTGTGTCATGATTACAATAATCTCAGACCGAATGATTCCAAGACAAGGCGAGAGATTCTCTTAAAGATTTTAGGCTCGGTGAAGGGCGATTTCCTGATTGAGCAGCCTTTCCTTTGCGATTATGGCTACAACATTCATATAGGAAATAACTTCTACTCCAATCATAATCTCGTAATACTTGACGAAGCTCCGATAATATTCGGCGACAACGTATTCATTGCACCCAACTGCGGATTCTATACCGCCAGACATCCAATTAATGCCAAGGAAAGAAATGAAGGACTTGAATATGCACATTCTATATCAGTAGGTAACAACGTTTGGATAGGAGCCAACGTCTGCGTGTTGCCTGGGGTGAATATAGGAGACGGCTGTGTCATAGGTGCCGGTAGCGTAATAGTGAACGACATCCCACCTCATTCAGTAGCCGTAGGAAACCCTTGCAAAGTAATAAAAACTATAAAATAACAGACATGGTACAAAAAATTTTACTAATGGCATTTATGCTACAGTCTGGTCTGTCTTTATCTGCCCAGACACTTGAAAAAATGAACTGGTTCAATGAACCGTCGCAATGGAGCATCTCAGATAATAGACTCTCAATGTCTGTCACTCCCAAAAGTGACTACTGGCGAATATCGCATTACGGTTTCACCGTTGATGATGCGCCGTTCTACTATGCTGAATACGGTGGAGAATTCGAGGCAAAGGTAAAGGTGTCGGGCGATTACAAGGTGCGCTTCGACCAAGCCGGCATGATGATTCGTATCGACCACGAAAACTATATCAAGGCTGGTATAGAATACGTTGACGGCAAATACAACCTCAGCACAGTAGTAACCCATCACACATCCGACTGGAGCGTCATCGCCCTTGACAAACCTGTCGATTTCATCTGGATAAAGGCAGTACGCCGAAAAGATGCGATAGAGATTTTCTATTCATTCGACGACAAGGAATACATCATGATGCGAAACGCATGGATGGAAGCCAATCGCCCTGTAAAAATCGGTATGATGGGCACTTGTCCTGATGGAAACGGCTTCAATGTAACATTCTCCGATTTCTCGGTAAAGCATCTTCCTGACGCGATTCGCACGGAATGGCTCGAAAACAACAAATGATATTTGGTAATGTATATGAGAATAGACCATGTAGCCTTGTATGTCCGTGATTTGGATGGCGCGAAAGATTTCTTTGTAAAGTATTTTCAAGCCGTACCCTCAGAACAATACCACAATCCTAAGACTGATTTCAAGTCATATTTTCTGAGCTTTGACGGCGGGGCCAGGCTTGAAATCATGACACGCCCGGGATTGCATGAGCAGAATGACACACATATGCGCACAGGTTTTATACATCTGTCATTTAGTGTCAGAAATCGTGAAATGGTTGATAAGCTTACTTCAGAACTTGGATCCGACGGATATAAAGTAGTTAGCGGCCCCAGAGTTACAGGTGACGGCTATTATTAAAGTCAAATCATAGGATTCGAAGGCAATGTAATCGAAATTACCGAATAATAAACATGACCGAACATATACGAAAGGCGGGATTACCTGTCTTTCGTATGTGTTTTTAATTCATATAAACAACCGACATGAACAAAATTCTAATCGTAGATGCCTCCGAATCCGACCGTCGGCTTATGTCAGGCTTACTTGTCAAGCACGGCTATAAGCCGATTGCTGTTGACAGCATGGAGGCCGCAAAAGAGAAAGTGGCAGAGTTACCACCGGGGGCAGTCGTAGTCGCAGCGATGAAATTCACCGGCGGCACGGCACAGGCATTAATCAACTGGCAGAAGCGCGAGGGATACAAATTTCCGGTCATAGCCATAGTGGATAACCTCAATCCATTGGAGATAGCCGATGTGATGAAAGACGGCGGGGCCGTCAACATTATCCAGCGTCCGGCCATTGACAAGCAGCTTGTAGAAACCGTCGGCAGGTATGCCAAGCCCGAAAACGTGGTACTGGCGCTATCCGACGAGCTTATACTTCGTCGGAGCGATGCGTTCAGACGTATAGAAAAGTCAATCCGCACTATCGCAGGAACAAACGCCAACTGCATAATCTTCGGAGAATGTGGAACCGGAAAGGAACAGATAGCCAATCAGATTTATATTCACAGTTCCCGCGCCCAAAAGCCATGCACGGCCATCGAGGCCGGAGGAGCGGCTCTTGTCGGTCAGCATGATCCGGCAACAATGCGCAGCGAGATGTATAACCGTATCGAAAGCTATTTCAAGAAGGCTGATGGAGGTACGATAATTCTCAAGAATATCCATCTGCTGAACTTCGACAAACAGTCGGTACTGCTGCATATACTTGTAAACGAGCATCCAGATGTGCGCGTGATATGCACCGCCGAGCCGGAACTGTTGAAAATGGTGTCGGAAAAGGCTTTCCGCCCAAACTTGTTCTACATACTCCGTCAGACGAGTATATCAGTGCCACCGTTGAGAGAAACGACAGAGGACATTCCCAGCATCGCCGACTATCTTCTGACAATGTACGCTCAAAAGAAACGGCAACCGAAGAAACGGCTTAACGCATCTGCAATAAAGGCGTTGAAGTTGCACCCGTGGCCCGGCAATGTACGCGAGCTGAAAGATAAAGTTCTTTTCGCCGCCTTCCATGCCAACGGAGATACGGTAAGTGCAGATAATCTCTGCTTTGACAAATCCAATCCAGATATATCTGAAAACCTGACACACCGCAATCCCCAAGAAGAAAGGAATAAGATTGTCAGGGCATACAACAGGGCCGGGACATGGAAAGGCGCGGCAAAACTACTCGGAATATCGGAAAGGTTCCTCTATCAGCTCCGTAAAAAGCACCATATCAATTCCAACGAGATGAACGAGGCTTGACAACCTTGAAAAAATGCGTAACTTTGCAACGCAAAATAGCAAAGAATAACAGTTGAAGAGTCAGCTGTTTTAATGATATTCATAACACAACACCGCATCTTGTTTAAGTGAAAATCTGGTACATTGGAACTTGTAAGAGCAAATGCGTGATGATTATGCTATGCATTGGCATAGCGTGCTGTCACGTTCTCTTACATGGGTTTACCAGAACCGTCACTTTTGGACTGTGATTAGCACGCTATTTTTCTCCAATTTTAATCAGCAACTCAGGTAGTACTAAATAAAAAAACTTCTATTTTATTCAATACAGGGTATTTATTGAATAAAATTCGTTATATTTGTAGTCTAAGACAGACTGCGATGAAAACGACGATACTTAATCAGCGAGCGGAACGTGACGAACTGATGTCGCGTCCTTATCAGCAACGACATACCAAGTATGATACTGACGAACTGTTACAGAATCCTCTTATCAAACTTATAACCGGGCCTCGGCGTGTAGGTAAATCTGTTTTTGCCCTGCTTATGTTGCAAGGCAAAAATTTCGCGTATCTCAATTTTGATGACAGCCAGTTGCTTGAAAAATGGGATGAGGAGCTGGTGATGTCAGCACTTGATGATGTCTATCCTGATTATGATTTCATGCTGCTTGATGAAGTCCAGAATCTTCCCGACTGGGATTTATGGATCAGCAAACTTTACCGTCGTGGAAAAAATCTTATAATCACGGGTAGCAATGCGAAAATGTTGAGCAGCGAGATGGCGACTGTCCTGACCGGGCGTTATCTCCAGATTGAAATGTTGCCGTTCAGTCTTGACGAAACAATGAAATGGAAAAACATCAGTCTGGAACGAGAGGAACAGGCGGCACAGGCAATCGTTCTCGCCGATGATTATATGCGTAATGGCGGCTATCCCGAAACGATACCGGCTCGCAGTATCACCAAGAGCTATCTTTCAACACTATTCGATTCAATATTACTGAAAGACGTTGCCAAACGCCATAAAGTAAGGAATACAACCGACCTATACAACCTTGCAACATATTTGTTGTCAAATTTCTGCAATCCGATTTCAGCCAATGAACTTGCCGGAGAGCTGGGATTGTCAAGCGTGGCAACGACAAAGAAATTCTGCGACTATCTAAACGAGCCTTATCTGTTCTTCTTTCTGCCACGCTTCAACAACAAGTTAAAGCTGATGAGCAAAGCACCGAAAAAGGTTTATGTTGTTGACAACGGCTTTGTGCAAAGCACGGCTTTCAATCTAAGCGAAAATCTCGGTAGATTGTTGGAAAATCAAGTATTTGTAGAACTCTTGCGTCGTGGCTATATCCCCGGTAAGACCCTGTTCTATTATCGTACACGCAATGACAAAGAGATAGACTTCGTAACCAGCAAAGGCACAAAGGTTGAGCAACTGATTCAAGTCTGCTATGATATGACCTCCGAGAAAACCCGCAAACGCGAACTCGATGCCCTCACCGAAGCCGCCGAAGAACTCCACTGCGACAACCTAATTGTAATTACTAATGATCAACAAGAGGAAACCGAATGGAAAAATCACAAAATTAAGGTTGTCAATGTCGGTAATTTTTGACTCAACTTATTACCAAATTTGGCCACTTTTCATTACCAAATTTGGCTATATTTTGTAGTTTAAGATTAAGAGTAACATGAACCCTAAATACTCAATCGGTAGAGAAGTCATTTTTAACGCTCTGGTGCATTGTGAATTGAAGGAAAAGTAGTATCTTTGTACTAACCCAATGGAAACAATGGGAAGAACATTGAAATAGTGCCGTGTGCAATTCGTGAACAACGGATAGTATGGCATTACAATATTCTGAAAACGACTTAGTTACAACGATATTATCCGACACCAGGCGGATCACAATAAGATTTATCAAATCACAGTAAAAGCTCTGAAAATCCACTATTTTCGGAGCTTTTACTTTTTACCTCATACACCAAATCGGTGCAATATATGGTGCATGGTAAAAAGTCTGTGTTTAGGCATAAATGTTGCAGATGCGGCCCTATGTTCTGCGGGCACACCCGCCATTTCTCTGCGTGAAGACCCTCTGCAGAGTCCTTCCACTGCCTGTAGCCGCTCAGATGGCGCTTGACGCTCAAACAAATCACCGTCTATATCGAAGAACCATTCAAAAGAGCGGCCCGTAATCGGGTATCTGTCCAAGCATATCTTAAAAAAAGCCGCAAACTCTTTCGAGAGGCGGGCGCCTTCGGCAAAAGAGTTCCCAGCGTCGGCTGACGCTCTTGCCTGTCCCAATCTCAACCCAGCGCCAGCGCTTGATGAGGAACGACATCTTTCGTCCTCTGACCGGATAATCCCGTAAGATGCTTTCCTCATAGAAGCCATTCTGACGAAGCTGGCCGGAGAGGTAACCATCAACTCCATTATCTCGTTCCTCCAAAGTGACATCAAGGGTATCCGAGGTCTTGCTAACCTTGACAACCTTAAAATACTAGACCATCTATTCCGGCAGCAGGCACTACGCCAACTCAATAAGGGTCCTTTCCCATTGCAGATTTTCTTTGGCGCAAAGGTACAATCTTTATTGCTATCACACAGTTTTTTACCATGCACCGCTCAGAGGCTGCGTTCATCACCTGTGACGGGATATCCATTTTAATAGACTGTTTCTGATCTACAAAAATAACATTATTCTTTTATTGCGACAATCTTTTGGAATAAAAGGCGCTCATTCATCACCATTTTCTCTCTACGACTTCACAATCATTTCCAAAAGCAAGTCAATGAAACAGCAATATATTGGTTATTAGACCATTTGCAAAAACGCACATAATATTTTATAAATTTCACACAATAGATGCAAGGATTTGGATTACATTGGATTTACTATAATAAGAAACCAATTAAACAAATGACATGAAAAAGAAAAAGCTATTATTATTAGGGGTTGGTGCGTTCCTGACAACACTCCCGTCATGTTCCGATAATGATGACTCATTTGACAAGAACCGTCCGACGGCAATCGTAACGGTATGCCCGAATGCAGACGGCAGTTTCATCATGCAGCTTGACAACACCACCCAACTGATACCGACAAATCTAAAGGCATCGCCATTTGGGTCTAAAGAAGTTCGCGCCCTTGTCAACTACACAGAGACCGGCACAAATACCATCAAAGACAACATACGCAACGTACAAGTCAACTGGATCGACAGCATCCGAACAAAGATGCCTGTTGAAAGCGCCGGTGAATTAAACGACATAAAGTTCGGCAAAGATCCATTGGAAATCATTGCGGATTGGGTGACAGTTGCCGAGGACGGCTACCTGACACTGCGTATACGTACGGTATGGGGAACAAGCAACGCCAAACACTTCGTCAATCTTCTTTATGGAACAAATCCCGCCGATCCTTATGAATTTGAACTGAGACATAATGCCAACGGTGACACCTACGGACAATGGGGAGATGCCTTGATCGCTTTTAACCTCAACAATCTATCACAGGGAAACGACGACACAAAAAAAATCAAGCTCAAATGGAAGTCTTTCACAGGTGACAAGTCTATCGAATTTGAGATAAAAATGAGATCCGGAAAGCAAGAAATCGACGCCAGTAGTATCCGATATTCCAAAGATATAAAATAAATTTAATAAAAAAATGCGCCTTCGCGTGCAAGGATTTGCTAAATGAGAATTTAATATAGTGAGAGCTCTCAAAAGAATAAGTTTCAACTAAAAAGAATAACAATCAATGAAATCAATAAAGTTTTTCAAGTTCGCAGCCATACTGCTAACATGTGTGTTCACCATGCCTGCGACATCATGCGACAATGATGACGACAATCCCAAGACATCTGAATTAAAATTCGACCCGGCTCAGGCAGAGGTAGCACCAGGCCAAATGGTCTCTGTGACTGTGATTGAAGGAACAGCCCCCTTCACCGTGGAGTCAAGCGATCAGGAAATCGCAACAGCCACAGCAGAACAGGACATCGTCACCGTAAACGGAATAAAGGAAGGCACAGCAACAATAATTGTTTCGGATGCAAAACAACTAATGGGCAAAATCGCTGTTGTAGTGAAAACCTCTGATATCTCGGAACTTGATTTTGACAAAAAAGCTGTGGATTTGGAAGTCGGAATGGAAGAAACTGTCACCATTAAAAACGGAACAACGCCTTACTCAGCTACAACCGGTAATGCCGAAATAGCCACGGCAACAATCAATGATGATAAAATCACGATTACAGGCATAAAAACCGGCTCTACCACCGTGACGGTCGTTGACGATGACAAGAAATCCGGAACAATTTCCGTTACGATAAAATAACAAGCAGTATAAAGCCTTTTGGCAAGAGAAACAGGCTTAAACCAAGTCTGTTTCTCTCTCGTCATTGGAATTATCAATCTAATCGTGTCAAAGGAAACTGACAGCGAACTACAACTTATTCGCCTTGTTCGTGAAGGCGACCCTATGGCTATGAGAACGGTCTACTCCACATATGTCCGCTATCTTACAGCCATAGTTTCGCGTTATATACTCAATCACAATGATATAAAAGATGTTCTTCAGGAAAGTTTTCTGAAAATATTTTCCGGGATAACAGCTTTTGAGTACCGGGGAAAAGGATCGTTGAAAGGATGGCTGTCAAAAGTGACTGTAAATGAAACTTTGAAATTCCTGCGGCGAAACTGTAATATCAAGTTTGTCGAGATTTCAAAAAATGAACTTGACTTACCCGATACAGAACCGGATATAGAAAATCTTCCCTCATCTATCATTTTCCAAATGATACGAGAACTCCCTGACGGTTATCGGACAATTTTCAATCTTTATGTAATCGAAAATAAAAGCCACAAAGAGATCGCTTCTCTGCTCAATATAAAGGAAAGCACTTCAGCCTCACAATTGCACAGGGCAAAATCTTTGCTTGCCAATAAGATAACGCAATATCTCAATTCAATACCTGTATCAATATGAACGACGAGTGGTTAGATAAAATCCACGATAGAATGACGGATTATGAAATCGACGAGCCGGACACACTATGGGCCTCCATAGAGAAGAAACAGGCTGAAGATTCCAAACTATTTCATCTATCAAAACGCCATGTCATAATGACGTGGGTAAGACGAGTAATGACAGCCGCGGCAATGCTGACTGTTGCAATCGCTTTGGGTCTGTATCTTTTTAATAATCCATTAGACTTCCATGAAGTCTCGCCACAAATAGAAATCACACAACACGGCTTTGATGCTATTGATGAAGTGTATCCGGAAGAACAATTCCGACAAGATTTAGATAATCATAATATTGCGCAAAACACCGGCCACACGGTAACCACAGCGATAAAAGCCCAACGTGAACGGTTATCAGACAACACAAAAATAGAGAAAACGGATAGACCTGTAACAGATAGCGGTGTCATACAACAGGAAACAAAACCGGAACGCAGTGACAGCGCGACAACAATCTCAAAAATTATCAGTCATAACAACACCACGCCAAGCAAGAAAAAATATATCTCTTCAATCACTCCACGACACAAAAATTATGCCAAATTATCATTCTCGGTATATACTTCCGGGGGGACAGGACGTATACTTAATCGTCAGTCCTTTGGAGACACCTATATCGGAAGTATCGGGCCGGATGGTACAGCATGGGAAGACACCCCCATACTCGGTATTCTTGTGTTTAACCAAGGTAAAGCCATTGAAACTGATATCAAACATAGACTTCCGATAAGAGCAGGTCTATCATTTGCCTACAACATAACTGACCGGTTAGGTATCGAAAGCGGATTGTGTTATACAAACCTCACATCGGATATAAGGGAAGGAAGCGAAAGCCATTATATAGCAGGAAAGCAAAAACTACATTATATCGGCATACCGCTCAATTTGAAATATCGTATTTTCTCATGGAATAAACTTGATCTATACGGCTCAGCCGGCGTTCTTACCGAAAAATGTATTTCTGCGAAAATGGACAAAAACTTTGTTCTCAATAATCGTAATGGCGGGACAAAAACAGAGAATATCACCGACAAACCCTTGCAATTATCTGTCAATTCTTCAATCGGAATGCAATGGAATCTTATTAACTCAATCGGATTATACGCGGAGCCTGGAATTAGCTATTATTTTAAAGATAATGCAAATATCCAAACCATATACAAAGAAAAACCTTTAAACTTCAACCTCAACTTAGGCCTCAGATTTACATTCGGAAAATAATCTATATACTTGGATTCAATATCAAAATTATCAATATCACTGTTTAACTCCCGCCATCATCCCATACATATCTGAAAAAACTATATAACCTGAAAGCTTTCTAAAAACCATTCCAATACCAGAGTTGTTAATATATTGGATAATCTATTTAACAATTTAAAATAAATCTGGAAATTATGGATAAATACATTTGCACTGTTTGCGACTGGGTATATGACCCGGCTATTGGAGATCCCGAAAACGGCATTGAACCAGGAACACCGTTCGCTGACCTCCCAAGCGACTGGACATGTCCGGAATGCGGAGTGGGCAAGGATATGTTTGAGCCACAGTCTTAAGCCGCGACCAAATCATGCGCCATAACTAAAGAGAAGGATATTAAAAAACAAAACGAAAAGGACTGACTCCTGCCAATGGAATCAGTCATTTTCGTTTTGTTTTTGGTGTAGAAATATTCACCCGGAGTAATATACACCTCCATCGGTCACAAGCGTCATCTCTATGGCATATTTGTTGTTGATCGCACCTTATATATCCGTGTATTGGTTTGCCTCCGGCTCTGCATCATACCCGTTGTACCCAACACCATCATTGCCTCTTTCGGCTACATGGCTCGGATGACAGTCTTTAACGTCTTGATCTATAACACAATTTCACTCCGCATCTTCCTCATCGTCAGGAATTATTTTATCCTCTACCATTCCATGCTCATGAGTCGGCTCGATGAATATTCAGAAATCGGAGGAGTTCAAGACCTCCAAATTCTTCTGCAAGACAGACTTCGTTATTGGGGAAATAAAGCAGGAGGAAGCGAGCTATGTGCCGCTACCGAAGTTCTCCACCTTCAAATCGAGGGATGAGCGTGAGCGCATCCTGGATAAGAACTTCGTTCAGGTGGGACAGGATGTAAAAGAGATGATACAAGGATGTACTGAACAAGCGCAGCACGAAATAGCGACCATGAGCAATGACAAGGGAAAAGCGAGAATCGCCTGCAATAATCATGATGTTATTGCAGGCGTTTCTTTCGGACATAAGAATGAGCAAATGGAATCCGATGTATGAATAAATGTCATCATTTCCAGCGGTTCGCCCAAAAGCACTATATTTGCAATCAAAACAGATTTATTATAAATGACTAAGGAAATAAACAGAATAAAGGCTGTATTGGCGATGACATGAAATCTTTTAATACTCAATACTCATTATGATTCAGAATATAAATAATATAGAAATCTGGATTGACACTTATGGTTCGGACAAGGATAATTGTATTGTTCTGATTTCAGGTGCAATGTCTCCGGCTTCTTTTTGGAATGATGATTTTTGCAAATTTCTTGCCAAGCACTCTTTCGTTATCCGTTTTGACAATAGAGATTATGGTTATTCAACTCATTTTAATGAGCAAGATCCGCCACCGTATTCAATAGATGACATGGTGGAAGATGTAAGGGATATATTGGATTTTTATTTGGTTGAATCTACTCATGTTATAGGGCATTCGCTAGGAGGATCTATTGCCCAACTTTTTGCGATAAAATATCCTCACCGAACAAAATCTCTAATTCCTATATCCTCTCCAATCATAGCAAAAGGAAATCTGGCATATAAAGAGACACCACACGAAGTAATATCCGAATTATGGAAAATTCTGATGTCAAATAAAATGTATCAGGATTATGAGCGGGGAAAAGACGAATTTGTCAGAATATATGAGGTGCTGAATGGAGATTATGAATTGGATTTAGATATGGCCTACTCTTATATTAAGCGGATGTATGAGACGGAGCATATAAAGCCACATCTTAATCATACGAACGTGCAAAAAAATATTCCCGACATATATCATGAGTTGAGCCGGTTGCAATGTCCTATACTGTTCGTTTATGGAGAATTAGATTATTTGCCGGCCAATGCGTATAACACACAACTCCTTGCTGAGGCCTTGCCCAATGCTTCTTGCTTGTTATTGGAAAGGGCAGGACACATGTTCTTCCATAAAACAATATGGAAATTTCTGGAAAATGCTATTGGAGATTTTATCCGTCAACAATGAAAAAACGGCCTCTTTGAGATGTTAAAATAAGACGCTGGCATTTTATATTTCTTGCTTTTGCCTTTTTTTATCGCTATATTTGCAATACGAAGCAGACAATTTACTGTGAATTGTCCGCTTTCATGTTATCTCCTAAGTGCTTTTCAGGAAATAAACGTTAGGATTCAAAGAAAAAAGTCCGTATTGCCATAAAAATTCCAAGTATTACTTTTAAAATTCCGATACGGCTTTTTATTTTTTCACTTATTCAAGTTACCAAAGAAAGGTGGTTTGTGAATGAAAGTGTGATAATGTCATTGTATTTATCTACCAAGCTAAAGATTAAATCAAACGCACCGAATATTAATTCAGCAATCGCAGATCCCCACCCCAAAATAGTGAGCTCAAGAACTCCCCAAAAGATTATAGCCGTTGAAGATTTTCACACTTGAATTTGTGTAGATAATTGGGTCATAAAAATTTGTGCCATGCCCGTCCTTTGGATGATGCTTAATTTTGTGGTACAATAAAAGCGTAGGAAGATATTTCACCCAATATCTCAATCGAGATTTCGCACAAAACAAGCAGAACACTCCCATTAGGATGGACGCCTTTGTCTAAGAGCGGATGAGTGACAAGCACGAGTGTCTTTTCACTGCCTTCATCTAAATTTGTCAACCTTCGAATCAAGAAAAAAGCAAAAACGCTTTTCAAACATATCCTAAGTAAAAGACAAACTCCTGCCCGATGCGAAGATAAGAAGTTTTTTAAGATTTTAACGATTGATTTTAGTGAACCGGCAACAAATTGAAAATTCCTTTTGAAAAGTAAAATTCATATAATCCCCACTCTCTGTATACGCACCTAAATAAAAGTATCTGCAATCTGATACTTATATACCAGACTGCAGACAATACTTTTAAACGATTCCTGCTTCTTTGTGACGCATATCACACCACCGAACACAAATCGCGTTTATGAACCCATAAAATGAAATGATCGCACCTTAGAGCCACCGTCAACCTTATCGGTTGACAGCCCTGCTCAGCAACCCAACAAGCCACAACAGGAATATGGCTCCGATCACCGAAGTTATAAGATTGCCTATGATTCCTGCTGCCGAGATCCCCACAAGGCCAAACAACCATCCACCGAGGACACCACCGAGGATTCCGACAATCAGATTCACAATAAGGCCGAAACCTCCTCCACGCATAAGCTTTCCTGCGACAAACCCAGACAGAAGCCCTATTATTATATACCACAAAAAATTCATAATGTAAGATTTTTATTTGTTCTACAAATAAGAAACGACCGACAGACGGCTTTGGTTCGCAACACCTGCATACCCATCAAAATCAATCAAAATTCAAAAGTCACAACCCTGAATCTCAAAGCTGATCATATTCTTCATCCGAAATCGGCAGAAACCATTCGTTAGAACATTCCTCACCGGGTATTTCAAACGCAAGATGAGCGAACCAACTATCACAGGCTGCACCGTGCCAGTGCTTTACATTTGCAGGTATATGAATCACCGTACCAGGAAGTATCTCACGGGCCGGCTTCCCTTCTTCCTGATACCATCCCCTTCCGGCTACACCTACCAACATCTGCCCTCCACCACGTTTCGCTTTATGTACATGCCAATTATTCCTGCATCCAGGCTCGAAAGTAACATTTGAAAACGAGATCTGTGAATCAGAAATCCGTGCGATATAACTTTTACCTATGAAATATTTTGCGTACACCGTATTTGGTTTTCCTATAGGAAAAATCATTTCCTTCTGAAATTCAGACATAGCATCATTGCCATCGCTATCATCCGCCCAAACCGTCTTCGCAAGATTAAATGCGGCCCAGGCTTTAGGCCATCCAGCATAAAACGCTATATGGGTTATAATTTCAGCTATCTCCGTACGTGAGATTCCGTTGTTTTTTGCGGACTGCAAATGATACTCCAGAGAATTGTCTGTTATACCCTGGCTTATAAGCGATGTAACCGTAACAATACTGCGGTCCCGCAAGCTAAAAAGATCGTTACGGCTCCATATCTCACCGAAAAGCACATCATCGTTCAAACGAGCGAACTCCGGAGCGAACCCACCTAGAGCATTACGGCCTGCGTCTTGTATTATTTTTTGTTGAGCCATAGAAAATTGAGGTATGATTTGAACTGACAGCGCGATAAACGCGCCCAAAATAAGAGACAATGAATCCTTCATAATTTATCGATTATCTGTCACAAATTTACCATGCCCTGATCAATAAACGCATACCAATAAAACAGAAAATAGTACCACTGTTACAGTATTTATCAGCAATAAAAAAAATCCTCCGAGAACCGTCTTTTCGATTCTCAGAGGATCCTTTGGTAAATATTTTACAGAATTATATCTCTGTATGCCGAATGAAACGTAATTATTTGCTTTCTCCGACTTTATTGTAACGCGAGTTCAAACCATCAATGATCTCTTTCGTAATGTCAAGAGATGGATTGAAATACACACCGGCAGCCTTGAACAAAATAGCGTCATAGCCCTTCGATGCGTTATATGTCTTTATGTAGTTCTCAATCGAGTCATTGAGCTGTAACTGCTGTTGTGCAAGCTCGGTCTCTGTATTGCGGCTCAGACCGGCAAGATAGTTTTCAGCGTCCTGCTGCATCTTTTGAAGCTTCTGCATATCAGCGTTATAGCTTGCTTCGGTAAGATAACCGTTGCTTCGGCCTTTTTGCTCTATAGCCGAGGCAAACTTTTGTATTTCAGAAGCTTTGGCCTGACGTGCGCTTTCAATTTTTGACACAGCCCTCATCGAGGCTTCCTGAAAATCTTTAGCAAGATTATAATGTGTCATCAAAGAATCAGAGTCGATATACCGGATATTAATCCCCGAAGATGTCGCGCCATCAGCGACTGTTTCCTGAGTCGTATTTCCGGAAGGAGAACCGGCTTCCGCAGAGCCTCCACAAGAAGTAGAACTGAATGCAAAAACACTTAGAAGCAGCGATGAAGCCGATATTGATAGCTTGTTCATGTCTGAGATAGATGTAGGGTATGTAATGATTGTGGTTTACGATTATTTAACTTCTTATGACTCGGTCAATCCTCATTGGCGCAGCCTATGCCACGACGTCTCAACTCCGGGTTGTCATGGACGTGTCCGGACGGAAATTTTCCTCCTTTGACAAACAAAAGCCTGAAACCAAACATGATCACCGCAAGACCAAGCAAAAGAGCTGAAAAAGCGATGGTAACCAATATTGTTTTCATTGTCAATTCGTATTTTCCGATGCAAAAGTAGCAATTTAGTTGTAATTATTGTGTCTATATCAATTTTATTTTATAATTTAGTCGTGCAAATACGACATATTTAACACTTATTTTACACTTGCATTAATTTTTACTAAAAATACGTGTGATAAGCTGTTTTGTAGTCCGTTTGTAACAGTAAGACTTCTAAATTTAATATCAAATGGAAATCAAAGATCTTCAACCACGCGAGGTTTTCGCAATTTTCGACGAGATTACCAAAATCCCGCGTCCTTCAAAAAAAGAGGAGAAAATTCGCGAATATCTTCTTGACTTCGCCAAGAAACACAAACTTGCAGCCAAGACCGATCAAGTCGGCAATGTGGTTCTGAGCAAACCAGCCACCCCTGGTCACGAAAATGCACCTACTATAATCATGCAAGGTCATATGGACATGGTGTGCGAATCAAACGACAAAAGTTTCGATTTCACTACCCAACCCATTCCAACTGTAATTGACGGAGATTGGATACGCACGGAAGGTACTACACTTGGGGCAGACAACGGTATAGGCATGGCTGCCTCGCTCGCCGCCCTTACAGACGACTCTTTCGAACATGGACCGCTTGAAGCTCTTTTCACTGTTGATGAAGAAACCGGAATGACAGGAGCCAACAATCTTGGAGCCGACATGATTAGCGGCACAATGCTTCTAAACCTGGATTCGGAAGACGACGCTGAAATTTTCGTAGGTTGTGCCGGAGGTGTAGACACCCAAGCTTTTTTCACTTACAAACGTTCATGCGCCCCTACCGACTTTCTATATTTCAAGATAAACATCGAAGGTCTCAACGGTGGCCACTCAGGCGGTGACATCCATCTTGGACGCGCAAACGCCAATAAACTTCTCGCCCGTTTCCTTTTCGAACTTTCGGGCAAACATGAAGTTGTCGTTTCCGAAATTGACGGTGGAAATCTGCGCAACGCCATCCCGCGCGCAAGTCACGCTGTGATCGGTGTACACACATCAAAAAAAGAAGAGGTTCGCGCGATGCTCAACAATTATATCGCAGATCTTGAAAACGAATATCAAGGAGTGGAGCCAAATCTCAAAGTAAGTATGGAAAGTGTCGACACACCAGATTTCACCATCGATCAAGAAACCTCGACTAATATCATACGCGCCCTCTACTCAGCCCCACACGGAGTCATGTCAATGAGCCGCGAACTTGAAGGCCTCGTCGAGACATCAACAAATCTTGCATCGGTAAAAATGAACGGTGAAAATACGATCGTTGTCACAACGAGCCAACGTAGTTCCGTAGAATCCCGCAAATGGGATATCGCCCGTCAAGTGGAGGCTTTATTCCTCTTATCCGGAGCCCGAGTAGAACACGGGGAAGGATATCCGGGATGGCAGCCCAATCTGGAATCACCCATAATGAAAATTTCACGTGACGCTTATCAAGAACTTTACGGAGTGACACCGGCCATAAAAGCGATACACGCAGGATTGGAATGTGGCCTGTTCCTAACGAAATATCCGCATCTCGACATGGTGTCGTTCGGTCCGACCTTACGCGACGTCCACTCTCCTTCCGAAAGAATGTTTATTCCCGCTGTGGAGCGCTTCTGGGGACAACTCAAACGCACTCTTGAAAAAGTAGGAGAACTTAAAAAATAAACGAAAGACCAGCCTCTCTCCGAAGGCAGGTGTGACGCCCCCATATTTATCTCACGAATAAACTTACGCTAAAAGCGTTTCTACCTAAAGAGGATTGGCGCAGGGTCATGCTGTGATGCACGGCCCTGCGCGGACTCTCTCCTTTTCCATAAAAATGTCACCCGATTATCATCCGGTCTAATCGACACCATCCGTGACATATTTGTTTAACCAATCTATAATTTATGACACGACGAACATTATTTCTTACTATTTTTATTTTTCTTTCGTCGCTACTCTTTTCAATGACAGATCACGGTTCGCAGAAAACAGCCCGTGATTCTATTACGGTTCTCACAGCCGAATGTGACACAAAAAATATATCATCCGACACTATACTGCGCCTTACCGAAGCGGACTTTGAGGAAGTGGCAAAACAACTTGGAGTAGAGGTAGCCGCAATCAAAGCAGTGGTAGAAATCGAAGCTGGCAAAACCCATCAGGGATTCGCATCTCCAGGTAAACCTCTTATCAATTTCGATTTGACAATGTTCCGGCGTTTTGCATCGAGGCGCGGGGTAAATCTATCAAAATACAACAAATCACACTCCGTTGTATTCGCTTCTTCAAAAGGATCACAGGCCAGAGCCTATCGCAGACTTGACGCAGCGAAAACCATACATCCCCAAGCAGCCATAGAAGGTACATTCTGGGGCATGTTTCAGATCGGAGGATTCAATTGGAAAAAGTGCGGTGCAGAAAGTCTTGAAGATTTCGTATGCAGAATGTCACGTTCAGAACGAGATCAACTTGACATGTTCGCGAAATTTATCACTAACGCCGGTCTGCTGAAACATCTTCAGCAAAAAAACTGGACTCCATTCGCCAGAGGATATAACGGACCGGGATATGCGCGCCGCCAATACCACACACGTATGGCTCAAGCTTACGCCCGACACTGCAAAAAATAAGCCGGACATATGCCCGGCTTATTCTTATCTAAGTTCAACCTACTTCTTCCAAAATGCCGGTGTGAAAAGGATCAGCACCGTAAATAATTCGAGTCGTCCTATCATCATTATGAGAGCAAGGAGCCATTTACCGACATCGGGGACTATGGCGTAAGAACCGCCATATCCGGTCACCCCCGCGCCAAGTCCTGTATTGCTTATACACGAAAAGGCTGAAAAGAACGAATCGACAAGCGGAAGCCCCAAAGCTGTCAGCAAAATACCTCCGATCATTATTATTATCACATACAGACACAGGAATGCTATCACCTTTGAGACTGTTTCATGAGGTATAACCCTGTCGTTCACTCGAACTGTAAATATATTGTTCGGATGGATACATCGTACGATCTCGTTACGGCAATTTTTAAGAAGGTATATCAGCCTGTCGATCTTCGCCCCACCGCTCGTCGACCCAGCGCACGAACCGAAAAACATCAACGCGAAAGTCAAGGACAAGGTCAAAGTACCCCAACTTGAAAAACTTGACACCTCATAGCCGGTGGACGTTATCGTAGATATTATCTGAAAAAGCGGATCGAGCGTAACAGCCTTTATTGAATGTGCCTGTCCGTGATATAAGATAGCTCCTACAAAAAGCAGATAGCAACAAAAAATTATCCCTACGTACGTACGAAAAACATCATTTTTCCATATCGGTCTAAAATCACCGTGTACAGCCCTATATAAGAGCACAAAACTCGTGCCTCCAAGAAACATAAACACAGTGACAACCGCTTGTATATAAGTAGAATCCCAAGCTTCTATACTATCATCGGCAGTAGAAAACCCACCTGTCGACATCGTACTGAACGCATGACATACGGATTCAAATACACTCATCGGCCCCAATACAAGAAGCGTGAACAATATAACCGTCAAAGCGATATATATCATCCACAAACCTTTGGCGGTCTGTGATATGCGAGGCCTTAGCTTGTCATGTGTTATACCGGTGACTTCAGCGTTAAACATCTGCATACCACCAGAATGGTTAAGCATAGGGACGACAGCTAAAGTAAAGAGAATAATCCCCATACCTCCGATCCATTGCATAAGGCTCCTCCATAAAACAATCCCATGGCTAAGATGGCTTATAGAGCCCATTACAGTCGCTCCGGTGGTGGTAAATCCCGACATAGCTTCGAAAAACGCATCGGACACCGAAAGCGGATGATTTTCCATAAATATGAACGGAAGCATACCGAAAGCCGAAAAGAAAACCCAGATAAGTGCGGTAAGAAGAAAACCTTCACGCTTTCCCATTCTCGGTGAACGAGGCTTTATGCCAAAAGCCATAAAAAAACCGGTGACGACTGTCAGTACAAGAGTAACCATGAAACATAACCAGTCCTTCTCTTCATAAACAATGGCTGTTGCCATAGGTATGGAAAGGAAAGCACCTTCTATCATCAGCAGGAGTCCTATGATCCGAAGTATGACACGAAAATTTATGGTAGAAGTATAGTCTTTTATTCTCATTTACATCCAGATTGATTACAGCGATTAAAGATATGAGAAATTTGTCTTATTTAAACAATTTCTCCACCTTATGGATAACACCATTGAGCGTGAACACCACCACTCTGTCACCAGGATGTATCAAAGTATTACCGGACACAAGATATCCTTTTCCATCACGGATGAGTCCTGCGATCGTCATGTCGCGCGACAACCTCAAATCCTTCACCTGGGCACGAGTTATCTTAGATCCTTCCTTGGCAACTATCTCAGCCACTTCTGCGTCTGCAAGAGCCAAACATTTCGAAGTAGAGGTATCGCTGTCAAGCAACATCTGAAAAATTCTGGAAGACGCAAGAAGTTTTTTATTTATTATCGTACCGATGTTGAGACCTTCAGCCTCCGAGATGAATTGAAGGTTCTCGACTTCAGCGATTGTTTTTACGACTCCAAGTTCCTTTGCGGAAAGACACGTGAGAATATTGGTCTCACTACTGTCAGCCAATGCTATAAACGCATCCATATCTGCTATACCGGCATCAAGCAAAGCGTCTGTATCGCGCGCGTCGGCATTTATTATACGAGCATTTGGACAGCGCTCGGACAATCGTAGACAACGTTCTCGATCAATATCGACAATCTTGATATTAAATTCGTCACCTACCATCGCACATAGACGCACCGCTATACGGCTTCCACCCATAATAAGCACATCACGGATTTTTCGCTGTTTTTTACCACACAAGGCGACCAACGATTCGACATGTTCACGAGTGGTCATGAAATATACTATGTCGTTAGGTTGCAATCTGTCGTCTCCACCGGGAATGATAGTTTCATGGTTGCGTTTTATCGCCGCCACGTGAAAACTATGTTCAGTCATTCCAAGTTCTTTAAGCTGCATACCCATCAACGGTGCATTGTCACGAAGTTTCACACCGACAAGTATCAGTTCTCCATCATGTAGCTCAAACCAATGGCGCACCCAATTGTGACGAAGCGCCTGAATTATCTCCAACGCAGCGAGATATTCAGGATATATCATATCGTCAGCTCCAAGTCGTCCGAAAAAATCCCTATTGGCAGGATCCTTGAATTCATAGTTGTCAATGCGGGCCACTGTTTTCTCAGCTCCAAGACTCTTCGCTATAGCACATGCGACAATGTTGCGTGTCTCGAAAGGTGTCACAGCGATAAAAAGATCGCATCCTTCTACCCCCGCCTGACGCAAGGTTGAAAACGATGTCGGAGATCCCCTATATGTCAACAAATTGTAATTCGAATCAAGCATCGCAAGTTTTTCACCATCACTGTCAACAACGGTGATATCCTGCTCTTCGTTGGAGAGAAGTTTTGCAAGATGCGTTCCTACTTCACCAGATCCCGCTATTACTATCTTCATGCTTCTCTCTTAGGCTTGCGTTTATTATATATGTTTTTTATGGTTTCATAAATACCTTCGGCATCAAATCCGCATAGCCGACGCAACTGAGCCGGTGTCCCTTGCGGAATGAAACGGTCAGGCACTCCGAGACGCACAACGTCGCATCGAGCCCCGCTCTCGGAAATACGCTCAATGACAGCAGTGCCAAGGCCTCCATCAACAGTACCGTCCTCTATCGTGATAACCGGGCATCCTTTGGCGGCTATTTCATCAATAATCGATGTATCGAGCGGCTTGAGGAATATCATGTCATAGTGAGCCACACTTATTTCCAACTCTGACTCAGCATACTTTATGGCCTTGGACGCTTCATTGGCGACAGGGCCTATGGTAAGTATCACCAAATCGCATCCATCCTTTATCTTCTCACCCTTTCCAATAGGCAAACACTTCATATCTTCCGATAAATATGAGTCTCCGTTGCCTCGCGGATAGCGTATCGCAAAAGGCCCGTCAAAACATTTAGCCGTAAACATCAGATGGCGCAACATATCAAGATTGCGCGGTGAGGCTATCGTCATCCCCGGAATACATCGCAGATAACTCAAATCGAATACGCCATGGTGCGTAGCCCCGTCCTCTCCGACCAATCCGGCTCTGTCAAGACAAAAAACCACTGGCAATCCCTCGATAGCGACATCATGTATTATATGATCGTAGGCTCTCTGCATGAAGGAGGAATAAATAGCGACAAATGGCTTCATGCCGTCCTTGGCCATTCCTCCGGCAAATGTCACCGCATGGCCTTCGGATATTCCGACATCAAAAGTCCTTTCGGGAAAAACGACCTGCAGTTTATTCATGGAAGTGCCAGAAGTCATCGCAGCAGTGATACCGACAATCCGGTCGTCATCCTTGGCAAGAGTGACAAGTGTCTCGCCAAAGACATCCTGATACTTCGGAGCCCTGACTGCTCGATCTTTTATTATCTCTCCCGTTTCTGCGTCGAAACGACCCGGAGCATGCCATATCGATGGATTCTTTTCAGCTGGCTCATATCCCTTACCTTTGACGGTGCGCAAATGCAATATGCGCGGCCCGGAAAGATCTTTTATGTCGTTCAGCACGTTTACAACCGTATTGATATCATGTCCGTCAAACGGTCCGAAATAGCGGATGTTCAAGCCTTCAAAAATATTCTGCTGTTTGGTCAGCAATGATTTCAAACTATTATTGAACCGCATTATTATCCCCTTGCCTTTATCCGTAACAAGGCTGTGCCTACGGAGAAAACCGGAAAATCGATAGCGAATATTATTATATACTTTAGATGTGGTCAAATGAGCAAGATATGAATTCAACGATCCTACATTGCGGTCAATAGACATATCGTTGTCATTCAATATTATCAACAGATTTGAATTTGAATTCGCCGCATTATTTAGCCCTTCGAACGCAAGACCACCGCTAATTGAAGCATCACCGATGACAGCCACCACATTGCGTGGAGGGACATCCTTACGCAACGAAGTCGCAACAGCCATACCAAGTGCGGCCGAAATGGAATTGGATGCGTGGCCAGCGGTAAACGTATCGTATTCGCTTTCCTTTGGTGATGGAAAACCACTTAAACCATCCAATGTACGATTGCTTTCGAATCTGTCGCGACGGCCTGTAAGAATCTTATGCCCGTAAGCCTGATGGCCAACATCCCATACGATGCGGTCGTATGGAGTATTAAATACATAATGCAAGGCCACCGTCAGCTCCACCGAACCCATGCTTGATGCAAAGTGTCCCGGATGCGAAGACAGTGAACTGATCAGGAATGACCGTAACTCCCGACATACAGCCGGAAGTTCACGACGAGAAAGTTTTCGCAAATCGGCAGGCGAATCTATACCGGAAAGCAATGGATAAGCATGAACTCCTGAACCATTGACTGTCGGATCCTTAATAGTACTACCGCTCTTTGTTTCGTTTTCCATTCTTAAAATACTTCTTATACAGAGGAACCCATACCACTATACCGGACGCGACAATGACAAATGCCACCCATAAAGTGAACGGTTGTGAAGCCACCACCATATAACATAACAAAAGCCAAAGCGCAGCGATAAACAAGAATCGTATTTTGGTCGATGTCTCCATCTTCTAAATCTTACCAATATCAATAGCCTGTATAACTATGAGGTGAGAGTTTTTTAAGTTCGGATTTTATATCATCTGAAACATTCAGAGTATCGATAAACTCAGCGATGCTTTGAGAGGTCACAACCTCGTTCGTTCTGGTAAGAGCCTTCAAGGTCTCATACGGCTTGGGATATCCCTCCCGTCTGAGGACGGTCTGTATCGCCTCTGCGACAACGCTCCAAGTATTCTCAAGATCATTATCTATAGCGGATCTGTTAAGCAATAGTTTTCCAAGCCCTTTCATAGTAGAAGCAACCGAAATCAGTGTGTGAGCCAAAGGCACCCCTATATTTCGCAAAACAGTAGAGTCCGTTAAGTCACGTTGAAGACGCGATACAGGAAGTTTGCCTGCCAAATGATTGAAAACCGAATTCGCAATACCGATATTGCCTTCAGAATTTTCAAAATCGATAGGATTAACCTTATGAGGCATAGCTGACGATCCAACTTCCCCAGGTTTTATCTTCTGTTTGAAATATTCCATAGAAATATACATCCACATATCCCTGTCAAGATCCAATATTATATTATTAATTCTCGAAAGAGCATCAAACAGAGCGGCAAGATTGTCATAATTGGATATCTGAGTGGTATATTCCTCCCGTATGATACCAAGTTTCTCCGAAAGAAAATCCGCACCGAATTTTCTCCAGTCAATTGAAGGGAACGCACACAAATGAGCATTGAAATTACCTGTGGCTCCACCGAACTTTCCGGAAATCTCAACCTTGTCAAGAATCTCCAACTGCTTGCGAAGACGGTAACTGAACACTCGTATCTCTTTGCCAAGCCTTGTCGGAGAAGCAGGCTGTCCATGGGTCTTGGCAAGCATCGGAATATCATACCATTCCTCAGCTCTGGCCTCAAGATGTTCGATAAGCTCCATAATACGCGGACGATAAACCTCACGCAGAGCATCGGCTACAGACATAGGAACGGATGTGTTATTGATATCCTGCGATGTCAACCCGAAATGTATATATTCCTTATACTGTTCAAGTCCCAAATTATCAAATTTCTCCTTGAGAAAATACTCTACGGCCTTAACATCATGATTAGTCACACCCTCTATCTCCTTTATGCGCAATGCATCATTGGCCGAAAATGACTCATAGATATCACGAAGTTTACCAAATATGTCAGATGGCACAGTTTCCAAGGCTGGCAGAGGAATCTCACACAAGGATATAAAATATTCAACTTCGACTTTAACCCGATATCGGATCAATGCGTATTCAGAAAAATATTCATCAAGACACTCACATTTTCCACGGTAGCGGCCATCAACGGGAGAGATTGCAGTCAGTTCTGTAAGTTTCATATCTATCTTTTTGGACTGTGTTTAAGAATTATATTTCGCAAAATTACAAAAAAAGACTGAGATTACCTCGTGCGTCCGTGGGGCTAGGGGATAAAAAAAGGCCCGGCCGGAACGCTCGTCGCGTCCGGCCGGGCCATCAGAGGGGGCGGTGATCTACTTTCCCGCTTTCGCAGTATCATCGACGCGGC
>CAJULW010000005.1 GCA_910587515.1 uncultured Duncaniella sp.
CTACCGATCTCGACAACCGGTTTACCGAGTTACTCGGAAACCTCAGGGATTCGTTCACCACAGCCGATGCAGTCAGGGAAGCCCTGCAACTCGGAATCTCGGAATCCTCGGTCAAAAGATTCCTGAGAAACGGAGGCCGAGGATTCGTGAAGAAAAAGTCACACGGTTGCTATCGCAAAATATGACCCATGCGCTGACACTATGAACTTTTGACATTATGACATTTTCGACCGAGGTCGAACTGACTGAGATACCCCGGTTGCTCACGCCTGATTTGGAGTATAAACCTTGCTTTGCAAGATATGCCGATTGTGTCCACAACGGCTATCCCGCCTCCCCCGAGGTGAGGGTCAATCCCGCTCGAAACTCGCAGTCTTTTGTCTAATGATACATTGCCCGTGAACGATGATAGACTGAAAAATGAATGATGAAAAACTGAAAATCTGCGGTTGATATATTATCAAGCAACACATTTATCATGAACCGTGATACTTCGGTTTATCGGTCATCGTCACATTGGATAATCGATACATTGGATAATATGATAATGAGCCATTGGACAATAAGTCATCGGGTAATGGAGCATTGGATAATCAGACAATCGAGTCACTAAGATATTATATCATCAAGGTATCAGTTCATCAAATCATCAAGCAATCATTATACCAAGTCATATAGTCTTCATTGTATCAAATATTCAATCAACCAATCTATCAAACCATAATATCTTAAAAAGTTAATCTCTATGTCGGATAAAAAATCCATCACTATAAAAATACGTGTCGATTCGCAGACCCACGCAGAAATGCAGTCAAGAGCCGACCGATACACCGACGGTAATCTGAGTGCGTTTGTACGTTGTGCCACACTCAAATATGAAGAGCAGCCGATGGCTGACCGCGACAATCCCCGTATGATTGCTTTGATCAAGTCCGCTATCAAGCTCATCGAAAGAACCGGCACCAACACCAATCAGGTTGCAAAGCACATCAACGAACAGCAGAAAATGAATCCTTACTCGTTGCGGGCGGCAGATCTTCTTCCCTTCGGTCAGTTTTGCGAGGGTACAGATAAAATCCGGCAGATGCTGACATACCTCTATAACATGATAATTTCAGGAAAATGATAGTCAAGAAACTCAACGATGTGTCCGGCGGCGGTTTCCCCGGCGCTCGATATAACGAGAAGAAGATTGCTGATGGTGTGGCAACCCTTATGGCGATGGAGAATGTCAGCGAGGCGTTGCGTCACAATGTCGAGACGCTGCACCGCTTCGGCCTTGATGCCTCGGCTGAAGTCGAGAGGTATATGAAAGAAAACTCTAAGACCTACGGCAATACAAAGACAACACGTTTCCAGTTCCACGTGTCGGCCTCCGTGAAAGGACGCGCCATGTCGCCTGAAGAACTCACCGGCTTCGCACGAGAGCTTATGGTGGGTATGGGATATGCCCGTCAGCCGTATTTTGTTTACGCCCACCACGATACCGGTAATAACCATGTGCATATTCTCTCGACGAGAATAAAGCCAAACGGTTATGTCATTTCTGACCATCAGGACAGGCGCAGGCTTAACGAGTGCGCAAATCGCATACTCTCTCCTGACATCAAGAAAGATATTAACCGGATTCTCGGCTACGACTACGAAACGGAGGGGCAGTTTGCCAATATCGTCAAGACTCATGGTTACAAGATAGAGAAATCGCTCGATGGCTACCGACTGTTCAAGTGTGGCGGCAATGCCGGAAATATCGCCATCAGCGACATTCTCAATCGAATCACCAGGAACAGCCCCAAGCGCAAAGACCGCGCTACGCAGCTTCGCTACATAATCCGGAAATACAAGAGCGAGATAGCCGAGGGAAAATGTCAAAGTGTCGATAATGTCAAAGTGTCAAAAGGTCAGAAGCGAAAGCCGGTAAAGGCAAGACTGAACACCGACATCCGCAAAATACTCGACAATCACGGCAAGCCGTTGAGCGAGGAGAACTGCCAGCGCATACAGAATCTCATTGATGTTCTCAAGACAAAGTTTGGTATAGACATCAGTTTCCAGAAGGACAAGGACAGCAGAGTGAGAGGATACAGTGTAATCGACCATGCCGAAAAGATAGCCTTCGACGGCAGTAAGGTGATGAAACTGTCGGAACTTATTGATTTCGCCATCAAACCGCAAAGGAAACCATCGCCGCTCGACGTGTACCGTGACATGTTCACTGTCGATGTGGGCAAAGACGGCAAAGGGAACTATATGCTCATCAATGTCAAAGATAGCTCGACCTACCGCAAGCCAATCTCTCCGAGACAGTATGCATGGTATAACGGCGTAAAGGATAACGAGCGCGAAGATGTCGGTCTTACAATAGCGGCCACGATGTTCTCCGAGGAGATACTGACCGAATATCTCATGCGTTATCCGATACGCAACCATCAAGAGAGGATAAAGGACATGGCAGTTGTCAAACATAGAAACGGTAACTACTGCCTCCGCGTGGCTCTGACCGACGGCTATATTCCACTGATAGAATTAACTCCGGAGGAGGAATCCAAGTTCCGTTCGCTCCATACCGATGAACAGGCCCGACACGATTTCCTGCTGTCAATAGCCATCCTGCATCTTACTCGAAAGGATGCCGAGGCAGTTAAGGAGAGGATAAAGCAGAATACCCAGTCCAAAGCCGGTGTCCGTATTCTCCCTTCCCGCCCACAGGACTACTCAGCGGAAATCTCGCAAGTGTTCTCATACAACCTTGCCAACGCATTATCTTCCCTCAATGTCAGTTACGGCTCGTCTGGTTACAAGCGCGAGCACGAAGTAGGCAACCGCACCCGCTACGATGACATCGACGACCGTCAGTCCGGCACCCGACTTTCTATGTAATAATCAATTGTTACATTATATCCAATCTTTTATATCGAAGTCTCTATCATTTCTTATTGCAAAAGTTATTTAGATAGGTGTGATATTGAGGAGACGAAATTAAACATTGGAATAAAGCAATCCAATGATGATTGATGCCGTAATTTGGAGAGACTGTATGGAAATAGTCTAATATAGCACTAAATGCCTCTTCTAAAGTTTTACCACTACATAACGACTTAATTATCGGTTCAATTGCAGTATACGTTTTTATTACTTCTTCATTATATCTCTCGATTAGATGAAGTCTTTTAAAGTGATTGGTAATAATTGAGGCTAAGTCCGGATCTGCATCGGAAGGGAATGTAAGTTTATAAGAAAATAAAGGTTGATTATGCGCATCCAAAAAACAGTCAACCTGTAAAAATTGAAATTTTTCTGGATCGTGGTAATAGAGGTTTAAAGTATGGGGAAGACCATTAATACTATCAACTATCGCTTCACCTTTGTGCGAGTTACACTTAGAGCAACACGGTATTAAGTTATAGACATGAACAGCGTACTCTGGATATTTCCCTTTTGGAAGTATATGTTCAAGTGTGTTTGGTTCAGATAATACGCAATAAGGGCACTTATTATGATATATTCTCCGTGTTGCTTTTGTAAATCCATTATGATAGGAACGAACCTTTTTTGCAATATCGCAATCACTTGAATAAAGATCCTGTAATTTCCCTTTTTCAGGTTGAACGAAACCATGAGGTTTGAGTGTGTGAACAATGCCATTATTAACTGCGTCCTCATATTCCTTATAACAAGCTAATACTTCTGCTTCAATTGATTTCAGTTCAGGCACTCCATTAGCTTCAGTCTTGTATTCGTCAAAAGGAGTCCTCCCATTTATAGGAGATGTATATAATGGGTAGCTTATCATTTTTTTTGAGCTTTTTCAAATTCATTACGAGCTAACATATATAATGGTAGACTTGGCGGAAGATTTCTTGATGAAAGTTTACAAAGTAATGATTCAAGACTATCCGAATCTTCTGCCATGTTTTTTATGAATATCTCATAATGAGGAGGGATGGAAGATTCTCCAAATATTTCGCCTGAAATAACGGACAGATTTTCGGCTAGTGACTCATGATTAAGAATTCTTGCAATGGGAGTACTATTCTCGCTCTTTTCGATTATTATCACATTATCAGCAAGAAGCTCTTGGACCACAATAGAAGAGTGTGTAGCAATAATACATGCAGAGTTATACTCTCTTGTGATTTTAAAAAGCAATGACATCATTTGACGAATGGCTTTAGGATGTAGATGGACTTCCATTTCATCAAATACTATCAAAGAGTGCGGGCGTATGTTGGCGTATAATGATGCAATAAGATTAAGAATCATGGATTCTCCTGTACTCATTACCTTTGATTTCGCCAGAATAGCATTAATTGAAATACCATCGTCTGACCAAATAGAATCTACCCAATCAGTAGGAAACGCAATTTCTAACCCTTTGATAAACTTTCTTATCAGTTTATGGTTACCCCTTCCCTTACCCTCTGTCCCTCCGTTGATCCACTCTAATGCTTCTTTTAAACGCGCTTCTCTGTCTTCTTCCGACATAACAGTATTACTCTTATCATGTAATCCACAATAAGTATAAGTTAAAACTGATTTGCCTCTTAGTTCTATAAAAGTATCAAAGATACTGAAAGAGATTGCGATAACTTTTGAAAATATTGGTTGCGAAGGCTGAAAGACATCCTCGTTTCTTATAAGGCCCTTAACGAGAGATTTAAGTATTGATGTTTTCCCCGCACCATTGGGACCAATCAATGCTTTAATTCTATTATGGTTATTTTCAGACTCAAGATCACCAAATTTAAAAGGTATATTTAATAATTCTTTTGCGTAAGGTAATTCAGATTTTATAGAAAAATCCCAAGAGTCTTCACCTGCTCTCTTTATTTTTCTTTTAATGCTTGACAATATAAATATTGTATCATCATTTCGAAGTAGAGATTTCTTAAACCCAGCATTATTCTCAAATCTGTATCGTATATCGGAAAACCATGAAGCATCTTTTAATGCATAAAGAACAGACTCATATCTATCAGGAATTAATTTTAATAGTTCTTCATAGTAATTATCATTCTGTCCCAGACTACAAAATGACGTAGGTAATGAGGTAAAAGAATCCGGCAGTTTCGTGCGACCAGATTCCGTTTTTTCTTGAAGAATTTTGAGATAGCCTATTACGTGACAAATTCCTTTCTTTGGCCAATAATTCAATTTAAACGATGTCTTGAATCCATAATCATCCCAATTATCCGAATTTAGTTGGAACGCAGGATACTCAGAAGGAGTCTTATCAGTGAAAAATGTAATGACGTTTTTTGACAGGCCTATAGGATATTGATCTCCATCGTCTACATTATTTAAGGCTGTTATTACATGATATATTAATCTTCCTTTTTTGTCAGAACTTGATATTACTTCATATCCCTTAGGAAGAAGTCCCGCTATAACCTTAACATATTTCTCTATTTCATCTTCACTTGTCCTAACATCAGGACTAATTACTACATTAAGAAACTTTAAAAATTCTTCTTCGTTACAATCAAGTAGTTTGAAACGATCAAGGAAAACATAGTCGTCGTCCCAATCATCATTATCAATAAGGTGCTTTTTTGCATCTTCTGCTGCAGTCTTATAACGAGGGTCTGACGAGGACATGAGTCTTAAATCCCATATTCTATCTAAGAACTGTACTGGATTGAGTCCCTCAGGCTCTCCTAATCCCCAAATATTACCAATGGAGATTATTGTTTTATATATAGTAAGGCGTTGTTCTTTTGTTAGTTTTATGTTTCCCATTTTCTATATGGTATGAAATTATTGTTAAACATATTTTTAAGCAAAGGTATCTATACATTTGTTCAAAGGTACGCGTATTCTATCTTATCAACAAACTTGTGATACGTATCTTTAACGAGGCTTTATTTACTATAGTATGCTCATCAATGGAGAAGACAATAAAAACTATAGTGAATCCCTGCGCACCACGCGAATAGTCACTCTTTTTGTGAAGAGGATTTAATGGGGCGTTTAATTGACTTGAAGATTGAAAGGAACGTTTTAAGAGCATTTAATCAAGCCGATTTATCATGGTTTATAGCGATTTAGATAGTGACTATTATAGTGACTACGCCCTGTAGGGAGTAAAAGAAAAATCGCCAATTCTTTGAGAATTAGCGATTTAATCTTTGTTTGGGTGGTGCCACCAGGAATCGAACCGGGGACACAAGGATTTTCAGTCCTTTGCTCTACCAACTGAGCTATGGCACCTTTTACAGAACTTTTTTTATCAAGCAATACTTAAAGTAAAAAAGTATATCTGTTTTGAAGTTTTGCGATGCAAAGATAGATGTTTTTTTTTATCTATGCAAGTTTTTGCGTGTGTTTTTTATATTTTTTGTCATAATGATATAATTATTTCATCCCGACTTCATTTTTTATATTTCGATGTGGAAATGCCTCCATAAGGAGATAAAACATACAAACGTCTGGTTTTGCACAAAACCAGACGTTTGTATGTCCGATAGGATATGTTTGTTCAACATTCGATCCTATGGGGCCGCATCAAATCAATAACGGCCGCCACTAAAATAAACACTATCAAGAATTAAAGTTTGATGCGAGAACATCAAAGCATAGCCAAGGAGAGATGGCATGAACTATGCGCATTTTCTTACGTCAAAGGCATATTCCACGATGCCAACCACTGACGAGAGCGGATGGATCGAAAACTCCACTCTTCCTTCTTTAACATTATAGGTCGTAGATATGACGATTTCGCGTTCACGTATTTTATATTTGTCCTTGTACCGATCAAGTTTTTCCGTAAATATATTCCTCATCTCCTCATCACTGGTATAGATTCCGGACATATCTTTCTTGAGCTTTTTATAAGCTTCTGACGACATGATTTCATCCAAATATCCGTATAGAGCATCTCCTTCGGAATCCTTGCATACGCGCCAGGCCCGTCTGATCTTATGGCAACAAGAATCGGGTTTGGCGTCAAGGATTTTCAACACTATTATTTTCGGCAGGTCATCCAGGTCTGACGGCTTAAATCCTTTACGCGTGAAAACCACATCGCATGTGTTGATTTTGCCGAACTGCATGGAGTTACCTTTCACGACATAGCCGACGTAGTCCTCTGTGTCTATCGGACGTCCATCTTTCGTCAGAAATCTGTTATGCCTCAAAGAGACGGAAATATATTTGTCTGGAATATCTTCTTTCTCACTATCCAGTGTGCCGGCACAAGCGGTCCATAGCGATTGATTTTCCAATGTCGATTGGACCGACATACGGGCAAGCCTCGTCTGACGTCCGCCCCACAACAGAAGCGTGACAAAAAGTATGGAGAGGACTATACCGGTCCAAAAGAAAACTATAGGATCCATAGGCTAAAATTTCGATACATACTTGTTTTTCTGAAATGGCGACAGGAAATTTTCCATGACCATTGAATGGCGGCAGACTAAAAATTTTAAACACGCCCCCGCAAAAGCAAGCAAGTATAGGATTAAAACAGTTTTATAAGCTAAAAACAACGTAACAAGAAATAAGATCGAGGCGACATTCAGAAAAATCCACTTTTGCAGATAAAGGCCTTTAAATTCTATTACATCTTCCTCATGCGTCGCCTCCAACTCCCATACGACGAGCACGCATTCGAACATAAACGCCACATTGACTATCAAGATCGAGAGGAAGGTTTTATATCCGGGTATATAGCGGTCCAATTGCACGAACGCGCCAAAGACCAGCGCCATGCCCCACAGGACGGCATGGCATAGAGGGATCACCCATCCGCTGTTCAATTTTGATGTTTCTTGATTTTTCATTAGAAATATCAGAGGCTCTATAAAGCGGACCATTTTAGAGCTTGGTTGTATTTGCCATATTAGATATCAATATCGGTATACCGGATCTTTCAGATATGTATTGAGGTATCTCAGGATGTTTTTCATTACGCTTTGCCTGCCAAAAGCCGCTCTACTTGTGAAAAATCAATCCCAAAAGCCCTCTCAATATTTGTGCCGGATTCAAACACTATCTCAACAGCCTCTAAGCCAAAGCCTTAAAAACTGTTAAACTATAATAATGACGCAAAGATACGAATAATATTCCGTTTACGCAACATATTTTACAACATATCTGACAAAAGACATGTCGTATTACTTTATTTCATAAGCTTTTAGCACTATAAACCCGATATCGGCATGATACAATAAGCGGATATTTTGCCGTTGGTATGTATGAAAGCGGTGCGGGTACATACGAAAATTCGCCCGGCCATGCTGGCCGGGCGAACCTGAATTGAGAGAGGAGATCTGTCGCGGATATAAGACTCCGTCTGCGATGAGGCGGACGGAGTCTCATTAGTTTTATCAGTTGCGCCAACGCGGGTCACCTACGTTCTTCGTCCATATTTCATGGTTGGTGACTGTAGCGGTCTGTTTGTATTTGAGTGCCTCGAGAAGGTTTTCAGGAGCCTTGTGATATTCAGGGTCAACATCATTAGCGGCCTGAACCTTGTGCGGAGGATTAGGATTGGTGAACAGATCTGTAGCCTTAAGAGGGGTGGTTCCTACAAGAACTTTCAGGTCGTTCTTATCACCGGTGTAGAATGTACCGAATGATCTGCTCGTACCGGAGAATGGATAAGAGGTGAAGATACCATCGTCTTTCATGTGGGCGTCACGACATCCTACAGAATAGTTATCTTCCATCTCAATAAAGACTTCACCGGAGCCATTGATATTGCGTATATCACAAGTGGTATTGTAAAGGTTACGCTTGTCATCATCGTCAGCAGCAAGCACGAACAGATTTTTCTTCACTACGAATTTAGATCCGCCAGGAACATACTGAAGCATGAACAATGGGCGTGAAGTAGAACGGGTAGAGAAGTTGATGAAAGTGTTGTTCAAAATTTTGATATCATAATGCAGATCAGCCGGGAAGTTAACGTCACCGTTACCATTCTTAAAGAATGCTTCGCGTGGAGAGTCATAGAACGTGTTGTTTGAAATTGTCACATCCTGGAACATATTGTTTTTCGGATGATTCTTGTCTACGTCAAACCATGCGTATCCACGGCCGTTGTTATCATAATATCCGTTGTTATAGAACAAGCAACCGTCAACAACAACCTTCTTGAAGACTTTTTCTTTATTGCCTTGGAGACGGACGAAACCACGGACGAAATCACGGAACGAGCAGTCATAAAGTTCAAACGAATCAAATGTCACGGCCATACCTCCGGAATACATATTCGCGAAATAGTTGCCTGTACCGTTTTTCGCAGCCACACCATAGTTCTCAGCGAGAGGAGCAGCGAAATCTATGCCACGGAATACGACATTTTCCACCTGAATAGGCGCATCTGCCTCACCGCTCTGCTTGTTACGGCCAAAGATAAAGTTATTGGTACGCACATTAGAACCATCCTTAGAGATACCTCCGAGATATACCGTGGCGCGCTTGCCAGCAGCGAGATCCTCGGGATCAGTCTCCATGGTAAAGCCTTTACAAATCTCGGTATTGCCCTCAAAATAATAAGCCTTACCGCCTTCCAGATAGAATGTCTGGCCTTCAGCGAGATTAATGTCCTTGGTATAGTTGATGATGATAGTGTCAAGACGACATGCGTTATATTCAACAGCACCCTTGATGGTATCGTTCGGATCACAATAGTGAGGAATTTTGATCACAGGACCGGGATCACCTTTAGTACGATAGGTCATCGTATTATATGCAGCATCCACTGTCACAGGTTTTCCGGTACGGGGATCGGTGAAAATTTTGCTGTCATTTATGACATTCACAACGTAAACCGAGTTGGGAGAAAGACCTTCTACACGGATCTCACCGGAAGCCTTGTCCTCGTCAGTCAATACATAGTCTTCCCACTCCTGAGGAACCACAGCATCGGGGTTAGAAAGAGAGGCCTTGACCTGAATACGGTCTACCACATACTTTCCATCCACCACATCAAAGTTCTCAAGGAAATTGTTGGACTCATTGTCACCGGATGCGGAATGATCAAGATTCATATAGATGGTGAACGCATCATACCACTTCTCACCGACATTTATAATGGCCGGGGTCGGATAGCGCTTATAAGTCGAGATAGCGCAGACATCATCCCACTGAGTGAGAGTTCCGTAGCCATACCATTTCGAATGATGGGCCTCACCTTTGGGCGACAGCACACGAATGGCGAAACAGTAGGTGGTCTCATACTCAAGGTTATCGATAGTATATTCAAGCACATCCGGTCCTACGGTAATGAATTCCTCCATGCGATCAGGGTTCTCCCATTCATCGCCAAGGCCACCCTGGCCGATAGCATATTTTATTTCATAGCCCGCGCATCCTTCAATACCGAACCAACGTAGGGTTATCGAGTTGAGCTTATCCTCATCGGCCGCGGATACATACGGGTCGCTGCTCTCCGCTGTACCGGTATTTCCGGCACGACGGAAGAGGGTCATGGGCATACGATCAAGATCGTTCGCACCACCGAAATCTGCGTCATCGTCCTTACAAGACACTGTCGAAAGTGCGGCAAGGGCGGTCATCGCGTATATAAATAATTTTTTCATTTTTTCAGTTTTTAACTTAACGGACATCAAATAGACATTTTTTATCTATAGCCATACTGGTTGGAATAAGCACCGTAAGAACGTGCGATCACCGTACGCGGGATAGGCATAATGTAGCGAAGCACAGGGAGAGACTCCACAGTCGGAGCGGAAGTCGGTTCCGGGCACTGCACATAAGTACCGTTCTCATTAATATAGGTATTTCCTTCCTGAGGATTAAAGTAGATATAACCGTAAAGAGAGTAACAGATTTCTCCATGAGGATCACCCTCTCCGGTCTGCCATGTTCCAAAGAATCCATCAGCATTAGACTTAAACACACCGTCGCTAAGAGCAGGGTCGTTAGAAGCCATACGTTTGTAAGGATTCAGAATTTTCACGACATTCAACTCTGTATTGGGGAATTGAGCCGGGGTGTATGCAGCGACACCAGTGTTCTCGACATCAGCATTGCAATACACGCTCACAGGGAGATTTGTAGAATTCCAACGGCCGTCAACACCGAAGTCAAATAGGGAAACAGCCTCTGTATTCGCGTCGTCTTCATCCTGAGCACGTTTCATAAGGCGCCAGAAAGTATAATAAATCTGCTGATTGTAGAGATTATTGCGGACGAGGTCACGCCAACGCATGTTCTCACCAGCGAATTCGAATTTACGTTCGTCAAGAATCGCTTTAAGGATATCCTCTTTAGAACCTGACAGGCTTCCAACCTTTTCAGCATTATCAGCGAATGCACGTGTACGCACTTCCTGATAAGCAGCCTGCGCCTTCTCTCCATGTGCTCCACCAAGGCCGTTTTCAACCTCGTTGACAGCTTCGGCATACATAAGAAGCACATCAGCGTAACGCATGTAAGGATAATTTATACCTGTCTGCTCCGACGAAGCAGCACCCATACCGGCCTTGTTCCAAAGTTTAGACCATTTGCCATTGTAGACTGTACGTCCGGTATTCAACGTCGGTTTGCCATTGGAAGCATAGTAGAAAAGCTGGTTGATGTACTCACGACGGGCGTCCCCTTCCTCAAACATGAATCTGTAGAGAGGATGAAGTGTTGCACCTCCTGAAGTCTTGCCGAATTTGTGAACAGTCTCACCGCCTATATCCTGAACCTTCGGGCCATGGAGATAGCCGATACGGCCTGTAGCCTCGCTTCCGAAAGGAATTTCAAACATAACATCGTCGTTATTGTTTACGATGAAGTTACATTCATCCACAAAAACCTGGCTATAAGACTTGTTGAGATGATGGTTGTTGGAATCAATGACTTTTTCGGCATATTCCATTGCGATCGCATAGAAATCACCATAGTTGTCAGGACGTTTCATTTTGCCGAAAGAAGAACCTTCGGGACGAAGAGAATAGCCACCGGCCGTGAGAGCGAGACGCGCGATCATAGCCCATGCCATTTCCTGAGAGACACGCTCCACGCTTCCGACTTCAGTGATAGACTTCATCTCTGGTGCAACCTCGATAAGGTCGTCAATCAGAGCCTTAAGCATTTCAGTACGGTCAACGATAGGAATGATTGGATTATTCAAATTGTAAGAAGGCTCAAAAGTGAAAGGCACATCTCCGAACATCCAAGTGAGATCATGGTAGAATACCGCACGAAGCACTTTCGCTTCACCAAGCATGTGTTTGAGATCAACCACGTAATCACGTTCCTCATAAATTGGAGACTTGAGAAGACGGTCAATAAAGATATTGGCACGTTCGATCGCAGTGTATTGCTTAGTCCACGCATTCAACAAATGACCACCATCGGCGTCACAGTCGAAACGCTTATAATTGGTCGAAGTCGCATATTCAGTGGAAGATGTACCGAAGTCCACGTCACTGTTGAGCTGGAAAGTCGAAAGGAAATTCGCACCATAGGTGTCGTTGCTCAACATGGCCGCATATATTCCCTTAAGAGAGCGTTCTATCTCACTCTTGTCGGAATATACGTAGTCAAGCTCATTCTTCGAAGGCGCCTCGACATCAAGATAGTCGGAGCAGGAAGCAAGAGCCAACACCGAAAGGCCGGATAAAAATATATTTTTTAATTTCATTGTTTCTTTACGATAAAAGATGTAAGGATGAATTAGAAGGTTAAGTTCACACCAAGAATGTAGCTGCGGCTACGTGGATAACGGTTAAAGTCATAAGAAGGCGTGAGACCGCTCTGGATGTCAACCTCGGGATCATAACCTGAATAATCGGTAATGATGAAGGGGTTGGTGACAGAAGCGTAGAAACGACACTTCGACATGCCTATACGCGAGATAAGGTTATCCGGGAGGCTATAGCCGAGTGTTATGTCATTGCAACGGAGGAAAGAGCCATCCTCAACAAACGCAGACATTGTGACTTCCTTGTTGACATCCATAGGATTCCAACGTGTCTGACCAGCGTTGATTGCCTCATAGCGTTCAACATAACCGTCGACGAATGTAGCGCGATATATACCTTCCACACCGTCAAGGTAAGTCCAACGATTTGTAAACGAATTCAACACATTGTAGAACTTGTTGTCATTGTTGATCGCAGAAGACAGGTAATAAGCTGTTGCGTTGTATACGTCAAAATCAAGGAAATAAGTGAAGTTGGCGGTGAAGTCGAAGTTTTTCCACTGACCCGAAAGGCCGAAACCACCCTGAAGTTTGGGGGTAGTGCGACCGATGACCGTACGGTCATGCTCGTCAATGATACCGTCAGGCACTCCGTTGGGGCCGCTGATATCTTTGAATTTGATCTTACCGGGATTGGTTGCGTCACCGGACTGGCTCGAATTGAAAATACCGTTCATGTCTACGGTGCCTTCATTCGGCTCATATTTTGTGGTGGTAGTGTTCCATGTGAACTCATCGAGAGAATAGATGCCGTCATACACGAAACCGTATATAAGACCGACTTCACCTCCTACCTGAAGACGGTAGTTGCTATCGAAAGAATCTTTTGAACGAGAGTGCTTCTGATCTTCGAATAGACGGTCGCCTGTAAGCTGGTCAACTTTCATCTTATTGGCTCCGATATTGAAATTGGCAGAGAGGACATAGTCCCTTCCGCGAAGAATGTCTCCGTTGACAGCAAGTTCGAAACCACGGTTGGTTACCTGACCGATATTACGGAATTGGTTCTGATAACCTACAGTAGTGATGATAGGCGCCTTATAGATAAGGTCGGAAGTCGTGTTCCAATAATATTCCGGAGTCAGACGGAGGCGTCCATTGAAAAGAGAGATATCAAAAGCGAAGTTACGTGTCAGAGTGGTCTCCCATTTGATATCCGGGTTCGGAAGATAAGAGCCTATAGCGTAGTAAGGATCGCCTTCGTTGGATGAACCGGAACCGGCAGGACCGCTTTCGCCAAAGGCAGGACCCGATGTATTGTTGATCGAATAGAGATAACGCCACATATCGGCATCCACGTTGTTGTTACCGGCCTTACCGATAGCCGCACGGAACTTCAACTCATCGATCCATGTTATATCTTTCATAAACTCCTCGCTTGAAATGACCCATGCACCGGACACCGAGGGGAAATAACCCCACTGGTTACCGGGAGCGAACATTGTAGAACCGTCAGCGCGGAATGTCGCAGAAAGAAGATATTTGTGATCGTAATTATAGTTGAGCTGACCGAAATAAGAGGTGGTACGATTAGCTGTGGTACGTGAAGACGTGGATTCGAAAGGCATACCGAGACCGAGGTTGTCGAATGCCTTGTCGGCAGAAATGTCAGCAGGGAAATAACGGTTCTTCTGATAGCTTTCAGTACGCTGTTTGTGGAAGAGCTCGAAACCTAAGAGGGCATAGAAATTATGCTTTTCCTTAATTGTCCAATCGTATGAAGCCGTGGTAGTCCATGTGTACATGTCTTGCTGACGCTTTGTAAGCTCCACTACAGGCTGGTTGTTGTTAGAGACACCCTCAGATGTGAGAGCCCCCCAAAAACGGTTGTCGTTATAGAACTGCAACGCATAGACACCTTCGGTACGGAGAGTCAGACCATTGATAGGCTTCCACTCGAGAGCGGCCTGGTTCGTAAAGGTATATGTGTGCTTTTTACGAACATTGGTCTCAATATCATAAACCGGATTGTTAAGGGTAAAGATGTCTTCCTGAGTCTGATCAAGGATATAATCAGGATCGTAGTAACCGCCGAGTTCACGGAGACCGTTGGTCGGACGATAGCGTAGCACGTCGATGATACCGCCAGTGCCGACAGCCTCACCACCGGCTCCCTGGTCACGACGATAAGTCAATTTAGGATTGAACTGGAGAGTAAGGTTAGGAAGAATCTTGGTCTGTAATTTAGTAAGGATGTTCGTACGGCGCACACCTGTACCTATGATGATACCGTCATCGTTACTTTGCGTAAGAGAGATATTGTAGCGGGTCTTGTCATTACCACCGCCTATAGAAACATTGGTAGAATAAGAGAAAGGATTGTTGCCCATAACCTCGTCTTGCCAGTCATGTGTCGGAGCTTTGTGATAAAGATCCATATCCAATGCGCTGCCAAAGTTATAGCGGAACAATGATTGTTTCTGATTGCTTGACTGGTGATTCTTGTGAGAGCCTTGACCACCTACGGCATAATCCCACTGATAAAGGACGAAATCGTAGGTATCCATCAGGTCGAGCTGTTTGGAGATATGGCTGACAGATCCCTGGGCGTTGAACGATACGGTTGTCTTGCCTTCCTGTGCGGATTTGGTTGTCACGATTACAACACCGTTACCACCCTTCGCACCATAGATAGCGGTAAGGGAGGCATCCTTAAGGATATCAATAGACTGAATATCAGAGGGGGGGATATCGTTGATGTTGTCGGTTTGGAAACCGTCGACGATGTAGAGAGGGTCGTTTGACTGAGTCACTGATGTCGCACCACGGACACGGATATTGATGTCGGCTCCAGGCTGACCGTCGACAGTAGTAACCTGCACACCGGCAACTTTACCCTGAAGAGCCACAGCTGCGGAAGTCACGGGAACCGCTGCGAGCTTGGCTCCGGAAACAGAACCTACAGAACCTGTGAGATCGCGGCGTGCGCGTGTGCCACCGTAACCGATAACGACAACGTCTTCAAGCACTTCCGAATCTTCGGTAAGAGTGACAGTGATCTTGTTTTGGCCGTTGACAGCGACCTTTTCAGTTTTGTAACCGATGTAGGAAACCACGAGAGTGGCCTTAGAGGACACGTTCTTAAGCGTGAAGTTACCGTCGATGTCGGTAGCGACAGCGTTTTTAGTGCCTTCGACAGAAACAGTAGCTCCAATCATAGGTTCACCGGTGCTGTCAACCACCGTACCGTTCACGGTGATGTTCTGCGCGTTGGCGTTAAATCCGACGCATAGCACCAACAGAAGAAGCATTGTTTTCCAATGCGTCGCAAAGGAAAATCGCCGCAGCCATTGACTACGACCTGAAATTAAGTCTTTCATGTTGTGATTAAATAATAATAAATAAGATTTTTTTCATGCAATTTCTTGATATAGATAATGATAGTCTTTTGAGGAGGTGTAAGGTTAACGTTTAATATTCTGTGTAAAATCAAATTTGACAGCACTGGCGATCAGGTCGGAGAGTTAATCTTCAATTCGGGTATTTCACTCGAAATTAAGCGCAAATTTAGCGATTAATTCGAAATATGCAAAAATTAAGACAAGATTTAACTAAGCCAAGATCAAAGGTTAAGGATCGATTAAATTGTTTTAAAAACAATAAGTACTATTTTTAATTAAATTTAGCATTCTTTGTGTTTTATGGCTTTCAGCTCGTAAATTTAGATATTTCCACTATCCGGCACAAGCGGATGGAACGATATTTAACAAGATTCATCGTACGAGATGAAAACAATATGACATATAGTGTCGCTTAGGCTCGACAAAAGTCAGGCAAAGTAGAAAAACAAAAAGGAAGGGAGCATTTAAGATTTTTTTTGATAAATTTACGTATATGCGGTTTTTTATTTCAGGTGGAAGTCCGTAATTTTGTAAAGATGTCGACCAGACATCATAAATTATGCCGGGAGAGACGTACATCACAGGCGGAACCCCGGATCGAAACCACAAAAATTCATATCACATTCAAGCAAGCATGACCATGAGAAAATTGTCATTATTCGCGGTCGCGATCTGCGTATGCTTCGCAGCGACAGCCGCAGGCAGCGGGAAGGTCTGCCCCAAGACGCCTGACGCAAAGACGGCCTGGGCAACGGTATATCCCGAGATAGAGAAAAATATCAAGGCTCCGGTGTTTCGCGACAAAGACTACAAGCTGTTCGATTACGGGAAAAAATCCAAAACAAAAGGCTTCCTCTACACAGAACTCATCAATAAAGTCATAGACATTTGTTCGAGCGAAGGCGGTGGTCGGGTAATCGTGCCGAAAGGCACATGGCTCACCGGTCCGGTGACGCTGAAAAGCAACGTCAATCTGCATCTCGAGGAAGGAGCTACACTGCTTTTTACTGACGACACAAGTCAATATCCTATAGTACGCACTCGTTGGGAAGGCATGGACTGCTACAACTACCAACCGATGATCTACGCTTACCGACAGGAAAACATAGCACTCACCGGCAAAGGGACTATAGATGGTGGGGCATCGAACGAGAACTGGTGGCAGATGAGCGGCAAACGAGGATATGTCGAGGGGCCCGTGACCCAGAAAATCGGACGTCCATTGCTCCAGGAATGGAATGAAAACGGAGTTCCCATGGAGAAACGCATACTCGGAGAGGGTTATGGCATGCGCCCGCAGCTCGTCAACCCCGTCGAGTGCAAGAACGTACTGATCGAAGGCGTGACACTGCTTCGGTCAGCATTCTGGGTGATCCATCCGCTGCTATGCGAAAATCTCACCGTAAAAGGCGTACACATCGAGAACGACGGGCCAAACGGTGACGGATGCGATCCGGAGTCATGCAAAAACGTGCTGATCGAAGATTGCTATTTCGACACCGGTGACGACTGCATAGCCATCAAGAGCGGGCGCAACCGAGACGGCCGCGAACAAGCCATTCCATCCGAAAATATCATCGTCCGCGGATGCAAGATGAAAAACGGACACGGAGGCATAGTCGTAGGCAGCGAGATTTCAGGCGGTTTTAAAAATCTCTTCCTTGAGGACTGCGTGATGGATAGCCCCGAACTGGATCGAGTGGTCCGTATCAAGACCAACGCTTGCCGCGGAGGCGTGATCGAGGACATTTATGTGCGCAACGTGGAAGTCGGACAATGCAAGGAGTCCGTATTGAAAATCAATCTTGTCTATGAGCCCAAAGAGCTTTGTGACCGCAGCTACCCTCCCACCGTCAGAAATGTCTGGCTCGACAATATCACATGCAAACAGAGCAAATACGGAGTGATGATCGAAGGATTCAAAGAGATATGCAACATCGACAATATCAATGTCGATAACTGCTGTTTCAACGGAGTAAGCTCCGGAGGGAACTCCATCAGCGGGCTGACGAAAAACATCCATTTCAACAACCTGTATATTAACGGAAAAATCTGCAATAAATAATAGCATTCATTGAACGGCCAAATGGCTCCCGTTCAATAACCGGAAATACACGGACACGGATGCCGCAGCGAGAGGATATTTCCACCGCGGCATCCGTGTCCGCACTTTATCTACACCAAAATCGAGCGACAGATGAATCGAGGCGCACCGCTCCTTCTTCGTTAATTATTTTAAAAGTTTGTTGAATTATGAAGGAAAATCCGTATCTTTGGAGGGAAAATACAGTACTTAAATCTATCACATTCAAAAACTTATCCTAAACAGCTTATCTACTTTACGTTAGTAGGACCGGAAATACATCCGGAAAAGGCTGTGCAGGCCATATCCAAGCATACCTTTAACCGACATGAATTTAAACAAAAGAATCTGTCTATTGGCTTTTGCCACTGCGACATGTTTGTGCTCATGGGCCAATGAGAAGCCCTATGTATCCCAAGTCTGGTCGCCTGACCTCGGCAACGGACAGTACAAAAACCCCATTATCGACGCAGACTATTCCGATCCGGACGTAGTGCGCGTGGGCGATGACTATTACATGACAGCCTCCAGTTTCTGCGACATTCCCGGGCTTCCCATACTCCACTCGAAAGACCTTGTGAACTGGACACTTATAGGCCACGCCATAACCGAAATGCCTCCATACGCCCAAAGCGCAAAGGATCCGAGCCACGGCAACCACGTATGGGCTCCGGCTATACGATACCACAATGGTGAATTCTATGTCTATTATGGAGATCCCGACCTCGGAATATTCATGGCAAAAACCAAGAATCCTGCAGGGCCATGGGAACCGCTCGTGCTCGTTCACAAAGCCAAAGGCATCATAGACCCATGCCCCTTCTGGGACGAAGACGGCAAAGCATATCTGGCACATGGCTATGCGGGAAGCCGAGCCGGTGTAAAGAGCATAATCGGAATGATAGAGATGACACCCGACGGCAAACAGTCCATCGGTCAGGACCGCGTCATCTATGACGGACATCAGGAAAACCCGACTATCGAAGGTGCGAAAATGTATAAACGTGGAGACTGGTACTACATCTTCTCTCCGGCCGGAGGCGTCGCAACAGGTTGGCAGGAAGTACTTCGTTCGAAGAATCCTTGGGGTCCGTACGAAGTACGAAACGTGATGGAGCAAGGATCTACCGACATAAACGGACCTCACCAGGGCGGATGGGTAGATACTCCCGACGGTAAAGAATATTGGTTCGTACATTTCCAGGACAAAGGCCCATACGGTCGCGTAGTACACCTCCAACCGATGCAGTGGCTGGAAAACGGATGGCCCGTGATCGGGGTCGACCCCGACGGTGACGGCCGCGGAGAACCAGTGAAGAAATATCGCAAGCCCAATGTAGGCAAAAGCTACCCCGCAACCAATCCGGTGGAAAGCGACGAATTCGACTCCACTACCCTTGGACTGCAATGGCAATGGAAAGGCAACCCCAACGCCCTATGGTATTTCTGTGACGCCAACGCATCGAAACTACGCCTTTACTCGCATCATAACGAGGGCGCAAAGACTCTCTATGATGCGTCCAATCTACTACTACAGAAATTCCCGGCACAAAATTTCACCGCCACAGCCAAAGTCCAATATTTCCCGGCCAAGAAAAACGGCAAAATAATAGAAGGAGAACGCGCAGGCCTCATCGTGGCCGGCTATGATTTCGCAGCTCTCTCGATAGAGACACGCAAAGATGGTCTCTACCTCACCGAAAGCGACTGTGTCAAAGCAAACAAAGGTGCTGAGGAGACAGAAGTGGCTTCCATAAAGATCGAAGACGGGCAGACTCTTTATTTACGCGTACAAATTAAATATAACGGGGTGAAAAAGCCCATGCAGAAACCCGATTACAAGGCTCAGGCTGTATTTTCATATAGCTTTGACGGCAAGAAATTCACGACATTCGGCCGCCCGTTCAACGTCCGCGAAGGACATTGGATCGGAGCCAAATTCGGTCTGTTCTGCACCCGCGACTGGGTGAGCAACGACAGCGGCTGGCTCGACATCGATTGGTTCCGCGTCACTAAATAACAACTTTCACCTTTTATAATACATAAAATTATACGCGAAATGAAACTTCGTCACACGGCAATCTTATTCCTACTCATCTCGGCACTCTGCCCATTGCAGGCTTTAGCCGACAGCAAATGGAAACACGACATATACGTCGCCCATGACGGTTCAGCAGACTACAAGACAATAACCGAAGCCCTTGACGGCATACGCGCTTACATGGACTACAATGTCACAGTACACATCGCCAACGGTGTTTACAAAGAAAAAATCGTAATTCCGTCATGGCTTAAGAACGTGACTTTCATTGGAGAAAGCGCAGACAGCACTGTCATCACCTTTGACCATCACGCCAACATCGACAATATGGGCACATTCCGCACATATACCGTCAAAGTAGAAGCCTGCGACGCGACATTCAAGAATCTCACTATCGAAAACAACGCGCCACAGCTCGGACAAGCCGTAGCCCTACATACCGAAGGCGACAAGCTACGATTCATAAACTGCCGTTTTCTCGGCAACCAGGACACTATTTTCACCGGAGGCAAAAACTGTCGGTTGTATTTTGCCGACTGCTACATCGAAGGGACAACCGATTTTATTTTCGGACCGGCCACAGCCTATTTCAAGAATTGTGACATATTATCAAAACGCAATTCGTACATAACGGCCGCCTCCACACCCGCTGATGTTAAATTCGGTTATATTTTCGATTCGTGCAAGCTAAGAGCCACTCCGGATGCAACTAAAGTATACCTCGGACGCCCATGGAGGCCATACGCACATACAGTGTTCATCAATTGCGAAATGGATTCCCATATCCGTCCGGAAGGATGGCATAACTGGAACAATGCTGACAACGAACGTACAGCCCGATACGGTGAATACAAGTCTAAAGGACCGGGAGCCGGTGGAAAACGCGTCAACTGGGCAATGAACGTAAGCGACGAGGATGCAGCCGAATGCCTCGACATAACTAAAGTATTCACTCTCACCTCATCATGGAATCCGGTTGAATAAACACCATGCACCTCGAAAAACTAATAAAAAAATCATAACATTCAAATCATGAAAGCTCTAAACAAACTCACCGCACCCAAAGCGGTAGCCCCCGAAAGAATCATTCAATTCGGTGAGGGCAACTTCCTTCGCGCTTTTGTCGACTGGATCATTAAAAATATGAACGACAAAACCGATTTCAACTCATCGGTGGTTGTCGTGCAAGGCACTCCCGACGCATTCGTAATGCAACTGCTTGAAGGACAGGACTGCCTTTATCACGTAAATCTTCAGGGGCGCCTCGACGGAGAGGTGATAAACTCCTTTACCCGTGTCGACGTAATCAGCCGCGGACTCAGCCCCTTCACTCAGTTTGACGCTTTCCTTGCACTCGCTGATCAACCCGAAATGCGCTTCGTCATCTCAAACACGACTGAAGCCGGCATCGCTTTCGATCCTGAGTGCAAACTCTCCGACCGTCCGGCCGCGTCTTATCCCGGCAAGCTCACCCAGCTCCTCTACCGTCGATTCAAAACTTTCAACGGTGCTGCCGACAAGGGCTTCATTATCATGCCCTGTGAACTTATATTCGAAAACGGCCATCACCTGAAGGAAATCATATTCAAATATATCGACCTTTGGAAAGAGGAACTCGGCAGTGACTACGAAGGCTTCAAAGCATGGTTCAGCGACCACTGCTATGTATGCGCCACTCTCGTGGACCGTATCGTCCCCGGATTCCCACGCAAAGAAATCAACCAGATACAAGAGAAACTCGGTTACAAGGACAACATCGTCGTTCAAGGCGAAGCGTTCCACCTTTGGGTGATCGAGCGCGCGTCAAACATGTCACTCGAACAGCTCCGCTCTGAATTCCCTGCTGAAAAAGCAGGTTTGCAAGTACTCGTTACAGACTCCGAAGCCCCCTACCACGAACGCAAGGTGACTCTTCTCAACGGCCCGCACACAGTTCTCTCGCCTGTGGCTTTCCTAAGCGGTGTCAATATCGTCCGCGACGCCTGCAACCATCCGGTAATCGGCAAGTACATTCATAAAGTGCAGTTCGACGAACTCATGCAGACACTTAACCTCCCGATGGATGAACTTCAAAAATTCGGAGCAGACGTGCTCGAACGCTTCAACAATCCGTATGTCGACCATCAGGTGACATCCATCATGCTCAACTCGTTCCCGAAATTCCAAACTCGCGACCTCCCCGGTCTCAAGACTTATCTCGAACGCAAAGGCGAACTCCCGAAAGGTCTCGTGCTCGGACTTGCAGCACTTATCACATATTATAAAGGCGGCAAACGCGAAGACGGAACCGAAATCGTCCCCAACGACGACAAGAAAATCATGGATCTGCTCACCGAACTTTGGTCTACAGGCGACACACGCAAAGTGGCCGAAGGCGTTCTCGCTGCGAAAGACCTTATCTGGGGCGAAGAACACGGTGACCTCAACAACATACCTGGCCTGACCGATCTCGTCACCGAATATCTCGATTCGATTGCGGAAAAGGGCATGCTTGAGACAGTAAAAACAGTTGTCGAAGCCTAATCCGCCCGTCGAATGAAAGATTTCATCAAGATAAACCCCGCTGACAACGTTGCAGTAGCCATAAATCCCCTCTCCTCGGGAACTGTGGTCAATGTTGAAGGCGACGAAATAAAACTTGTGTCCGACATACCTGCCGGACACAAGTTTGCACTTCGCGACATCAGCGAAGGAGAAAACGTAATCAAATACGGATTCCCTATCGGTCATGCACGTCACGCTGTCTGCCGTGGATCATTCCTTGACCACAACGACATAAAAACCAATCTTGAGGGTCAGCTCGACTACTCCGATATAAGCATAAACAACAATTCCGTTCCAGCCCCGGGTTCCTCTCTTGATGGCGAGCAAGCCAAATTCATGGGCTATGAACGTGCGGATGGCCAGGTAGGCATACGCAATGAACTTTGGGTCATCCCAACAGTCGGATGTGTCAACGGTATCGTGAAGCAAATAGTCGACAAACTGAACGAAGAAACAAAAGCCGAAGGAATAGACGGTATTTTCGGCTTTCCGCACAATTACGGATGCTCACAACTTGGCGATGACCACGAAAACACGAAAAAAATCCTGCGCGACATGGTAATGCACCCGAATGCGGGAGGCATACTCGTTGTCGGACTCGGTTGCGAGAACAACCAGCCAAAGATTTTTGAGGAATTTTGCGGGGACTACGACCGTTCGCGCGTCAAATTCATGGTCTGTCAGGAAGTGGAAGGCGACGAAGTAGAAACAGGAGTTGAAATCCTACGCGAACTTTACCGACAGGCGCGCGAATTCAAACGCACCTCCGTTCCGGCCTCAAAACTTCGCATTGGGCTCAAATGCGGTGGTTCCGATGGCTTCTCCGGCATCACAGCCAATCCGCTACTCGGAGAATTCTCCGACTGGCTATGCGACCGTCAAGGCGGCACTACCGTCCTCACCGAAGTCCCGGAAATGTTCGGAGCCGAAACCATCCTCATGCGTCGTTGCGCTGACGACAGACTTCTCGGTAAGACCGTTTCACTGATCAACAACTTCAAGCAATACTTCCTCAGCCATGGCGAACCCGTAGGTGAAAACCCCTCTCCCGGCAATAAAGCTGGAGGCATATCCACCCTTGAGGAAAAAGCTCTTGGCTGTACTCAGAAATCAGGCAAAAGTTTTTCGGCGTGCTCCTCGTCGCGTATTTCGCTTCGCTTGCGCCACAGGCGGAAGAATGCTTCCTGCAGCACGTCGTCGGC
>CAJULW010000006.1 GCA_910587515.1 uncultured Duncaniella sp.
ACAAAATTAGTTAATCTCAGGGAAACTTCGGTTTCCCTTTTTTGTATTGCCAGCGTGTTCTGCTGCTGTCCGCTCTTGGGGGCGGTTTAGGCCGCCCCCGCCGCTTGGGCATCCCCTCGCCAGAAGGAGAGAGGAGAATGTGAAATTCCTAACTCAAAGTTTTGCACTTCGATTTGGATTCTTCAGCAAATTTTAACGGAGACTTAAATGCGTGATAGAATATATTTTTCGGTTTATTGGATGCTTTTTGGGGATGAACTGAATGATTGATGTCTGATTTTGTGTTTTCGTGTTTCGTTGGGGCTTTGATTGGAGCTGCGCGTAAGAGATTTCCAAACATAGTGAAAAAAGAGTATGCGCGGCCAATACGACCGCGCATACTCTTGAGTATGGCTGTTTGTATGGAGAAATTTTAGTTCTCGTATTTTTTGACGATTACAGTCGCGTTGTGTCCGCCGAATCCGAATGAGTTGGATAGAGCTGCGCGTACAGGACGGTTCTCGGCTTTGTTGAATGTGAAGTTGAGTGTGTAGTCGATGTTTTCGTCGTTGTCGCCTTCTTCGTGGTTGATTGTCGGGGGGACTATGTCGTTTTGAACGGCTAGGACGGAGAACATCGCTTCAAGTGCTCCTGTCGCTCCAAGCAGGTGGCCTGTCATTGATTTGGTGGAGCTGATGTTCAGCTTGTGGGCTTGTTCCCCGAATACTTCTACGATGGCTTTGACTTCGGAGATGTCACCGACGGGAGTGGAAGTGCCGTGGACGTTGATGTAGTCGATGTCCACGGGCTGCATTCCCGCGTCCTCAAGGGCATTGCGCATAGAGAGTATGGCTCCGAGTCCTTCAGGATGTGTGGCTGTCAGGTGATATGCGTCCGCGCTCATGCCGCCACCTGCGATTTCGGCATAGATTTTTGCTCCGCGGGCTTTGGCGTGTTCGAGTTCTTCGAGAATTAGCACTACCGATCCTTCGCCCATGACAAATCCGTCGCGTGACGCGCTGAACGGGCGTGATGCGCGTTCCGGATCATCGTTGCGGGTTGAAAGTGCATGCATTGAGTTAAAGCCTCCTACTCCTGCGGGATATATGGCGGCTTCAGCTCCACCGGTTACGAAGACGTCGGCTTTGCCGAGGCGAATGAGGTTGAAAGCGTCGATAATCGCGTTGTTTGATGAAGCGCAGGCGGAAACGACTCCGAAATTTGGACCATGGAAATTAAAGTCCATTGAGATGTGTCCGGATGCGATGTCTGCGATCATTTTGGGGATAAAGAACGGGTTGTATTTAGGACCCTGTTCCGCTCCGTTGACCGCATAATATCCGGCTTCTTCCTCGAAAGTGTGGAGTCCGCCTATGCCTGCGGCGACAATGACGCCTACACGGTTGCGGTCGAGGTTAGGAGCGTTTTCTATATCTGAGTCAGCTACTGCCTGACGGGCAGCGACCATGGCGTATTGTGCGTATAGATCGAGCTGACGTAGTTTTTTGCGGTCGAAATGATCGTTAGGATTAAAGTCTTTTACTTCGCAAGCGAATTGTGTTTTGAAGTTGGATGCGTCGAAGTGTGTGATAGGAGCGGCGCCGCTCTTACCGGCTACGGCGTTGAGCCATGTTGTCTCAACATCGTTGCCTATGGGGGTGATGGCACCGAGACCGGTCACCACTACTCTTTTCAGTTCCATTGGCAATAATTTGTGTTTCGTGAAAGGGGGAGAAATATCTATTGTGTCGGAGAGGCAATGGTTTAATTGAGAAGAAGGCTCCACCGCGCTTGTTTTTGGGCGTGGGGAGCCTTTGTTGGCTCGGTCAGAGTACGGGGTGTGAAACCCGTAGACCGGTTTTTACTTCTGGGTGTTGGCCTCGATGTATTCGATAGCGTTCTGTACGGTGCTGATCTTCTCGGCCTGGTCATCGGGGATAGTGATGCCGAATTCTTTCTCGAATTCCATGATGAGTTCTACGGTGTCGAGGCTGTCTGCGCCAAGATCTTTAGTGAATTCAGCGGTTTCGGTTACTTCGTTTTCATCAACACCGAGCTTATCAACGATGATAGCTTTAACTCGAGATGCAATTTCAGACATAGTTTTAATTTTGTAAGTTGATTAGTAATTTCTTGGTTGGGAGTGCAAAAAATTTTACATTTGCGGTGCAAAGTTAATTATTTTTTATCAACTTCTGATATAAGAAACGTATAAATATGTTAATTGGGCTGCTTTTTGATGAATTATTGGTGATTTTTGCCGCCTAATTGGTCTATTTTGGGGGTTGGATAATAATGTTTTTGTTACAAACATGTTACGTTTGTTGGTTGTTATGTATAAATAATGGCTTTTTATAGGTAAATTTATAGGCGTGATGTGTTTTGTCGCAAGACCTATTGATATTTTGCCAAAGGAAAGTAAACCTGATATTTAAACAATTATACTGGATATTATATATGAGGAGTAAATCTTTTTTTATGCTTGTTGCCGCTTGTTTTTTTGTGACATCATGTGGCGGTAGCGATGAGCGGAATGCGGGTGAGACCAACGCTGATTGTATAAGGGAATTTGAAGTTAATCAGTCTTTGATCGCTGCAGACCGAAATTACCGTATGGAAATGGATTATGGTACGGTATATCTCGATTTGTCAACTTCAGTGCAATGGCCGGAGAAGATCGGAGACGAGAATCTAGCGGTGCTCAGGGATTCGATTGTAAGGTTTGCATATTGCGACACTTCATCTGTTTCTATCCGTGGGGCCATTGAGAAATATATAAGTGATACATCTTTTGTGACAGGAGTGAGACAGGCGCAGTCTGTTGATTCAATTCCGTCTGATTCGATGACATATTTCAACAAAGTTACGGTGACCATGATGGAGATTGACAGGGTGATGGCCACGTATAATGTATCGTCAGCCATGTATCTCGGAGGTGCGCATCCGACATCCTCTTCACGCCCGTTTACATATGATTTCTCCCAGGGGAAGGTTGTAGGCCTTGACAACATGTTTATGTCGGGTGTTACCGTCGATTCGATAATGCCGGTTATAAAAGAGGCTCTTGCCCGTCAGTTGTCTGTTCCCGTGAGCGGGTTGGAGGGAGCCGGGATTTTTGTGAATCAACTGACATTTCCCGGAAAACCTTATATTGCTGACAATACCCTTTATTTCCATTATGATCCGTACGAGATCGGTCCGTATTCTCTTGGCCCGGTGGATGTGGCTGTCTATCCATACGAAATAGACCGTTTCATTACGCCAGCGGTACGCAGGCTTTTCGATGACAATCTTTAATATAGGAACGAAAGATTGAAAATATCAAACGCCACTCTTTGCTGGTTCGCATTACGACGACCGCAGGAGTGGCGTTGCTGTATTTATGTCTTGACGATTTTGTAGCTATAGTTTTTTTAGAAGAGTGTCAATCTGTTGGCTCAACTTGGGATCGGAGGGGCGTTTTGCGTATGAGTCGATGATTTTTCCTTCACGGTCTATAAGCATGATCCGTGGCACACCACGGATGTTGAGTTTGCCCAACAACGGAGAGTTGAAGCCGCCAGGAAGATTGACGCTAAGCACGTTGGGTGAATGAGGCTTTTCTTTCATCATCTTTTCCCAAGCGGCATACAGTTCCTCTCCGGTATCTACGGAAAGAGAGATAAATTTAACGTCTTTCCCGGCGAATCTGGATGCGACATCATCGAAATATGGCATCTCGGCTCGACATGGGGCGCAGCCGGTGAACCAGAAATCAAGAATCACATAGTTGCCTTTGAAGTCCGAAAAGTCATATTCCTTGCCGTTTACATCTTTACATGTGAATTCCGGCATTGGGGTTCCAGTGGCGACTTTTGCCGATGATGCTAAATTGTCCTGATATTTTTTCTCAAGCATTGGAAGCATGGCGACTGCCGAGCTGTCGGTTATCAGGGGCTTTACGGATTCGAATTGCCGACTAAAGTCGTTGAGGTAGTTTCTTTTCAGTGTTAAAGCGAGCAGATTTACGAGATAGTGCGATCTTACGGTTTCATCGTCAATGGCTTTTGCGTAGACAGACATATAGTTGTCGTTGGAAACCGGCAGTAACCTTCTTTTTTCTTTTGTTTCCAAAGCTTTGTTGACAACGTCAAACCATTTTGGTATTTGCAATATGGTTGCGGTGTCAAACCTTAGAGAATCAAGGAAGTCATAATAGCTTTCGCTTATTTCAATCTTGGCTCCTCCAGGGTTGAATGCTTTGGCAAGCTCTATTCCGTTGAGTCTTTGGTTTAGAAAAATATATCGGCAATAGAGTTTATGGGTATCTACAAACTGCCTGGAGAGTTTTGAGGCGTCAAGCATACTGTCGATGCGTGCGATCTCTCGTTCATTGTAGTTTGCCCACTCAGGTGAATAGGTTTTTATCGGTTTCGGAGCCCGGCACGTGAACGTGTTCATGTTCATGAATACGTTTTCTTTTTCGTTGCTGCCTGAGATGTCTACATGGTCGTTTTCGACTTTTATCAATGAATGGGACCCTGGTGTGACAAAAATCTGGTGGAAATTTCCGTTGTGGTCAATCAGGCGGTAATACACCTCTCCTTCGCTGATCGTGATTGTGGTGTCTGGACATTCTACCGGGCTGTAGTCCAATGCTGATTCCGGTTGGAAATATATTGTCTGGCCGCTGTGGTTGCTGATATTTATCGTTGCGGTATCTTGGGCATTGACGGCCATGCCTGTGAGGAGGGCCGTCAATGCGATATGGCGTAATGTGATATCAGTCATCATTTGCTGTTTTGTTTAAGGTCGCTTGTCTGCATCGCTTTGAGCGGGAATGGAAAGGTCAGCAGATGCGAGTCGTGTGAAAGTGTATAGGTTTTGCCTTCGAATTCTTTTGTTTGTGTCTCTTTGAACTCCGAAGCGAAACGACGCATGTCAAAGAATCCGTTGCATGTCATGAAGAGTTCGCGTTTGCGCTCTTCGCGGACGAGTCGGAGTGCGTCAGCAGCGTTGTCGGGAGCAAATGTCGTATAACGGCCTGTGATGTTGCGTTTCGACCGCAGTTGGTCGAGATAGTTCATGGCTGTCGCTATGTCGGTAGGTGTGCCTTTACGGGCGTAGCATTCAGCAAGCATCAGATAGACCTCTGACAAGCGCATACCAGAGGGATTCCATTTTATGCCCTGTGATGCGAATTCGCGGTTTCCTTGAGGTGCTGTAGCGTGTGTCTGGTTATAGCGTACGCAATATAGTTCGCGTAGATCGGAGTCTTCAAAGAGGTCAAGTACGGCATTGGTTATATACATAGGATACGGGTCGCTGTGTGTGGTTCCGAATTGGTATAGAAGGTTTTCGGAAGAATCATATCCTTTTTGAATTCCGTTTTTCCAGATGTTTTCAATGGCTGCGTTGACACCGAGATACATAGGATCGTCTATAGCTCTGTCGGTTCCGTAGGCCATCAGTAACTGAGGGGCATAGCGATTGTATTCTTCGTTCATATCCCAAAGTTGGTGAGATCCTGCCGGAGCTTCGGCGAGAGCGTCAAGACAAGCCTGGATACAATCGTCAAATTCCCGTTTGAAAAGATGTACTTTGGCTTTCAGTGCAAGGCCGAAAGTCTTGTCGGGGCGGAATGTGTTAAGCGAGATATGGGGAAGATCGGGGATGGCGTCCTCTATGTCTTGCTGAATGAAGTCGTAGGTGTAGCCAACCGATTGTTGGATTCCCTTTTCCTCTATGCTTGAAAACATTTTTTCGCGAACGATTATGCCGTTTGTCTCATAGGCTGTGGCAGGATCGTAGGGGGCTGCATAGGTATTGACAAGGAAGAAGTAGTTATATGCGCGCATGATTTTTGCTTGAGCCATGGCAAGTGTCTTGTCTTCTTCGGAACCTTCAGCTTTATGGATATTGCTTACGATTATATTATAGTTTGTTATGCGGCTGTAGCAATTGTTGTAGAGGTATTCATTAATGGTTACAGCCGCGCGGTCGTATGACTCGTCCCAGAAGAATGCGGCTGAACGCAGAGGATTGTTGTAGTTTTTTAGATCCTCGGCCTTGTACCATGACGCTTCGTTACATAGGTTGAGATGGAAGGCATGGTCGTATGTGGGCGAAATTTCTTCAAGCAGTCCAAGGTAGTCGTCTGTGGTCTTGAGTTGAGCCCGTCCTTTTGGTTCGATGTCCAGATAACTGTCGCATGAGGCGAGCAATGCCATTGAACACGACAATATGGCGGTGATATATATATTTTTTTTCATTTGTCTGTGGAGTGGATTAGAGATTAATGTTCAGCCCGAATATATAGGTAGGGGTCTGTTGGGCGGTGCGTATGCCGGTGTTGGCATTGAATGCTTCTGGATCGATTCCGTGTTTGTTTGATGCCCAATAGCAAAGGTTGTCTATCTGGAATCTAAGCTGTGCGCCTTTGAAGACATGGGTCTTTTTTAACAGACGGTTGGGGAATGTGTAGGCGACACCGATGTTGCGCAGTTTTATGAAAGATGCGTCGTCTGTGTTCACGTCTGCGTATTTCCAATGGTAATTGCGTTCGCCACTGTCTCCGTGGGTCCCCATGACTGGGATATTTGTGTCTGTATTGTCCGGGGTCCAGCGATCGGCTATGTCCTCGTTGACCGCTCCGTCCGTAAGTTTGTTGGCGGAGTCATACAAAGTCGGGACGTCTATACGGAGTGAATGGCCGGCATAATAAACCATTTTGGCAAATACGGAGAGGTCTCGCCAACGGAAATCGAGATTGAGCGCACCGTTCCATTTAGGTGTGAGTTGTCCGACGCAGACCACCGCGCCTATGTTGCGCACCGGATTGATGGAGACGATTTCACCGTCCTGATTGTAGACAGATGGATTGCCCGTATCGGTGAGGCCGGCATATTTGTAAGCATAGAGCGAGTTATATGTGTGGCCTGAAAGATAGTTTGAGGTCGGGTAGCGCATCATATCGAGTGCATCGGTCGGCTGATAGTCGATTTTTTCGATTTTGTTGTCGTTATAGGCGGCCGAAAGCGATGTCGTAAATGAAAAATCACTGTTCTTGATCCAATCGTAGCTTATGTTAAGCTCGACACCGGTATTTTTCATTGATCCATTATTGGCACGGGCCATTCCGTCAAAGCCAAGCGATGGATCGATGCTTTTGTTGACAAGTAGGTCGGAACTGTATTTACGGTATACATCGAAGCTACCGGACAGTCGGTTGAATACCATGAAATCTATACCGAAATTGAATGTCGATGTTTTTTCCCAGCGCAGTGAGCTATTCGGAGGAGTGGTGATGATGGTAGTCGGAGAGTTGGTATAGGGAGAGGTTGCGAATGATGCGAGGAGGTAGGGTGACGAACTTTGATCAACCATGCCGGTTATACCGTAAGTGGCACGCACTTTAAGCATATCGAGCCATGTAAAATTGTGCATGAATTCTTCGTTTGTCACGTTCCAGCTGCCGCCTACAGACCATAGTGGACGGTAGCGGTATTTGGGGTCGCTGCCAAAAAGATCCGCTTGCTCTACACGGACGCTGGCATTGAGCGAATAGCGGGAGTCGTAGACATATCCGGCATTTAGATATGCGGATACATAGCGGTGCTTGACATCGGCTACAGCGAGGTTTTCGGATTTGGTGCGTTTGTTTGAGTAAAGTTGACCGATCACGCCTTCTTTTGAGAGGGTTAGCCAATCGACCTGGCCGTATGTCAGGCGTTGGTCGTCGTAACCGTAGCGTTCGCTGATAGTCATTGTATTTTTGTCCTGGCGGGCTTCTCCACCGAGAAGAGCGGTGACATCGTGTTTCTCACCGAAAGTGTTGCGGTAGTTGAACTGCGCCCGGACATTGTAATAATCATAATTTGCTGCCTGGTTGTACATGCGTCCTCCGAGAGGGATGTTGTAAGTGAAACCTCCACGGGGATTGGTCGAGGCAAACTCGTTGATCATGGAACGCATCATGTACGAACCGGCTTCGTCATATTCCTTCGCATCGACTTTTCGCTTTTCATATTGGGCTTTTACTTCGAAATCAAGTCCATGTGTAATGTCGAAGTTGGCCTGAAGGAAATATTTCATGTATAGGTCATCAGATTTCAGCTTGTTGTATGCAGATTCCTCGATGGCATTATAGCCCATGAAGTTAAGGCCTTCTGTTTGGTTGATGTCTTCGGCCAGAACCTGATTGTAGAGATAGCGGTGTGATATGTTTCCGTCATTGCCGTATAGAGTGTCGTATGGCATGGCATCGGTTTCACCGAGGCCGGACGCTTGGGTATAAGATGTTTTTTTGAACATCAGGTTCGCTCCGAGGGTGAGTTTCATCCAGGGAGTCACCTTCAGATCGTTGCGGGTGTAAAAAGATAAGCGGTCATCGCTGTCGAATTTTGTGTGAAGGCCCATTTTCTGATAGCGTACGGCTGCATAGAATCCGTATTTTTCACTTCCAGCGTTGAGCGTGAGATTATAATCCTGCGTAAGACTGTTTTGTTGAAGGTGTTTGCGGTACTGGCGACGGTAGTCGTTTTTGCGCAGGGCGTCGAGCGATGCGTTAAGTTCGCTTTCGGTTATCTGATTTTTCGACAGACGGTAATATAGCATATCGACCTGCGACATATATGATGCGTTGGTCTTGCTTGTCTTGGTGGCAAAATAGTTCTCAGGGCTTTTGATATAATCCGGATCGGAAAGTAGCATGTCGCGTTCAAGATCGATAATGTCGCTTGTCGATGCGTAATGCTGATAGTCCAAAGATGGTTTGGGGTTTAGATAATAACCGAGCGAAAAGTTTACGTCAAGTTTTTTGTCAGCTCCGCGTTTGGTGGTTATGACTATGACTCCGTTTGATGCGTAAACGCCATAGAGAGATGTCGCGGCAGCGTCTTTAAGCACGGTCACGTTTTCAATCGTATTGGGATTTATGTCGTCGATGGTCATGCCTGTCGCTGGCTGTCCGTCGATGACAAGCAGCGGAGTGCTGTCGATTGAGAATGATGAATTGCCTCGGATGCTTATAGAGTTGTTGTAAAAACTAAGGCCAGGAGTGATGCCTTCGAGTTTGGAACTGAGATCCGGAGCCTGCACTTTCGCAAGTTTCTCGTTGCCGAGTACGATTGCCGAGCCTGTGTTTCGTTCACGTGAGATAGTTTGGAATCCCGAAACAATGACTTCGTCGAGCATGTCAGCGTTGGTTTCGAGTGAGATATGTATGTCGGCTCCGGAGGTTGTTTGTACCTCCTTTGTTTTCATGCCTACATAGCTTATCACGAGTGTGACTTTGGAGCCGGCTTTTACGGGAATCTCAAAGTTGCCGTCAATGTCTGTGCTCGTACCCGTAGGGGTTCCTTTGATTATTATTGTCGCTCCTGGCAAAGGTTCGCCTGTGTCATCTGAGACTGTACCTCTGACGACTTGGGCGTGAGAGGCATTGGCCTGCATTGCCTGCGATGTCGTTCCGGCAGCGTGGATGAAAGAAGGAAGCATGACTGCGCAGGAGGCGATGACAATGCTTCGGATGGTTTTGCTTGTAATATTCATGGATTTGCCTAATCTGTTTAACAGTATGGTGGTTAAAGTGCGATTTTTTTGATGACGGATTTTGAGTCTGCCGTGCGGATCTCAACAATATAAATGCCCTTTGAAAGGCCGTCGGTTCTGATTGTGGTTTCTGTGTCGCAGTTCGATAGCTCGCGTTGGCAGCGTCCGCTTAGGTCCGTCATCCGGATGGCTTTTACCGGAACAGAGGAGTTGACAGTAAGGATTCCGGCTTGATATGTGATTTCAACTGCGGTATCTGTTATTGTCGGATCTATGGCGGATGAACCGTTATCACCGAATTGAATGTCCGAACCTTTGATTGTGATGGTCCCTTCTGCAGGGTTTCCCGTATAGGCTCCTATGCGATGCCAGTCGTCGTTATCATTGAAACGGTAGTGGAAACTTACGGTGTATGTCCCGTCGTCAAGTTTTCCGTAAGGGATGATAAGTTTTTGACCGATACGTGTGTTTGGCTGAATTTCCGTAGGCAGTGATGCTATTGGAGTGAGAGTCCCGTCTATCATTGTGGCCATGCAGACTTCGCCTTCGAATGGTTTATATCCTAAATTCCAACAGTAGAAGAAGAAACCGGAGTTTCCGGTGCGGCCTGTGGCGCTTTCATACTCATTACAATTGTAATAACCTTGTGAGTTGCAATAATACAGTATTTGGTATCCGAGAAGGTTGTCGGTCTGTGTGACGCTGCCAGCTGAGCCAAGAGGCATGATGCCACATTCGATCATTTGTCCTTTGGTATAGTCGTATGATCCTGGGGTTAGAGCCGACAGCCTGTAATAACCGTCGTTGTTGCCGTTCCACCCCCAGTTGAAGTGGAAGCTTCCTTGTCCGTCGTATCCGTCGCATATAAATGTGTGGGCGTCGGTATTGTTTTGATACCCGTAATAGAGCACGGGGCGAGAGGACATAAGCTCTGATGTAAGTACATCTACCCATTCTTCTTCGGTCATGTAGTTGCGCTCGTAATGCTTTATGTTGTTGTCATATCCGAAGTTGTTAACAAGTGCTATCCCTGCGTCACGATTGTGGGATGTGCTTGATACTGACGAATATTGCATTTTGCAAGAGTAGCCCACCTGCATCATTAGGTCGGATATGGCTCTCTGCTGTGAAGATGTCACATTTAGAGGGAATGTCTCGAGCATATCATCCCATGCAAAATCGCTGCATGACGAGAAGTCCAATGCCCGTTCGACTTCCTGATTGTTATCCATGTATTTTATACTGCCGGTTCCGCGTTGTGGATAACGGTAGTAGTTCATGATCTGTGCGACAGCCGTAGCTACGCAACCGGTCAGACATGGGTAATTGTAGTTCTTTGTGTCTTTGGGGCATTTTGCGTTATAGGGGTGTCCCTGTCCCCACTTTGTTTTCAGCAGAGGCGCGATGGCTTCTGTTGGATAAGTGAGTTCCGCGGATCGCTTTTCCGAGGAAAAAGGAATGTCATTTTTAAGGGATTCGATTTCAATGACATAGTTTTGCATCCACTTTTTGCATGCGTCGGGGAGATTATCGGTGTCAAAATGTCCTTCATAGCTGTAGGCAAGTACGGTTTGCGCACGGTCGTCTCCGGCTATAACGATAAATCCGTTGTTTTCTCCGATGTTGAACACATGGTAGGGCCTGTCTTCGTTGTTTTCATTTCCGCGTGACAACCTTTCATTGTTTTCCAGTGATGCGGATAGTTGCGGGTATCCTTGTCTTTCAAAAAAATCAGATGCGGAACGCATGGCCGAATTGCGGTCTACTGGCGCTCCGTATGCCGCTGTCACCGACAGACAGCATAAATACAATAGGGCTAATCGTGTTCTGTTCATGGTGTGTGTTACTTTGCGTTGTGCTATATATGTGTTTATATAAGGAGAGCAAGGGCAGACGCAGGCCGGACATGGAAAAAGCCTGACATCTCCCTTGCTTATAGGTGATTAATTCTTATTTAACAACGATCTTCGCAGATTCGGAGTTGCCTTTTCCGTAGATAACTACGATATATACACCAGCGTTTACGTCAAGATCAATTTCGAGAGTTTCAGCTCCGACTGGGGATGCTGATGATGCCACTTTGCGGGCAAGCATATCGTATACTGCCACTTCTGCGCCTTGGGCAAGGAGTGTGCTTGAGACCTTGAGTTTTCCGGCAGAGACGTTTGCGACAAGAGTGTTGTTGTCGGCTGTGATATCGGATATGCCTGATTGGCCGCCTTTTTCAACAAGGAGATATGGCTGATTGGTCATGCCTTCACCGATTACTCCGAATGCGTCGGATTGGATTACGATTTTTTCTCCTGCTTTCAGGTTTTCAACAACGATTTTTGCGTCTTCATTGCCTACCGTGGCATATTTGATATTAGACCAATCGCATTCATATTTGTATTCGTTCGATGGATCTGTCATTTTGATAGATCCGACATTCAGTATGGTGCCCTTGGCTCCGTGATTGATGATTGTATAAGTGCCGTCTTCAGGGACATTAAAGAATCGGTCTACGGTATAGTAGGCGTCCGGGTAGCTTGCTTTTTTACCTACTTCAAGGCTTGAGCCTCTTAAGAGGTTGTTGTTGCAGCTTAGGGCTCCCATCGCGTTGAGTCCGATTGAGAATGACGCATCGGCTGTCGCGGTAGACGGAAGTGTAAAGCCAATGACGTTTTCGCCTGCTTTTAGATACGGGGGGATAAGACCGCTTCCGATGTTTGTCCCACCGGGACATTCGATATGGATCGCTTCGATAGAGGTGAAATCCATGATCGGGCCCGTAAGGAAATTGTTAGCCGTAAGTTGGGCGGGATAATTTGCTTTGTATTTAAACCATTTGGTTTCGCCGGGAGATACGGTACGGAATGCTCCCGGATTGGCTGTAACATCGATAGGGTAGTATTTATATTTTCCTTCCCAATCAGGTTTCAATGCCATCGCGCCACCCATGCAGAATATGCCTGCTACTTTCGGTGTGATTTTTACCAGATATTCTTTGTTGGGGAAAAGCACGTATGAGTCAGAGCCTTCAGTTATCTGAAAAGCTTCCTGTCCACCGTTGCAGAGATATACATAGATCTGTTTTCCAAGATTGGGGTTGCTTGGATCTGACGGAGCGGAGCCCCAAAGGCCCGGGGTGTCTCCGGTGTGGGTATATGTGAAGTAGACTTCAGAAGGCACCCCGTCAAGTTTTTGTAGAAACCACATGTTAGCCGGAAATGGCTTTGCTGTTTCCGGAGTTGTTCCATAAACCTCGTCTGCGTGGCACGTAATGACACACACACACACAGTTACGAGCGAGAGTAAAAATTTTTTCATGCTATTCAAAAGAAAAGTGGTTGATTGGAAATTTGTTTGAAATATCATTGCAAATATATGATTTTTATGTGGCATTTCCAATGATTCAATTTAATATTTGCGGATTGACTTACAATTTGCTATAAAAAAGTTGAAAATACCAATAATTTACAACCGGAAAGTGTTAATATTCGCAAACGCGATGTTTGGAGTTCTGAGAATTTTATGTGTCTATTCTTTGATTTTTCCTGTGATAGATAGGTGGATGGCTGGTTCCTCCGCGTTTGATCTTACGGTTATTCCGCGGTTAAAACTACCGGGTGTCAGATTGCCCGGATTGAATATAACGCTTATGGTGGTGGAGTCGCCCGGTGCTATGGGATGTCTGGGATAAGTGAGTCTCATACATCCGCACGAGGCATGCACGTACGTGAATACCAATGGTGCGTTGCCGGTGTTTTTGACATGGAATTGATATTTCCGCTCTCCGGAACTTTTGTCGGTTTCACCGATGTCTATATTTTTATAACTATAGTTTGCCTTGGCTACAAAATTTTTTTCCGAGAGCGTGTCGTCGCCATGACAGATTGATATTGAATATAGGATGATAAAAAATATACTTGAAATCCGTTTCATTTCGAAGTTTTTCTATTTTGTGCAAAGATAGCAACTAAAATGGTAAATATCTCATTTCCGTATGGTTAATTAAATTATTGTTAGGATAGTGTTTAAGATTTTTAAGGAAATAACTCCGAAACCGGAGCTTGATGAATGAAAAAATGACGGTATCCGCTTTTTATACGGATACCGTCATTATGTTTTGATGACAGCGGATGCTGGTTTGTTAGTTTATGAACAATGTCTCGAGCGCATAGACTGCGATACCGGATATGTAGCCGACAAAAGCGATCCATGTGAAGCGACGGAGATACCATCCGAAGCTGATTTTTTCAAGTCCCATCACTACGACACCAGCGGCAGAACCGATGATGAGCATCGAGCCTCCGACTCCGGCACAGTAGGCGAGAAGCTGCCAGAATAGACCGTCGCATGCGAAGTCGCCGGTAGGTGCGATAGCATACATGTCCATACAGCCGGCCACAAGAGGAACGTTGTCGACTATGCTTGAGACAACTCCGATCACACCTGTGACAAGATAGTGGTTGCCGTTTGAAACATCATTGAGCCATTGGCCGAACGCTGTTAGAACACCGGTTTCCTGGAGTGTTGCGACCGCAAGAAGTATGCCAAGGAAAAATAGTATTGTGGCGAGGTCTATGCGCGATAACAGGGTCGTTACTTTGAGATGACTGTTTTTTACAAGAAGTGAGCTACGGGTTGAACGCCATTCGCTGACGAGCCATAGCACACCAAGCGCGAGCAGTATGCCCATGAACGGTGGCAGGCCGGTAAGCATACGGAAGATGGGAACGAATATTAATCCTCCGACACCGACGAAAAGAATTAGTTTGCGGTCACCGGGCGTGTTGCCTGGAAGCGAGGATTTGGCTCCTTCGGGAGCTGTTATATCTCCTTTCAGATAGAGCGATACGCAAAGAGCGGAAACTATGACAGAGACTGTTGAAGGAAGGATCAGCTGGGAGATCACACCTCCGGTAGATATCATGCCTTTGATCCATAGCATTATGGTGGTTACGTCTCCGATCGGAGAGAATGCTCCTCCGGCATTGGCTGCTATGATGATCATACCTCCATAGATCATGCGGTCTTTATGGTCTTCGACAAGTTTGCGAAGCACCATTATCATGACTATCGAAGTTGTGAGGTTATCAAGGATGGCCGAGAGGATAAAGGCCATGGCTGTGATTCGCCAAAGGAGTGTCCGTTTGTTTTTGGTTGCGAGCGCGTCGTGAACAAAATAGAATCCTCCGTTTGCATCGATAATTTCGACAATTGTCATTGCGCCCATAAGGAAGAATAGAATTTCACAGGTCTCTCCAAGATGGTGGAGCAAACGCCCTGAGATTTCGCCTTCAGTGCCGACTCCGCAGGCATAGAGCGTCCAGCAAACTACGCACATAAGCAGTGCGGGTACGGCTTTGTTGATTTTCAGCACGCTTTCCAACGCGATGCAGAGATAGCCGAGGATAAAGAATGAGACAATAGCGGTTACCATTTTTGTTAAAATTTCATGGATTATAATTGAAGATTGTTTATTCTATCCTTGATAATGCAACAGCAAGTTCGCTGAACGATATCCCAATGTTGCTATATAGCAAGACTTGCGTTATACTTTACTATATAATATAGGTGGTAAAATAGAAAAATCAGGCGCAAAGGTCGTAATAATATCCCTCAAAACAAAATTTAAAATAATGAAATATTTCTTTATTAGGATGTTATGTGTTATGAATGGAGTTGTCGGTTTGATGAGCCTTAGAAGAGGGTGGTGGTAGGTATCCTCTATGTCAACTGTGCGACATGATGTCGCGTATGATGAGAGAGGCGAGGGTTATACCGAACGTAGCCGTAATGTGCATAAATGCGCCATTGGTGGATGCTTTGTTGTAGTTGAGTGCACCGGAATTGTCTTCCATTAGTATTGAGTCAGGATGGTTGCTTACCAATTCGTCGGAATATACGCATTTGAATTTGCGTAAAGGATATTCTCCGGATTTTTTGAACTTTCGACGCAGAGCGGCTGCCAATGGACAGCCTTTGACTTTCCAGAACTCGGCTACGGCTATCCGGCTTGGGTCGATTTTTAGTGCGGCTCCCATAGAGGAAAAGAATTTGACGGGATGCGCGCTGCCAAGAGTTCTGTCCACGGCTTGGGTGGCGTTCAGTATGAGTAGGGCTTTGTCGGTTAGTGAATCTATGGCATCGACGATATAGTCGAAAGATTCAAGGTCGTATCGGCCTTGGCTATCCTTGTTGTAGAAATCATGTATCGCTTTAATCTCGGCTTGTGGGTTGATGTCGAGAAGGCGTTGTTTCATTATTTCGACTTTGACTTGTCCGACGCTGGATATGCTTGCTGGGAGTTGGCGGTTTATGTTTGAGATGGCTATCCTGTCAGCATCGACTATGGTTAGTTTTGTGAACCCGCTGCGGACAAGCGTTTCGGCAGTCCAGCTTCCGACTCCACCTATCCCGAAAATTATAATCCTTGTTTCTTCGAATCTTTGGAGTGTTTCGAGTCCGGTAAGGAGCGCGGTGCGGTTGAATATCTGTTGTCTCATCCTTTGTCTATAGGCGTGTTATCGGGATGTCAGAGTATCCTTGAGTTTTGACCAAAGTGATGATTTTTCCATTCGGATATGGACGTTTACATCAGAGCTTGTTTTGTCGAGGAAGATGATTGAGTTTGGGAGGACGATTGCGATATATTTTTCGAATTCCAGAATTTCATGGATGTGGTCAAGTGGCAGGATCGCAAAAGGAGATGACGGATCGACACTTCCGATATAAAGGTCGTTTTCGTCAATCACTATACCGTGGTTTTCCATCGCATAGTCGAAAAGAAGCCCGATATTGAGTTCATCTGGTGACGCTGGCACACTACTGTATTTCTTGTATATGCTGTCGATTAATTTTTTTGTTACCATGATGGATGATTGGATAAATAGGTAGGGTTCTTATTGCAATTTAAATGTTAGGAAATCTTCACTGTGTTTTGTCAACGATAGAGAGTGTGATGGCCACAGGCCGGCTTACAGTCGGTTTTGGAAGATAAGCTATAATAGGAACAAAGGAATTTTACGATGGGTTTTGATTTGAATTGGTCTAAAATGGAACTATTGTGGTGATAAGGTCGAATTGCTATTGTGTAGTGTATGGTTTAAAATAATGCAGAGGCATAATTTTAAAATATTATTAAAGATTATGCCCCTGCATAAGAGGGTATGTCGTCTCCTGTTTTATGCGGGAGTCGAATTTAAGCAAGGAAACCAAGCAACACACCTGCTGCTACCGCAGAGCCGATCACACCAGCTACGTTCGGTCCCATTGCATGCATCAATAGGTAGTTGCTGGGATCATATTCCAATCCGAGATTGTTGGATATGCGCGCTGACATGGGGACGGCCGATACACCGGCGTTGCCGATGAGCGGGTTTATTTTCTTTGATTTCGGAAGGAAAAGATTGAATAGTTTCACGAAGAGTACACCGCTTGCCGACGCTATGACAAAAGCCATGAAGCCGAGGAGGAAAATGCGGATGGTCTCTGACGTGAGGAACTCAGATGCTTGGGTAGATGCTCCCACGGTCATGCCGAGGAGGATTGTCACAACGTCAGTGAGTGCGTTGCTGGCAGTCTTGGCAAGACGGTTGGTGACTCCACATTCGCGCAAGAGATTGCCGAAGAACAACATGCCGAGCAGCGGAAGACCTGATGGCACAACGAAACAAGTCAGTATAAGCCCGACGATAGGAAAGATTATCTTCTCGTTTTGCGACACCGCGCGAGCCGGTTTCATCTTGATCACGCGTTCGTGTTTGGTTGTCAGCAGTCTCATCAACGGTGGTTGGATCACAGGCACGAGTGCCATGTATGAGTATGCTGACACGGCTATGGCTCCCATAAGGTTAGGTGCGAGCTTTGACGAAAGGAATATTGCTGTCGGGCCGTCGGCTCCACCGATGATCGCGATCGCTCCGGCTTGGTCTGGAGCGAAGCCCAAAAGTAGAGCCACCATGTAGGCTCCGAATATACCGAACTGTGCGGCCGCACCGATCAACATGAGTTTGGGGTTTGCGATCAGTGCCGAGAAGTCAGTCATGGCTCCGATACCAAGGAATATAAGAGGGGGATACCATCCGGCGCTGACACCGTTGTAGAGGATATTGAGCACGGAACCTTCCTCGTATATGCCGATTTCGAGCCCGGCAGTGGTGTTGAAAGGTACATTGCCTATAAGAATACCGAAACCGATGGGCACGAGGAGCATCGGCTCGAAGTTTTTCTTAATAGCGAGCCAGATGAAAAACAAGCCGACAAGCAACATGACAAGATGTTGCCAGGTGGCATTGTAGAAACCCGTCAGGTGCCAGAATTCCTGAAGGTTCTGCGTTAGAAATTCGCTAAACATAGTTTTTACTTTTACTTAGACGTGAGGTTTTCAAAATTGGATTTTTGTAGACGCTCACTCTTTTATTCGAGGGTCAGGAGCACGGCGCCCTGAAGCACCGAATCACCGGTAGAAACTGCGATCGAGGCTACTGTGCCGTCATGGCCTGCGTGGATTGCGTTTTCCATTTTCATGGCTTCGAGTACGGCTACTGTGTCGGATGCCTTTACTGTATCTCCGACTTTGACGTTAACAGATATCACTACTCCGGGCAGTGGGGCTTCTACGGAGATTCCTCCGGTTTGGACACGTGGTTTGTTGATGACTTTCTGGCCACTCTCCGTACGGGGAGCCGCTGACGGACGTGGTGCAGAGACGATGGTGACTGGCTTGTCCTGCTTCTCGAGTTCCACTTTATAAGGAACACCGTTTACCTCTACTTTGGCAAGATTGTTATCGATGTCACCGATTTTCACCGAATAGAGGTTTCCGTTTATCTTGTATTTATATTCTTTCATTTTTTCGTTTGTTGTTTCAGTTACTGAAGCGGAAAATGGATGGGGTATTGATGCATGAGTCGGATCAATGACGGTTTGGAAGTTCTCGCAGGCTGTATATCTTGGAGCTCCAAGGCGAATATGCACGACGCACCTTATTGATGGTGAGCACGGTGCTTTCTTTGTCGTGGGCGTCAAGATGTTCTGCGAGAGCCGCAGCGATGGCAGCTATTACTTCTCCGGTATCGTGCTCCTTGTGGTGCTCCTCAAGTTCTTCGTTGTCAGAGAAAGCCTTTATCTTGCGGGCGCGGGATAGGGAAACTCCGATACGATTGATGATATAGAAACATACCGAAAGCACGAGAAGAGCGGTGAACACTATACACATAGCCATGATCGCCATCGCGAATCCATGTGGGTCGTGTTTTGCGAAATTATCGACTTTGCTGTTTGTACTCTTGATGATGTTGTTGCTCGACGGTGTTATGTATTTTTGAGCGGAGCCGTCGCGCACTTCCCAGTCATCAGGATTGTTTATACCTCCTTCACCGTCTACTTTGCGGGCGTATGATTGGCCTGGTAACAGCGATCCGGGAACGACGATTTCATCGATGAGTGTGAGGCCGTTAGCATCGTAGATGGCGATGTAGTTGTCCTCTCCCGGGGTGAAAGTGAAGTTGGTGTGAAATGTCCCCTTGTTGGGTTCGCCGTCAGCCCAGAACAAGATGTGCTGGCGTGACGGTATCTCGGTGTTGACATCGCCTAAGGGCACCGGATAAAGGACATTGTTGGTTCTGTCGTTGGTGAGAAATACACTCGATATTTCAAGTGGGGCGAAAGTGGAGTTATATAACTCTACCCAGGCTGAGTAGCGTCCGAAATCATCGACCACGCTTGTAGAGTCATTGACGATCATCACCTCGTTGAGGCGAAGACCGCGACGACCTTGCGCGGAGATGGCTGTGACGCAAGCGAGAGTCACCAACAGCAGCGTTAAAAGTCTTTTTTTCATAACTTTTTCTGAAGTTTAGTTGTAAGGATTGCTGTGTACGCGCCTTTTATGGCACGAGGCTGTGACCCTCTTAGAGAGGTATGTTACCGTGTTTTTTCGCTGGATTGACCACCTTTTTAGTCGCAAGCTGCTGGAGTGCACGGATGACGCGGAAACGCGTGTTGCGTGGCTCGATAACATCGTCGATATAACCGTAGCGGGCTGCGTTGTAGGGATTGCAGAAGAGTTTGTTGTATTCGTCTTCTTTTTCCTGAAGTACTTTCACGGGATCTTCGGCAGCTTTTGCTTCTTTGGCATAGAGCACTTCAACCGCACCTGCTCCACCCATGACAGCGATCTCGGCTGTAGGCCAGGCATAGTTCATGTCACCGCGTAGTTGTTTGCATGACATCACTATGTGGCTGCCTCCATAGCTCTTGCGCAGAGTTACTGTAACCTTGGGTACGGTGGCTTCTCCGTAGGCATAGAGAAGTTTGGCTCCGTGGAGGATGACTCCGTTGTATTCCTGACCGGTTCCAGGGAGGAAGCCGGGGACGTCTACGAGTGTTACCAATGGAATATTGAATGCGTCGCAGAAGCGGACAAAACGTGCGCCTTTGCGAGACGCGTTGCTGTCGAGTACGCCTGCGAGATATTTCGGCTGGTTGGCTACGACTCCGACTGCCTGACCGTTGAAACGGGCAAAACCGATTATGATGTTTTTGGCGAAGTCGCGCTGGATTTCGAGGAACTCTCCGTTGTCTACGATGGCTCCTATGACTTCGTACATGTCGTACGGGCGGTTGGCCGAATCGGGGATTATTTCATTTAATGAATCTTCAAGACGGTCTATAGGGTCGTTGCATTCTACCAACGGTGGTTCCTCAAGGTTGTTCTGAGGTATATAGCTGAATAGTTTACGGATGATTCGCAATGTTTCCTCTCCGTCCTCGGCTGCGAAGTGTGCGACACCGCTCTTTTGAGAGTGGACCATGGCTCCACCGAGTGCTTCCTGGCTCACGTCTTCTCCGGTAACGGTTTTAACGACTTTCGGGCCGGTGAGGAACATGTAGCTGATACCCTTGGTCATTACTGTGAAGTCAGTGAGCGCGGGTGAATATACCGCTCCGCCTGCACACGGACCGAGTATGCCAGATATCTGAGGTATGACACCGGAAGCAAGGATATTGCGCTGGAAAATTTCAGCGTAGCCTGCAAGGGCGTTGATACCTTCCTGTATGCGTGCGCCTCCCGAGTCGTTAAGGCCGATTACGGGTGCGCCCATTTTCATGGCCATGTCCATGATCTTGCAGATCTTGAGAGCCATGGTTTCGCTAAGCGAGCCACCGAATACTGTGAAATCCTGGGCGAAGATATATACAAGACGGCCGTCTATAGTGCCATAGCCGGTTACCACACCGTCACCGAGATAACTTTTCTTTTCCTGTCCGAAGTTGTAGCAGCGATGACGCACAAACATGTCGATTTCTTCGAAGGAGCCTTCGTCGAGGAGCTGGGCGATGCGTTCGCGTGCGGTGTATTTGCCTCTCTCGTGCTGTTTCTGGATGGCTTTTTCACCGCCGCCCAGACGAGCTTCTTCGCGCAGGGCGATAAGCTCTTTTACTTTTTCAAGTTGGTTACTCATCTGTTGGAGTTGATATGTATGGAGTATAGTGTGTGATTCTTATTTCTTTGCTGGATCCTCGCAGAGTTCGATTAGTGTGCCGCAGGTCGATTTCGGGTGAAGGAACGCGATGTTGAGCCCTTCAGCGCCTTTGCGTGGGGCTTTGTCGATGAGACGGCAGCCTTTGCCTTCTACTTCGGCAAGAGCGTTGGCGACTCCGTCTTCGATGGCGAATGCGATGTGCTGGATGCCTCCGCGTCCACCGTTATTGGCGATAAATTTCGATATCGCGCTTTCGGGCGAAGTGCCTTCAAGCAACTCTATCTTGGTCTGTCCGACCTTGAAAAACGCTGTGCGCACTTTTTGGTCTTCAACTTCTTCGATGGCGAAACATTTAAGGCCGAGAGTGTTTTCGTAGAAAGCGATGGCTTCCTGGAGATCGGGGACAGCTATGCCCACGTGCTCGATGTGTGAGATATCCATGATAAGGTGTGATAGGTTGATTTTGATAAGTTACTTTTTTGATTACGGCCTGCCCGCGCAGGCGCACGGTTAACCGTTGCAAAATTAGCGATAAAAAATCGTAAAGCAAATTTATGACAAGCGAATTAAGGGCAATTGTTCTTCAAATTCGGACAGTGATTGAAACTTTTGTTAAAATTTATGGTTTGAATGGATATCGCATGAAGGCGGATATGAATAATCCCCGTTAGCGATAGGCTGCTGACGGGGATTATATTTTGGATTGGCCGTCCGTCCGCATATTGGTAGTGTGGGTTCGGATTGGCCATGGATCGGCTTGTTACGCCTATTCTTCTTGGGTTCGGTTCTTCGTTTTTGATTTGGATTTTGATGCTGAGGAGTCCATGTCTTTTTCTTCTTTCAGGTCTATTTCCTCATGGTTGCGGTCAAGCACTCTGTATTGTAGATAGGCAAACGATTCGTCCGGTATGATTCGGAAGTTAAACCCGAATTCAAGTTGCCAGCGACGATAGAGCGATGGCAGGCCTTTTTTTAAATATGCCGCGACGAAAGGATGGACATAAAGAATGAAATGCTTTATTTTGAGTGTATTCACCAGATAGTCCAGTTTCTCGTGCAGAGTGTCGGTAAAAAGTAGCGACGGTCGTATTTCTCCTTTTCCGTGGCATGAGGGGCAGCTCTCGGATGTGTTGATGTCGAGTGCCGGACGCACCCGTTGACGGGTGATCTGCATAAGGCCGAATTTGCTTAACGGCAGGATATTGTGACGTGCGCGGTCGTTAGCCATCACCTCGCGCATGTGCTCATATAATTTTTGCCTGTGTTCGGCTTTGCACATATCTATGAAGTCGATCACGATGATTCCTCCCATGTCGCGCAAGCGTAATTGTCGGGCAATTTCGTCTGCCGCGCGTAAATTGACCTCGAGCGCGTTGCTTTCTTGGTCCGGAGCTGCTTTTGAACGGTTGCCGGAATTTACGTCGATGACATGCAGGGCTTCGGTGTGTTCGATTATTACGTATGCGCCTGATTTGAAAGATACTGTCTTGCCGAATGACGATTTTATCTGGCGTGTGATACTGAAATAGTCAAAGATGGGTATGTCTTTTTCATAGAACTTCACTATCTCCTTGCTTTCGGGTGATATGAGGCTGACATACTTCTCTATTTGACTGAAGATTTCTTTGTCGTTGACATAGATATTTTCGAATGTCGGACTGAAAACGTCGCGCAACATTCCGACAATGCGGCTTTCTTCTTCGAAAATAAGAGCCGGAGCTGTCGCTTTACGGGCTTTTTCAACTGCTTCTTCCCAACAGTTAAGCAAGGTCTTTAATTCATGGTGCAGTTCGCGCACGCTTTTGCCTTCGGCCGAAGTTCGGATGATGACCCCGAAGTTTTTCGGCTTGATGCTTTCGATGAGCTGGCGCAGACGTAGTTTTTCTTCGGTGGTCTTGATTTTCTGGGATATGGAAATTTTGTCACCGAAGGGGATAAGCACCATGTAACGACCAGTGAACGTAATCTCTGTGGTCAGACGTGGCCCTTTTGACGAGATAGGCTCTTTGACTATCTGAACCATGAGTTCCTGTCCGGATTCGAGCACGTTGGTGATCGATCCGTGTTTGTCAATATCGGGAAAGCGTTTGATTTTCGACACTGATGTGTCGGTCTTCTTTTCTACGAGAATAGATTTCAGGAAAGCCGAGTAGGTGGAGAATTGAGAACCGAGATCCAGGTAATGAAGAAAAGCGTCTTTTTCATAGCCTACGTTGACAAATGCTGCATTCAATCCCGGCATAAGTTTTTTCACTTTTGCCAGATAAATGTCACCGACAGCGTAGGCGATGTTGCGCGACTCTTTCTGAAGGGAAACGAGGCGCGAATCTTCGAGCAGGGCTATTGAAACCTCACTCGGTTGGACGTCTACAATTAGTTCACTTTTCATTAATCACGTGTGATCTGAAGGGTTGTTTATGGGAGAGTGTTGATTCCATTCGAGGTACACCGTCTTGTTTGCTATATGGTGTGCCTTGCGAATGGCCAAGGGGGCTAACAACGCAAAGAACAAACCTTGGATAGGAGGCTTAGAGCGGTTCCAGTCAAGAGTTTGTTCTTCGTGTGTGCTACGCAAGAAGCGACGTTACGCTCTTACTTCTTCTTGTGACGGTTTTTGCGAAGGCGTTTTTTACGCTTGTGTGTGGCCATCTTGTGGCCTTTTCTTTTCTTTCCGCTTGGCATAGTTGGGATATATTATTGTTAAACTGTAAATTGTTGTTATTTAAGGTTCTTAACCTCTTCCATGAACACTTTTGCCGGTTTGAATGCGGGGATGCGGTGTTCGGGTATGATGATTGTGGTGTTTTTGGAAATGTTGCGGGCGGTCTTTTCTGAGCGCACTTTGGTAATAAAGCTGCCGAATCCACGCAGATAAACGTTCTCGCCGTGAGAGAGAGACTCTTTCACGGTTTCCATAAATTTCTCGATGGTTTCAAGTACGTTGGCTTTGTCGATTCCTGTAGACTTGGAAATCTCGTTGACAATGTCTGCTTTAGTCATTACAATATGAATTTTTATAATTGATTAATACCTTTGATGTTGCGCTCACGCAGAGCGTGAATTTTTTGCAAGTGCAAATATCGGAACTTTTTTTGATATATCAGCAATGTTTGAACTAAATTTTTGCTTAAAATTCACTTTTTCACCACTTTAGCGCGCATTGCCTGAAAAGCCGATTCTAAAACACCGCTTTAAGTAGGCTCAATAGAGGGGTCTGAAGATAGATTCCGTTGAATTTCAATTGTGTGGCGGATGGATCGAGATGTATTGCGCGCCATCCCGAACCGAGAGCCCCGGCTATATCTGTGGATGTGTTGTCTCCGATCATGATATGTGTGTCCGGATCGTTGTTTCCCGATAGCGATAAAGCGTGGGCATAGATACGAGGATCAGGTTTGTTGATTCCGATATCGTCGCTTAGTACCGTCAAGTCTATCATGGAAGACAGCCCGGTTCGTTCGAGCTTTTTGTGCTGCACGTCTTTGAACCCGTTGCTTAATATACCTATATTATAATCGTGCGCGTGTAGAAATGTCAGAAACTCGACGGCTCCATCTATCATTCCGGTTTGTTCCGCAAGGTGATGGAGATAGATTGGATCGAGACTACGCGAAAAAGCAGCCAGTTCTTCTTCGCCTCCTTGCCAATAAGGACGGAGCGGTGTGGCGAAGCGATCGACCCTTAAAAAATCTTGGGTTATTTCTCCGTGGCTGTATCGCTCCCAAAGAATTTTGTTGTGGGCTTCGTATGCCTCGATCCATGTTTCGGGACAGGCATAGTAACTTCCGAGGTTGCACTCATCAAAGATGATGCGATGCGCCAAACGTGAGTTTGTGTGGAAATCGATGAGCGTGTCATCGAGATCGAACCATACCCATCTTTATACCTTTGGTTAATCGGTGCAGCTCCTCGGTGCAAATACTTTCGTCCGGACTATTGGATTTCATTTATTTTCCACCATTTATATGAGGTATCCGGGCTGTCTGTCACGTCACCGCCTTCATGGTCGCGGAGCATTTTTACCGCTTTCATGGTAATGGGCAGTATCAAAACCTCGTATGCCGTTTTCAGAAAAGTCTGGGTGGCGATGAGAAGTCCTATCTCGCCCCATGGCAGCATGCCACCGAAAGCGATCGGGAAAAAGATCACGGAATCGACACCTTCTCCCCATAGCGAAGACACGATGGCTCGCAGGGAGAAGCGCCGGCCTCCTGATGCAATTTTCATTCTTGACATCACGTATGCGTTGACCATTGATCCACATAGAAATGCAATGAAACTGGCAGCGAATATCCGCGGTACGGCTCCGAATACGGTTGACATGGCCTCTTGGCCGGTCCATGATTCGGCTCCGGGAAGCCACACTCCGATTTGCAGCAGCAAAGATACGAGAAGATTCATCCCGAACCCGAGCCAAATGACAAGCCTGGCCTTGTTGAAACCGTAGACCTCTACGATACAGTCGTTCAGGATATAGGAAATGGGAAATACTATCACTCCGGCCGTGATAGTGAGCGGGCCGAGATCAACGGTCTTTATTTCCATCAGATTGCTGACGATCAGACATACGCAGAACGTGACCGCGAGCAGCATGAAGGTTACGGATATTTTCACTTTGCTCATAGACGGTCGCCTCCTTCGAGAATCATGTCAGAAAATTCCCGCACGCACCCCTCGCCGCCTTTCAGTGACATCGTGTGTATGGCGGGGATAGCCTTGACACTCGCCACAGCGTCCGCCGGACACGCGCGAAGACCTACGGCTTTTAGCAGTTCGATACAATTGACATCGTCTCCGATATATGCCACCTCGTCAATGGCTATGCCAAGTTGGTCGCATATCTCGATAACTGCAGATAATTTCCCTCCGTCTCGTTTGCCTTGGACAAGAAAGTCAACTCCGAGTTTTTCAGCGCGCTTGGTGACCAATTCAGTATTTTCGCTGGTGATTATGCCTGTTTTTATGCCCGATTTCTGTAATATCTGTAGTCCCATCCCGTCGCGGGCGTTGAAACGTTTCATAACATCACCGGCAGCCGTGTAGTACATTCCGCCATCCGTCATGGTCCCGTCCACATCGGTGAGAAACAGTCGTATATTCTTCATTTATAATATGATTCTGATTTTTAGCCTGCAAAATTACTCAAAAAATTCAGAAATTCGTTCTAAAAATATCTGAAATTCTCCTTAACTTTGTAACCGAAATAAATCATTATCACATATTTCCCCATTTATGCAGGAAAAGATTATTATTCTCGACTTCGGTTCGCAGACAACCCAGCTTATCGGCAGGCGTGTACGCGAACTTGGAGAGTACTGTGAGATTCTTCCGTACAACAAATTTCCCTATGGCGATAAGTCGGTCATAGGCGTCATACTCTCCGGTTCTCCTTTCTCGGTCTATGACGACAAGGCCTTTAGAACTGAACTTGACCGCCTGAGAGGACAGTTTCCGGTGCTCGGTATCTGTTACGGAGCGCAGTTCATAGCCTATACTTCAGGAGGCAGTGTCGAGCCGGCTCCGTCTCGTGAATACGGTCGCGCTCACTTGACTAAAATAGATACCGCTAATCCGCTTTTCAAGGACATACCTGTTGGCTCACAGGTGTGGATGAGCCATGGCGACACCATTACATCTATTCCTTCCGGATTCAAGACGGTCGCTTCAACGGATAAAGTCGCTATAGCGGCATATCAGATCGAAGGCGAAAATACATGGGGTGTGCAGTTCCATCCGGAAGTCTATCATTCGGAACACGGTACGCAGTTGCTGCGTAATTTTGTCGTGGATATTTGTGGTGGCCGTCAGGATTGGACCGCTGAATCGTTTATTGAAAGTACTGTCGCACAGCTTAGAGAGCAGCTTGGCGATGACAAGGTGGTGCTCGGTTTGAGTGGTGGGGTCGATTCGTCGGTAGCCGCAGTCCTTCTCAACCGTGCGATAGGTAAAAATCTTACCTGTATATTTGTCGATCATGGCATGCTTCGTAAAAATGAGTTCCGTGACGTGCTCCATGACTATGAGTGTCTTGGATTGAACGTTATCGGAGTTGACGCCTCTGAAAAATTTTTCAGTGAGCTTGCTGGTGTGACTGAGCCGGAACAAAAGCGCAAAATAATCGGCAAAGGCTTCATTGATGTATTCGACCAAGAGGCTCATAAGATAAAAGACGTGAAATGGTTGGCTCAGGGCACAATATATCCAGACTGTATCGAGAGCCTGTCTATAACCGGTACGACTATAAAAAGCCACCATAATGTCGGTGGTCTGCCTGAAAAGATGAATCTGAAACTTTGTGAGCCATTGCGTCTCTTGTTCAAAGACGAGGTTCGCGCGGTGGGACGCCAGCTCGGTATGCCCGAACATCTGATCAAGAGGCATCCTTTCCCAGGCCCGGGCCTGGCCGTCCGTATACTGGGTGACATCACACCCGAAAAAGTACGCATACTTCAGGACGCTGACGATATTTTCATTCGTGGTTTGCGTGAGTGGGATCTTTATGATAAAGTTTGGCAGGCTGGAGCTATTCTGCTTCCTGTGCAGAGCGTAGGCGTAATGGGCGATGAACGCACATACGAAAGAGCGATCGCTTTGCGGGCGGTCACCTCTACAGACGCGATGACTGCTGACTGGGCGCATCTTCCATACGATTTCATGGCAAAAGTAAGTAATGATATCATCAACAAGGTTCGCGGGGTAAATCGCGTATGCTATGACATATCATCAAAACCACCGGCCACTATCGAGTGGGAATAAAAAATATTCAATTATAAAAAATAAGCCCCAACATGAGATGTTGGGGCTTATTTTATTGTGGTTTAGGAAGAAACAGATTGTGTGGTTATGGATTAGATGTTGGAAATATATAAAACAGAAATTTAAAAGTTAAATAAGATTAAAATAAACATGTTTTTTAGCATAAAAATTTGGAGTCTCAATCAAAGTCCATAACTTTGTACCAGTTTTTCATGGTATTAGATTTAAGGTAAGAAGATTATTCGTCGTGACGACGGATAATTTTTTTTATACCCGTATTTTATACTTTAAATTTGCGTACCTTTGCAGGTACTTATGAAAAAGCATATCTTAGTCATTATCACTATACTTGTTTCCGGTATTGTTACGTTGAAAGCCGATAAAATACCCGGTGACTCATTGTCTTATTCATGGAGAGTACTTCAGCCTTTGGGTTTGAGGGAGCGTGTCCCTATGGATACGTTGCTTTACAATTATTATCAGACCGCTGTTCCTTCTTTATTAAGTCCGGCGTTCGCTACCACAGGCAATCAGGCGTCGGTCGGTAAAGACATGATTTTCATGCAGAGTGAACCGATGAGTGATTTCTTCTTCCGTGACGCCAAAGAATTTTGGATACCGTCTACGGAAAGCATGCGTTTCTTTAATACCCGTATTCCCATGACTCAATTGGGATATAACACCGGTGGAGGGAGGGAAATCGCTCAGGATTATCTAAGGATGCTTTTTTCGGGAAATCTTAATAAGCGCACTCAGATAGGGGCTCGTCTACATTATCCTTATTCAAAAGGTAGTTACGACCATCAGGCTGCCAAAGGTTTGTCATGGGGACTGTCTGGGTCATATACAGGTGACCGTTATGAATTCCAGGGCTTCTTCAATTCCTACAATATGATCAATAAGGAAAACGGTGGTATAACCGATGATTTATATATACTTGATCCAGCGGAGTTGCAGGGCGGTGTGTCGAAAATCGACCCCAAGGCCATACCGACAAACCTTTCTTCGGCTCATTCGCGGATAAGAGGCAAACAGATCTATATGAATCATCGTTACAAAGTCGGTTATTGGAAAGAGGAAAAAGATGAAAACGATTCGGTTGTGAGCCGTGAATACATCCCTGTGTCCAGTTTTATATGGACAATGGATTTTAAGGACTCGCGCCATCGTTTCACCAATACCAATGCGTCCGAATCCAAGGAGTTTTGGCAGAATCATTATATGAGCACGGACGATACCTACGACTATACTCGCTACAACTCCCTCCGCAACACGATAGGAGTCTCATTGCTTGAAGGGTTCAACAAATATGCGAAAGCCGGGCTGGGCGCGTTTTTGACTCATGAGATACGGCACTATTGGCAGACTCCTGACACTCTGCCTCTTTCAGGACCTGAAAGACCCGAAAAACTTACGCCATATCCGTTTGAGAACAGAATGAAGCACAGGGCTTCCGAGAATTTGCTTTATGTTGGTGCGCAGCTCACAAAGCAGCAAGGCAAAGTATTGAACTATGAAGCGACTGTCAGTTTCGGGCTTGTCGGTCCTGCCGCCGGTGAAATCAAAGCTGATGGGAGTGCATCGACGCATATCAGACTTTTCGGTGACACGGTTACTCTGAAAGGTTATGGACATTTCGGCAATACATCGGCTCCTTATCTCATGAACCATTACATATCAAATCATTTTGCATGGGAGAATGATTTCGGGAAGATCAGGCGTCTGCGTTTTGGTGGCATTCTTGATATCCCGCAAACAAACACTTATGTTAATGTGGGTGCCGAGAATATACAGAACCATATTTATTTTGGTCCGGACGGACTTCCGGTGCAAAACGGTGGAAGCGTGCAAGTGTTCAGTTTGCAGTTGCGACAGAATTTCCGTTACAGAGCTTTGAACTGGCATAATTCCGTCATATATCAGACATCATCGGACGATGCGGTGATTCCGTTGCCTAAGTTGGCGGTATATTCCAATCTTTTCCTGCATTTCAAAGTGGCGCGTGTACTTGAAGTGCAACTCGGAGTGGATCTTGATTATTATACACGCTACAAAGCCCCGTCATATCAGCCGGCTACCATGGCCTTTTGTAATCAACGCGAGATCGAATGCGGGAACTATCCGTTTATGAACGCATACGCGAATATGAAGCTTTCGCGAGCCCGTTTCTTCGTGTTGTTCTCCCATGTCAATCAGGGTATTTTCGGGGGTAACGATTATTTCTCGCTTCCGCACTATCCTCTGAATCCGCGTCGTTTTCAGATGGGTGTGATAGTTGATTTTGTAAACTGATTTTAAAATGACATATAATCAGGGGAGTAGGTTTAATTTGGATTAAAATGAACAGACTCTGAGAAAGGATATATCTGACCTTTTATCGCGGCCGGTTGTTTATTATAAAACAGACAATCGGCCGCATGACATATAATAAGAAAAAACATAGGAACTTTATAAAGTCGTTGCTCCATGAGCCTTGGGGCGGAATACTCTTGTCTCTGCTGTTAATGGCCGTAGGGGTGATGGTATCGGTTAAAAGCTGTTCATCGCCTGTTGGTGGGAATGGCTATGAATATGTGCGTGGAAGCGGTGATACTATCAATGTCGCGATAGATTATTCCCCGGTGTCTCTTTATCGTTACGGTGATTCTCTCGCTGGTTTCAACTATGAGATGATGAAAAAGATGGCTGCGCGCTATGGCGATAAAGTCAAATTCTATCCAGTAGCATCGGTGCGCGAGGCATTGGACGATTTAAAAAAGGGGATTTATGACGTCGTTATATCCGACTATCCCGTAATTGCTTCTCAACGCAAGTATTTTAGATTTACGGAGCCGGTCTATCTTGATAAGCAGGTGCTGATAAGCCGTGATACGACTATCCGTTCGCGTCTTGATCTTGCCGGAAAAGAAGTCTGGGTGCAGCCCGGTTCTCCGGCTTATGAACGATTGTTTAATCTGAGCCGTGAAATAGGGGATACTATTTATGTGAGACATGACTCCATACGTAGTGCCGAGCAACTTTTTCTGCTTACAGCCATGGGGCGGATCCCGAGAGCGGTGGTGAATGAAGCTAAGGCAATAAGGCTTGCCAAGGACTATCCTGAGGTTGATGTGTCGACTCCGGTGTCGTTTACACAGTTTCAGTCATGGGTCTTAAATAAAAACAATTCCTCGCTTGCGGACACTCTCAACGCACAGATAAAACGTTTTAAGTCGACGGATGAATACCGTAATCTTGTCAGGCGTTATCTCTATTTTGATCCTGAATCTGCCGCTGTCAGGTGATGTTTGTATATTAAATTCCCAATCAACAAATATACTTTTACCGATGTTATTCTATTAAAGAAGTTGGCAGATTGTTGTAGCCGTGGTATTTGACATTATCGTGGCGTTCACGTTTCAGCTTCATCGTTTAGGCGTTAAAAATTCAACTATAAATAAAAAATAAATTGTTATGAAAACGTTAATTGACAAATTTTGGGGTCAGACTCGCTATTGGTGGGTTGTCCTTTTGGTGGGGATCCTTATGGTTATCTGTGGATTTGCTTATTGGTTCTGGCCTGTGGCCGGTTACGCTGTCGCTTCACAGATATTCGGTTGGCTCCTTGTCCTCGTCGGGGTAGTTCAGCTTCTTGTCGCTTCTGGCCCTAACCGGGGCAAAGGGTGGGGATGGTGGCTTGCCGGAGGTGTGATAGATATCTTCATCGGTTTCCTACTTGTGCGGAGTGTGGTCCTTTCAGAAATGGTATTCCCATATTTTATCGCGTTTATTTTCCTTTATTGGGGCATCAGTGCCGTATGCAGCGCTGTCACACAAAGCGGACGTCGATACTGGTGGCTTTATCTGATCAACGGTATCCTTTTGATGCTCATCGGATTTTTCTTTATTGAAGCCGGTTGGGTACAGGACATGGCAATGACAAGCTTCCTTACATCGCTCGCTTTTATTTACTGGGGCTTCTCATTGGCGATGCTATCGTATGATATGAAGCCTGTCTATCGCAGATAGCCGGTAAAATTGATTTGATTAAATGATAAAATCAACCGTATAGGTGGTTATAAACCGCTATACGGTTGATCTTATTTATGATAAGATATTTAAATTTGCGCTGATTTAATAGTCATTAACCGTTATTTTTCATAACTTTGCGGTGATTCAGGCTGATTATGATAAAGGATATACTGTCACAGTCTGTTGTAGAAGAAAAGAATCTTAAATAAACCGTGAAGATATGGAAGACATAAAGGTTGCCGCAAGATCGTTGATGGAGTTTCTCGATCAGAGTCCGGTAAATTTCCTCGCAGTAAAAACCGTCAGAAAACATCTTGACGAAAATGGGTTTAAAGTTCTTGATCCACGTGAACAATGGAACTTGCAGCCCGGAGGTAGGTATTATATGGTCAAAAATTCAAGTGCGGTTTTTGCTTTTGTCGTCTCGACCGAAGGAGCCGCGTCAGGCTTTAGGATAATTTCCGCCCATTCCGATTCACCGTGTCTCCGTATAAAGCCTAAAGCTGAGATGCTTTGCGAAGGGGGGATAGTGAAACTGAATGTCGAGGTATATGGCGGTCCGATTCTTTACACATGGTTCGACCGTCCGCTCTCGATAGCAGGACGTGTCGTGCTACGGAGCGACGATCCTCTCAATCCACGTACTGAGATATTGAAATTCGATCGTCCTTTACTGACTATCCCACACTTGCCCATCCATTTTAACCGTGCGGTAAATGACGGGAATTCGCTGTCTAAACAGAAAGACATGTTGCCGGTTGTCGCAATCGTCAAGGATGCCACCGAAAAGGACAATCTGCTGCTCCGGACGGTGGCTGACGCGTTGGGTTGTCAGTGTGATGATATCCTTGATTTCGATCTTTCGCTTTACGACACCACTCCTGCGTGCCTTGTCGGTCTTGACGATGAGTTTCTGACTTCTGGCAGACTTGATGATCTCAGCATGGTCCATGCAGCCATGAACGCTTTGCTTGAGACCTCGTCGACGGCACAGACACGTGTCATGGCGATCTTTGACAATGAAGAAACAGGCTCGGGTACTAAGCAAGGTGCGGCATCGCCTGTACTCATGCAATTGTTGCGTCGCATAGTAGCGTGTCTTGGAGGCGGGGAAGAGGAATATTTGCGTGGCATAGACAAGTCGTTTATGATTTCTGCGGACAACGCTCATGCTTTCCATCCGAACTATCCGGAAAAATATGATCCCACGAATCATCCGAAAGTCGGTGGTGGACCGGTTATAAAGATCAACGCTAACTGTAAGTATATGACAGACGCGGAATCGGCTTCCATATTCCGTTCCATATGTGAAAAAGCCGGAGTGCCGTGTCAGTATTTCGTCAATCATAGTGATGTGGCCGGGGGATCTACTCTCGGGAATATACTGACATCGCAAATCGACCTTCGCGGAGTGGATATGGGCGAGGCGATATGGGCCATGCACTCGATACGCGAGACAATGGCCACGGCTGATCATGCATATACCATAAAAGCATTCAAAACATTCTTTGACCTTTAAACCAGACTATATAGATGCTGAAAGCCTCCCGCTGCTCCACATCACCTTTGCGAGACAGGCTTGATACCGGAAGACAGATAGCTGTCGCCTTAGTTTTAGGATCAATCTTTGTCGTTTATTTATTGTTTTCGTGTTTTGTTCCGTATATAGGCGATGACTATGCGTTTATATTGGATTGGATGAATGCGAATGACGGAGACCGTGCGTTCTCGTTTAATGGATGGTTGAACGCAGTCGAATACCTCAGGGCAACAGACAATTCAAGATTGGACAATATCGTCTATATCGCCATGAGACTGGCTTTCCCAAAGTCTGTTCTCGCGGTTTTTGTGGCTTTTACAGCAACATTGATGCTTTGGATGATGACCGTTTTGCTCAGGCCGGAGAAATCTGTGACATTGTCGGTATTGATCGCGTTGTGGACATGGGTGGTTTTCACTTTTCCATGGAGAGGGGATATAATGGGTACAAATTATGCTTACAATATCTTCTTGCCATCCTTTCTTACATTATGTTTTTTGATACTATCTTTTGGGGTATCATATAAAAGGTTTTCAGCGCTTGGATTAGCTGCGGCTTGCTTGGTGGCGTTGTCTGCCGGATGGATTCATGAGGGATATTCCATACCTGTCTGTTGTGGTTTGGGTGTGTTGTGCCTTGTCAGGCGTTTCAGACTCCCGTGGCAATGGTGGGTGCTTGCAATGGTTTATGTGGCGGGGGCCATCTATACTGTTTCCGCACCTGGGCTTTGGATGAGGTTCTTGGATTCAAGCGGAGAGACCGGAGGATATGTGAATATCAAGACATTTTTTTCGATGATAATTCCGGTTGTCTCGGTTGCTGTTCTCATTGCAGTGATGTTTTCGTGTGGATCAGGCAGACGGTATCTTGCCGAGTTGTTTGTGGATGATATATTTTTAGTGGTATTTGTATCTTTTGCGGTTTCGTTTTTGATTGTAATTGTTACAAAAACCTTCGATAACGCACGCGCCCTATGGATTTGCGATATTTTTTCCACCATAGTTGTCTTTAAGGCATTGGCTCCTTTTTTTGTCGCATTGTCTAAACGTTTGTTGTCTGTGTTCTCGATATTTGCGTTGACACTTACGTTGATATTTTATATCAATGTGCTTCGTGTCCAGAAAATTTATCACGACGAAGAGATGCTGATACGCGATGGTTTCAGGGAGTCTGTTTATGGGACGGTATATCGCGATTATGACATATCCATCCCTAAAATAACGCTCTTGCATCCGATCAATGATTATTGGCGTGATATACACCATAATATCATGTATGATAAAATAGAAGGTGAACCTGGCAAGATATGTTCTGTTGTGCCTGCTGTTTTATCGAATTTGACATCAGATATGGTTGACTATATAAACGGGAATCCTGATATTAAAGCTCCTGTCACTGATATGGATTGGCCTCGCAGGGTTTCGGACGATGAAAACATATTCGAATATGGTGGCGCTATATTGATGCCGGATCATGTCTTGAAAATAAAATACTGGTATTCGGATATCGAGAAAAAAGCGGTCGCTCGATTAAGCATATTAAAATATGAGTGCAGTGACGGAAGGGTGTTTGATTTCATGCCTTCAGTTAAAATGCGTTTTATCACCCTATCGGGTCAACCGTTGATCCATATCGCGCCTCTGCATATGAATGTGACAGGGCCTTATAAATCTGTGGAAATAATATCGAAGTGATGTTCGATAAGTGCCGAATCACTTATTTGTGTGTTTGCGGTCCATCGCATACCAGGCGTAGGCGATGTATGCCACTACGAACGGGATTATTAACGATACCCAGCTCATTGCTTTCAAAGTAAAGTGGCTTGACGAACTGTTGAATATCGTTAGTGACGAATCTGTATCTGTAAGTGATGGATAATAAGGGGTGTTATTATATCCGGCTATCCAAAACAGTGACAGTACGACTAAAATCGTGCCTATACCGCTCCACCATATACCATAAATGAAATGCCGGGCGAAAGCAGAGCGGATGATTCCGTAAAGTACCATAATGACACCGGCAAGAAACGCTGCGAGAGCCCATGGGAGTTCAATAAAATTAAAGAAGTATTTGAACTCCCTTAATTCAAATTTGCTTGGATATCCGTCGATTCCTCCGTTGACGGTGGTTTCGAGAGATGATGATGTCAGTAACAAAGTGGTAAACGCAAGGAAAAATACGAGGAAAACCACAGCATTGGTGAATACCTTGCGTCTGTTGGACTGGAAAAATTCGTCATTCGAGGAATTGTTGTTCATAAGATAAAGTGCGGCTTGTGTGCGTGCAAGGAAAAGTACCGCGAAACCGAGTATCAGATTTTTCCAGTTGAATATGGCTTCCAGGCCGTGGGTTGGAGCCCATATTGAGATAACAGGAGCCGAATTGTCGATTATGTTTCCTTTGCTTACGGTAAATTCCGCCCCGAAGAAAAACATTGATACGGCTACACCGAGAAGAATGCAGCCGACACATCCGTTTATGAACAGGAAAGTGTCATACGTTCGTGTGCCGAATATATTTCCTGGCTTAGTCCGAAATTCATAGCTGACAGCTTGAAGCACGAAACTGATAAGTATAAATATCCATAACCAATAGGCTCCTCCGAAACTCGTGGAATAGAATAGAGGGAAAGAAGCGAAAAATGCGCCTCCGAACACCACGAGCGTTGTAAATGTCAGTTCCCATTTATGACCGAAGGAATTGATCATACGTCGTGACGCTTCGTGTGAATGGTGGACACCGAGCAGGAACGTCTGTCCACCTTGAACAAAAAGCATAAAGACCAATATGGCCCCGAGAACCGAGATAAGGAGCCACCAATATATCTGTAAGGATTCGAGTTCCATCATGATTTGCTATAAAAAGTTGGTGATGATATGTTTTATGCCTGGTTTAATATTTGTCGTTGTCGGATCCGCGACGGATCTGATTTACCATAATTGTTATTTCAGCGACGAGTAGTGCTGTGAAGACTATGGCGAACATCCAGAATGTCAATTCTACGGTCGAAGATGAAATCGCTGAGATTGCCGCACGTGTCGGCATAAGCCCTTCGATTATCCATGGCTGCCGTCCGACTTCTGCTGTGACCCATCCTGCTTCGGAGCATATCCATACTACAGCGATTGACAGAATGGATACCCATTGCCACCATGTGCGTTTCCATAGTCGGCTTTCGCGCATCGAACTGATAGTTCCTATAATAAAGAACAATAGGAGAAAACCTCCGGTCATAACCATTATGCGGAATGAATAGAATGTGATACCTACCGGTGGCACGGCTTCGTCAGGAGTGTTGAGATATCCGTATCCGAAGTATCGGTAGTTTTCTTTGAGTCGGGAGCGGGCGTCAGCCATCGCTACTGTGTCTCCTTTGGCCAAGGCATGGTCATATTCGCGCAAAGCTTCATGCGCTTTTTTACCGATGATAATGCGTTCAGCGTATGATTCGGTATAGACTGTGTCGTTTTGTGGAGTTATGGTTCGACCATCGATCAAATCATTTATGCCGGGTACAAAAGTGTTGGCGTCGTGATTTGCGAGTATTGATAGTCCGTATGGGATTGAAATATCGAAAAGATATGGTGAAGAATCGTCTTTCCTGTCTTTTGACGGATTGAGTATGCCGAATCCAACCAGTTCTTGACCGACTTTGCCATTATAGAGGCCTTCCATCGCGGCAAGCTTCATTGGCTGTACACGTGCCACCTGAACTGCGGAACCGTCACCGGTCCATATCGTGAGTATGATGCCGACAAGACCGAACCAAGAGGCTATACGTATGGAGTCGAGCGCGAACTCGTTACGCTGACGTTTCATGAGATACCATGAACTTACACCACAGACAAAGACAGCTCCGACCACCCAGCCGTCAAACACTGTGTGGAGGAATTTGTTGATGGCTACGGGCGACAGTGTCACTTCCCAAAAATTGTCCATAACGTTTCTCATTTGTCCAGGATCGAATTCCATACCGACGGGATATTGCATCCAGGCGTTGGCGATGAGAATCCAAAGTGCCGAGATCGAGGCTCCGAGTGCGGTCAGCCATGTCGAGGCAAGATGGAATTTCGGACTTACTTTTTCCCAACCGAAAAACATGATGGCAATGAAGGTGGCTTCCATGAAGAAAGCCAGCAGCCCTTCGATGGCGAGTGGCGCACCGAAAATGTCGCCTACAAACCAACTGTAGTTTGACCAGTTTGTTCCGAATTCGAATTCAAGGATTATACCTGTGGCGACACCCATTGCGAAATTTATGCCAAACAGTGTCATCCAGAATTTCGTTGTGCGCAACCATTTTTCACTCCGTTTTCGATAGTAGATTGTTTCCATTATGCCGATTATAACGCTCAATCCAAGTGTTAGAGGCACGAAAAGCCAATGATACATGGCGGTGAGGGCGAATTGCCATCGCGACCAATCGACAACGGTCATTAGATCATTCATAAGCGTGGTTTTTTGGTATGGTATTCAAATCTTAAAGCCTGATTTGAGGGCCTTCTATCTATTTAGCAGCGCACTCCTTACAGCGGCAGCGCGTTCGGTATCATTGTCGTAATCTCGTTCGAGTATATCCGGAAAGAAAAGGAGTTTGAATATGAAAAACAATATGAACAGTTTGATGATAATTATCATCCATAGTTTTTTGCCTACGGTCATTGACCGGAAGCCGTCCACATATAATCTGATGATTTTTCCTATACATGAGCGAATGGATGATAAATGTCGGTTTGGATTGGGGGTGTCATTGTCTATCATAAATTTATAACAAGCAATGATGTTAAAAAGTCTGATCGTTAAACAAAGATAGTGAATAATTCATTGGATCATGAAATATATTTTACTGTTTTTAAACAGATTATATCATTTAATGAAATGTGTTTTTTGCTTGGTGGAAAATCTGTCTCCGGTGTGTTTGCCTCTGATACCTCTATTTTATTGATTGTAGGGAATGATATAGAGTAGGCATATTAATAAATTCGGTCCCGTCCATTTATGGGGACGGAACCGAATTTGTTATATAAGGTTTTGTCAATCGTGAAAGATTGACCGTTTTATGCCTTTACGGTTTTTTTGCTGCGCGACGGGAATCCGCGAGATAGGCCACCGGAGCTGCTACATAGATAGTGGCGAGTGTACCTATAATCACACCGAATATCATTGCAAACACGAAGGAGCGGATTGCGTCACCACCAAGGATGAAGATGCAGAGAAGGACTAAGAGGGTAGAGCCTGAAGTCATTATCGTACGTCCTAATGTCGAATTGATCGATGAGTTGATGGTGGTGAAGAAATCTTGCTTGGGATATAGGCCGACGTTTTCACGTACACGGTCAAATACGACCACGGTGTCGTTGATCTGGTAGCCGATCACTGTAAGTATGGCAGCGATAAACGATTGGTCGATTTCCATCGCGAATGGGAATACGCCCCAGAAAATTGAATAGAAACCGATGATTGTAAACGCTGTGAATGCTACGGCTGCTAATGCACCGAGTGAGAATGCGATGTTGCGGAAACGGAGCAGGATGTAGAAGAACATTGCAAGGAGAGCCAAAATGACTGCGATGTATGCGTCTGTACGCATATCGTTTGCCACTGTCGGTCCGACTTTCTGTGACGACATTATACCGATGTTCTCATTGGTGGTTGAGAAGTCCTCGATGCTCATTCCGTTCAGATGATTCTGAAGACCATTATAGAGTATCTGTGTGATTTCGTTGTCGATTCCTTCATCTTCAGACTCGATTTTGTAGTTTGTCGAGATACGCACTTTGGTGTCATCGTCGATAGTGATCACACTGAGCTGTGCTCCTTCGAATAATGGTGTGAGTTGTGCCTGCAGTTCATGAGTCTTTACGGGGTGGTCGAATTGAACCACATAGTTGCGGCCTCCGGAGAAGTCGATGCCCTGGTTGAGACCGCGGGCGAAAAGCGAGACGATTACGACGAGGATTGCGATTCCCACAGCTACAAAACTTACCTTACGTGCGCCAAGGAAATTGATCTTGGTGTTTGTAAACATTTTCGCTGAAAGTGGAGTCGTGAATGTCAATTTCTCAAAGGGCTTGGTCTTTCCGCACATTATATAAATAAGGCGTGTGAGATAGACTGCCGTAAAGAATGAGCAGATAATACCGATGATGAGAGTCGTGGCGAAACCTTTGATCGGGCCTGTTCCAAAAAGGAGAAGTATGACACCTGTGATGATAGAAGTGAGGTTGGAGTCGAAGATGGCGGAGAATGCATTGCTGTAGCCGTCGGCAATAGCCGTACGGATGCTCTTGCCGGCACGTAGCTCCTCTTTAGTGCGCTCGTAGATGAGCACGTTGGCGTCTACGGCCATACCGAGCGCAAGGACTATACCGGCTATGCCAGATAATGTCAGCACTGCTTGGAATGATGCCAAAATGCCGAATGTGAAGAATATGTTGAAGATAAGAGCGATGTTGGCTATCAGACCGGGTAGGAGGCCATAGAACAGGCACATGAAAACCATGAGAAGCACGATCGCGAATATGAATGACCAAAGGCCATCATGAATGGCTTGTTCTCCGAGTGACGGTCCGATGACGGTGTCAGAAATAATGTCGACTTTAGCAGCCATTTTACCGCTCTTGAGCACGTTTGCAAGGTCTTTTGCCTCATCGGTAGTGAAATCACCGGTGATTTGTGAGCGTCCGCCTTCAATCACAGAGTTTACGTTCGGAGCGGAATATACCTGATTGTCAAGTACGATTGCCACTTGTTTATTGAGATTGGCTGCCGTGATGCGAGCCCACTGACGGGCGGCTTCCGGTTTCATGTTCATTGACACATAATTGCCGCCTTGCATTGCGTCGTAGTCGCTGGTGGCCGACGTGATCACGTCACCGCTGAGAGCGGGTTTTCCGTTGGTGGTTTTCAGGGCTACGAGCTGATATATGCTGACATTGCGTTTTCCTTTCACGGAGTCTTCGATCTGTACGATCTCAGGCTTGAATTCCCACGCGAGTTTCAGGTTTGCTGGAAGTATGCTTTTTGCGACTGGCGATGCGAGAATAGCGTCGATGGTGTCGCGAGAGGTCTCGGTAGCCGAGCCAACATTGATGGGGCGGTATGGGTTGCCTACCTGAATGAAATAGTCGAACAATCCTTTGCCGTTGCCTGTCGAGTCGGAACGCAGGGCGTTGTCGAGATTCTGAAGCAGCGGTGCGATATCGTTGAGGGCCGTAGTCTCATAAAATTCAAGATTTGCGCTTGATTTTAGAAGTTCACGTACACGGTCGTGTTCTTTTACCCCGGGAAGCTCGAGCAATATCTGTCCGTCCTTTTCAAGTTCCTGAATGTTGGGGGCGACTACACCGAATTGGTCGATACGGGTGCGTAGGACGTTGGTCGAGCTGCTCACGCGGTCTTTCACTTCCTGACGAAGTGAATTTTTGATCGCGTCCATATTGTCGCCACGGTTCACTTGATCCTTGAATACTACAGACAAGTCGCCTTGAGGATCGAGTTTTTGATATTCAGAACAGAATACGTCGATAAAATCATTACTCTTATTGGCCTTGGTTATTGAGTCGGCGCTATTGACGGCACGTTCGAAATACGGGTTGCCTTCGGCATTGGCCATAGAGCGAAGGATGTCGGGAACCGATACCTGGAGAGTTACGTTCATACCACCCTTGAGGTCGAGGCCAAGACCGACACCAAGTTTCTGTACTTCGTTGAATGTATAGCCTAAGTAAACTTTCTCATTAGCGATGTTCTTGATGTACTCGCTGTAGGCCTTACGTTTAGTTTCAGGGCTGTTGTTGTCCTTGGCAGCTTCGACTGCTGCATATTCAGATGCTTTCTTCTCGTAGTGGTTTGTCACCAGAGTGAACGAAAGGTAGAATAGGCAGATGAGCACCATGAAAATGGCGATCACACCTGCAACAACACTTCCCAAAGATCCTTTGCTTTGCATGTGTTAAAGTGATGTATTAAAAATAGTTAGTTAATATGATTCAGGATTTGCTTTCATGGTGAAAAACGGCTTGCCGCTGTCTTTCAGCTTGCAAATATACGAAATTTCTTTTAATTGCGTCTATCAGTCATATCCTTTTTTATGTTTTTGGGTTTCACCTGTGAAGACGCATGCCTGTTTGAATGTATAGCGGTGAGTTTCAGCGCGAAAAAAGGTCCGGTCATGCTATAGTGTCATGACCGGACCTTTTTTATATGTCGTGTGGAAACGGCTAAATGTTACGACCGCAAAATCATTCGTTGGGGTGGTCTTCTCGCCAAGCCTCATCTGGATTGCATCCGCTACCGTCGAAACAATGTGTGCAAAGACGGCATTTTGGCAGGCCTATACTGTCGATTAGGTTTTCGATTTTGCTGAATTGAAGTGTCGTCAGCTCAAGTCTCGAGGCTATTTCATTGACCATTCTCTCGTATTCCGGAGTTCCTGTCTTGGAATACAGTTCGAGTTTGGCTGAGTCGTCTCCCTCGAAGTCTTTTATGATTCTTCGCGTGATGAGTTCCAGGTCGCTCTTTGATGACGTAAATCCGATGAACGGACAGCCGTAGACCAGTGGAGGACAGGATATGCGGGCGTGGACTTCCCGGGCACCGCATTCGAAAAATGTGCGGACATTGTCGCGCAACTGGGTGCCACGGACTATTGAATCGTCGCAGAACACCACGCGTTTCCCGTCAAGAATGGCGCGATTGGGGATTAATTTCATTTTTGCGACAAGATCGCGCCTCGACTGATTGCCGGGAGTGAAGCTGCGTGGCCATGTGGGGGTATATTTCAGCACTGCGCGACGGTATGGAATTTTATGGCCTTCGGCATAGCCTATCGCATGTCCGACTCCGGAGTCGGGTATTCCGCATACACAATCGGCCTCGGTCGTGTCTTCTTCTCCCATTTTCCGTCCGCCGGCCTCACGCATGTCCTCTACGTTGATTCCTTCATAGTCACTTGCTGGAAAGCCATAATATACCCACAGGAATGAACATATCTGTTCCCTGTGTGTGGCTTTTTGCAGCACTTCCATGCTGTCGGCTTTCAGCCTTACTATCTCTCCAGGTCCGATGTCGCGTATAACGGTGTAGCCTAAATTCGGAAATGCGGATGTTTCGCTTGATGCGGCGTATGCCCCGTCCTTTTTTCCGATGACTATCGGGGTGCGTCCGAGGTAGTCACGGGCGCATATAATGCTGTCCTCCGTAAGGATCAGCATGGAGCAGGAGCCTTTTATCTTTTTGTATACTAGGTTTATGCCTTCAACAAAATTATTGCCCATATTGATGAGCAGCGCGACAAGTTCTGTCTGGTTGATGTTGTTGGCTGAAAGCTCGCTGAAGTGCATACGTTCAGCGAGAAGCTCGTCGGCTATATCTCGGATGTTATTGATTTTGGCGACAGTTACGACCGCGTACCGTCCGAGATGCGAGTTTACGATTATTGGTTGTGGGTCTGTATCGCTGATGACTCCCAGACCTTGACAGCCTACGAATCTGTCAAGCTCGTCTTCGAATTTTGACCTGAAATAGTCGCGTTCGAGACTGTGGATAGTGCGGTTGAAACCGCATTCAGGGTCAAATGTTACCATTCCTGCACGCTTGGTGCCGAGGTGAGAGTTGTAATCAGTGCCGTAGAACAGGTCGTTGACACAAGGCTTTGTCGATATCGAACCGAAGAAACCTCCCATGGTGTATACTTAATGATTGGTGCTAAAAATGAAAGTGCAAAGTTACGTAAAAAAAATAATGTGGCAATTAGAAATAGTTATAATACGTAGATTTTAAAAACACCATAGATGAAAATAGATTCGACTTGCTATTCTTTCCCCGGGATTTAATCAGATTTATGGTATGTTGTGATTTTATTACAAACCGATTGGGTAGAACGGATGTTTATATGTCTGTAATACCGCATTTTAAGTATGGTGATTATAATGTCATAAATTAACTGCAAAAACTTTTAATTATGGAAACCAAATCTAAAAAGGAGACAGCTCTTAAAAAAGAGGAGACTAAGACAAAGGCGGAAACTAAAAGAAAAGATGTAGCTGAGACAAAAGCTGATACAAAAAAAGCCAAAGAGTCAAAATCTGCTGATACCGCGGATGTTAAATCTAAAAAGCAAGGGTCGGAGTTCCGTGATTTTTTTATCGATGAACTTAAGGATATCTTATGGGCGGAAAAGGCTTTGCTAAAAGTTTTGCCAAAGATGCGTAAGGCTGCCACAGGCAAGGAGCTGGCTTCGTCGTTTGACGCGCACCTGTCAGAAACGGAAGAGCAGATATCTACTCTTGAACAAGTGTTTGAGATGATGGGAGAGAAGCCAAAAACGAAAAAATGTGATGCTATGGAAGGCCTGATTTCTGAAACTGAAAGTATAATTTCGGATACGGAAAAAGGTTCTGCCATTCGTGATGCCGGGTTGATTCTGGCAGCGCAGAAAGTGGAGCATTACGAGATCGCGACCTATGGCACTCTCGCTGCTTTCGCTGATGCCATGCAGGAAACGAAGGTTGCAAAACTTTTGAGATCCATTCTTCGTGACGAGAAAAAATCCGATAAAACACTTACTGTCCTTGCGCTTGAATCGGTCAATGAAGACGCTTCGGAAGAATGATCATTCTAATATCTTAATTAAAGGAACCATCATAAAAATGGTGGTCTGAACTGCGCTTCAAAAGTCGGTGGGATTTTTGGAGTGCAGTTTCCGAATTATGTTTTTCGGGAGATTGTCCGGTCATTTATTTATGAGCTTCCGGAATGTTATATCATCCGACACTCCAATTTTTTTACGTTTGTCTTCAAAGTCTTTTCGGCTGAATGGTCCGAATTTATTTTCCTGTGCTTCCCACGATTCTTGCTCATTGTTTACCGGAATGATGTAATACTCGGTAGTATTTTTGTCATATCGATGTAAGCATATTCCCGTACTGTCCCTTAATGCGCGATACGCCTTGACAAGGATGAAATTATCGTCATGTCCCACTTCATAAACACTTGCATCGGTTATCCCTATATATGAGGCGTCATCGTTCTGTCGGTGATAACACACGTCCATGTCGTCTTTTGTATCTACTGCTATAAGGTAATAGTTGCCGGTGAGATGCCTTTCATATACGAATCCGCAACTTTGCAGTAGGGTTAACAACGGAAGTAATAATGATATTACTGTTTTCATGGACCGTATTGTTGGTGAATTAATGTGTTTGTAAGATCATATTGAGGAAGTGTTGTTTCCGTAAATTTTGCGTTGAAACACCAATTGAGGATAACGAAAAACCTCCGAAATCGTCTGGATTTCAGAGGTTTTCTGCATTTTGATGTTTTGTCTTGTGACCCCGGAGAGGCTCGAACTCTCGACCCACTGATTAAGAGTCAGTTGCTCTACCAACTGAGCTACGGAGTCATTGCAAGTTGCATTTTCAATTGCGATGCAAAGGTAGGTACTTTTTTTTTCTCCGCCAAATCTTTTTGCGATAATTTTTCAAGTTTATTGTGTGGGTTCAATGGATATGATCAAAGGATAAATCCAAGGTAAGCAAGAATATTTGAAATTTTAGGCTGCCGGTGGGTATGTGACCGTGGTTTGTAATTGCCTCCGGTTTTACCGTATAGTTTTGCGATAAATAAGAGTTTTATAGACGGTGAAGAGGTTCTTGATTAATGCCGGCCATAATATAGTAAAGATATTTGTTTCTTGATTTGATATGCAAGAATGTCAATTAGTCCGATGAACACATGGCTAATACCTGATTGGACTGTGTGCTTCCTCTGGATATTTTTCAGGGGTTACCTCAATCAGGCATTAGCCGTGTGTTTGGAGTATTATAGGGAATCAGGATGCCTATCGATTGATGAATTTTTGTCCTTTGCCTATGACGATGCCTTTATAGTCTTTGTTGACTTTCTGCCCGTATATGTTGTAATATTCCTGTTTCCCCTTTGGGCGGGGTTTGTTGTCGGTGATATTTTCAATAAATGATGAGGCCTGTGTCAGTTCGATGGTCTCTCCGGCTTGCGTTGGAATGTCATATAGATATGTGCTGGGAAGATGCGTTTCGGGAATTTTGTTTTTGTCAGCGACAATTGGGTCTGGCATACCATATGGCTTGGTTATCTCGTTTGTATTCATTCCTTCTGCCATGGTAAGTGGAGTGCCGTCGGCCATTTTTAACGGAGTATTTGTCCGGATGCGGAGATTGCCACCTATGGTCGATTTGATTTTCGCATTTGTGACCATGCCGTTTTTCCATATCAGATCTGTCACTTCATAACCGCCGCGTGCGCGCAATCCGTTCACTCTGCCGTTTTCCCATTTTGACGGTAGGGCTGGTAAGAAGTGTACGAAACCTGCGTGTGACTGTAGGAGCATTTCTGCTATACCTGCGCAGCATCCAAAGTTTCCGTCGATCTGGAATGGGGCGTGTGCATCGAACATATTGGCATACGTGCCTCCGTTGGGATCGGACATGGTTATATTGGGTGATACGAGCCTAAGTTGATTCTTTATGATCGAAAAGGCGTGGTCTCCGTCAAGCATACGTGCCCATCCACACACTTTCCAACCCATTGACCATCCGCGTGCGGCGTCACCGCGGCCGATGAGAGACTTGTATACGCCCTGATAAAGTGTCGGATTTTCGTATGGGGACACTTGGTTGCCGGGATATGCGCCCCAAAGGTGAGAAAGATGCCGGTGTGATGAATGCTCACGATCCCAATCATCCTGCCATTCCTGCACTTGACCGTATTTTCCTATTTTGTAAGGGGTGAGTTTGGATTTTAGCTCGTCAAGAGCTTTTGCGAATTCAGCGTCCTTGCCAAGTATACGGGCTGCTTCGGCTGTGTTCTTAAGTACGTCGTACACCATTTGGTTGTCCATTGCCACGCCACCGAAAATCGCGCAGTTTACGGTCGATCCGTCATCTTTGAAGTATGAGTCTATTCCGGGATGGTTTTCGGGGGAGTTGGATGGGCACACTACCATATAACCTGTATTTGGATCGGTCACAAGGAAATCCTGGAAAAATTGTGAACAGCCTTTCATTACCGGGTATATGTCGGCAAGATAGGATTTATCTCCTGAAAACAGGTATTTTTCCCATAAATGCGAGCAGAACCATGCGTTGCATGTAGGCCATATGCCTACCGAGCCGTTGTCGACGGCTCCGGTCGTTCGCCAAAGATCGGTGTTGTGGTGAAGTACCCATCCGCGTGTGCCATACATCTCACGGGCGGTTTCCGCACCTGTTACCGACAAGTCTTTTACCATTTCGATAAATGGTTCGTGGCATTCGGCCAGATTTGCCACCTCTGCGGCCCAATAGTTCATCTCGACATTGATGTTGGCTGTATATTTTGAGTCCCATGCCGGATATTGCCGTGCATTCGGATTCCATATTCCTTGGAGATTGGCCGGCTGGGAGCCTGGTTGTGAAGAACAGATCAACAGATAGCGTCCGAACTGAAAGTAATTTGAGATCAGGCCCGGATCGTTGCCATCGGTATAAAATTCCTTGATGCGTTGTTCGGTATTTTTAATTTCTTGTGTGGGGTTTTCTCCAAGATCGAGGCTTACACGCTCGAATTGTTCTTGATATTTTTCTGTGTGATCAGAGAGGGTTGTTGTGTAATCTTTATTTTTCTCAAGATAGCTCGTTATGTATGACAGTGCTTTTACTTCGGCATCACCGCTGATGTCGGCATAATTGATAAAATTAGTGGCTGATGAGATTATGATCGTAGCGTTTGTCGCGTCGTTGACTTCGATTGTAGGAGCTTTCTGATTGGCGGCGACAAGACCTTGTTGGTGAACGTTAGAGGTTTTGTCACTGCTCTGTGTGCCATCCTCGTTGATGACTTTTATAAAAGTGAAGCAGTTGAGTTTGTTGTCGATATTTTCGGTTTGTGCTTTGGCTGGAATGAGGGATGCTTTGATCATCCCGTCTTGTGTGATTGTGTTTACTCCAAGTTTTTCCATGTTGGTTTTTATCGGAGCTGCGTAGCACACTTTGAAGTTTAGTTTCCCTTTTTCTGAGGCGGAGAGACGTATTACGGTGACATTGTCGTCAAAAGAAGTGAACACTTCGCGGACATAGGTTACACCATCGGCTATATAGGAAGTCGTCGCCACGGCTTTTGAAAGATCAAGGTCGCGTACGTATGCCTGTACGTCTTTTGCATTTTCTGTGGAGCCGGCTTCTTCATCATTGTAACGATGGCCGGGGAAACTCAACAGCACGCAACCGGCTGCTTGGTATTGAGCTCCGTGAGACCCTTTTGACATCCAGTTAGGAATAGCAAGCTTCTGAGCCGAGGCATAATCTTTGTTGAATATGTAGTTCCGTACTTGCGAGAGTACTGATTTTGCATTTGTGTTGTAGTTGTTGTTGGGTGATTGTCCCCAGAAGGTGTCTTCATTGAGTTGTATGGTGTCTATTGCCACGCTGCCGCTGACCATGGCTCCGAGTCGTCCGTTGCCGAGTGGCAGAGCCTCTTCCCAATAAGCGGACGGGCGGTTGTACCACAGGCGGTTTTTGCTGTCGAGCACCGGGGGCGGTACGGGACGGCTGTCTGACGTGGTGAAAGTCGTGCTGTAGGATTGTGTACAGATATTTCCAGAAAGGTCTGTAAATGAATTTGCCGGCACAGTGAATGTATAGGAAGTCGACAGGTCCAGGTCTTCGAATGCAAACGAAACTTTCGTATTGTTAACTGCCGGAATAATGCTCTGCGTGTGTTTCGTGGTGTTGTTTGTAAGTTTGCCGGCTACGCCGTCTTTTGCTATAACGCTCTCGTTGAACATTAAAATCACCTTGCCTGTGGGAAGTACGTTGGTTTCATTGTCTGCCGGAGTTATGTTTGTCAATATGGGTTCTTGGTAATCGTCGGCAAGAATGTTCAGGTATTTCAGATTATAATTGCTTGTTTTTGTGGCAGATTGTATGAGCATCCGCACGATAAGCCTCTCTTTGTTGTCTGCGTCAAGTCTATAGGTCGCGTCGTTGTAAGTGTTCCAATGGCTTGCGGAGGTGTAATCTTCGAGTATTGTCCAGCTGTTTCCATTGTCGACGGAATATACGACACCGAATTTGGTCGAGGAACTTGATCCGTCGCCAATTGCGAAATTGAGTTTTATATTTGTCAGCGATGTGGTGGGCATGGAGACCTCGAAAAATTGGTCATGTTTTGTCGGGTCCTTATAATCTGCCTTGGATGTGAAGTTAGTGATAGATGCAGTGTTGAGGCGAAGCAGATAGCTTGGAGTGGATCCGCTTGTGGTCAGTTGCCATTTGCCGTCACTTGTGTGCAATGTAACTTTACAGTCTTCCGATGGTAACGCGCTGCTGTTCGGTAGGAAATAAGGTTGTGTGGTTGACCATTTTTGGTTCGCAGATGCGGCCCATCCGGATTTGTCGGGAGTATAGACCGCAATGTGCCCGTTTTTGGTTTCATTGTAACCGGTGGTAAATTCCCAATGAGCTACGGTTGTCTGTTCGGCCGCTGTTACTGTCATAGAGTTCATCGCTCCCCAAAGGGCGAGCGATAGAATTTTTGATGTTTTCATTCGTCCTTGATTCATGATTTAAGATATAGAAAATGTATCGGATTTTTATGTCGGCAAATTTAAATCCTCTTATATTCGGGATGTTTGAAAAACAGGTCAAACACTGTGAAAATCGGGTCAAAGATTGATGAATCGGTCAAAATTGCGTATATTTGAGACAAATTTGAATAATGATAGACGCGCGTCTGACGACAATTGTAATTTCTTTTCTCACGGGGCTGTGTTTGATCGCCGGTTCTCGGGAACAGCAAAAAACGATACGCTACGATAGCCGTGACGGTTTGTCGAGCCAGCGTGTCGGTGGTGGCATACAGGATCGAAACGGCCTTCTATGGATAGCAACTTGGAATGGCCTGAATTGCTATGACGGATATGATTTCCATTGGGTAAAGATCCGGCCTGGTGACAAAGCGTCGATAAGCACTAATCATATACGTGATATTCTGCTTTCTGCGGAAGGTAATATCTTGTGCCATACTGATGATGACATATATGAATTCGATTTGGACGCTTATTCATTCAGAGATATTCCCCAAGACCTGAAATTGGCTCTGAAGGATAAGGTCGGTCGGAATTGGGACGGATTGACCGATACGCAGGGAAATCGGTGGTTCGCTGATAGGACCGGTTTGTATAAGACGTTTTCGCAGACCCATCCCGCGACTCTGTTGGCCGGAACGGAGGGTTGTCATCCGCGTTCGTTTCTGATCGATGACACAGGGCTTCTGTGGGTCGGTATGTACACGTGTCAAGGATTAAGAATATATAGGCAGGACGGTACGTTGCATAAGGAGATCGATATTGACACAGCCCCATATTGTTTGTTTCAAAGTGGGAATGGTGATATATGGATAGGCGGAAAGCCCGGAGCGTTGATAAAAAACGGTGGAGAAAGCATTTCGTCTGATGCCGTGTATGATATAAAGGAAGACAGGAGTGGGCATTTATGGATAGCTACGTTTGGCGGGGGTGTGAAGTGTTGTCCAACGCCCGAAGCAAACAATCCGGTTCTTTCTTCTTCATTTGGAGGCCGGAAAGTCAGAAAGTTACTCATCACACCTTCTGATAATATTATAGCGGCGACAACTGAGGGGTTGTTGATAGGACATATCGATTCTGTTGACTATCGTAAAACATCCTTGCGATCTATAAGGCGCGGTCGCGATCCCGAAAGCTTGATCAGCGATGCGACCATGAGTGTGGTTATGGATTGTAAAGGTAATATCTTTATCGGAACCGAGAGTTCGGGTATTGATATGATCAGCGAAAGGGAACTTTTTGGCGATGCCCCTCGGTTTACGCATTTCAATGTGAGAAACTCATCACTTACAAATGATATCTGTAATGCGATGACCATTGTGTCGGACTCACTACTGATGATCGTTGGAAGTGACAATGTAATGGTGTTCAATCCTGGATCGGGGGAAACTGTGAATTTGGGTAGGGCTTTTTGGAATGACACATGTCACTTTGCCGAGACCACGCCTGTGATGCTTCAAGATGGCAGATGGTTGTTTGGTGCAAAGCAAGGGGCGTTCGTCACGACCGCCCGGGATATACAATCAATGGACTTTATTCCTCCGCTTGTCTTTACGACTTTGGCTATCAATGGAGGCACAGAGGAGTTTTGCCTTCCATCCCGTAAGAAAATAATGTTAAAAGCCGGAGAGCGCAATGTCTCCATACATTTTGCCGCGATTGATTATGTCGATAATGAGGATATATTGTATCGTACACGCCTTGATGATTCGCCTTGGACCGGTGCGGACCGTATGCGAAGTGTCACGCTCTTCAATCTGTCTCCTGGAACACATCGGCTTGAGGTGCAGTCGACCGATAGATATGGACGTTGGGCGGATAACGTGCGTTCCATTTTAATAACCGTGGATGCATATTGGTATGAAACATGGTGGGCCGAAACGATGTTCGCGCTAATTGCCGTTATACTGATTGTAAGTATTGTCTATATATATGTATATATAAGGAAAGTAAATAGGCAGAGACGTGACCTTTTGGAAAAATATATGGCCTTGATAGGAGAAGGGAGGCCGCTGGAATCGGCAGGAGCCGTCGGGGAAAACGACAATGACGTGCAGTGTAGGTCAGTTTCTTGGCAGAAGCCTGGAGAAACATTGTTCCTTAACAGAGTGCGTAAATATATAGAGGATAATATAGATAATCCCGATGCCAATGTCGACGATATGGCTGCCGCCGCCGCTGCCAGCCGTTCGACATTGAACCGTCATTTGCGGTCGCAACTTGGTGTGTCAGCCGCTCAATTATTGATAGAGGCAAGAATGCAACGCGCAGAGCAGCTGTTGAGCGATTATAATGATGATGAATGTTCTATATCACAAGTCGCGGAAAAATGCGGATATTCTGATATCCATTATTTTCAACGGGTTTTTAAGAAAAGGCGCGGAATGACGCCTATGGACTATAGAATTGATGTCCGAAAGTCTTAAACTTGTATCAAATGTTGACGAGGGATTTTGTCCCAGTCGAAGCTTTCGATTAGATCGGTTGGCCGACATGGGTGGTATAGCGGTATGAGATTTGCCATGAATGCAACCTGACCGATTATTTCTTCCGGTGAATGGAATTTCCGCAGTTCGGACATACTCAGTGCTTGGTCGCGTTTCGATAAGCGTTGCCGTTGACTATTGCAGACGAGAGGAAGGTGCGCGTGGATAGGTTCGCGGAATCCGAGCAGACGATAGATATAAAGTTGCTGGGCTGTCGACAGTAGAAGGTCGTTTCCGCGTACGACTTCTGTCACACCCATCAGGGCGTCGTCAATCACTACCGCCAATTGGTAGGCCCATGCTCCGTCCGCGCGTTTGAGCACAAAATCTCCGCAATCGTGGGCGAGATTAGATGATTGCATACCGAAAATTTTGTCTGTGAAAGAGATTTCTTCGTCAGGGACAAACAGGCGTATGGCATGAGGTTTGTCTGATCTGATCGTTGTTTTTTTTACCGGAAGAGATTCCGGCCGGCAAGTACCTTGATATATGACCCGTCCGTCTGACTGATGCGGAGCCTGGGTGGCCATTATGTCTGCGCGTGTGCAGAAGCAAGGGTATGTTAATCCGGATTCAGTGATTTTACGTAGGTATTTGTCGTATATATCTTGTCGCAGGCTTTGCCTGTAAGGCCCGTTTTCACCATTGTTTGCTATGCCACCTTCGTCCCACGTCAGACCGAGCCATCTCAAATCATCTTCTATCTGGATGGCATATTCGTATTTTGATCTTTGAGGGTCAATGTCCTCGATACGTAAGATCCATTTACCGCCAGCTTTTTTTATGGACAGCCATGATATCAAGGCTGTGAAAATGTTTCCAAGGTGCATACGTCCGGTCGGAGAAGGGGCGAAACGACCGGACGGGAGTGATTGGTTCGGGCGCATATCGATATGGCAGTGTAAAATGGAACGTTAAAGCGTGTTCATTTTTGATTTATACGATTTTAGCCCATGTGCGTTTGCTGATAATGTTATATTGCCGGGAGTTTTTCCTGCCCGAAGTATGACAAGAGCTGTGCCATGGTGTAGGCTGCGTTTCCCGTTTGTCTTTGAATCTGGAACGTGTAGTTCGTCACTGTATATGTCTCCGTTGTCGAGGCCGATGATAGAGGCGTCTCCCTCAAGTTTGAAATCGACTTCGATGCCATCGAGAGGGACAGTGCGTCCTTTTGTGTCTACGGCACGTATGATTATATGCTGAAGGTCGTAACCGTCGGCTTTCCAATTGTCATTGTCCGGTTCTGCGACAAGTCTGACTGCTTTGCCTGTGGTTTGGATATGGTGCTTTGCGATTTCTTTCCCGTCGACATATCCGATCGCTTCGATTTTTCCAGGCACGTAAGCGATATTTTCCCAGACAAAGCGGTTTCGTGACGCCGGATCGTCCATTGTATTTTTTTTCCGGCCTAAACTTTTGCCGTTAAGCTGGAGGTCTACTTCTTCAGCGTTTGAAAATACAGATATGTCAAGATTTTCGTTTTTGTTAAAATTCCAATGATCGACCATGGAGGCACGATTCATTTTTTCGTCATTCCAAATATACGAATCTCCGTTTTTATCCATGATTCCGATGTGAACCACGGGACTGTCCGTAAACATGCTCTTGACGAACCATGCCTCCGGTTTGGGTTGCAGCGATATGTCGAACACACCTTGTGCCCATCCTTTGGCTGGCCATCCGGCTGATTCGCCAAGATAATCTATCATACCCCAATAAGCGAGACCTGTCACTCGATTGTTGTCCGGTTCAAAAAAATTCGGTCCCATCGCGCTTTTACTTGCTTCGCTTTGATAGAAGATCAGCCAAGGGAAACGTCGGCTGTCACCAGGGAAATACATGTAGCGGTAGTTATACGAGGCGATGTCTGTCTCCAGGACGAGAGGAGCCGGAAGGGAGTCGGTTTCCAACGATCGGTAGCGGGGATGCATGGCGACCGTAACCATACGGGTGGTGTCGTAGCGTTCAAGCAAAGTTTTTTGAAGTTTGTAGGCCGTCACTCCCCAGTCATTGAAAGGCAGATTGCTATATCCTTGCAGTTCGTTGCCGAGGCTCCACATTATGACTGACGGATGGTTGCGGTCGCGTTTGATCCATTCGGGTATGTCGTCTTGCCATTGCGCGCTCCATTCGCGTCGTCCTCCGGAATATTGAGTGAGCCATTTGTCATAAAGCTCGTCAACGACGAGTATGCCGAGACGGTCGCATATATTCAGGAATTCTTCGCTATAGGGGTTGTGTGACGTGCGGATATGGTTGAATCCGAATTTTTTCAAAAGTTTGAGCCTTTTCTCTATTGCAGCCGGATATGCCGCTGCGCCTAACGCACCGAGTGTATGGTGATTGGCTATGCCTTTAAGCAACACTTTCTTTCCGTTGAGTTTCATGCCGTACTCAGGAGAAAATTCAACTGACCGGATTCCAAAGTTGACGGCTAAAGAATCCGAAGCTGAGGCCGATCCATTGCGCCTTATGGATATATTGGCCGAGTAGAGTGACGGAGATTCTGTGCTCCACAAATTTGGCTTGTCGATCGTGAATGGTTGGAGCGTATATTCACGTTGTCTCCATTTGCGGTTGACCGGTATGGTGTCGGTGCGTGATGCGACAGTGTTTCCGTTGTTGTCTTTCAATACGACGTCTGCGATAAAATATTTGTCTTTTGTTTTTGACCGTGTTTCAAAATTTACTACTACATCGGCTTTGTTCTCGCTGACATTGGGAGTCGATATCCATAAACCATGTCGAGTGAAGAATAGTTCCGGATCTGTAACTATCATTTTGACAGGTCTGTACAGCCCTCCTCCGGTATACCATCTTGAATTTTCCGGTTTCCCTGTTTCGGCCTTTACGACGATAATATTGTCTTCACCGTATTTAAGGGCCTGCGACACATCGACGTCGAAACCGAGGTAGCCGTAGTCTGTTCCACCGATCTTTTTAGAATTGAGGTATACGTCGCCTCTTAGCATTATGCCTTCAAAGTCGAGCATGATTCTTTTGCCTTTGAGTTCCTTTCCCGGACGGAATTTCAATGTATATGTTCCTGAGACAGGCTCTTTGAATGCCCTTGCGCTGAGTCTGCTTTTGAAGTTTGCCGCACCGTCTTTGTTGTCCGGTTTTTCTTCAGATGACGGTTCTACCCACGGTTGTCCGATCAGGTAATCATGCGGCAGATTGACTGTCACGGACTGTGAGTCGATGTCTGATTTGAACTTCCATCCGAAATTAAGATCGATTGTTTCGCGGGAACTTACCGTAAAAGCACTTGTAAGTAATATTGTAGATATTATAAGGTGTTTTATTCTCATAATTATGTTTTCATTATTAAAGTACAAAAATACGCAAATAAAATCAATCGGAATGAATCGGTTGATGTAAATTCGGTATTGTACAGGAATATCTGTAGGTGGCGATTGTTCTGTTTGATTGCAAGGCTGTGACGGTAGTGAGACGCTCAGATGCGATATTCCGAAATAAATATTAACTTTGCACTATAGTAATAAATTTATATCATGAAAAATAGGCTTGTTGTTTTGATTATTGCGATTTTATGTTGCATCTCGTCCGATTTGTGTGCTCAATGCCGGATTATAGAGTTCGATTCTCCTAAAATGAAAGTGTTTCTCCCTCCGGTGGGAATGTCGACCGGAAAAGCGGTTATCGCTTGTCCCGGAGGTGGTTATAGTCATCTTGCGCGCAATCATGAAGGATATCATTGGGCCCCGTTCTTTAATAATCTCGGTGTGGCGTTTGCTGTGGTAGAGTACAGGATGCCTCAAGGAGACCCTGCGATACCTATGTCTGATGTTGAGAAGGCATATCGTATTGTAGCCGACAGTGCGCATGTATGGGATATAAAACCTGAAAATATAGGGCTTATGGGATCATCGGCCGGAGGACATCTTGTTTCGACTATGGCGACGCATCCGAGCGAAAATTGTAAACCGTCGTTTCAGATATTGTTTTATCCGGTTATTTCTCTCGAGCGGAATCTGACTCATCAAGGATCACGCAGTGGATTTATTGGTGAGAATCCGTCGGATGAGCTTGTGAAAGAATATTCATCGGATTTGAAAGTGACATCGGAGACCCCAAGGGCGTTTATTGCGCTTAGCAGTGATGATAAGGCTGTGAAACCGGCCAATAGCTTACGGTACTATTCGGCACTTCAGGAAGCGGGAGTGCCTGTAGCGATGTTCATTTATCCTGTCGGAGCGCATGGATGGGGCTATCGCAGCAAGTTTAAATATCATGATCAAATGTTGGCCGAATTGTCTGCATGGCTTGAAAGTTTCTAAGATCTAATTATTCGAAGTAAATGAAAAAAATTATCTCATTGATATTCTGCATGGCGTTCGTTTTTGTTATCGCCGGGCAGTCGAGATATGATTTCTCCAAACTTAAAATGGAGAAATTGGGTCGTGGGGTTGTAGCTGTGCGCGACAATGCAGAGAAAGTTGTCGTCTCTTGGCGTTACCTGTCGTCAGATCCTGAGAAAGAGACGTTCAACGTGTACCGTGACGGAAAGAAAATAAATCGCAGGCCGATTAAGGATGCGACCTTTTTTGTTGATAATTATTCCGGTTCCGAATCTGTGTCATACATGGTGAGACCGACAAAGGGAAATGTTTCCGGATGTTTTGTCTTGCAGTCTGACGCTCCTGTCGGCTATTTGAATATCCCGCTTTCCGTGCCTGAAGGAGGAGAGACAGAGTTCGGTGAAAAATATACGTACAATGCCAACGATGCGTCGATCGGTGACGTGGATGGTGACGGAGAATATGAGATAATATTGAAGTGGGATCCGTCAAATTCGCATGATAATTCACATAACGGAGTGACTGGCCCTACGCTTATCGATTGCTACAAGCTTGACGGGACACATTTATGGCGTATAGATCTTGGACGTAATATCCGTTCGGGCGCTCATTACACTCAGTTCATGGTTTATGATTTTGATGGAGACGGATATGCCGAGGTCGTAATGAAAACCGCGGATGGAACTGTTGACGGAACGGGAGTTATGATAGGCGTGCGTAAGGCCGATTATCGTAATCTTCAGGGGCGGATAATGTGTGGACCGGAATATCTTACTGTTTTCGAAGGTCGCACAGGAAGGGCTATGGCAACGGTTGACTATATACCTCCGCGCGGAGATATGGATTCGTGGGGCGATAGATATGCCAATCGTTGCGACCGTTTTTTGGCTGCGGTAGCATATCTGGACGGCATACATCCGTCGGTTGTGATGTGTCGCGGGTATTATACGCGTTCGGTACTCGCTGCTTTTGACTGGGATGGAAAGAATCTTGTCAGTCGTTGGGTTTTCGATTCGGACTTTCCGGGAAATGAGGCTTACGCCGGGCAGGGTAACCATAATTTGCGTGTGGCCGATGTGGATGGTGATGGTTGCGACGAAATAATATACGGACAGATGGCCGTGGACAATGACGGAACGGGACTTTATTCGACCGGAATGTATCACGGAGATGCGATGCATTTGCTTTCTGATACGGAAAATAAGAAATATTATATTTGGGGCTGTCATGAGAACAAGATTGACGGAACCACGCTTCGTGAGGCAGGAACCGGTAAGGTTGTTCTACGTTACCCGAGCGATCAGGATGTTGGCCGATGTATGGCGGCCGATATTGATCCGATTCATCCCGGAGTTGAATTGTGGTCTTCAAATACAGGAGGTATCTATTCGTTTGATGGCAAGATGGTTGCGTCGGAAAAAAGTTCAGACGGGAAGACAATGCGTCGTTTTCCCGCTAATTTTGCCGTATGGTGGACGGGCGATCTTCTCCGTGAGGTGCTCGACGGGGTGACGATAAGTAAATTTGATTGGAATAGCGGTGAATTAGTGGAAGTGAAGACATTCGACGGGTGCGCGTGGAATAACGGGACGAAGAAAAATCCGTCGCTTCAAGGTGATATAGTAGGTGATTGGCGCGAAGAGGTGCTCGTCCGTACCGCTGACAATACCGCATTGCGCCTATATGTGACAACTGTCCCTACCGTATATCGTTTTCATACGTTTCTTGAGGATCCGGCCTACCGTGTGAGCATAGCCAACCAGAATGTGGCTTATAACCAACCGGCTGAACCGGGCTTTTATTTCGGACCGGAACTTCGCGGTAAAAAATTTCGCGGAACGTTTGTCAAATGATTCCTGTGCGATTGGGGTTCATTCTGTAAAAATGGTATGTTTATCCGTCCAATTGGCACTTATCGTCTTGTTTATTGAACGTAATTTTGTGACTGATAAGGAGAATTGGAGATATTATATATCCCTCCTCTGAGTAAAATCCCATAAACCAATCAGTACAAAGAAGTATGAAAATTTTAAAGGATAAGGAATTCGGTGGCGAACGTCCATTGTTTGCCTCCAATGGCTTGAGACTTGAAAATGTCACGGTTCATACCGGAGAGTCAGCTCTCAAATGTTGTTCGGATATTGAGGCGGTGAGATGTATTTTCGAAGGTAAGTATCCGTTTTGGCATGTCGACGGTTTCAGGATTGAGGATTGTGTCTTCACTCCCGGAGCTCGCGCAGCGTTGTGGTATTCTCGTAATCTCGTTATGGAGAATACTGTTGTTGAAGCTCCCAAGATGTTTCGTGAAATGGACAACCTG
>CAJULW010000007.1 GCA_910587515.1 uncultured Duncaniella sp.
AGATGAATATCTCAAAAGGCACTATTAGGACGCCCAGCACAGATTGAATACTGCACTGTTATCACCCCAAATGTCCACTCAGCATTTTTGTTACGCAATCCATCACCCCAAGTGTCCAACCTGCCTTTTTTATAATTTTTGTTTCGTTTGGTGTACAAAAAATAATCCCCGGAAGCCTCACGGTTTCCAGGGATTTAACCTAACTTTTTTAGTTGACTTTGTGTTATGCGTTGCTTTGATAGTAGCTATTAAGCCTACTGACGTTAAGTTGAAACAAAATTACGAACAAAATATGAAATTGGTTTTATTTGTTAGTTAATTACTCTTAAATCGGTATAAATTAGTATTTTTTATTTTTATTAATATAATTCGACGGTGTTATGGATTAATTGTAACCAGATCGGTTTTAACTTATCGAATATTTATTTTACATTTGCGTCGTTTTGGTCGGAAATCTATGATCATGAGTTTGTGATCCTTAAGATCATTTTTAGTCTAGTCAGTAAAGTAAGTTCCATGAAAAAAATTTCAGTAACAATTCTTGCTTTTAATGAAGAGAGGCACATTGGAGCTTGTTTGGAGTCGTTGCGGGAAATCGCTGACGAGATAATAGTTGTTGATTCAGGTTCAACTGACCATACGGTTGATATCTGCAAGTCTTATGGTTGTAGTGTAAGTATGCGTAAGTTTGACGGATTCGGTGCGCAGAGGCAATATGCCACTTCGCTTACTACATATCAATATGTTCTGTCGATTGATGCTGACGAGGTTCTGTCGCCTGCACTTCAGGAATCATTGACCAAACTTAAAGATTGTGATTTCGAACATCGTGTCTATAGTATTTCGAGACTGAATTTTTATTGTGGGATTCCTGTAAGGCATTGCGGATGGTATCCCGACCGTCAGATAAGACTTTTTGACAAACGGTATGCTAATTGGAATTTACGGGATGTGTCGGAACAAGTGATATTTCGCGATTCGGTGCGTCCTGTACATATGGACGGTGATATATTGCATTATCGTTGTGACAATTTAAATCAGTATGATGCTGTCATAAGATCTCATGCAGTGATGAAAGCACGTGTGCTCGCTGCAAGTGACGTGAAAATAGGTTTGCTGTCACCGTTTTTCCACGGACTGAAGTCTTTTATTAAGACTTATATAAAAAATGGTGGTGTGTTGGAAGGTAAAATAGGGCGTGAAATTTCCATGCATGCCTATCGTGCGGAGTTGCTGGCCTATAAGGTAGCACGTAGAATTAAACAAAAAGAAATTTAGAAAAATATTCTGACCACTGTATATGATGAACCAAGGATTATCAATTTGATGTCTTTGTCAAGATTGTTTTTCATTTGGTTTTGGATGGTCGGATAGGAGCCGGAAAGTCATTCGGTGGAGAGGTGAAGGACCTATTTCAGCAATGGCCGTACGATGATCGCGGGTTGGATAAGCTTTGTTTACTTCCCAATTATATTCTGGATATTTTTTCGCGGCTTCGCGCATAAATTCATCGCGGTGTGTTTTTGCGAGTATGGATGCTGCCGCTATGTTTCCGAATTTGCCGTCTCCTTTGACTACTGTGACGTATGGTATGTCTTTGTATTGTTTGAATCTGTTTCCGTCGACTGCTATGATACCGGGAACTACGGATAGCTTATCGAGGGCGCGGTGCATTGCAAGGATAGATGCGTTAAGGATGTTGATTTTGTCTATTTCTTCGTTATCGCACGAGGCGACTGCCCATGCCACCGCGTCTTTCTCTATGATGGGTCTGAGTATGTCGCGCTGTTTTTCGCTTAGTTTCTTGGAATCGTTAAGCAATGGATGGTTATATCCGTCGGGTAAGATAACTGCTGCAGCGAACACAGGTCCGGCAAGGCATCCGCGTCCGGCTTCGTCGCATCCGGCCTCAAGCATAAAAGCAGTGGTTGACGAAGGGAGCATAAGTCAGGTAAGATTTAAGAAATATTTATAGTTCGGATTTAAATTACGTCCATAAAACCGTATCCAAGCCCTGAACGGTTGACTATGTTCTGTCCGTAATTGCCAATTTTTTTACGCAGACGTGAAATGTTGACATCCACGAGTCTCGGGTTGTTCATTTCTTCACCTGGCCACGAGACTCCGAATATATCTTCGCGGGTGAAAAGTTTGTTGCGTGATCGCAGTAGGAGCGCCAATATTGAAAATTCGGTAGGAGACAGAGACACTGATTCACCGTCGATGATGAGTGAGTGGGCGTCGAGATTTAATATGAGTGTCTTGTATTCGACCGTATATGAATTGAGCATCGGTGCGAAGTTGCGATGTCGACGCAGGACAGAGCGGACACGCGCTATGAATTCACGAAGAGAGAATGGTTTGACTATATAGTCGTCGGCTCCAGCGTTAAGTCCGGTGATAATATCCGATTCACGGTCAAGTACGGTGCAGAACATGACCGGAATATGCAGTGTCATAGGGTCATCTTTCATTCGTTCGAGAAGTTCGAATCCGTCGATTTCGCCTGAAAGATGTATTTCACATATTACAAGATTAAATGTTTCAAGCTGAAGTGTCAAAGCTTCTTCCGCTTTTGATACAGACACCACATTATAACCCTCGCTTTGAAGATTCTCCTTAAGCAGAGAGCATATATTGTTGTCATTATCAACAAGCAAAATGGATGTTACGGTGCCTGAAACTGTAGAACTCACGATCGTAGTTTAGAGGAGAGAAGAAAGATGTGGTAATTTTTATGTGTAAATTGAAGGTTGTACAAATGTATAAATATTTCAGATATCCTAAAAATTTGTAACCGTATTGTGTAACTTTTGAAATGGAATTGTCATTTATTAAAGGAATAATCCTTACCTTTGTTGGAAACTGAAAATTAAATATATAAAATTGCCTGTAGACAATGGGAATTAAATATAATAGAGTGCTTCTGAAGCTCAGCGGTGAATCGCTGATGGGCAAACAGGGTTACGGAATAGATACCGATCGTCTCAATGAATATGCGTGTCAGATTATGGAGATAGCCGGTATGGGAGTGCAGGTCGCCATAGTGATAGGCGGGGGCAATATATTCCGTGGTGTGGCAGGGGCAGCCAAAGGCTTCAACCGTGTCAAGGGTGATCAGATGGGGATGCTTGCCACTGTCATCAATTCATTGGCTCTGTCATCGGCTTTAGAAGCTATAGGACAGCCTGTCAAGGTTTTTACGGCTATAAATATGTATCCTATAGGAAATTATTATTCCAACAGTGTCGCCATTGAAGCTCTTGAACGCGGAGAGGTAGCGATTATAGCTGGTGGGACTGGCAATCCGTTTTTCACTACCGACACTGGTAGCGCTCTGCGTGGTATAGAGGTTGAGGCAGATGTGATGCTTAAGGGTACACGTGTAGACGGAGTTTACACAGCCGATCCAGAAAAAGATCCGACGGCCACGAAGTTTGAGAAAATCACTTATGACGAGGTATACAATCGTGGTCTTAAAGTAATGGATCTGACGGCTACTGCTCTATGTAAGGAAAATAGTTTGCCGATAATAGTGTTCGATATGGATACCCCCGGAAATTTGTTGAAGGTTATAAAAGGGGAGTCTGTAGGCACTTTGGTGTATTGACATTCTCATATATTAAATATGTATATGCCGGTCGAAGGCATGTAAGATAGATAATTTATATAACAAAATATTATTACTTTGAATTTTATGGAACCCTCCGACTACCTTAATCCGGCCGAAGAAAAAATGGAGATGGCCGTTGCCTACCTTGACGAATCGTTGGCACATATCCGTGCCGGTAAGGCTAATCCGAAGATTCTTGACGCTGTGCGTGTCAGCTATTATGGCTCTAATGTACCAGTGTCGCAAGTGGCTAATGTGGCTGTGCCGGATGCGCGAACTATCACCATCACTCCATGGGAAAAAGCGATGTTCAAAGAGATCGAGAAAGCTTTGATCAATTCGGAGATCGGCATAACACCTGAAAATAACGGTGAGATAATCCGTCTTTCCATTCCTCCGCTCACTGAAGAGCGTCGTCGTGCTCTTGTGAAGCAGTCTAAGGCTGAAGCGGAGAATGCCAAAGTCAGTGTACGCAATGCCCGTCGCGATGCAATTGAGGGTCTTAAGAAGGCTATCAAGCAAGGTATGAGCGAGGATGTAGAGAAAGATGCTGAAAATGATGTCCAGAAACTCCATGACAAGTATTTGAAGAAGATCGACGATCTTTTCGCTGCGAAGGAGAAGGAGATTCTGACGGTCTGATTGTTGTTAAATTATAGTCAGGACTGACAGTCTGAAAAATATCAATTATTTATAATCAATAAAGGTCTGCATTACTGTGCAGACCTTTATTGATTATGATTCGTTTGTCCATAAAAATTTATAGATGGCTTTTATGGACAGTGTTGATTGCTAAACCAAGGTTTTGGAGTAGGCGGTTTGTTTCAATAGTTCTGTTATTTTTTGTATAGTACAGGATTGGTCGATGGATCGTTGTACATTTTCATTTGGCGGTAGACTTTCATGTATTTACGTCCTGACGCTATGTCTTCGATCAGTTGGTCGATGGCTGTAGTAAGATCTTCCTGCTGCTGTAGGAGTACATCGAGTTTTGCCTGACATTTTGCGATGTGATCAGGGCTTGCGTCTGTGCGTTCTACTTCACGGGCCATGTGATAGATTTTCAGCGCGAGTATTGAAAGTCGGTCTATGGCCCATGCAGGGCTTTCAGTATTGATTGTGGCATCCGTGGCCGGTGTGACTGTCGAATATTTTTCACGGAAATGGGTATCGATTTCTTCTACCATATCCGTGCGGTCCTGGTTTGACTTGTCGATTCTGCGTTTTAGTGCGAGAGCTTCTACCGGATCTATATACGGGTCGCGGATGATGTCTTCAAGATGCCATTGCACAGCGTCTATCCAGTTTTTTGCGAAAAGCGTGGCTTCAATGGTTCCTTCGTTATATGGATTATCGACCTTCGCGTCGACATCGTCTGTCGTATGGTAGAGGCGAGTGGTTTCTTCAAAAATTCTGAAGGCGTCTTTTGCGAAATTCATGGTGATGTCTGTTGTTTGGTTTAACTGTTTTAAACTTGCGGTCGATGATGGCTTAAAAAAGTATAAGTTTGAATCTACCGCATCTAAAGATAACACAAAGATGGTGAATTTTATCGCAAAATCAAAGTGGGGCATATAATTTTTGCTTAATTTTGCGGTTATGCAGAGAGTATTGTTCCATTCAACGATTTTCGGACCGATAAAGTCGCGCAGACTTGGCGTTTCGTTGGGAGTGAATCTTACGCCCGACGACGGAAAGATATGCAGTTTCGATTGTTTGTATTGCGAAGCCGGTTTCAATGCCCAGGGTCCTGGCACTACGGGCTTTCCTTCTCGCGAAAAGGTCGCGTGTATGCTTGAATCGCGTCTGAAAAATATGAGCGAGGCAGGGGAGCCTCTTGATGTGATCACTTTTTCAGGAAACGGTGAACCTACGCTACATCCTGATTTTGCTGCGGTGATTGACGATACGATTCGTCTCAGGGATTTGTATTATCCCTGTGCTAAGGTGAGCGTGCTCAGTAATTCTACCCGTCTTGACCGCGCTGACGTGTGCGGGGCTTTGCTTAAGGTGGATAACAATATACTCAAACTTGACTCTGCGCTGACCGGAACGATAAGGCTCATAGACCGTCCATGCAGTCCGTCGTTCACGGCTGAAAGGGTTATAGATGAAATGTCACGTTTCAATGGGCAATGCGTCGTGCAGACGATGTTTTTGCGCGGTGAATATAATGGTCGTATGATAGACAACACCGTAGACGCAGAGGTCGAAGCTCTCATTGAGGCTTATAAGAGGATTGCTCCGCGTGAGATAATGATATATTCCATCGATCGCAAGACTCCTGCCGAGGGGCTTGAAAAAATATCTAAGGAGGAGCTTGAAAGGATAGGGGAGAGAATCCGTCGGGAGACCGGTTTAAATGTTCGGGTATCATGACTGACACTCCGATCCTCACACCGCGTCCGCTTGCCATGGGTGACCGTGTGGCGATAGTCTCGCCTGCGGGAATCATAAAGCCTCAGCTTGTCTATAACTGTCTGCCTGTGCTTGCCGACCGTGGATGGGTTCCATACGTTGGGGAGAATACTTTCAATCGTCACGGGACTTTCGCTGGTACGGCCGACGAACGTTATTCGGATCTTGAGAACGCTTTGCTCGATCCCGACACGAGAGCCATAATCTGTTCGCGAGGAGGCTACGGGGCAGTGCACCTTCTCGATCGTCTCGATCGTCTGCCTCTACGGGACGATCCCAAATGGATAGTCGGCTACAGTGATATTTCCGCTCTTCATGCTTTGATGACGCGCCACGGCATAAAGTCTATCCATGCTCCTATGACGAAACATATTTCGGAACACCGCGGGCTCGATGTGGATTCTATACGACTTTTTGAAATGCTCGGTGGCGCAACTCCTAAGATCAAGGCCGGAGGACATCATATGAACCGTGATGGTCATGCCGAAGGCTTGCTCGTCGGTGGAAATCTGGCTGTGATAGCCGGGCTGCTATCCACTCCCTTTGATGTTATACGTCCCGGAAGAATACTTTTCATAGAAGATATAGCCGAACCTATATATAAGGTGGAACGTATTTTCTATACTCTTAAACTTAGCGGGGTGCTCTCATCTCTTCGCGGTCTTGTCGTTGGACGGTTCACTGACTATGCACCGGATCGTGGATCGAAAACTATGGAGGAAATGATAAGCCGTATGGTTGGAGAGTATGGCTATCCTGTGGCTTTTGGTATTCCATTCGGCCATGTCGATCATAATGTCCCGATGCTTTGTTCTTCGATTGTCAGTCTCGATGTTTCAAAATCATCCACGCTTATACGGACGATAGGGTAGGGGAGAGTCTCAGGTTCATGCCATTTTAATCCCGATTGGCTTAAAAATTTACGCACTGATGTGCGTTAGATGTCAAATATTCGATTCTCAAAGCCTTTAAATTTAATTAAAATACTGATAATCATTTATTTATTGTGTAATATTTGTTCATCTAAAAAGCGTCATATAAAATTTGACAGGCATTGAAAAATTGATTAACTTTGTCACATGAACAAAATAGAGTGGCTTACCGACGGCATGACAGCTATGCCTGAGATTGACACCGCGCAACTCAGTGAATGGATAGCGACGGTGGCTAAGACACACAACCGGATAGTCGGGCCGCTTGTATATATATTTTGTGACGACCAAAAAATCATAGAGGTCAACCGCCAGTTTCTGGATCACGATTATTTCACTGATATAATTACCTTTGACTATTCGCGTGGAAGAATGATTTCGGGCGATATGTTTATTTCGCTTGATACTGTATTGTCAAATTCCGAACTTGTCGGAGCCGATTATTATCGCGAGCTTATGCGGGTGATCATACATGGCGTTCTTCATCTTTGCGGCATAAACGATAAAGGTCCCGGTGAGCGTGAGATTATGGAAGATTTTGAAAATAAGGCACTTGCTTTATTTGATGAGCTAAACTGATAAGATGAAATTTGATTATGACGTGATTGTCATCGGAGCCGGCCATGCCGGGTGCGAGGCCGCTCATGCCGCCGCGCGTCTTGGAGTGTCCACTCTTTTGATGACTATTGACATGAACAAGATAGCCCAAATGAGTTGTAATCCCGCAGTGGGTGGGATAGCCAAGGGGCAGATTGTCAGGGAGATCGACGCTCTCGGTGGAATGATGGGTATAGTAACCGACGAGAGTGCCATACAGTTTCGCATGTTGAATCGCTCGAAAGGGCCGGCCGTATGGAGTCCGCGCGCTCAGAGTGACCGCATGGAGTTTTCAAGATTGTGGAGAAATGTTCTTGAAAACACTCCGAATCTTGAAATGTGGCAGGATTCGGCCAACTCGCTTATTATAGAGAATGGCCGGGTGGCAGGTGTAAAAACGAGTCTCGGTGTGACTTTCAAGGCCGGATGTGTGGTTTTGACTGCCGGGACATTTCTTAACGGGTTGATGCATACAGGTCCTGTTAAACTTCCTGGAGGGCGTGTCTCTGAGCCTGCATCTTATGGTCTGACCGAACAGCTTGTCGGTCTTGGATTCAAAGCCGACCGAATGAAGACCGGAACTCCCGTGCGCATAGACGGGCGTTCGGTGAAATGGGAGCTTACGACTTTGCAGGAGGGAGACGACGATTTCCATAAATTCAGCTATCTACCGGATATCGGGAGGAAATTGCGTCAACGTCCTTGCCATACGGTCTACACTAATGCCGAGACACATCGCATACTGCGCGAGGGGCTTCCTGATTCACCGCTATACAACGGTCAGATCCAAAGTATAGGGCCACGCTATTGTCCGAGCATAGAAACCAAGATTGTTACTTTCGCTGACAAGGACGAACATCAATTGTTTCTTGAACCGGAGGGGGAGACCACTAATGAATATTATCTTAACGGCTTCTCTTCATCGCTTCCTGTCGACATTCAGATACGTGCTCTCGAGACTGTCCCTGCTCTTAGCGATGTGCATATCTTCCGTCCTGGTTATGCGATTGAATATGACTTTTTCGATCCCACACAGCTTTATCATACGCTTGAGACCAAACTCGTGTCCGGACTTTATTTCGCCGGTCAGGTCAACGGTACCACCGGCTATGAAGAGGCGGCCGGACAAGGATTGGTGGCTGGTATTAATGCCGCTCTGAAGATAAAAGGCAATGATGCGTTCACTCTGTCGAGGGATGAATCATATATAGGTGTGCTCATTGACGACCTTGTGACCAAGGGTGTCGATGAACCTTACCGTATGTTCACTTCGCGGGCAGAGTACAGGATTCTTCTTCGCCAGGACGACGCTGACATGCGTCTTACACCGCGAGGCTATTCTGTCGGACTTGCTTCTGACTACCGATATTCGCAGATGGAAAGCAAACGCGACCAACGTGACTCGCTTATAAAGTTCTGCCGTGAATTCTCTGTCAAATGCGCTATCATAAACCCTTATCTTGAAAAGATCGGTGAGCAACCATTGAAGCAGGGTGTAAAATTATATGATCTTATTCTGCGGCCAACTCTGAATATTCGTCTGCTTTCTGAAGGCATAGAATCCTTTGCTCAGTTCATTAAAGATAATATAGAGGAGTCGCGTCGCGACGAGATCATCGAGGCTGCCGAGATATTGATCAAATATCAAGGCTACATCGAGCGAGAGCGACAGATCGCTGACAAGTTGCGTCGACTCGAGAATCTTAGTTTGAGAGGCCGGATAGACTATTCGAAATTGACGAGTCTTTCGACTGAGGCGCGGCAGAAACTTACGCTTATCGACCCTGAGACAATAGCTCAGGCTTCCCGCATACCGGGTATATCTCCGGCTGATGTAAACATCCTTTTGTTGATGTTGGGGAGATAGAAAACGCTGTTCCACGTGGAACAATTCAGGCAAAATTACTGTCATTAACGATCTAAAAAGTGCGATAATGCAATTTGAAATTTAGATGTATCCGTTCTGATCGTAAAAATATATCTCTGAAATTAACACTTAAAATTTAATACTTCAATTAAAGTATGGAATATCTCAAGCAACGCATCCGTGATGTTTATGACTTCCCGCAGAAGGGAGTTATCTTCCGTGACATTACAACTCTGCTTAAAGACCCGCGTGGGCTTCATATAATAGGATGGGATTTATCGCAACTTTATCGCGACAAAGGGGTCACAAAAGTGGTAGGTATAGAATCGCGCGGATTTATCGGAGGTTCTATTCTTGCTTTCGAACTCGGAGCTGGATTTGTGCCGGTGCGCAAGCCCGGAAAACTTCCCGCCGACACCGTAAGCGCGTCATACGACAAGGAGTATGGTAAAGACACGATAGAGATTCATCGCGATGCCATAACCCCCGACGATATTGTCGTCATACATGATGATGTCCTTGCTACCGGTGGTACAATGGCCGCAGCCTACGAACTTGTGAAATCTATGAATCCTAAGAAGATTTATATAAACTTTATCATTGAACTTCTCGCGTTGAATGGTCGTGAGAATCTTCCTGCCGATGCTGAGGTCACGTCACTGATCACATATTGAAAATCCTTTTGTAAAGAAAGACTGTTTCAACCTTTATGGCCAAGCACGGCAAATCAGCTTCTCTTACCGAAAAAATATCAATTCTGCCCGACACCCCCGGAGTCTATATGTATTATGACTCCGAGGGTACGGTCATTTATGTTGGTAAGGCTAAGAATCTCAAACGTCGTGTAAGTTCATATTTCAACCGGACTCATGACAGTTTGCGTACTAATTTGCTTGTACGTGCGATTGTCGATATGAGCTATATTGTCGTTCCGACAGAGCAGGACGCGCTCAATCTCGAGGCTTCGATGATCAAGGAATACCAGCCTCGCTACAACGTATTGCTCAAGGACGACAAATCGTATCCATGGATAGTTGTCACCAATGAGCCATACCCCCGAGTGTTTATGACCCGGCAGCGCATAAAAGACGGATCAAAATTCTATGGGCCCTATACGGACACGGCTTCGGCTCGTGCCACGCTCGATCTGATCAAGCGGATCTATTGCATACGTTCGTGCCGTCAGCCAATGTCTCAGGAATGGATACGTGCCGGAAAAGGGAGGCTTTGTCTCGATTATCACCTTAAACGATGCAAGGGTTGTTGTACCGGGCTTGTTTCGGTTGAAGACTATAACAAGGATATAGAAAAGATACGGGCCATATTGCGCGGTGACACCGGTGAGTTGCTCGCTTATCTTCGGGAAAGCATGGAGGAACTATCTCTTGAGATGCGTTTTGAGGAAGCGCAGGAACTCAAGGAGAAGTACGATCTGATCAAACGTTATCAGTCAAAGAGCGTCATAGTATCTCAGTCCATTGAAGATATAGATGTGTTCGGTATTGACGACGATGGCGAAAATGACGTCTACATCAATTATATGCACGTTCGTCGTGGAGCTGTCGTCAGATCTGTGACACTCGACTTTAGGCGTCGTCTCGACGAATCGCGCGCGCAGCTTCTCGGCTATGCAATGTCAGAGATAGCCGAATCGCTTGGTGTGAAATTCGATGAGGTTATCGTCGCTGAAGAGCCTGATGTAGAGATGTCAGGTGTCAGATTTATCATACCGCAGCGGGGCGACAAAGCCAAGCTGCTTGAAGTTTCGTGCAGGAATGCGCGTCAGCATCGTGTCGACAAAATCAAGACGATGGAGAAGCTAAATCCGGAGACCCGAACAGAGCGGATACTACGCAGGATACAGAGTGATTTCCGTCTTTCGGAATTGCCGTCGCATATTGAGTGTTTTGACAATTCGAATATCCAGGGCACCAATCCGGTCGCTTCGTGTGTGGTGTTCAAAGACGCTAAACCGAGCAAGAAAGACTACCGGCATTTCAATATCAAGACCGTGGTCGGTCCAGACGATTTCGCGTCGATGAAAGAGGTACTGACCAGACGCTATACCCGCCTTGTCAACGAGGGGCAGGAACTTCCGCAGCTTATAGTGGTCGATGGTGGCAAAGGCCAGCTTTCGGCGGCGGTCGAAGCCCTCGACGAGATGGGATTGCGTGGAAAGATAGCTGTTGTCGGTATTGCCAAGCGGCTTGAGGAGATATATTTTCCGGGCGACAGTATTCCGCTTTATATAGACAAAAACAGTGAGACTTTGCGTGTGGTCCAGCATCTGCGCGACGAGGCACACCGTTTCGGAATAACACACCACCGCAACCGTCGCAGCAAATCACAGGCTGTTTCAGAACTCGATGGCATAAAAGGTGTGGGCGAAAAAACTCGTACCGCACTTCTGACACATTTCAAGAGCGTCAAACGTCTGCGTGAAGCCGATCTTGACGCCATAGCCGAAGTTATCGGCCCGGCTAAAGCCTCTGTGGTCTATTCGGCACTCCATGATTGATGGATGGCTTTTTGTATTATCGCATCGAAGACCGCGTTTCCGATAATTAAATTTGCAGTTGACGCTTATTGGAGGATGTTACCGACAACCTCTTGACATGTTTAACTGTTAATTTTTTTAAGAAATGCAAATCCATTCTTTGCTCCTGCTGCTGATTGTCGAGTATACGGGAGTGTTGCTTGCAGTGATTGCCGATCTTGTCAGCGGCATACGTAAAGCCAAATCTCGCGGAGAGAAATGTACCTCCTGGGGGCTGAGACGCACTGTCGACAAATTGTCACGTTACTATTTGGTGTTGGTCGCTTTGTCGCTTGTCGACGCGATGACCATAGCCGCTGTGTTGTTTTTGAGAGATATCGCGCTTGATTTCTGTTTTCCGGCCTTTCCTTTTCTGACGACTTTCGGTTCACTGTCGCTTGCTTTGATAGAGGCGAAAAGCATCTGTGAGCGAGCCGAGACCAAGGGCGATATGCACCATACGGCACGTATGCTCATCGACCTGCTGTCGCGTTTTCATCGTGTGTGACGCTGTTGCCCCCTCCGTTCGATCTGATTATCTCCTCCAGACTCACAGCCGGATTTCTGAACGTAGTCCGGCTGTGCTCTCCGCGGAATCTTATCGCACCTTGGCTGCAATTATGGTAACATGCCGTGCACATCAGACAATGGTCGTGCCATACCGGTGAGAGTTTTGTCTTATGGTCATTGCTGAGCATACTGATATTTCGAGTCGGGCATACTTTCACGCACACACCGCACCCTATGCATTTGTCGGTCTCTACACTGAACTTTCTGGCGACTGTTCTGTCACGTGAAATAAGTTCCTCAAAAAATCCGACTATCTTGTCGAGCCATCCCGGCTTTTCGATATTTCTTATCCTCAGACCTATCTCGTCGGATATTGCGTCGAGATTTTCATCTATCTTTTTCTTGCCTGCTTTTCTTATCTGCTTGTCTACATTGACGACTGAAAAATTATTGTCGATCATTTTTATTGTCCTTATATAGTCGAACTTTATGCCCGACCGCAGACCGGCTTTCGCAAGGAGGCTCGCGGCCCTTCCGGCTATTTCACCGAAAGTCAGGATTCCGAATATATATGGGGCCTTCAGTCTTGTGTGTCCGATCATTTCTTCTACCGGTTGAGGAAGCCGCCCGAAATACACTGGAGCCACTATTCCTATGGCTTCGCTGTCGCTTATCTCTGGTTTGTTCTCCCGGAGCACAGACATGACGCTTACCGTCTTTCCGGCCATTCGTTTCGCCACACATAGCGAATTGCCTGTGGCCGTAAAATAAATAATAGTCATCGCTCGTATTTTTACACGCAAAAATACGCAAAAAATTCTCTGGAAACCTCTACCTTTGCACTCATTTTTCACATACGTAAATTTAATTGCTACACGATTATGCGACGCTGGCTTCCGTTGATACTGCTGACTGTGGCGGGTTTCACATTCAACACATCCGAACTCACTCCGATAGGACTTCTTAGCGATATCGCTTCCGATTTTGATATCAGTGAAGCGCGGGCCGGACTTCTCATCACCATCTACGCCTGGGTGGTCGCTTTGCTCTCGCTCCCGCTCATGCTCTGGTGCGCACGTATGGATTTCCGCAGGCTGTTGTTGTCGATAGTGACACTTTTTTTCGTCAGCCATATAGCCTCGGTTCTTTCGACCGGATTTTGGACCCTTATGGCATCTCGTATAGGTGTGGCTTGCGCCCATTCTATATTCTGGTCCATAGCTCCATCAATGGCCGTGTCCGTTACGGCCGATGGCCGTCGTTCTACGGCTCTAAGCGCGCTTGTTGCCGGTGGTGGAATAGCTCTTGTGGCCGGACTTCCTCTCGGACGTATACTCGGTCTTCTTGCCGGTTGGCGTGCCACGCTCGGTGCCTTGGGTTTTCTTTCAGGCCTGGTTCTTGTCGGGCTTATGCGTTATTTCCCTTCTCTTCCCCGGGAGTCCGGAGACGATGAGTCGCGTCGCGAAATGCTTTCCGACATACTCCATTGCCGGCCATTGCTCATGATCTACTTTATAACCGCTGTAATCGTCACCGGCCACTACACAGGCTATAGCTATATAGAACCGTTCATGGACCAGGTGCTCCATATCGGGGCTGAAGCGATCACCCTCACGCTTTGTCTCTTTGGTGTGGCGGGGCTTCTCGGGAGTTTCGTCATGACGCGTTATTTCCAACGCTATCCCGTGCGCATCATCTCCATTGCCTGCCTTAGTGTTCCCGTTGTGATGCTTGCCTTGCTTCCGTGCGCTCTTGTTAGCCCGTGGCTTCTTGCCGGGTTATGCGTCATTTGGGGAATGGCTATCACTGTCTACAATATAGCTTTTCAGAATGAGATAATCGTCTTGTCTCCATCTCACACAGCTGTGGCCATGAGCATATATTCCGGAATATTCAATCTTGGCATAGGCGGAGGAGCCTTTGTCGGTGGAATGGTATGCGAACATGGCATGATGGCCGGTATAGGATATGTCGGCGGCGCCATCGCTCTGTCGGCCGCGCTCTATGCCATGTTCCGTTATGTCCCGCTGCGTTGTCTTCGGGGCAATTTAAATCATCTATAATAAATAGATGGCTGTGTTGCAGATATCATGAGGCGAATCAAATGGTAGAAACAGCAATGCCGTATCACATTAAAAATACTTGAAATAAAAACAGATGGTGCTTCATAGCTATAAATCATGAAACACCATCTGTTTTTATATTTTCATTCGTAAAAAAAAAGGTTATAACCCTTTGAGTTATAACCTTTTTTGTCGGGGTGAAAGGATTCGAACCTTCGACCCCCTGCTCCCAAAGCAGGTGCGCTAACCGGACTGCGCTACGCCCCGTAGTCTTTATGACCGCTGCAAAGGTAGATATATTTTTTTATTTGTGCAACACCAAATCGCAATTCATATTGTAGTGCGGTGCCATTATTTATCTTATCAACCCTTTCTGTGGTCATTTGTGTCTTTATTTTATTCTATTTTTATTAAATGAGTTAAATAAATTTTTATTGTTAATAAATTTAGTTTATATGATTTTTGTATCTATTTTTGCATACACAACGAGTTGCCAGAGAAAGCATCGTTAAACATACATACAGCAACAAGGACGGTTGGCAAATTTACCGGATCGGTTGTCACTATGACCAAAACCGGAAGGCTAATATCGTTTTAATAGATGTAATTTGTTTAGAATCAGTAAAATTACCCCTCCATAAAAATATTTCTGGATTGATTTGGAGAATGCTTGTAAAATCCTTATATTTGCAACGTTAATGCTATTTTAGTAGGAATGTCATGCTTGAGAGGGGCATTCTTTTGTTTTATCAAGCCAAATAGACACGGTGGTAAATTTTTAGATTAGGCGTAGATTCATGAATGTCAAATATAGTTTGTTAGGATTATTTCTTGCCTTGGCTAACGTCGCGGTGGCACAACAGCTGCGTTGCGACACGATTCATACGACCGTAAACTTCGAGCGTGGCTACTCTACTGTCGATCTTGATTATGCCGATAATCGCTCGGCTTTAAAAAGCCTTTCTGACAGCCTGCGTAGTTTCGCATCCGACCCCGCATTGTTCATTCAAAGCATACTTGTCCGTGGTGCGGCCTCTCCCGACGGCTTTACATCTAAGAACGCAGTGCTCTCCGAAAAGCGGGCGCGCAACATCGTGCGTCATTTGGTGAGGGCAACGTCGCTTCCTGATACAATCTTTTCCATCGAAGCCGCAGGCGTGGATTGGAGACAACTCGAACAGATGGTCGAGACATCGTCGATGCCATATAAGGAAGAGGTGCTTGAGATAATCCGCACTACGCCTCAATGGGTATTCAATGACGGCCGTATAGTAGACAGCCGCAAGCGTCGTTTGGGTATGCTGCACGGTGGTCGTCCATACAATTACATGTCACGTAACTTTTTCCCGACTTTACGCAATGCCGACTTCTGCACGGTAGTGTGTATGACACAGTTAAATATCCCCCCCTCAGATACTTATAGCCCGACGGGTAGTGCCGAGCCTGACGCAGTGCCGGAATCCTCCGCACCCAAGGCCGAAATGGTTGCCATGGAATCGGGGCCGGAAACCACTACGGTCGACACTGACGGGAACACCGGTGCTCTCCAGACTTCAACATCGTCGGTTCCTGTCGTGACGCAATCAAGAGGCGTGGCATTCCCTCTCGCGATCAAGACCAATATGCTCTACGATATCGCAGCCGTTCCGAATCTTGCGGTAGAGTTTGCTTTACTTGAAAATTACTCCGTATCGCTCGGAGGGATGTACGCATGGTGGAGCAATGAAGTCCGTCATCGTTATTGGCGTGTGCGTGGAGGCGAGTTTGAACTGCGTCGCTGGTGGAATCCCTCCTGTCCCGACGGGCAGCGTTGGCTCACCGGACATCACTTCGGTCTCTATGCGCAGCTTCTCGACTATGACTTCGAATTCGGTGGCCCTGGCCAACAGAGTGACGGTCTGAACTATGGTGTCGGACTCTCCTATGGCTACTCTCTTTCGCTTAATTCCCGTTTCAACATCGATTTTGTTCTCGGTGTCGGCTGGCTTGGCGGAAAATATAAAAAATATCATCCTGCCGACGATTGTTATGTGTGGACTTCTACCAACAATCGCTTTTGGATAGGCCCGACAAAAGCCGAAATCTCACTCGTATATAAATTCGGTTCCGAATGCAAAAAGAAAGGAGGACGCAAATGATATTGCATTCTGTTCGCCTGTGCCTCTGCACCCTTGTTCTTGTTCTTTCGCTTCAGTCTTGTGAGCAAAAGGAACTGTGCTACGATCATTCTCACATGACGGATTTGCGCGTCGACTTCGACTGGAGTGCGGCTCCCGAAGCCAGGCCGCGTACGATGGTGTTACGCTTCTATAAACTTGACGGTTCGCACTATATAACCCGTGAATTCTCATCTACGACATCCGTGAATCTGCGCATCGCTCCAGGGGAATATAAGATACTCTTCCACAACGGTGAGCTTGAAAACATTGACGAGATCGGAGACAGCTATTCCGCTTATCGCCTGTCGACTAAATCGCGTGAAATACTCGACCCTATGGGGCGTGGCGGTGCCGCTCCTCCACGTCCTGACCATTCGCGTGGCGAGCCTGTCAAAAGTGCACCCGAGCAAGTATGGGCCGGCAACTACGAATATGTTCAGGTGCTTCCCTATACGGAAAATCAGTCTGTTGTTTTGACCCCGCGCGAGGTCACGTCACACTATACCATAGAGCTTAGCAATGTTGAAAACATGAAAAACGATGTCGATCTCAGCGCAGCCCTCACCGGGCTTTCAGAAAGCTGGTCGCTCTCCGACGGCAAGCCGGCCGGTAACGCGGTGACCACCCCCATTGCGCTTGAAAAGATTGACAATCATACCCTCAGGGCCTCTTTCTATGCTTTCGGCCATTGCCATGACATTGAAAACAAACATACATTCTCGGTCTATACCTCCAACAATGTATATTTTGACTTTGACGTGACTGACCGTATGCACGAAGCGAGCAATCCACATGAGATCAAGATAGTCATTGACGGCCTCAAACTTCCGGAGCCGGACACAGGGATGTCGCCAGATATCGACCCTTGGGACAAAGTCGTGGATCTGGATATAAATATGCATTGAATCTATTAAATATAAAATAATAAACAAATCATAGGCTAAAGACATGAATAACTCACGATTTAAACTGCTTTCAGTGGCGGGTGTCTCCTTGTTGATACTTGCCTCCTGCTCTAACGACGAGGTCTACGACTCGGCCGATAAGGGCAATGTCATCTCTTTCACTTCGCGTATGTCGCGTGCCACGGAGTCGACAACTGCAATTCTTGAGAAACCCCTGAGTGAAGGTGGCGGTTTCAAGGTGTTTGCGGATGTAGCTGATTATAGTCAATTGTTAATCAATGGCGAGACCGCTGAATACAATTCGACCTCACAACGTTTTGAGATCAATAAAGAGGTGTATTGGTCTAAAGACATGAATAAGATCTATTTTTGGGCATTCAGTCCGACTGATGTAACAGCGGCTATAAGTTCTGATGCGCAGTCTATCAATTTTAAACCTGAACAGTCTCTTGAAAAAGGTGGCATAGAACAAAAGGACCTCATCGTGGCATACGAGGAAAAGGAATATGGTCAAGTGCCTGACAATGCTGTACAGTTGAATTTCAAGCATGCGCTTTCAAGGATCTATGTTAATGCTATAAACGAGTCGAACGATACCAAGGTGCTCAAAATCAGAGGTGCTTGGATTGTAAATGTGAACGATAGAGGAATTCTTACGTTCGACAAAGATGCTGATACTTATCCTGACCACATGAAATGGGTTCATACCAATGCTTCCAAAGTTTCATACGGACTTCCTTTAAGTGACGTCCAAATGGACGGAGGTATAAATGCGACTCTTATTGGTGGCTCAGACAATTCAGATCTTATGCTTGTTCCGCAAACAATTACAGGCTGTGATTACAAAGGTAATGGCGGCTCGTATATACTTCTGCTTGCCCGTGTGGAGCTTCATCATGAAGGTGCGACACACCCGGGAGAAGGTACGGACAAAGATCTCATCGGTACCGATGGCGACCATCATATACACCAGCTTTTCCCTGCTGTGGGTGACAGTTATAATGAGAATGCTTATGGCTATACAAGTGTTGCTATCACCGATATAGAGTGGAAGCCCGGCTATAAATATATCTACAATCTTAAATTCTTTGGATCCGACAGCGGTGCCGGTGTATATCCTCCTACCAATCACCCCGATATTACTGTGCCTGGTGTGGATATTATTGACAATACTGATGAAAAAAAGGTTGGTACACCTATCATCGACAAACCTATTTCATTTACAGTCAAAGTCGGTGAGTGGAAAAACGGTGCTGATTCTTCGGATGAAGATGCGGATATAGACACCCCCATGAAGTAATATAGGTCTTTATTGAATCATGAGATACAATCTTTTTTCGCAGCTTATACACGGTTATCTGTGCCGCGCGCTTTCAGTGTGCGCGGCACTAACCGTGCTTTCTGCCTGCAATGACGACACTTTCGACTCTTTCAACAAAAATTCCGGTGATTCAGTGGATTTCTCCGTGTCGCTTACCGAATCTTGGCATTCGGGCAACAGCCACTCTTCGGAACCGAAAGTCAACATCAGGGAAATTGATTCACCTGAGGTCGGAAAACCTTTGTATCTCGTGACGACTGTCACCTCCCTCCCCGATTCTGTTAAACCGGTAGACATATCGCCACGGCAAAGCCGAGGCACATCCATCTCGCCCGACGGAGACTTTCACCCCTCCTTTGGGCTTTCGGCCATCTGCTACAACGGCTCGTGGCCCGACGGTGGTGGAGATTGGACCACAAACTTCTGTCACAATCTAAAAATGACCGCAACCGGCAACGAATGGCTTCCGGATGCGGACAAGGAACTCGGATGGACCGGTTCGGGACGCATACGTTTTTTCGCTTACGCTCCCCACAGCACCGATGAGCATGTCTCCATCACCCATCGTCCTTCTGACAAAGACCATACCGGTGTTCCCGAAATCGAATTTACCGTAAATTCAGTTGTCAAAAATCAGATCGACCTCTTGACTGCTGTCAGCGATTGCTCAGGAGCCGGCTCAGGCAGTGCCGACGGCAAAGTGACTCTCGCTTTCGGCCACGCGCTAACGGCTGTCACAGTCAAAGCCGGTAGTGCAATGCTTGCCGGAAAAATCAAAAGCGTGTCGCTTGAAAACGTTTATGGCAGCGGTGTCTGCTCCACTGATCTCGTGGAGTCTGTCCCTACGGTGACCTGGAAGCGAACGGGCAACGCAGCTAAAGACAAAGCTGTCACTTTCTCTATCGATCTGACAGCCGATTCTGCCGATGGCAAACCTCTCGATCCTGACAATGATAAATACGATGACAACCATTATGGCAAGCCGGGTGACTATATCGTCGATGGTGACTTGACACTATTCATGATACCGCAGACCCTCCCGACTGATGCCAAACTGCGCATAGTGTTCATCGACGAGCTTACTGACGAAGAACGCACTCTCACCGCTGACCTTTCGGGACAGACATGGGCTGCGGGACATCGCGTGGAGTATGCCGTATCGTCCACAGGCGTGAAAGCAACTCCGATAGTCAATATCAAACTGGCAACTGAAGCGACTATTCCCTATACAGGTGTGGTGGATGTTGAGTCCATGCAGGCCTATATGAAAGTGTCGCAGGTCGGCAAAGACGACGTTTTCCTCCCTTTGAAAGTGCGTCTGGCATCGAGTCTTGCTCCTGACGCCTCACTCGATTTTACCGTCTTAAGTAAGCCTTCCGATGATGTCAAGGCGGAAAAGTCCGGCATTCTGCACATGCAGCCGCAAGATCCTTACAAAGAGATGCGCAAGTCTTTCGACGATCTCGGTTACTCTAAAAAATACATCAAGGCTGCCGACGGAGGCCCTATGGACCTTTCAAAGTTCGACGGTATTAAAGAAGACGGACGCACCGAATCGTCCAACACCTACGTAATAAACGCCCCCGGCCTCTACAAACTGCCGCTCGTCTATGGCAACTCACTCGGCAACGACGGTGCTTATCGTCCCGGAGTCACGAAAGATGAGTATGTATGGGACGTGATGGTAGACCATAAAAACAATCCTATAACCAATCAGTGGATTCCTGATCAGCATCCGGACATCGACTATATCCCCGAACTGCTGTGGCAGGATTCGCCCGGACTTATCCGTGAGCGCAGTCTCAAGTTAAGCGAAGACAAGCGATACCTGCAGTTCGAAATTCGCGAAGTCGATCTCAATCAGGGCAACGCCCACATAGCCATAAAGGATCCTTCCACGGGGGAAGCCCTGTGGAGTTGGCAGATATATGTGACACATTACGACTGGACCGGGTCCGCTGATGTCACTCTCACAAGCCGTGCATCAAACCTGTCTCACGACATTGCTCCCGCCAACGTGGGCTACTGCGACATGCACATTGGAGCGTCTGAGCGCAAGCAGAATCTCATCGTCTACGCCATAGGGGCCGACGGAAAAGAAACAGCCGTGAAAACCATCGAATTCATGCAGGAAGGCATCGCAGCCTCCTCGGCAGGTGACAATACATATTATCAGATGGGACGTAAAGATCCCGTGCCTGGTGGTATATATAGTTCCGCTACTAAAGATAATTATCTCATTGGCCGAGAGGATGCAGGAGAGGAATACAACATGATTTCAAAGCCCGTGTGGACTCCGGATGGTGAACCGGCGGTTTCAACAGGAGAAAGTATGGTTCAATATCACGAATCCATCAAACATCCTGATGTTTTTTATATATATCATAATCCTACCAACTCTAGTGGTACCGACGCTGATCATAGACGGCGTATGTGGAGTAATGATATGTCTTTAAATATATGGGATGGTGGCAGAATCGAAGTATCGTATACAAAAGAAATTTCAGACCGCAACGATGCTGTTGTGCGTAAAACCGTTTACGATCCGTCTCCCAGATCTTACAATATTAGCCATGTGGGGGGATTTCATGGTCTTATAGATGATAAGATATATGACGGTCTTCCTAATAAGGATAAAAATAGTCCATATAAAGCGTCCGCCATCGCTATGTGGAAGGAGGGAAAAGATCTGTTGGAAGAAAATTTTCCTAATGTTGACCGCATAGAAAATGATGGATTAACGGTTGGATGGGTATTCACCGTAAATGGTAAAACGGTCAATTTCTACTGTACCGGAGTCAGAGATATGGGGTGTTCGTTCGATCTTTCCCATCTTCCTCAAGGATGGGCAAACGAATCGTGGCCCGCTTTCCATTCACTTACTTTTGTGTACAGTGCTTCCTTTTTCATACAGGGAAATACTGTTGATGGCGTAACTAAACATAGGATTCAGAGTGTCGCATTTGGTTTGGACGATAGACATGTGATAGCAAAGGGAGTCGGCATGGATTTAGCACTCAGTTCCAACGGAGCTTACGGTATGGCCGTGCGTCCCGAACGCTCAAAAAATAATTAATATCCTTTTCATTATTTTCCGTTTGTCGCAAACGTTTCTTCGTCATTCGGAAAAAATAGGTCTTGTTTTGTATTTTGAATCTTTGCTTTGAAATATCCATTCGATTGAGATGTCAAATCGAAGTACAAAACATTGAGGATGGAACACCACATTCTCCTCTCTTCTTTTGGCTGTGGGATGTCAGAGCGGTGGGGCAGACAAAATCGCTGTTGAAATACGCCTGAAAATTTCATTTATTGGAGAATATGTATTAATTTTGCATGTTGGAAATGATAACGGACTTAAAATCCGCATTTTAGCTGCGTGATTGATTTGACCGTGGCTTTCCGTAACTGAAATAAATCAACGAATCACATAGAAAATGGCAAATAACAAGCCCAACGAAGAACCCCGCACCTCGATCGACGAGGTCAACGACACCCTCACCGGCATTGGAGAGAAAGTACAGAGCAATCCTAAAATCATCGTATGGTCATGCGTGGCTGTGGCTGTAATCGTAGCCGCAGTGCTTGTCTACGTTTATGCTGTCCGCCAGCCCGGACAGAACGCAGCCAACAACGCACTCGGACAGGCCGACATGGAGATGCTCATGGGCAACGACTCCGTGGCTCTTGCGAAATATCGTCAGGTTGCCGCTGACCACGGTTACGACGCAGGCAATCTCGCCAAACTCAACGCAGCTATTCTTCTTTACAAAGACGGTAAATACGAAGAAGCCCTCTCTTATCTTAAAGATTATTCCTCATCTGAGAGCATCATAGGAGCCTCCGCAAAATCTCTCGAAGGCGACTGCTATGTCAACCTCAAGAAATATCCCGAAGCGATATCTTGCTACGAGAAAGCCATAAGCATCTCCGACAACAACCCTCACTACACCCCCGCTTTCATGCTAAAAGAAGCCACTGTGCTACGTGAGCAGAAAGACTACAAGGCCGAAGCCGCAGTCTACGAAAAAATCATCAAAGACTATCCCAACTACGGTTCTGAAATAGGTGTAGATCTCAAAAAATACCTCGAACGCGCACAAGACGCAGCTTCGAAGTAACGGAGATACATTTTAAGCGGAGTCTGTAACACGAAGATAGGAGCGGTGTCCGTTTTAAAGGACATCTTGCCCAAATATAAAGCAAACCGCTGAAACCATAAAAAGCGTAGACAAAGGACTGATAATATCCTTTGTCTACGCTTTTTTATTTTGATATGATAAAACAATCTCCGCTTAGCCATTAATATTTTTATTTACAATTTTGGCATAGAAAAGACACTAAATTTTATTTTCAATATACGACTGCGTATTGCATTAACGATTGTCTTTTCTAATCTCTATGCTTGCTATACGAAGGTAGCATTGTTATTTGATTCACTGGGTCAGAAATTGCGGTAATAAATATATAAATGCGGTGGTGGGTTTGATAAACATATTGTCAATATGTTTATGAGACATTAAGCATGTGTGCTAAAAATTTTTTGTCTGTGGTAAAAATTTATTAACTTTGCGTCAGTAACTAATGTACCTAAAATCAGCAATCTATGAAACAACTTTACCGTAGTGTCGGTGTGGCCGTGCTTGCCGCGCTGTGTCAGGCATTGCCTGCCGTCAGTCAGACTGTCGGAGCCAACGACCCCTCGTGTGTGGTCGAAAAATGGCTTGACACTTCTTCCTCCCCAAAAATTATTGATATAAACTTTTCCGAGACCTCATGGCCCAATACATGGGGCGACTCAGGTACCGGCATACAATGTCCCGAATATACTTCCGGACGCTATGTTAACGCTATTCTGACCACACCTGCCAACGGTGGGACGGACGGAGTGGCTTATCCTGTGCTTTTCCATAATTGCATCTTCGCCACTACCGCCTCCAACGGTGGGACGGCCGCTGCCACGGCCGCTTTCTCGCGCCAGTTCTACGAAGGGCAGAAAGCTACCAACTATAATGACTGGAAGCAGGCTGGACATACCGTCATGCTCGAAGACAACATCGTCTACGATGCGGGCAAGCCCGTCAGAGGCGAGGCCGGATTCGTGCAGATGTGCCGCAACGCTTCGACCGACGGTGTGACTTCCCTACACGGTTGGATGGAGATCGATCATATACCATATGTTGAACGCATACAGTGGTCCTGGTCCTCTACCTCATGGGGCCGCGGCATCAAGTGTGACATAAAGGTCGGTGACGGCCCGTGGGAACCTCTCGTATGGATGGGCTCGGAAAAACAAAAGCAACAGTGGACCGTTTTTGCCGATCAGGGATATTTCATGGAAAACGTCATCGACAAACGAGACGTATCGTTGCGTTGGCGCGTCTGGGACGGTGACGGAAAGCAGAACGCTGCCGATCAGGTGCAGAAAGCCCCTTTCGACTGGCAGGCTATCGATCCGCTTGCCCAAAAGCAGGCTCCTCGCGTACACAAAATACGTATCTTCGGTGAGAACATCACCGCTGAACAGGCTGCATACGCCAAGGCCAATCCGGTCGGAGACGTTGGCGAACTTTCGGATCTCAGCCAGTTCGGTTTCGGTGGTGGCGATCCCGATGTGAAACCAGCGCCCGATGCCGACGCACCTGTCACCCTTCTCTATGTCAATCCCGACGGAAGCGGTGACCACACCACAATTCAGGCCGCCATCGACGCGGTTCCTTCCGGCTCCCGTGGTATAATCTACATCGCTCCGGGCATATATGATGAAAACCTCTATGCGGGGACTAAAGACAGTCACGACAAATTCATCTCGCTCATTGGAGCCGATCCCTCGACAACTATCCTCACATCGTCTGTCGACCGTGGAAACGAAAACGGAAAAAGCTACCTTGACTGTGCCGCTCTCAATGTTTTCACCGAACGTTTCTATGCTGAAAACCTCACCATCCGCAATACATCCGGAAACGTCGGGCAGGCCGAGGCGCTCTATACGGCCGCTGACGCCCATATCTTCAGAAACTGTGTGCTTTCAGGTTTCCAGGACACATATAAGGCAAATGTCGGAGCACGCGGCTATTTTACAGGCTGCACGGTCTACGGAGCCACCGACTTCATCTATGACGGAGGTCTCGAATGGTTCGAGGATTGTCGCATCGTCTGCGTCGAGTCGCCCAACGGTGGCTATATCACAGCACCGGCCGAAGCCACACTCAATATGACCAAAGCTCTTTATCCTTCGTTGTCGACCACTCCCTTCCACGCAGGACTTTTCTTCCGAGACTGTGATGTCACAGCTGAGAAAGGTGTGGCCGACGGTTCTTATTATCTCGGACGCCCGTGGAAAGAAAATTCAGGAGCGATGTTCATCGACTGTCGTCTCGGCACTCACATCAACACCGCAGGCTGGCGCGACTGGAACGGCAGTGAAAATAGCGCGTCGCTTTTCGAATACAAGAGCGTCGACCCCTCTGGCAAGCTCGTCGACACATCGCGTCGCGCATCATTCTCGCATCAGGCAACCGACGCTGAGATCGAAGCCTACATGACACCGGAATTCCTATTCTCCAAAGCCTCTCAGGTATCTTTCGACTTCGCGTCCATACTTCGTGGAGCTGTCGCTCCCTGCAACTTCACCGTCACCCCATCGTCATTCTCTTGGGAGAGCGATGATATGGCCGCAGGCTATATCGTTTACCGTTCAGGAGCCATGGTCACCCTCACAGGGGAAAACAGCTATACAATTCCCGAGGGAGACAACGCATCGCTCTATAGTGTCGCATCGATATCACGCCACGGAGTTACATCTCCGGCCGTGCGTGTCAGTGAAGCCATCCGTCTTCCAGCCTTCCCTACAGCCGAAGGTTTCGGTAAATACGCTACCGGTGGACGCGGTGGCAAGGTCGTGAAAGTCACTTCGCTTAAGGACGACGGTTCTGAAGGCACTCTCCGTTGGGCTTTCGGACAATACCCGGGCGAGCCTATCACGATTGTCTTCGCTGTCAGCGGAGATATAGCCCTCTCGACACCGCTCAGCGTCAAACGTTCCGACTGGACACTCGCCGGCCAGACTGCTCCAGGCGAAGGCATAGTCATCACGCGCAACAAAGTCAACCTCGGAGGATCGCAGAACTTCATAGTCCGCAACGTCCGTTTCCGTATCGGTCAAAAGAACCTTGCGGGCGACATTCAGGCTGAGAACGCCCTAGGAGCCGAAAACTGTTCTAACTTCATCTTCGACCATTGTTCGTTCGGTTGGTCGGTAGAGGAAAACATGAACACCGCTGACTCTCATTTCCTGACCGTCCAATACTCCATCATCCATGAAGGTCTCTACCATGCCGGACACTCGAAAGGCGATCGCGGCTATGGCACACAGTGGGGCGGATCTCCAGCGACATACCATCACAACCTCCTTGCCCACAACAATTCGCGCTCACCGCGTCTCAACGGAGCGCGTGGCGAAGACTATGTCGTATTCCTGGAATATGTCAACAACGTGAACTACAACTACGGCAAACGCGGTTCATGTTACGGAGGCGAGAACACAGCCCCAATACAATCGTACAACGGCCTCAACTCCGCCCACGACTGCAACTTTATGAACAACTACTACAAACCCGGACCATATTCCGACAAAAACGCGGTGTCTTTCGTGTTGGCAAGTCACGCCCGTGACGGTGCGACATCATGGGCCCCTGCGAAATGGCATCTCAGCGGCAATGTGGCCGAAGGCTTCCCCACAGCCTCCAATGACAACTATACGGCAGTCGAGGTTGAAGTCTATTCATTGTCAGATATCCGTGCCGACGAACGCATCGTGACAAAGACACCGTGGTACAAACACACTCCAGCCGCTACCGTAGGCAACTACGTCCCCGAACACTATATGCTTTATAATTTCGAGAGCGCAGAAGACGCGTTCAATACCGTGGTCGAAAAGGCCGGAACCATCAATCGCGACAAGGTTGAGCGTCGTGTGGCCGATGATGTCCGCAACGGTAAAACCACGTTTGGCGGAGCGTTTGCGGGGGCTGGTTCCGGTATAATAGACACCGAGAACGACGCTGAGGGCTTCTTCGCATACTCCACCGACTACACCGTTCCAGTCGACTCCGACTCCGACGGTATGCCCGACGAATGGGAACGCGCCAACAATCTCGACCCGAACCGTCCCGACAACAACTACGTCAATTCCGAAGGCTACACCGCGCTTGAAGTCTATCTCAATTCTCTCATGGGTGAAATTTCGCCCAACGATTTCAAGGAAAGCGGAATCGACGATATCGTTGTCCGTACCGAAGTGGCCTATGACAGCTTCACCCATACTCTCACAGTCGCTCCCGAAGCGGTAGGCGCAGTGCTTGAAGTGTTCGCTGTTGACGGAAAGCGCCTGCTTGTCACCCGCGTGGCAGCGACCGAGACATCTCTGGCTCATCTTCCTGCCGGAATACTACTCGTGCGGGTTTCTCCGGAAGGTTTGATTCCCCCGACTGTTTTGAAAATAAATAGATAAGCGATCGTGTCAATAACCAATGATCGTTAATATCACCGCAATAGGCTGTATCATACTTGATACAGCCTATTGTTTATCCATATATATTGAAAATTCAAACAGTTGTACATTTGTACGACCCACCCGGTCGTGTTACGATAAAATTTCTTAACTTTGCAGAAAACAACCAAAGCAAAAATCAGATTATGGCAACAACATTGGTCAACACCGATTTCAACTTTCCCGGCCAGACAGCCGTCTATCACGGCAAAGTGCGCGATGTCTACTCAATAGGCGACGATCTGCTCGTCATGGTGGCAACCGACCGCATCTCGGCCTTTGATGTGATCCTACCGAAAGGGATCCCTTACAAGGGACAGGCCCTCAACCAGATCGCTGCAAGTTTCCTCGATGCCACGGCTGACATAGTTCCTAACTGGAAACTCGCTGTCCCCGATCCGATGGTCACTGTCGGCTACCGTTGCGAAGGGCTGCGTCTTGAAATGATCATAAGAGGCTATCTCGCGGGAAGCGCATGGCGCGACTACAAAAACGGGATGCGCGAAATCTGTGGTGTCCGTCTTCCTGAAGGCATGGTTGAGAACCAGCGTTTCCCTGAGCCGATCATCACTCCCACAACCAAGGCCGACGCAGGTCACGACGAAAATATCTCGCGCGAGGAAGCCATAGCGCAGGGCATAGTCACAGCCGAACAGTTTGACACGATGGCTGCCTACACCCGCGCGCTCTTTAAACGCGGCTCGGAGATGGCTGCTGAAAAAGGCCTCATACTCGTCGACACCAAATACGAGTTTGGTCTCCGTGAAGGCAAAGTAATACTCATCGATGAAATACACACTCCCGACTCATCGCGCTATTTCTATGCCGACGGCTACGAAGAGCGTCTCGCGGCCGGTGAACCGCAGCGTCAGCTCTCGAAAGAATTCGTGCGCGAATGGCTTATGGCTCATGGGTTCATGGGCAAGGCCGGACAGCAGGTGCCCGAAATGACCGACGCTTTCTGCGATGAAGTTTCAGAGCGCTACATCGAACTTTACGAACACATCACCGGATCGAAGTTTGTCAAAGCACCCGAAGCCGATCTCTACGACCGCATAGCCCGTAACGTGCTCGATTGTCTCGACAAACTGAACGCATAGTGTCGTATAAAAAACTTTCAATTCCGATATTTGTACATATAGTCGTGTTTATATTGTCATAACTATAAATACGCCAGTTTAGAAAAATGCAAGTAGAGCAGATCAACCCCTACACCTCCGACACCCGTCAGAAAACCGATCAGGTGCGCGAGATGTTCGACTCAATAGCCCCCGCCTACGATTTCATGAACCGTGCTATGACTTTCGGAATAGATCGGCTTTGGCGTCGCAGAGCTGTCGGTCTGCTCGCTGACGTTCCGCATGGAGATATTCTTGACATCGCCACCGGCACTGGTGACCTTGCTATCCTCATGGCGCGTAGCTTCCCGCAAAGCCGTGTCACGGGGATAGATCTGTCGGAAGGGATGGTCGGGATAGGACGTAAAAAGATAAATGATTGCGGTCTTGACGGACGCGTCACGCTCGGAATAGCCGACTGTCTCGCGATGCCGTATCCCGACGCATCGTTCGATTGTATCACCTGTGCCTACGGAGTCCGCAACTTTCAGGACCTCCTTGCCGGTTACAGAGAAATGCTGCGGGTGTTGCGCCCTGGCGGACGTATTGTCATTCTGGAGCTTTCAACACCGTCTTCCGCAATCGTGCGACCTCTGTATGAGTTTTACACCCGGGCCATCATTCCGTTTGCTGGGCGCATGGTATCCAAAGACACCCGCGCCTACAGCTATCTGCCGGAGTCTATAGCCGCTGTCCCGCAGTGCGGTGAAATGTGTGGCTTGATGATAGAGGCCGGTTTTGCGGAAGCCAGTTTCATCTCTCTCACTTTCGGGACCTGCACCATATATATCGCTGATAAACCACGATAAGACGGATATTTGTTTAAACGGACTATAAAAATATATACGGACAGCCCCGTTAAATAAAAAATTCACTCCTAAATTTAAAAACATCGAAAATGTCGACCAACCAAAACGAAATAAAGATCGAGCTTACCCCAGAGGTGGCAAAAGGCATCTATTCCAATCTCGCTGTGATCTCACATGGCTCCAATGAATTCTTCATCGACTTTATCACCATGGCTCCCAATATGCCCCAGGCCAAAGTACAGTCGCGCATAGTAATGACACCCGAGAACGCCAAAAATCTCCTTGGCGCCTTGATGGAAAACGTAAAAAAATATGAAGCTACCTTTGGAGAGATCCGTCCCAAACGTCCGGTAGGCGGAACTAACGGCAATGGCGGTGGAGAGATACCCAACCCGTTCATAATGGGTGGAAAAGCATAAATCATTGACGATGATCTCCAATAACTTTACCATATACAACACACTTTCCCGCACCAAGCAGCTTTTCAGGCCGCTCCACGACGGGAGGGTCGGTATGTACGTTTGCGGGCCGACTGTCTATGGCGACGGACATCTCGGGCACGCCCGTCCGGCCATCACATTCGACGTCCTTTTCCGTTATCTTCGCCACCTTGGCTACAAGGTGCGCTACGTCCGAAACATCACCGATGTCGGGCATCTCGAACATGACGCTGACGACGGTGAAGACAAGATCGCCAAAAAAGCGCGTCTCGAACAGCTCGAACCTATGGAGATAGTGCAGCATTATCTTACGCGTTACCATAAGGCTATGGATGCGCTAAACGTGCTTCCTCCCTCGATCGAACCTCACGCGTCCGGCCATATAATCGAGCAGATCGAATATATCAAAAAAATCCTTGAAAGCGGTTACGCATACATTTCCGACGGATCGGTATACTTCGATGTACCTAAATTCAACCACGACCATCCCTACGGCAAGCTGTCCGGGCGCAACGTTGACGAACTCCTGTCAAACACCCGTATGCTTGACGGACAGGAACAGAAGCGTCATCCGGCCGACTTCGCATTATGGAAAAAAGCCTCTCCCGAGCATATAATGCACTGGCCCTCGCCTTGGAGCGAAGGTTTCCCCGGATGGCATCTCGAATGCTCGACAATGGGCGAGAAATACCTTGGTGAAAGCTTCGACATACATGGTGGCGGAATGGATTTGATGTTCCCCCACCACGAATGCGAGATCGCACAGTCCGTCGCACACAACGGGCATGACACCGTGCGCTATTGGATGCACAACAACATGATCACCATCAACGGGAAGAAGATGGGCAAGTCGCTCGGCAACTTTATAACGCTCGACGAGTTTTTCAACGGCTCCCATCCGCTCCTTGAGCAGCCCTATTCACCGATGACCATCCGCTTCTTTATCCTTCAGGCTCATTACCGTGGCACTGTCGATTTTTCAAACGAAGCCCTCAAAGCCTCCGAGAAGGCACTTGGCCGTATGCTTGAAGGCTATAAACGCTTGCAGGAGCTTAATCCGTCGGCTTCCTCGACAATCGATGTCAGTGACATACGCCGGAAGTGTTACGAAGCCATGGATGACGATATGAACACCCCCATGGTAATAGCCAATCTTTTCGACGCGCTCCGTCTGGTCAATCAGGTCAAGGACGGCCATGCGACTGCGACTCAGTCCGATATAGACGAACTCAAAACGGTTTTCGATACTTTCCTTGTCGATATCCTCGGTGTGCGCACAGAGATGGCCGGTGATTCCGCCGAAGTTCTCAAACCGTTCGAAGGAGCCGTGGATCTTTTGCTCGACCTACGCGCAAAGGCGAAAGCCTCCAAGGACTGGGCGACTTCCGACCTTATCCGTGACCGCCTCGCCTCGCTTGGCTTCGCTGTCAAGGACACTAAAGACGGGGTCGAATGGACAATTAACTGAATTATATATTAATGGCTTAATTCATTATATAACCAATACATTACAGGAAGGCCCGAGAGGACGAGATCGTGAAGTCTCCTCTCGGGTCTTTGTCTGTAAAGGGATATGTTTCGATTGAACAAAAGGGTATTTGATAACACCCTTTAAAAGTTAAACGAGAAGATGATATCACATCGTCTTCTCGCTTAGATAATAAACCAATCATTATCACATTTCTTGCAATGGAAAAAGTAATTTTGCTATGTACCTATAAAACGCGCAGCCTTAAGGATGGTTCACGATAAAATAAAAAAATGTTTATTTATTTCAAAAAATTTTGCCAACATCCCGATAAATAGCTAATTTAGCAATCCAAAAAATCAGATGTCAAAGTTGGTTTTTAACATCAATTTGTGGGTGGGTGCGATATTGTTGCCCACCATATGCGCTAACTTTGCGTTATAAAACAAATAAAATAAAAATAGTTATGGCTAAAAAAGTTACGAACATAAAAATTTCCAAGGACAAGGAAACAGATCCCAAGAAAGCCAAACTGAGCGCGCTCGCTTCGGCTCTTGGAAATATAGAGAAAAACTTTGGCCGCGGTGCGATCATGAAACTCGGTGACGAAAACATCGAGGATGTCGAAGTGATACCCACAGGTTCAATCGGTCTTAACTACGCCCTCGGAGTCGGAGGTTATCCCCGTGGTCGAATCATCGAGATTTTCGGTCCGGAATCTTCAGGTAAGACCACTCTCGCCATCCATGCGATCGCTGAGGCCCAGAAAGCCGGAGGTATAGCGGCCATCATTGACGCTGAGCACGCCTTCGACCGTTTCTATGCCGAAAAACTCGGTGTCGACGTCAATAATCTCCTTATGTCGCAGCCCGATAATGGAGAGCAGGCTCTCGAGATAGCCGAACAACTCATACGCTCATCAGCGATTGACCTGCTCGTGATCGACTCTGTGGCGGCCCTGACCCCGAAGAGCGAGATCGACGGAGACATGGGCGACAAGAATGTCGGTGTCCAGGCGCGTCTTATGTCGCAGGCCATGCGCAAACTCACCGGAGCTATATCGCGTACGAACACGACCTGTATATTCATCAACCAGTTGCGCGAGAAAATCGGTGTGATGTTCGGCCCGTCCGAAACCACCACAGGCGGAAACGCGCTCAAATTCTACGCCTCGGTCCGTATAGACATTCGTCCGAGCACATCCATAAAGGACGGTGACGACATCCTCGGTAAGCTGACCAAAGTAAAGGTAGTGAAAAACAAGGTCGCGCCTCCCTTCAAGCGTGCCGAATTCGACATAATGTTCGGAGAAGGCATCTCGCGCAGCGGTGAGATCATTGACCTCGGAGTGGAGCTTGACATAATCAAGAAAAGCGGTTCATGGTTTTCTTACAACGACTCCAAACTCGCTCAGGGACGTGACTCCGCCAAGCGTGTCATACAGGACAATCCCGAACTCGCTGAGGAACTCGAAGGCCTTATAATGGATGCCCTCAAGGAGCGAGGCGGATTGGCTTCGAATAAGAAAAAATCGTCGAAAAAAGACAATGCTTCAGGCAAAGACACCGCTGCCGACACCGACGAACCGACCGATGACGATATCAACGCTCTCGGTGATGACGCAGACTTCGACGACGCGGATCTCCCCGACGATTTCTCCATCGAGGAAGACATCTGAAAAAATTTTTAATATTCAACAGGCATCCCACGGTCGTAATAAAATTCCACGACCGTGGGATGCCTGCTTGAAGTTCAGCCGGTATGAAAGACTCAATATATCGCCTTTGCGATGCGTCTGACGGACTCTGAGGCCATCAGGGTATAGAAATGTATGCTTGGCACTCCGTGGGCCATCAGATCGCGGCATTGGGCTATGCACCATTCTATTCCTGCTTCCTTTACGGCCTCTTCGTCTTTACATCTGCGCAATTCCTCTGCGAAGGGCTCAGGAATGTCAGAGCGGAACACGCGGGGAAGTACGTTGAGCTGGTTTTTTAACACTACAGGCTTTATCCCCGGTATGATAGGCACTGTTATGCCTTCGGCCCTGCAACGGTCCACAAATGCGTAGTATTTCTCGTTGTCGAAAAACATCTGGGTGACAAGATAGTCCGCGCCTGCGTCCACCTTTTCTTTTGCATATCGGAGATCAGACTCCATGTTGGGAGCCTCCTCGTGTTTCTCCGGATAGCAGGCCATGCCGTAACTGAAAGGTGTGGCGTTTGGCTCGAAGTGTTCTCCGTCGGCATATATGCCACGATTGAAGTTGTTGACTTGAGCCTGGAGGTCGGTAGCGTGCAGATTGACTTTCGAAGGCTCCTCCGATTTTTCAGGGCCCTTGGCGTCACCGCGGAGCAGAAGCAGGTCGTGCACACCGAGAAAATTGAGATCTATAAGTGCGTATTCCGTTTCGTCGCGCGTGAACCCCTTGCAGATGATGTGGGGCACGGCCGTGATGCCATATTTGTTCTGTATGGCCGAGGCTATAGCCACCGATCCGGGACGTTTGCGCATTTTTTGCGGACGGAAGCTGCCATCGGGCATCTCTTTGAATATCATTTCGCTGCGGTGCGATGTGATATTTATGTATTTTGGATCGAATTCACGCAGTTTGTCGATGATATTGTAGACCTTTTCGATGCTGTTTCCTTTTAGCGGAGGAAGAATCTCGAATGAAAAAGCCGTCTTGTTTCCGTTGTTTTTAAGATGCTCGATGACTCTCATGGATTTATATTTTTAAGAGTGTGATTATATTCTGTTCAGTTTGATATTTGCTTATTTCCTGGTCCATTTTCCTAAGCCGAAGAAACTTTTTTTGAATTTTCCTTTCAAGGTTTCCGCTTTTTCCGAACCGTATTCTATCGCACGGTCGAGATATCCGATGCCACGTTCGATATCTGTTTCTGTGCCGCGACCGAACGCGTAGGCCGTCCCGAGCGCGATAAGCACAGGGATGTCTATCGGATCCCACAGATCGTCGACATGCTCTTCGGCTTGGGAGAGATAGCCGAAAGCTATCACGTCGTTCTGATATGTCCCTTCTCCGTTTTGGCGTAGCACTCCGATCTCAGCCGCGCATTCCCATTTTGTGTGCTCACCGCACTCCGGATTGTCGTATGCCGCGGATAGCCAGCGGAAGGCCTCAGCCGGGTCGCGTTTGACATTGCCGCGTCCTTCGAAGTAGAAATTACCTATCTGGAACTGTGCCATGGGGTGTCCTTCGCGGGCAGCGATCATGTAATAATCGAACGCTTTGTCAGTGTTTTTCTCAACGCCCGCACCGCGTCCGTAGCATGTCCCTATGTTATAGGCTGACTTCAGATCGCCCTTTTCGACGGCTTTCATGTAATATTCAAAAGCTTGGTTCTCGTCACCGTATTCGTCCTCGAGATACTTTCCATAGTCGTTGCAAAGGAGTGGGTCGCCGTTGTCGGCAAGCATCCCGAAATATTCCTCGAAACGTTCATTGTCTATATCGGAGAGTCCCGATTCGTAAATGCTGCGGTAGTTGCCGAAAGCAGCCGACAGCCCCGCCTCGAACGATCGTTCGTAATAGTCAGCAGCTATCGGATAGGCGAAACCGTTATAATCCTCTACACTGTCGAACCGTTCGGCTTCCTCTTTGCCCTCTATGGTAAGGTGATCGCCCCAGAACATAACATTGCCGACCATGTAAAGGCAGAAAGCGTCACCGTTATCGGCTTGCCACTTTATTTCGTCAAAGGCCTCCCGCAGCGAAGCGAACGGCATATCCTTCACCAATCCCGGTGTGAGATTGGAATTGCGCATCGCACACAGCACTCCCGACGCGCTCCCTCCTCTTACACTCTCCTTCAGCAGGCTTAAAGCCCTGTCTTCATCTATCGGAAAGCCTCCTCCGCTCCACACATATTCCTCTCCCATCAGGCAACGGGCGAGATAGCATTTCGCGTCCGCGTCACCGGCCTCCGATGCTTTTGACAGCAATTCATAGCCCTTTGCCATTTTTTCTTTGTCATAGCTTTTCCATATAAGGTCGATGGCCTCGGTGACTTCGGGAGAATACTTTCCGTTCATGTCGATATATCTGTTTTAATGATTGCTTTTAATGGTTTTTGGTCTTAGACCTCCATCGTTCTTGATATTTCAATTATCTACCGGCCAATTATCATTGAAAAGAGGCATCTACATCGAACTCTTCCCAAGCGTCTGTTATGCGTGGAAACTGCAGGTCGATGAAATATTCCGTCATCCATTGGCGCACATGGCCTCCGTAGCGTGTGTCCGTCCGGAATCCCACGCGCTCTCCGCGCGAATTGTCACCGTTTATCTCCACCGAATAGTCGTCAAGCTTTCCTGTCACTTCAATATACCCGTTTGCTCCGGAGGGTGTGTAGAGCATCACTGATTCGCTTTCACCGCGTTCGAGTTGCTCGATGGCGGCTATGACATCGTTGAGGTCTATACGGGGGAATTCCTCTCCGTCGACTATTAGCGAGCATGGTTCACGTTCTGCTGGCGTATCGATACGGTATTGTCTGTCCCAATCTTTGAGATTCGGAAGTTCGGAACGTTCGAGAAATGCGCAAAATATATCAGCGACCTTTTCAGGCGGAAGATCGCGTGCCACATAGCGTTCAAGCTCCTTGTCCGTCTCGAAATGTATCGATGTTTCATAGCCGGAGTAGACTGTGTCTCCGTTATTTCCGTGCTTCTCTACATACTCGTGTCTGATCATGAAGCATAGTCCTAAGTCGGTCGGAAGTTCCTGGCAGCGTTCGAGATCGATGCGGCCTCCTTTGTTTCGACAGGATATCAGGCGTCTGATATCCCCGCTGTCGAAAAGTGATGTACGCATGTCGGTCAGAGAGTCTGACAATACATAGTCGCTTTCTGTCCTGTCGTCATCAAACTCTTTGTCCGGACTTTCTTTTTTCCTTTGTCCGGTCATTCCGTATATGAGAGACTTGATGAGTGACACTTCGATATATTGGTTTCTTATGATTGGATCTGTAGTATTTGTCAGCCTTTCACTTTGATCGCTCCGGAGACTATCGCTTGTGCGGCTTTGTCTATATATATCACAGCTTCGGGACCGAGGTTGAATATTAAGTCGAGCACGGACAGCCCGGCTATGAATCCTAACTTGTCGGCACGAACCTGCCAGTATGAGGGTAGGGTTAAAGACTTTGTGTCAGCCAGAGTCGCTTCTTCGAGTCTGACAGTTCCGTTGTCATCTGTTACGGTAGAGCTGTTTCCCTGGACTGCCAGCGGAAGCAGTAACACACGTCTTATCCAGCTGTCCCAAGCATTGATAAGATCCGCGAGAGAGGCGAAACGCTCGGTCACTCCGTCTGTGAGCATCGGAAGAAGACGGTCTATATAAAACTCGAAAAAAGGAGTGCGTCCATACGCGCTTTCGAGCGCCACCCGATGGACGTCCCACCATTCTCCGTGGCCGGAAATCCTTATGTCCTCCCAACGGCACGACGAAGTCTCCGGTTTGGCTATCGGCACGGTCAGCTCGAGTCGGCCTCTCGTATCGGCGATGGCGAACCGGTGGCTAAGTTTGAAGCGCTTGTCGAAACGTCGTCCATAGTCGTTTGCTGACGCTCCGAAAGCCCTGATGCGTGCATATACCTCTACCGGTGCGCAAAGCATCGGTGGAAGTATCAGTGTCAGTTCGCTTTCTTTAGTATTCTGTTCCACCTTATTCCTCCGTTGAAAATCGAGCGGTCTTTGTCAAAAGAGATCAGCACGCGTTCCGGACGCCCTACGATGTGGTCTTCCGGCACGAAGCCCCAATAACGCGAGTCGAGCGAATTGTCGCGGTTGTCGCCCACATGAAATAGTAGTCCATGCGGAATGTATAAGTGTCCTGTGTCTTGCCGTCGATGTAAAGTTTGCCGTCCTTA
>CAJULW010000008.1 GCA_910587515.1 uncultured Duncaniella sp.
CATAGCCGATCACATTGTCTATATCGTCGCGGTAAACGAGTATCTTGCTTCTTCCTGATGAGGTGAAAAGTTCTGATAATTCGTTTCTGTCAGTATTGTCTATATCTATGGCTACAAGTTCGTTGCGTGGAGCCATGCAGTCGCGCAACTGAGTTTTTGAAAAATCCAGGGCATTATGGAATATCTTTACTTCGTGTTCGACTTCTGTTTCCTGCGGGTTTTCAAGATCGTCGATTTTTGTTTCAAGATAATCGTTAAGCTCATTGATCGATAGTGCTCCTAGGGTGCTGTTCTCCGCTTTTACTCCAGCGACGCGCATGAGTATTTTTGATATCCATGATGTAAACCAGGCGATAGGATATAGGGCTATATAGAAGAAATAGACGGGGAGAGCCGAGATTTTGAGGGAGGTGTTTGGATTGATGCGGAATACGGACTTCGGCAGGAACTCACCGGTGAACAGTATTATCAAAGTGGATATTACTGTCTGTAGCAAGAGTATTACGGCTTGATTGGACGATATATGATCTGCGATCCATAGTTCGATCAGGGCCGCAGCCCCCATGCCGTAGATGACGAGCATAATGTTGTTGCCAACGAGGATTGTTGAAATAAAGAAATCCTGATGGTTGTAATAGCGGCGGATTATGCTGTTGAGAAGGCCTCCACGGCTTGTGTCGAGTCCTATGCGGACACGGTCGGCCGATATATAGGCTATTTCCACTCCTGAAAACAGAGCGGAAAAGCAAAGGGATACGAGTGATAGAATTATCCAGGCGGTCAGAGTCATTTGGCTGTGTTGCTGTTTATGCTGTCGGAACTTGTTGCCGGTGTTTGATTGTCGGTATCGGTTCGGTTTTCTATCTGTCGGACGTTGCCGGAACGATTGTTTGAACCCGGTCTGAACGCCCCTGCGGGAAATATACCTGATACTTGTCTTATTGTGTAGCGTGTAAGCTGTTCGTTGGAGTCGAATCCGTAACCTTCAAGCACTTTGTCGGTGCGCTCGATGTGGATAAACGAGTCGGAGTACAGTTTGTGTTGACGTTGGTCCCAGAAGAGTTGATTGGTCAGGAATTTTTCGTTCATCACGTTTGTGATGTTGACATTCCCGTCGAGTCGCCATATTTGTTTGTTTTTAAGGTATACAGCGGAATCCGCTGTCACGGATGCTTCTTTCCGGAAAAAATTGTCGAATTTGTCGAGATTAAGTCCTTGTGGGAAGCGCCAATAAGGTTCCTCGGTTTCGTCATAGACATACCATATCGGTGTCACTATGCGGAAACGTGTGACACCGGAGTCGGAAATCAAGGTCTCGACGTTGCGTGTGAGCATCGTCGGTGTGTTTGCCGCGTCGACATCTCCTGTGCCGACAGCGTCGCTTTCCTTGCATCCCGTTGTGGCTAAAGTTACCGCGCATATCGCAGTGAATGCCAATAACGGAAGTATTCGCAATGATGATATGGAGGTTTTTATAAACATTAACGGAGCTTGTTCTGGAAGAACCAAAGCTGGTTGAAGTTGATGCCGAGTGTTATGTTGAAATATTTTTCAGTCAACAGCGGTACGGGTGTCGCTTTGCGCAGATGGTATTCGAAACCAAGGTTGACTATGGTTTTTGATTTGGATGCCGGGAAGCCGAATCCGCATGACACACCGTAGTTTTTTACGTGGTTGCCTTGAACCATTATATAGTCACGGTTGTAAAATCCACCGGCCCGGTATGTGACACGTTTGAAATATCCTCCCTGCGGATTCGGGATGAAACTTGCTCCTGCGCTGATTCGCCAACGATCGTCAAACTGGCTTTCGGAAAAGTCTTCGATTTGTTCGTATTTCACTTTCGACCAGTTCTGATAGGTCACATCGACTTCCGCGGTGAGGCGCTTGTCCCATTCGTATGCGATACCGAAACCCCAGGTGTCAGGAAGTGTGTATTTGTCGCGTAGGCTGACTACACCTGGTGCGATGGTGTCGGGAACGTTGTCTTGGTTTGTGTCATACTTAAGAACGTATGTTTTTCCGAGTAATGTTTTTGACGGGGAGAATGTGACTCCGAGAGTGAGAGCGTTTTTCCGGGAGATGTTGATTGTGTACTGAGCTCCGAACTGGAGATGGAAATCCTTGACTTCCATGACTTGTTCGAACAACGATTGAGATGTTCCAATGGCATAAACGTCATTGAAAATGTTGCCGAAAAGGTAGCTTGCGTTGAATCCGACTGAAAAATTCTTGAAAGGACGGATGCCGGCACCGAGATACAGTTGGTTGAGTCCTCCCGTTCCCTGATGAGTGGCGGTTCCGTTGTCAATGTCGGAACCGAACGAATAGCCTACGGATGAATATGGAAGCAGACCTGCGCTTACCCCGAGGTAACGTGTCACCGGAAATTGCATTGTGATGTAATCCAATCCTCCTCCCCAGTCATGGCTGCTGCCTGTGTTGTCTTTGCGGTTGAACATTGAGATATCGGCTCCTATGTCGAAAAGGAATGTGAGAGAGTCCATGGCTGCGTATGCGGCCGGATTCATCACATTGACCTGTCGGCCTGAACGCATTGCATATCCGACTCCGCCCATCTGACGTTGTGCGGAGGTGGCATTGTCGCCTAAAAGACCGTAGCCGAATTTAGAGTAAGGGCTTGTGGTGTTTTGCGCGGACAGATTTGAGGCCGCGCAGGCTGCGATAATGGTGAGGATGAGAAAAATCTTAATTTTCATTGTAAAGCAGAATTCTGTTTAAACCTTTGCTGACAAGATGTTCGTCGACAAGAACATCGAAGTCGCACAGCGATGCAAGATGATGGCCGCATCCACCTCCGAGCACCACTATGGTGTCTTCGGGCAGACGGCTACGATAATATCCGATTGATGCCACGACACTGTAGACGCTTCCGAGGGTTATTGCCTCGGAGGTGTCGCTTCCGAGAAGCCTGTTGCGTAGTTCGGCCATTTTTTCTGGGAAAGGGACGAGTGGCAGACGGGCGGTATATTGGTTCAGAGCTTTGAGTTCCATCGTTATTCCCGGAGCGATATTGCCTCCGCGGTATGTCCCGGTAGAGTCAATATAATCGTATGTGACGGCAGTCCCAGCGTCTACGACGAGGATATCGTGGCTTTCATGGTCGCTCCAGGCTCCTACGGCGGCGGCTATACGATCCGGGCCTAATGTGGCCGGGGTTTTATAGTCGATGGAGATTGGCAGAGGCGTAGATGGTGCAAGGCGATAGACGCAGCGTGATAGATGGCTGAGTTTGTTGATCACCGGACCGTTGTTTTGGACTACGGAGCAATAGATGGCTCCGTTAAGCCGTCGGCCTCCGACGAAACGTTCCACCGACGAGGGTGTGAGACGCGCTTCGATGACCGTGTCAACGAGTGTCCTGTCTTCCCAAAGCGATATTTTAGCTTCGGAATTTCCTTGGTCGATGGTTAGATATTGAGACATTTATATGTGTCCGCTTGATAATTACAGGGCAAAATTACTAATAATACTGCAATTTAGCTTCCCATCTAGTTAAGTTTTTTAATATTGATGACCGAGATATATTTTCGGAAAAGGCTTCCTGGTGCAAAGATGGGGGGAAAATCGTATAGAGTAATGCCGGCTATAATTTCTGACGTGGTATCATTATGGACGTGTAGACGGTCAGAAGACCGCCCGCGAGAGTGAACGCTATCCAATCTTTGCCTCCGGCTGATGGAAGAAACATGAACACGGCTCCCGCGACAAATATGAGCGCTGTCCATATCTCTATGCGTATGAGCCTGCGAAGTCTGATGGGCGCGTTTTCGATTCGCGGGGCGACGAACCGTCCTGAGAGCAATAAGACGGCTCCGAATGCGTAAAGGTATCTCGTCCATAGGGCGGCAGTGTGTATGAGTGGTAGAAATGCTGCCGTCATTATCGATAGAAGGCCTGCCGTCACGAGCAGGTTTGACATTAACGTGCGCCTGGAGCTGTTTGAATCGTTGTGATGGGTCTTTTTTTTGTTAGCCATGGTTCCTGTCGGGATTCTTGTTGACTATTCGAATATATATACGTCTTCGTCTGGATGTTGCATGTGGTATTGTTCGCGCACGATGCGTTCCATCGTTTCTTTGTCGGTGTCGAGCGAATGGTTGAGGCCTCTGTAGTATTCAAGCGTGTCGGTGGCTTCGGTGATGGCGGCTTCCAATTCGACGATCCTGCGTTCTTGCTCGACAGTGCGCAGGAGCGAGTTTTCGTTAAAGAACAAAACCAACGCTCCGACAACTATCGAGGCGAGAAGCGTTAGTGAAAGATAACGCTTGCACCAGGCATATAGGTTTTCCGTTTTCATGAAAGCAAAATGGTGATAATGAATCCGGTGGTATAGAATAGCATGAGTATGGCCGTTATGCCGAGCAGCGGGTTGAGGGCTGTCCCGGTCAGGCGGCTCAATCTGAAATAGAGTGTTGTATGACAGATGGTATATGTCAGCGGGATTATCCACCAATATCGGCTTGACGCTATCCATGCGGGCAGAGTTAGGATAAGCGCCAGGATGCCGTTGGCAAGATATATAGCTGCTGTCGCACGTCGGCCGATCGCGACAGTGAGCGTGTGTTTGCCCACCGCTTTGTCATCGTCCATATCACGGTAATTGTTTACGATCAATACGTTCGCGCCCATTAGGCCGATTCCGAATGACGCGGCTAACAGCCACCATCCGTATGTACCACCCATTAGAATGTAGGTCAGGCATACCGGTATGATGCCGAAGAAACAAATGACGGCAAGCTCACCTAAACAATGGCGTGACAGCGGGAAAGGGCCTGTGCTGTAGGCGATGACTCCAAGAGCTGTGATGATGCCGACTGCATACATCCACCATTGGCCGTATGACCATACAAGAAAGCAACCGACAGCGCAAGCGGCTGCGAGGGTGGCGAATGTCGCTGTTTTCATTGCTCTTGGCGAGATGTCTCCCTCGGTCACACCGCGTCTCGGCCCGATCCGGCCGGATTTGTCGAAACCGGCTTTAAAATCATAATACTCGTTTGCAAAATTCGATGCGATCTGTGCCAAAAGAGCGAACAGTAGGCAAAGAGCGGCCGCTATAGGGCGAAAGTGCCATGATGTCATTCCAAGTCCGACTGCATAAATCACTCCTGAGAGCGATACCGGTAGGGTCCGCAGTCTCATGGCTTCGATCCAACATCTGGCTTTGTTTCGGCTCATTTTTTTGTGTCGTGTGCTGCTTATTCTGCTACGTTCAGTTCATCGAATTTGTCTGATATGGCCTTTGCGATAGCTTCCATCTCGGAGGCATCGAGACTTACTTTTTTATTGAAGTTCATGTCGGCCTCAGTGCTTATAGGGACGAGGTGGATATGTGTGTGTGGTACCTCAAGCCCTATTACAGCGACTCCTACCCGTTTGCATGGTATGGCTGCTTCGATCGCTTTGGCCACTCGTTTGGCGAACAGTGTGAGTGCCTGGTAGTCTTCGTCGGAAAGATTGAAGATATAGTCATCTTCTATGCGCGGGATGACCAATACATGCCCGGGCGATACGGGGTTGATGTCAAGAAACGCGTAGTGTCTGTCGTCTGACGCGATGCGGTAGGATGGAATTTCACCTGCCGCTATTTTGCTGAATATTGTTGACATAGCTGTGTTTTATGGTTGCTACATTTCATCTAATACCGCGCGGGAAAATATATCGTTTATCACTTCGTGGTTTTCACAAGCGTTTTTGAATCCGGTTGCAAATTTTCTGAGGGCATTTTGGTCGGATGAATACGCACAAAAGGTCCCGCTTTCATGGTCGAATTCGATGAGTGGTTTTAACGCTGACGCGTTCTCCTCGAGGCAGACAGTCGCAAGTGATGTCCAGCCATATCCGTTTCCTTCAAAACCTTCGCTTTTGCGTGTGAGAAAAAGGTCTGCCAAGTATTCTCTGGCTTGAAGATTGATCGACGCAGAGTCTCCATGGCCTACCCAATAGAATGGAGACCAAAAGTCTGCGGACAATTCGTTTTGGCTGGTGTATTCATCCGGTGTGTTTTCCCTCTTTGAAAAAAGTTATTAAAGATTTTAGCAATCCGGCTACTTTTGTTTAGAAATTTATTTCGACTATTTCAAATTTCATGAGTCCGGCCGGGACTTTTATTTCGACCACCTCTCCGAGTTTATGGCCGAGAAGTCCCTGGGCTATAGGGGTGCTTGACCCGATTTTCTTTTCTTTGAGGTTTGCTTCTGAGTCAGCGACTATAGTATATTCCATACTCATGCCATTTGCAGTGTTTTTAATAGTGACACGGTTGAGTATCTGTACTTCCTCGTTGTTGAGTTTGCTTTCGTCGATTATGCGCGAATTGGCCACGAGGTCTTTGAGTTGTGCTATTTTCATTTCAAGCATTCCTTGTGCCTCTTTGGCGGCATCATATTCGGAGTTTTCTGAAAGGTCTCCTTTGTCGCGTGCTTCTGCGATCGCTGCTGATATGCGGGGGCGTTCCACTGATTCGAGAAACGCGATTTCTTCCATTTTTTTCTTGTAACCTTCCTTGGTCATGTAGGTGATAGCCATGGCAGTATGATTCTGAATGTTATAGTTTTTTATATATTTTATCGATGTTATTTGGCCGATGTCGGTTTTAAAACTGTTGACAGCGTGGCTGAATGTGGTTTTTGGGGTGAGACAGTTAAAAAAGAAAGAATCCCGATGCTTGCGGCTACGAGACCCTACCTGATTTTTTGATGTAAAGGTGTCTTTGGAGAGATGTTCGTTGACTATTGCAAAGGTAATGACAATAATTTGATTCCCCAAGTAGCCAGCTGTCTATTTAACAATAATTTGCGAATTGATATGCCAGCTTGATTATAGGCTTGCACAGTCAGTCTTGTCTGCGGTTTCTGGGGTGGAATGCGAGAATATCTGAGCGTAAAGTGGAGCTGTCGAGATGGATGTAAATTTGGGTTGTGGCTATGCTTTCGTGGCCGAGCATCTGCTGTATAGCTCTTAGGTTCGCTCCGCCTTCGAGCAAATGTGTGGCGAAGGAATGGCGGAGTGTGTGCGGTGATATGGTTTTCCTTATGCCTGCCTCTCGGGCGAGAGACTGGACGATTTGGAAAACACGTTCGCGTGTCATACGGCCGCCACGGCGGTTAAGGAATAATATGTTTTCTGCCCCAGGTTTTATATTTAATAGCGAGCGGTCTGTGAGATAATCGCTGATTTCAGAAAGCGAAGCCTCCGACATCGGTACTATGCGCTCTTTGTTCCCTTTGCCCCGGATTACTAAATAGCCTTCGTCGGGAAAAATTTTGGAGATTTCAAGGCCGGTCAGCTCGCTCACACGAAGCCCGCAGCTATATAGCGTTTCTATTATCGCTCTGTCCCGTTGGGCTTCAGCCTTATCCGGATTTATCGCTGCTATCATTGCGTCAATTTCTTCCTGGGTCAGTACTTCAGGCAAATGTAGACCGATTTTTGGCGTTTCAAGCAGTTCTGACGGATTGGGGTGTAGGTAGTCTTCCATGTCAAGGAAATGGAAAAACGAACGTATTCCAGCGACTATACGGGCCTGTGAACGTTCGGCTATTCCGATATCGTGCAGTTCGCCTATGAAAAAGCGCAGCGTATCGATAGTCACGTCTCTCAATCCGATATTTTCAGCCGCAAGATATGCGAGCAGTTTGCGGATATCGCGTCCGTAGGCTTTTAGTGTATTGTCCGACATGCCTTTCTCAAGGCTGAGATGGAGGTTATAGTCGTTTAATATTCTTTCGATATCGAGAATGTCACGCATGTTGTGTTTGACGGTCAGAAGTCTATTTCGAAATCTTGTCGCGGAAGATCGGATCTGCTTATAAATATGGTCATTCGCCCGTTTGTGAACGACATTCCGTTTATGAGCATGTCTTTTAATTTTGAGTTGAAAGACTCGGGGATGTCAAGGCATATTATGGCTCCTTGCCTACTGATCACTTTGCGTACGGCTGTGAGTATATTCCCGATTGATTCATCGGAAAAAAATCCGATATATAATAATGTGGCATTTATCGAGTCCGGATTGAGGCCTTTTTCGAGCAGATGGACTTTCATCGTCGAGTCGCTCATTGATAATATGCGTCTCTGGATGTCTCCGTCGCGATCGGCTATGATTGCGTCGGTCGGACGGACTTCACATGCGATCCTGAAAAGGCATGTGAGAAAGCGGAACTCTTTTTCGGTTTTTGCCAGTTTTCGTATCGCCTGGTAGGAATAGAACGGTGCTTGTTCGCGTAGGACACAAGTTATGAAACGGAATGCGAAAGGGGAATGCACTCCGAATCCGTGGCTCCTCCAAGTCCGTTTTATTTTGTGGAAAGCCGGTTGTAATGGATTATATTTTTTTAGTCTGGTTTTTGTCATCGGTCCTGTGCGCAGCGATGATGTTTTTTATGCTGAAACCGATGGCCGCTGCGATGGCAAGATATATAAGTATTATGGAGACTTTGGCTAAAGTGTCGGTCGAATGTAGCGATTTAGGGTCGAATGTCATAACGACTTCATGGTCGCCGGCCGGGATATTGATGGCGCGCAACAGGTAGTTGACACGTCCGATATCAGCTTTATTGCCGTCGATCGTGGCTTCCCATCCCCAAGGGAAGAAAATTTCCGAGAAGACCGCTACGTTGCCTTTGGCGCTGTGGGTTCGGTAGGATAGACGGTTCGGTGCATAGCTTGTCTCTATGATTGTGTCACCGTCGGTTTTGGTTGATGATTGTCCGAGTATTTCGCTGAAACGCTTGTCGGCTACCGCTGTCTTGGAGGGATCTATGAACGAAAGTGCGTCCATTTCTGCGTCAGGGCTGTCGACATAGTCTACGCGGTCAATGAACCAGGCGTTTCCGAGTGCCTCTGGATTGCGCATGGCCTGACCTTGCATATCGATGATATATCTGGCGTTGAGCATGTTGAGTACATTCCAATCTGCGTCTGTTTCTGTCCCGCGGGTGAAATTTGCAAGATGGCGGTCTATAAGGTCTTGGTAGCGTGTGAGTTTGGCCGCGTGATATCCGCCTATCATTTTATGATAGTACGAAGGGTCTGCGCTATAGAAGCGAGGGATATCCATTACACGGTAGTTCATGTCCTTGTCTTGGAGAATCATCTCGTCGGCTGCGGTTTTCGCTATTGGCGCACCCACGGTCAATTGTTTCGCGACGAAACTGTCATGGCTTAGGTAGCGTTTATTGACAAGATAAAGATCCGTGAGGACGAGGATTCCGATGACGGCTGCGGTCAACGCGATTGATAGCTTGCGTCGCATATAAAATGTCAGTGTCGCGAATCCGATCACTACTATGATAAAACTGCGTAGCGCGTCTGAACTGACCATTCCGTAGCGCAGTGATTCTATGGCCGAGTATATAGCCGGATTTTGAAGGCTGAATTGGCGAGCTGTCGACGCGTCGTATCCTTGTTGCAGGAGAGAGCCTGTTATCATTGTGTCTATTTCGCGGTCATTGTCGGAAATCGCGCTTCCAAAAAATTCAGGAATGCAGAAGCCTATGGCGCAGATACCGAGTGTTATGCCGAAACTCCAATAGACAGCCTTGCGATAGCGGTCGAAAGAGTGGGGTTCGTCGATTATACGTTGCAAGGCCATGGCGGCAAGGAGCGGCATTGTGAATTCCGCGATGACAAGAATGCTTTCCACCGTACGGAATTTCGAATACATAGGCACGATTGACAGCATTATATCCGTAAATATCATCGCGTGTCGTCCCCATGCGAGGACAATTGAAAATATGGTTAATATGACGAGAGCCCATTTCATCGGTCCTTTGACCACTACGCATCCCAACAGGAATAACGCAAAAATCAACGCTCCGACATATACCGGGCCGTTCGTGCCTTCCGGATCTCCGAAATATTGGCTCATATAGCTCAGATACTGCTGTTGGAGGGAGTCGATCTCCCCTTTGTCCATCATCTTTTTTGCTGCAGGCAGCTCACCGAGATTTGTGGCGGTCATTCTTCCTTTTTCAGGACGGGCCGAGGCTCCGCCTTTGATATCCGGAATCAGAAGGGAAAATGTTTCTGATGGCTGATAGCTGTATTGGGTTATATAGTCTTTGTCAAGACCTTTGGTCGATTGTGCTGACGGTGTTACCGGGGTCAGTTCACTGTGGCGACCCCTCATGGTTTCTTTGGAGTATTCGTATGTCAGATACAGACTTGGTGCATTGGCGGCTATACCAAGAATGCCCGCTATTGCCAGTACGGCTGTAGCAATGGCCCAGCGGCGGATGTTTCCTTCGTTTAGAGCTTTTATGAGACAGGCTATCGTCACACCCGCGATCACAAACAGAAAATAGTATGTCATCTGTACGTGATTCGACGAAATCTGCATCATGGTAAAGAGTGCGGCCAATGCTCCTGTAAGATAGCGTCCCCGGTAGCACAGCATGATTCCGGCTATTGTCGGTGGTATATATGCCAGTGTGACGAATTTCCAGATATGCCCCGCACCTATTATTATTACGAAATAAGATGAAAATCCGTATGCGATGGCTCCTATAAGAGCGACATACCAACGCATTTTCATTGCCAGCAGCAATATGAAGAATCCGACCATCATCATGGCGATTAGGGATGACGGGGTCGGAAGACCGAGCCCCATGACCGTGTTTATCCATGTGTAAAGACTGCTTGACGGATATGAAGGCGAGATCTGGAATGTGGGCATTCCGGAGAAAAGCGAATTGGTCCAACGAGAAACTTCGCCCGTAGCCTCTGAATATGCTTTTGCCTCTTGTCCGATAGCTATGCCCTGTTGGGTGTCATGCTGACGGAGCTGATTGCCTTCTGATGCGTCTGGATAAAAGAATGCGAACGAGATGGCCGCAATAACGATCAGTCCTCCGACGAAAGAGACGATTGAGTTGTATTTTTTCAGAAAGTCCTGCATGTCTGGCTATATGTGATGGTGTGACTATAAAATTTGTGTTTGGGGCTGTGTTCTTTATTCGGCCGGTCGTAGTTCGAGAGGTATTTCTTGCGGCTTTTCGGCCACGGTGTCGGAATTGGTTTTTGTCACTGAGTCTGTGCGGTCGGACTGATTGCGGTTGAGCGAGCCGTCTTGTAGTGAATCGTAGTTAGAAAGTTTTTCCCGGAATGCGATCGCGACAGCCCCAAAATCAAGTTCAGGGTTGTTTCGCATTGCTTTCTGGAATGCGGTTTTTGTGTCTTTGGGATTTGTGCTTAATGCGATGTCGTATACGTCGACATATTTTCGTATGGTTTCAAGGGCTTTACGCGATTCGTGTCTGGCTACAGCGTCTTTATAGACTTTTATGAATGTTGTCAGGACCTGGACAGTTTGCTCTGGCGTGAAATCGTCGACGAACAATGACATACTGTCAGCCACTACAGAGGCTTGCTTGAGATTGCCATCTGTGAGAGCCTGTTCCAACTGTGATTTCTGTGTCTCTACCTCTTCAGAAGCCGTTGTCGTGGTTTTGATTCCTTTTTTTGCATCCCCGCACGACGCCAGTATGCCCGATGATATAAGCAATATGCAGAAATAAAATATTTTCATAGTCTAATAAGATGATATACTTGAAATAAGATGGCTGCAAATTTAGTGAAAAAACATCGGTTTTCCCATGAAACAGTGTGAAAATACAGTCATAACGACTCGGTTTACGGATAACACAAGAGCCGGTGATATCACCGGCTCTTGTTTGGAATATAGTCGCGCTGTTTGATTGCGCTTATTATTTAGCAGAGAACTTTTGTTTGAGTTCTGCGAGAGCCTCGAGGTCACCGAGTGTGGTTTTTTCGAGGGTGCTTGCCAACGCGGGAGTTTCCTCTGCACGACGGTTTCCGGTGCGACGGCTGGCTGCTTGCTTTTTGGATGCTTCAGCGCGTTCGCCCTTTTGCTCGTCTTCGAAAATACGGCTGTGAGAAAGAATGATGCGCTTGCTGTCTTTGTTGAATTCGATAACCTTGAAGTTGAGTTTTTCGTCAGTCTGAGCTTTCGAACCGTCTTCTTTAACAAGGTGTTTCGGGGTGGCGAATCCTTCTACTCCGTATGGAAGTGCGATTACCGCACCCTTTTCTACCATCTCGATGATAGTACCTTCGTGGATGGAGCCGACAGTGAATACTGTTTCGAATACATCCCAAGGATTTTCTTCGAGTTGTTTGTGACCGAGCGATAGACGGCGGTTGTCTTTGTCGATTTCGAGAACCTGAACTTCGATGTCAGCACCGATTTGAGTAAATTCACTCGGATGTTTTACCTTCTTGGTCCAAGAAAGGTCGCTGATGTGGATGAGACCGTCAACTCCTTCTTCGATTTCAACGAATACACCGAAGTTGGTGAAGTTGCGCACTTTTGCAGTGTGTTTGCTTCCGACGGGGTATTTTGTTTCGATGTTTTCCCATGGATCATTTTTGAGTTGCTTGAGTCCGAGTGACATCTTGCGGTCCTCGCGGTCGAGGGTAAGGATGACAGCTTCGATCTCGTCGCCAACTTTGAGGAAGTCCTGAGCGGAACGGAGGTGCTGGCTCCAAGACATTTCGCTTACGTGGATGAGACCTTCGACACCAGGGGCGATTTCAACGAACGCACCATAGTCAGCCATGACCACTACGCGGCCTTTGACCTTGTCACCGACCTTAAGCTCTGAATCGAGAGCATCCCAAGGATGTGGCTGGAGCTGCTTGAGACCGAGGGCGATACGTTTTTTCTCGTCGTCGAAATCGAGGATAACGACATTGAGTTTCTGGTCGAGTTGTACGACTTCTTCCGGATGGCTTACGCGACCCCAGGAAAGGTCTGTGATATGGATGAGGCCGTCTACGCCACCGAGGTCGATGAACACACCGTAGCTGGTGATATTCTTGACAGAACCTTCGAGCACCTGACCTTTTTCGAGCTTGGCGATGATTTCGCGCTTCTGCTGCTCGAGTTCGGCTTCGATGAGGGCTTTGTGGCTGACAACGACATTTTTGAATTCTTGGTTGATCTTAACGACTTTGAACTCCATTGTCTTGCCAACGAAGATATCGTAGTCGCGGATAGGTTTCACGTCGATCTGTGAGCCGGGGAGGAATGCCTCGATTCCGAACACGTCTACGATCATGCCACCTTTGGTACGGCATTTGATGTAACCTTTGATGATTTCGTCTTTCTCGAGAGCCTCGTTGATGCGGTCCCATGAGCGGGCTGCGCGGGCTTTGCGGTGAGAAAGTATGAGCTGGCCTTTTTTGTCTTCCTGGTTTTCAATGAAGACTTCAACGGTGTCGCCCACCTTGATTTCGGGGTTGTAGCGGAATTCGCTCATGGGTATGATGCCGTCGCTCTTGTAGCCGATGTTAACCACTGCTTCGCGTTTGTTGAGCGAGATGATGGTACTTCGATTACGTCCTTATCACGCACGGTGTTAAGCGATTCATCATAGGTTTGGGTGAGCTCTTCGCGGGTTTTGTCGCCCTTGGTCTCACCGTTTTCGTAGGCTTCCCAATCGAAATCCTCGATAGGGGAGTTTTTTAATTCGTTAGACATTAAAAATAATGAGGTTAATAAATAAGGTTAATTAAGTCTGTCTGGCACTCGGCCAAAAACTTTGCAAAGGTAGTAATAAAATTCCAATCTACAAGCGGTTAGCCATAAATTTTAGAGATTGGTGTCAGAGGCTGTTGAAATGCGTGGCGGCATGTGCCGGCTATCACCTGACATATTGCCTGGAATATTTTCAGAATATAAATTTAGTTCCGATTATGGTGTTTGCAAACAAATTCTCGCTATTTTTGCATTGAGTTTTGATTAAATGGAATTTGTGCGTCGAGTTTTTTTGTTGTCTGTGCTGGGTGCTGTGTCTGTGCTCGGCTCTTTTGCTATGGACACACAGAACGACAGTATAGGGAAAAGTTCTACCCGTTGGGTCAGCCAGTTGATTGACAACGGTTTTTCTTTTGGGGATTCGTCGATATATTACCCTGCTTTTCCGCGTTTTATTTTAGGTGTCTACAATTGGGGTGACCGGACATTCAATTCCTATGATAAGGATTACGTGGTCGGAACCGGGAAGAATTGGAAACTTCAGGGGAAAACTTACAGCTGGATGGAGTCGCAAACATTGTTTTTCCCGAAAAACTCACAGATAGCTATGCATTCCAATCTGTTTATGGACGCTGGTGTCCATATAAGTTTCATGGCGGTGAGTTTGGGTTTTACGTCGAACATTAATAAATTATTTGACCGTGACACTAAACGCAATACGTTCAATCTCGATTTTGCATGTTCGCGTTTTTCAATAAATTATGCAAGTCTGTCATCGGAGGGTGGAATGATTCTGACCCGGTTCGGTGATTATAATGAAGGCAGAGAGTTTCGTTATCATTTTGATGACACGAAAGTGAACTCGGCTACAATAGACGCCTATTATTTCTTTAATCACAACCGCTATTCACATGCTGCCGCTTATAGCTTTTCGAAATATCAGCTTCGTTCGTCCGGTACGGCGGTTGTCGGAGTTAATCTTGCAGAGCAGAATTTTTATATGGATTTTTCCAATCTCCCGGAAGAGATGCTTGAGGGGCTTCCGATGGCAGAACGCAGGTATAATCTTCATCATCGGGATATAGCCGTTCTCGGTGGATATGGCTATAACTGGGCTCTTAAACCGAAGCGTTGGCTGCTGAATCTGACTGCTATGGGAGCTATAGGTTATAAACGGACATACGAGGACGCCACTGACGGAGAGAGGTCTCTTGTCGCCAATAATTATAAATTGTCATTCAGCACGGTGTATAATCATCGAAAACTTTTCGCGTCCGGACAGTTGCGTTTCAATGGCTATCTGTATTATAATTCAAATTTCACTCATTTCAGCACCTTTTCGTCTTTGACATTGACTGTCGGTATGCGTTTCTGAGCCTTTGGAGAAATATCGGATGGCCAATGCAGTGATAAAGTATAGCCCGGTGAGTGCCCAGAGTCCGAGGTAGTAGTGGCTGACATCGGAAATTGTCGCTCCGTTGCTGTTTATGCGGATGAGTCCTTCGATACCCCAGGTGGACGGTATTAAATCGGAGACCATAAGCCAAAATTTATTGAATGCATATCGAGGCCAGGTCAGACCTGAGAGGAATAGGAAAACAACCGATGTGAAAACTATGACCAATAGGCTTGACTCTCGTTCCCGTACGAATATCTGTAGAGTCTGTCCGAGAAATGAGGTAGCAAGGAGCATGACGAATATCATCGGCATAAAGTCTATAAAATTCCCGATGTGCGGGAGTGAAAACATGTAAGGTATGATTTCAAGTATATAGTAGCTTAGTGGAATATAAACCATCATATAGCATAGGGATTTGCCAAGAACGGTCGCTGTCGGTCCTGCTTTGTGAGCCAATGGGTCGCGATGTCCGTTGCGTGATCTGCGGTCGCGTGATGTCCCGGCTATCATGGTGATGCCGAGCAGCATGCTCTGTTGGAGTATAAGAACCACGATGCCGGGCATTATAAATGATGCGAACCCTTGGGTGACGTCACCAAGAAAATTGGCTTGGGTATTGACTGGAAGTCCCCCGATAGAGCTTGTGAGAAGTCCTCCGTCATCGAGCCGACGCGAAGTGATACGGGTAGCTTCGTTCATCTGCACGTCAGTCATTGAAAACAAGTATTGGCGATATCGGATAAGCAGTGACATATCGGAATAGAAGGATGCTACAGCTTGCTCTCCGCGGCCTATCTTATGACCGTAATCGGATGGGATTTCAAGCACACCGTAACATTTCTTTTCCATCCATGCTTTTTTTGCTTCCTGGATGTCGGAGGCGAAGCCGATGACATTGACCCCTTGTGTTGCGGACAGTTCGCGCACGAGTTCACGGCTTTCCGCTGAACGGGACGAGTCGACAACGATGGTGTCTATTTTCTTTACTACTTCCGGATTGTAAATCAGTGTATATATGACGGGATAGGCTAACGGAAGGGCGAAGAAAAAGAGCATTACGCCTATGTCGGTGAAAACAAGTCGTGTTTCACGTCGCCAAACTTGAAATATGCTTTTAATCCAGTTCATTGTATATATGACAGTAGGGGGGATGATGGGAGCTTTTATATCAGTATAAATAAGCGGTCAAGGTATATAGACCGGATGTTCGCATTGCTTCCTTAGACGTCTGAGACCGATTGCCGGCAAGAGAGTGAAACCGATTAGTGCCATATAGTAGATGCGCGAATAATAGATTGGAATGCCGTTGAGTGCCTGGTCGATATATATCAGAAAATAATACCTGATCGGAACAAGATAGGAAAATATAGCTACACCTCCATACATTTTTTCCACCGGAAACGAGAAGCCGGCTATTGAGAAGCATAGTATTCCGGTCAGTGATACAATGCTCATCGCGATGCGAAGGTTGGGCAGCATTTCGGTTACGAACACCGCGAATCCCTGACATGCGGTGACAAGCAGAAACATCGCTGTGATTATATGTAGCGGATGGTTGTTTAACGGGAATCCGAGAAATCCGAACATGACTGCCTGGAGCGCAACTCCGACTGATGTGAAAATAATTGTTTGCGGAAGCAGCTTACCGACAAGGGCCGTGGCCATGTTGCCTCCCGCTGTGTGTAACCATTCTACGGAAGTGCCGGTTTTGTGTTCCTGACAAATGCTGAAAACCGTGACAAGCAATATCACTAAAGCTAAAAGACATGGCAGGAACGATTGACAAAGATATATAGCGTAGTTTGTCCACGGATTGTTTAGAGGATGTGTTTTGATGACGACCGGTTGTATAAGCTCACCGGCTGTAATTTCGTCGGCACCGGCATTTGTCAGTGTCGTCTTTACAATGGCTCCGCTTGTCGATACCGCTATTGTTTTGAAGCCTTTGAAAGAGAGTGATCCCGGAACGAACAGAGTCATGTTGGAGTAAAACGACAATGTCGGGGTGTCGCCTCCGATGGCTTTTTTCTGAAAATCGGATGGAATAAGGAAAAAACCGTATATCTCTCCGCTTTTCACCTTGTTCATGGCGTCATGGAAACTTTCGAGATCGTCGCTTATATCGATAAGTTCGGTCGCATTTAGCGAGCGTCCGATCTGGCGTGACATAGACGAATGGTCCATGTCTACCATTCCTACCGGAACTTTGAGCGGCAAACCTTCATCCATGAGATTCAGAAGAAGAAATGCGCAGCATGACGGTACGACCAACATCATGAAGATATATATCTTACGCGATGTCAGTCTCCGGATTTCACGTTTGAAAAGTCTTAGGAGCATTATCTTTCTTTTGATATATTGTGGCCTATAGCTTTGTCCGCCTGCTATCTTTGGTTATATATGACGGTCATCCCTGGACGGAGCTCAGGGATATTGTCGATCGTTTTGGCTTTGACCTCGAATGTCTTGCTGTCCCATTGCCCTGTAGCCTTTGTGGCCTGCCAGGTCGCATAGCTTCCGAGATCACGCACATAATATATTTTTGCTTTGGCTTTTTTCTGGTTAAGAGCTGGTATCATTATGTCAATTTCGCCACCGAGAGGCATGTCGTTGAGTAGCTCCTCGCGAACATTGAACGTTACCCACTTGTCCTTCAACTTGAGCAGACTCATTATGGGTGCTCCGAGCGATACGAGTTCGCTTTCCTCAGGATACACTTGGTCTATCTGACCGTCGCATGGCGCAAGCAGATACTGGTCTTCAAGAAGGCTCTGCACTTCCGCTACGCCTCCTTTGGCAACGTTGACCATGGCTGCCGCACTTTCTTTGTCTTCTTTTTGCGCACCGCTTATCGCCAGGTCAAGTTGGCTTTTTGCGGCACGGTGTGCTGCGACCGCTGCGTCATAGGCGGCTTTGGCCTCGTCCCGTTTTTGTTCCGAAATCACCCCCTCTTTATAGAGATTTTCCATCCGGTTGTAAGTTTTTTCTGTTATTTCGACTGCGGCTTCTGCTTGGGCAGCCATGTCGCGTGCAGCCTGTATGATCTGGCTGCGTGTGCCGGCATCGATTTTACGGTTCTGCGTGCGGGCCACTGTTTCCATGCCTTCCGCCTGCATCAGCTTGGCGTCAGCGAGCGACGAGTGTATATGAACCAGTGTGTCGCCTGCTTTTACCATGTCTCCTTCATGGACGTAAATTTTCATCACTCGTCCTGGAAGTTTGCCTGATATGCGAAGCGAAGTCGCGTCGGCCTGTCCTTGTACGATATCATCCGGTTTATTAAGAAAACAGAACCCGAGAAGTGCAAGCACTATGCAGATGGCTGTCATGATTCCCATGGCTACCATTAGAATTTTATTTTCGCGTTGTTCGTCCGTAGGCGCGTTGTTATTGATTGTCTCTGACATGACTGAGTGGATTATTGTAATGGTTGTTGAAATTTGTTGCTTTTAAATGGCATAGATATATTAGAATGTCTATTCTGTCGGATATATATTCATTTTGCCGAGCACTTTGCTGAGGTATACATCACAGAGGTATACGTCTATGCGTGCGTCTATGTTTTCCGAATGGGCTTTCAGCCATGCTGTCTGGGCTTCCATAACATTGTCTATGGTCATGACACCGTCGCGGAATCCGACATCCGCGCAACGCATGTTTTCATCGGCCTTGGCGAGATTCGTTTCTGTCATCTGGAATGTTTTCACAGCCTCTTTCGCTTTGAACGAGGCTTGATTGACCTGTAGGTCGACGAGATCGCATGCATTCTCGAATTCAAGTTGAGCGGCCACGGTCTGAGCCTTTGCCGCGCGTAGCTTGTTGTAGTTTCCTCCCCAGTGCCAAATCGGTATTGTGACCATGGCGCCGACGGAGAACATGCCGTTAAAATTTTTCTGAAATCCGTTGAACATGTTCGGGTTTGAGAAAGAGTAAGTTCCGACCAACGCGAGATTCGGCATCATTGAGGCTCTGGCCACATTTTCTTTTTCTTTATATATCTTGACTCCTAATTCAAGAGCCTTGAGGTCGTCGCGCGAAGCATAGACCTCCTGCATATCGTAACTGTTGGCTATGGGGGCGGATATGGATATTTCTTCGGTGTCTTCGTCAGCGAGCGTGAAACGGCTGTGTATGGAAAGTCCACACACCTGAGCAAGGGCCATTTTGGAGAGGACAAGTCCGTTTTCAACTTTCGTAAGGTCTACCTGGGCTGAGTTTAGTTTGACATCTACCGTCAATTGGTCGCGTTTGGTTGCTACCCCCTGTTCTATCATTAGACGGACGTTGCGGCTCAACGTGTCAAGGAGGTTGACATAGCTTATGGCCAATTTTTGTTTGGCTTTGAGGGAAACGACTTGCCAATACGCAGCGTCTACCGCATAGATTATATCTTGTGCGGTGTTGTCGTGCATAGTTTTTGCTATGCTTTCGGCATAGCCGGTTATTTTGTTCATCGATACGATTTTGCCACCCATGAATATCGGTTGTGTCAATGTCACGGCTCCGAAAAAGACATTGTGCAAGTCGTAGCTTAGTGCCTCTTTGGGCAAAAAGGCTACTTGTTCAGGGATAGGTTTCCCATTGACCAAAATCGGTTCGCCTGTTGCGGGATTTTTTACAAAACTGAATTCATATCCCTGTTTTTGTGGATCAAAATTTTTTATCGGAAGCAGTTGGTCTGACCCGAGTACGGATATGCCTTTTTGATTATATATATATCCGCCGGTGAAATCTATCGAAGGAAGATAGGCGGCAAAGGCCTGATCTTTCTCGTAGCCGGCGACTTTGATCTGCTGGGCGGATTTGCGAAGTGTCTTATTGTTTTTCAATGCCAATTCACGGCACTCGTCAATGGTGAGCATGCGTCCATCAGTCACGGTCGCAGTCTGTGCATGTACATGTAAAGATGCCATTATCAGAAATGCAGCGAGAAATCTATATATAGCCATGATCGGATAGTTAATTGAAACGTGGTCTTTAAAAATCAAGTGGAAATTGTCTGCAAATATAACTTCTTTTGGAGATTAAAAGTTTACATCAAATGATGATATTTAATCCCGATATGGCTAATTTTTGGTCAGTTTTCCCTGTTGCGTTGTGGTTGGGGGCTTAGTGTCTCTGAATATCGTTATTTTTAATTGTATGATATTTGGAAAATTGAAATTCATAAGTTTATTTTGCAGGATAAGTCAATAATGTAGATTAATGTCAAAAAAATAGTATCACTGTCAGTAAAAATACTTTTGTTATGTCAAAAAATATGGTTGACAATTCTGGCGCAGGTAAAATAGTAGGTATCGGAGAACTCTTATGGGACATGTTGCCTGATGGTAAACAACTTGGAGGTGCACCGGTCAATTTTGCGTATCATGTTTCTCAGTTTGGCCTTAATGGAATAGCAGTCAGTGCGGTTGGACGGGACGCTCTCGGAGAAGAGATGGAAGCCGCTCTTCGTGACAAAAATATTGTGTCGAAGTTGGAGCGGGTTGATGCTCCTACCGGTATTGTGGATGTAAAGATAGATGCTTTTGGAGTTCCGTTATATGATATAAAGAAAAATGTCGCCTGGGACAATATCCCTTTCTCCGGTCAACTCGAAGATCTTGCATCGGAAACGGTTGCTGTGTGCTTCGGGTCGCTTGCACAGCGTAGCGACGTTTCGCGTGAGACGATAAATGCCTTTCTTGACGCCATGCCTACAGGGCCCGGATACTATAGGATTTTTGATATAAATTTACGGCAGGATTTTTATGACAGGGATATTGTCTGCAATTCTTTGAATAAGTGCAATATTCTTAAAATCAATGAAGAAGAACTTGAAGAAGTCAGTCGTATCTTGGGATATGCCGGATGTGATACAAAAGAGAAATGTTGTAATCTCATATCTGATTACGATCTTGAGATTTTGATTCTTACGTGTGGAGCTTTTGGCAGTTATGTTTTTACACCTTATGAGGATAGTTTTGTGGAGACTCCAAAGGTAGTTGTGGCTGATACGGTCGGTGCCGGAGATTCCTTTACAGCGACGTTTGTCGCGTCTGTTTTAAAAGGACGCTCGATCAAGGATGCTCATAAACTTGCTGTAGAAGTCTCGGCTTTTGTATGTTCATGTAACGGAGCCACGCCTGAAATACCGTGCGGTATTATTGACAGATGTAAATAGTTTGTCATCTTGTCATTTTCTGCCGAAATCAGCAGGTATTTCACCCCATTCTTGAGTATCCCATGTCAAGATTGGATTTGTGATGTCATGGTTTTGGAGCCAAATGGTCGCCCGTCTGATCATCTCGAAAAGATGTGCGTTTTGAGGTGTGGGTTTAAGTGACGTTTTCGGTTGCCGGTTTCTGACCCATGACCGAGCCGTTTTTGAGTCGGTGTATATAGGTGTGTTGTGACGGCCTTGTTGGTGCAGCAGCGCGAGCCCGTGCACAAGAGCGAGGTATTCACCTATATTGTTTGTCCCTCCATCGAAAGGGCCGGCATGGAATATACGTTCACCTGTGCGGACCCATACGCCCTGATACTCTACCGGTCCAGGGTTTTTTGAGCACGCTGCGTCTACCGCCAGTGCGTCAAGACATATTTCAGGGAATGCTTCATAGTTGATTTTCATTTTCGGGCCTGTCGCTATGGCTTTCAGAAGTTCGATCTGCTCCGCCGGGTCACCGCGGTAGGCTTCCACCGCTGCTTCTTGTGAGTCGAAACTCCGATATTTTGCGTTCGGGTATCCGTTGACCTGCAGTTGGCATTCTTCCCATGAATCAAAAACACCGGTGGCATAGCCGTTCCATACTACATAGAATTTTTTTCTTGGAGCCATAGGCAATGTTTATGAAAGTGTGAGATATATGCTTATGTCGACATTGCGCATACCGGTGGCTTTGGCCGTCTTGGGATTAACGATGCGACCGAAAAATGTAAGTGTCGCTTTTTGCATTCCCGGCAATAGTTTCAATGCGTTGTTGACGCCTTCGCATGTCACTATAGAACTCATAAGTGTGAGGAAGGTGTTGCTTAGAGCCATGGCTGCGGTTCGTGCGACCGCACAGCCCGCATTGATGAAACATAGCCGTTCAGGAGAGGTCGCGGATGCCGGCAGAGCCGTTGCGTCAGCGAGATCGACCGATCTCATCGACGGGAAGGCAGAGCCGCAGTCTGACGCGAGGTCGAATGCGATGGCTCCGCGTTTCATCACCGTTATCAGCTCCCGTTCCACAGAGAACGGTTCGCGAGTGGGAGTGACCACCACCACGTCTGCGCTTCGAAGCGCGTTTTCTACTGTGTGGGGGTGCAGGGTGGAACTGATGACCCAAGGTCCGAGCTCCTGTGAAGCCCGTCTGAGCGAATAGACATCGTTGTCATACATTCTTACCGTGGCTCCAAGTCCCATTGACGAGCGGGCTGCTGCGCAGGCAGCTATACCCGAACCGATTATAAGTGTCTCGCATGGTATGATTCCGGCCACACCGCCAAGCAATATGCCTTTTCCCCTGGTAGAGTCGGCCAGTAGAGAGGAGGCTATAGCTATCGAAGCCCTGCCGTCTATTTCAGCGAGAATATCAGCGAAAGGAGTGCAACCGCGGGAGTCTTCAATAAGGTCTATCGCTATGGTTATTATATGCCGTTTCAACAATTCTTGGACTATTTCCGGCCGTTGGTTTACTGATCTCATCAATGTCAATAACATCGCGCCTTTTCTCAAGTGTCTGACATCGGATATGTCGGGTGAGGCGAGATGGATAACAATGTCGCAACGCAAAGCCTCTTCGCGTGTAGTGACAGATACGCCCGCCCGTAGATACTGATTGTCGGTGTAATTGATGTGAACGGCGGCGTTTTCCTGCATTTTGATACGGAAGCCCCTTTCGGTCAAAGCGGCTGCGGCTTCCGGTGTTATGGGAAATCGTCGTTCCGACGGATTGTCACAGGCTGGCAGACCGATGGTGAATCCACGGGGAGAGGAGAGTGTTTCCTGTGGTTGTTCTTGAGGAGTGGAAGCGGACTTATGCATTGGGCGTTTTTTGATATCGGTTTTTCAGATATTTTTTCGTGGAAGCATGAACCGGTTGATGAATGTCTCGCAGGTCTGTTCGATTTGTGTTTCGTTTTCAAGCAGAGAGCTGTCGAATGTGGCCGTAGCTTTACGATAGTAAGGCATTCGGGCAGAGAGCTGTTCGCTGATGAATGATTCAAGCTGTCGGTCATCGAGCCCGGCTATCAAAGGACGCTTTGACCTGCCTTGTTTCAGGCGTTCAAACAGTCGGTTGTGTGAAGTCTCAAGCAATACGGTTGTCCCTTGAGAGTTCATCAGGTTCATATTGTCTCCGAAACAAGGAGTCCCTCCGCCACATGCTATAAGAACGTTCTCTTTTGAGGAAATTTCTACAAGTGTGCGCTGTTCAATCTCGCGAAAAAACTTTTCTCCGTCTGTCGCGAATATATCGCGGATTCTTTTTCCGGTCAGAGCTTCTATGTGGTCGTCGAGATCAATAAATTCAATGTCGCAACGCTCCGCGAGTCCGCGGCCGAGTGTGGATTTGCCACAGCCCATATATCCTATAAGAAATATCGTTTTCATATTCGAAGTGAGAGGCCTAATGTTTTGTCCTGCTTGGGATGAGGTCGCGCAAAGAGATGTGTTCCATCTTCAGTGCCATGAATATATAGCCTATAAGTAGCGGTGTGCGTATGACCATGTTGAGCAGCGGTCTGTGGCCGAATGATATCAGTTCTACGAATATCCATAACACAATGGCGCTGACGAAATAGAACATTAAGCGTGGCACATTGTAGCCTATCGGATATTTTATCCTTCCGGCTACGTAGCTGACAGCCATCATAGTTCCGTAGCAGGCGAAAGAGGCCCATGCACATCCCATGTATCCCCATTTCGGAACGAGTGCGATGTTGAGGCCGATTGTGATAGCAAGTCCGAGAATAGAAAACCACATACCCCAGACTGTCTTGTCCGTGAGCTTGTACCATAATGACAGGTTGAAGAAAATTCCAAAGAAAAACTCTGCCACCATAACTATCGGTACTACTTTTAAGCCACTGAAATAGCTTTCAGCGATGAAATAGCGTAGGATATCTATATAGAACATTACCCCGAGGAATATGACCATGGCGAAAATCACGAAATATTTCATCGCGTCGCGATAGCTTTGTATCTTGTCCTCCCCCCGGTCCTTAGCCTTGGCGAATATGAAAGGCTCGTAAGCGAAACGGAAAGCTTGGATAAACATGACCATGACTATAGCGATCTTAAGATTCGCGCTATATATGCCGAGCTGTCCCATGGCCTGGGTTTTGTCCGGAAAAAGCATTGGAAAGAGGATGGAATAGAGAGTTTGGTTCATTATGCCCGCGAGCCCGAGGACCAACAGCGGTGCTGAATATACGATCATTTCGCGCCAAAGTTTAGGATTGAAACGATAGGGGAAGCCATGTAGTTCCGGAATGAGTAACATAAGGCCTACCGTTGAACTTATAAGATTGGCGAGGAAGATATATCCGATGCCAAAGTCCGGATCGTAGAACCAAGATATCCATCCTGGAGCCTGAATCCATAACCATGGGCATATAAGTATGAAAAAGAGGTTAAGTCCGATGTTCATCCCGATGCTCACGAGGCGAAGGGCTGCGAAGCGCATAGGCCTTTTGCGGAAGCGGAGATATGAGAATGGCAGACATGAAAACGCGTCGATGGCCACCGTCAGACCCATCATTGCGACATAGCTTTCGTGTCCTTCAGAGTGCATCGCTTTCGAAAGTGGATGAATGAAGGCGAGCATCAGGGCTACGAACGACACGGAACTGACAGCGAGCGATATAAGCGAGGTAGAGTATACTTCCATCGGGTTATCATAGCGTTCATGGTTGGCGAAGCGGAAAAAACCGGTTTCCATGCCGTAGGTCAATATGATCATCGCCAAAGCTACGATCGAGTATATATAGGATACCACACCGTACTCGGTGGGGAGAAACATCTGTGTGTAAAGCGGGACGAGACACCAGTTCAGAAAGCGTCCGACAATGCTGCTCAATCCGTAGATGGCGGTGTCTTTTGCGAGTGATTTTATTCCGGCCATGGTATTTATGACAGATCGGAAGAGCACACGTCTGAACTCCAGTCACCGGC
>CAJULW010000009.1 GCA_910587515.1 uncultured Duncaniella sp.
CGGAGGGGCCGGTATCTATGTACAAGGCTATATCGTCGGCTCCATGCCATCGAGCGGTACATATCTCGACAAGACCAACTTCGGCCTAACGGATGCTTCTACGACCAATATCGTTATCGCTCCTGCGCCTGATTGCACTGACTACAAGCTTTGTATCGGTATTCAGCTTCCGAAGGGTGAGGTTCGCGACGCGCTTAATCTATCCGCTAATCCTACGGTACTCGGAAAGCAAGTGGTACTCAGTGGAGACGTTATGCTTTACTGTAAAGGACCCGGTCTTAAGAACACGAAATCTTACAAATTCGTAGACTGATATTGTCGGTCTATATACCAAACAACACTCCCCGCATTCCAATCATTGGAGTGCGGGGAGTGTTGTTTGTATACTGTCTGATAAGATTTAGTATATCTGAATAAAGGGGAGATTGGCTCAGAGTCTTATTATTCTTCAGGCAGTTCTCTTAACGGAATTCCTTTTTCGATTACACGGTTGACGAAATCTATGAAGTGCAGCTGCATTTCGGCTATACGCATTTTTGTAGCGAGTTCGGGAGGCAATTGACTGAGCTTTGTGTTGCAGCGTTCAGCCAATGCCCATTCCGGCGTTTTGAAAAATGTTGACAGTTCCGATATTTTGTCTTCTTTGAGAAGAGTCTCGGCTGTAGAGAGCTGGCTATTGTAGTATTTCATGAGTTTTTGGGCCTCCTGTGTTGAAATCTCTGTCGGGGCTTCACGTAGTATGCCTTCCACGCGTTTGGTGCATGATATGGTCAGCAGGCTCGTCAGTACGAGAGTGAGTAATAGAAGTTTCTTCATTGTGAGAATGGGTTGATTGCGTTATAATAAAAGAAGAGGGTCGCGCTTTCATTTCTATCCGCGCGTCCCTCTTTTCGCTTTTGATAAGGCGTCAACGGATATTGTTGTCGACGTCTTTGGTTTTTTGATTAAGTGGATTATAGTCCGCGGCCGTGGCAGTTTTTATATTTCTTTCCCGAGCCGCAAGGACAGGGGTCGTTGCGGTTGATACGCGGACCGGCCTTCACCGGTTGCGGAGCCACGCGTTGTTGACCTGCTCCTTGAGACGCTGCTCGCTGAGCGGCTTCTCCAGGCAGATTTTCGCGTGAGGCCTGATATTTAGAGTAATCATTGGCGCGTTCGGGCATCGCACGCTCCACCTTGGGCTGGGCCTTGGTTTCAGGAGCCTCTGCCTCTCCGTTCTCAGGGTTCGGGCTGCTTGCGGGAGCTTGTTGCTGGATATATATCTGTCCGCGCATAAGCGTCGACATGGCTTTGACGTTGAGATTGTTAAGCATAGCTTCGAACAGGTGGAAAGATTCGACTTTATAGATTACTAATGGATCTTTCTGTTCGTATGATGCGTTCTGCACGCTCTGTCGCAATTGGTCGAGTTCGCGCAGGTGCTCTTTCCAAAGTTCATCGATAGTGACGAGGAGCACTGCTTTATGCCATTCCTTGACGATTGATTTGCATCCTGTGCGGTATGCTTCGTCGATATCTACAATGAGATTGAAGAAACGCTTTCCGTCGGTCATCGGCACGGCTATGCGTCCTTTGAAACCTCGGTTTTCCACGCAATCCGTGATGACTGGTTGTGCCACTTCAATGATGCGCTGGCTTTTGCGGTCGAAAGCTTCCTGTGCGGCTGTATGTATTTTTTCAACAGCGTCTTCTTTCGACAGGTTGCGATATTCCTCCTCTGAGAACGGGGCTTCGATCGTTAGGACACGGAAGAGTTCGAGTGCGAGATCCTGATAGTCGGCCGCGCTGTGGTTGTTGACGAAATTTTCGATTACGTCCCACATCATATTGGCGATGTCTATGCCGATGCGTTCGCCAAGGAGCGCGTGCAGACGGCGGTTGTAGATGTAGGTACGCTGTTTGTTCATCACGTCGTCATACTCGAGCAGGCGTTTGCGTATGCCGAAGTTATTTTCCTCGACGCGTTTCTGTGCGTTGCCGATAGCGTTTGTGACCATTCCGCTTTCGATGCGCTCGCCTTCCTCAAGACCGAGTGTGTCGAGCATCTTCATCACGCGGTCGGTTGCGAACAGACGCATCAGTTGATCCTCGAACGACACGTAGAACACCGAAGAACCCGGATCGCCCTGACGTCCTGAACGGCCTCGCAACTGACGGTCGACGCGACGCGACTCGTGACGTTCCGTACCTATGATAGCAAGACCTCCGGCCTCTTTTACTTCCGGTGATAGCTTGATGTCCGTACCACGGCCGGCCATATTGGTGGCGATGGTTACCATCCCTTGTTTGCCGGCGTGTGCGACTATTTCGGCCTCCTTTTGATGGAGTTTGGCGTTGAGGACGTTGTGGGGGATATGGCGCATGGTCAACATGCGGCTCAAAAGCTCGGATATTTCAACCGAAGTGGTTCCGACGAGCACCGGACGCCCTTTCGATACAAGATCCTGTATTTCCTCTATTACGGCTGCGTATTTCTCTTTCTTTGTCTTGTAGACGCGGTCGTTCATGTCGATACGTGCGATCGGCTTGTTGGTCGGGATCGTCACTACGTCGAGTTTGTAGATGTCCCAGAATTCGCCTGCTTCCGTTTCTGCCGTACCGGTCATGCCAGCGAGCTTGTGATACATACGGAAGTAATTCTGAAGTGTGATGGTGGCGAAAGTTTGGGTGGCAGCCTCGACCTTGACATGCTCTTTGGCCTCTATGGCCTGATGGAGCCCGTCGCTGTAGCGGCGTCCTTCCATGATACGTCCTGTCTGCTCGTCGACGATCTTAATTTTGCCTTCGTCGATCACATATTCCACATCTTTTTCAAAAAGGGTATATGCTTTGAGCAATTGTGTCACGGTGTGTACGCGCTCGGCTTTAACCGCGTAGTCCTGCATCAGTTCGTCTTTACGCTGCTGGCGCTTTGCGATGTTTTCGATATGTTCAGTCTCGGAGAGTTGCGAGGCTATGTCGGGCAGCACGAAGAACTGAGGATCATCCGTCTTGCCGGTAAGTTCGTCGATTCCCTTGTCGGTGAGTTCGACGCTGCGGTTCTTTTCGTCGATAACGAAGTAGAGCGGGTCGGTCACCTTTGGCATCTCGCGCTTGTTGTCCTGAAGATAGTAGGCTTCTGTCTCGAGCATGAGATTTTTCATACCTTCCTGAGATAGGAACTTGATGAGTGCGCCGTTCTTTGGCAGACCCTTGAACGCACGGTAGAGCAGCAGTGCTCCTTCCTTGCGTGTTTCCTTGTCTTCAGACGCTATTTTGGTCTTGGCGTCAGCGAGAATCTTGGTGACGAGACGACGCTGGGCTTCGACGACTTTCTCTACGTTGGGGCGGTATTCGTCAAACAGTTGGTCGTCTCCCTTTGGAACCGGACCTGAAATGATAAGCGGGGTGCGGGCGTCGTCGATGAGTACAGAGTCGACCTCATCGACAATCGCGTAGTAGTGTTTACGCTGCACCATGTCAGCGGGCGACATAGCCATGTTGTCGCGCAGATAGTCAAACCCGAATTCGTTGTTGGTTCCGAAAGTGATGTCGCAGTTGTATGCGGCGCGACGTGCCGCTGTGTTGGGTTGATGTTTGTCTATGCAGTCAACAGTCGAGCCGTGGAACATGTATAGCGGTCCCATCCACTCCGAGTCTCGTTTCGACAGGTAGTCGTTGACGGTCACCACGTGTACTCCGCGTCCGGAGAGAGAACGCAGGAACACCGGAAGCGTAGCGACGAGGGTTTTGCCTTCACCGGTGGCCATCTCAGCGATCTTGCCTTGGTGGAGCACGATACCACCGATGAGCTGAACACGATAGTGTATCATGTCCCAGATAACTTCGTTTCCTCCGGCGATCCAATGGTTTTTCCAGATTGCGTTATCTCCGTCGATGCTGACGAAATCCTTGCCCTGCGCGGCCAGTTCACGGTCGAGTTGGGTGGCTTTCACAACGATAGTCTCGTTTGCCGCGAATCGTGCGGCAGTCTCGCGGACAACCGCGAACACCTCTGGAAGATGCTCGTTGAGTTTGTCTTCTATGGTGTCGAGCATGGTTTTCTCGTTGCGGTCTATTTGGTCCCAAACAGGCTGTCGTTCGTCGAAAGGTAGTTCCTCTACTTCTGTTTTCAGACGTGTGTTCTCCTCTTGTTCGGCGGCTATTGATTGTCTGATGTCAGCACGCACGTTTTCGATACGTTCGCGTAATTGGTCTATGCTTAGCTGTTTCACCTCAGGTTCGAGAGCCTCTATTTTCCTTACGATAGGTTCGATTTCCTTGAGGTCTCTTGTCGACTTGTTGCCGAAAATCTTGGTGAGAAATGATTGTAGTGACATTATGTTGTTATGTAATATTCTTTGGTTTGGAAATAAGTGTGTGTTTAACGTTTCGAGGAAAGACGCAGTGGAGGAATCGAAGCCGCGTTGGGCGATCTTATGCGCAGCAGACGTGTGACCGTAGGGGCTATCGTGCGTGCGTCGACGGTGCTGTCTATTGTGTGCGGTACTATGCCCGGTGAAAGGATATATACCGGAGAGGTTGTGGCTACGTTTCTTACGACCGGAGTCTGTTCTTCCGTAGTGTTCTCCTCTGTGGCGTCGGATATTTCCCACCCTGGATTGACTGTTACGAGCAAGTCGCCTGCGTAGACGGGCGATGTGTTGCGTTGCAGGGCGAGCGGTTCGTCTCCGGCTCTGCGCCCCATGATATCGTCGATGGTATAAACCGCGCTGACCCCGCTCATCCTTGCGAGAAAATCGGCTGATTCTTGTCTGATCGAACACACATCGAGTCCACGCTCTTTGAGTAGTTTGCGGTTAAGGAAAAAATATGAGTTGTGATAGCCGTTGACATAGTCCCCGTTGCCGTGTATGGCCATGAGATACATGTTGAGCAGGGACATGGCTTTGCGTGGCGAGAATTGTCCGGATGGTATGTTCCAGCGTTCTTCGTCGCGTTTGCTGCCTGATGGAGCGGGTGTTCCGGCGATGAAGAGGATTGAATTAGCCATGCCTGGGCCTTTTTCCACAGCCCGTACGATGTTGGCTATATCTGAATCGAGACGGACGTATGCGTCCATTGTCTCTATGCGGTTGTCGGCTTCACGTCCGTAGAGATAGGGGCTGACATCGAATCCGAGGCAGAGCATGTCGGTGACGCCTCTCGTGCCGAGTTTCAAGGAAGATATATAGTCCGTTCCAATCTGCGCAACTTCACGGTTGCCGGGAGCCGAAGTCTTGAAGGCCTTGAAGCGTTTAGGATCATGTGCGGGGAAGGTGTGACGGAATGGATACAGTTTTTTATATTCCGGAAGGTCGGGATAACGTTCGAGCGCTATAGCCGGCATCCATGCGAGGGTGTCGAGCCGCGATGAAAGCGTTATGCCGTAGTTGCGTTTTGCTATGGCTCCGGGTACATCCTTGTAAAATGTGGATGTGCACCATTTCCCGTTTATGTCGTTGAGCCAAAATCCGCTGTTGCCGGCATGGCCCGCGAGTATCACCGCTATTTGCGCGTCGGGAGCCACGGAATGTACAAGTCCGAGGCCTCCGTCCGAGATGCGGACTTCGTCGCTTATGGTGGACACTTTGAGTGCCTGTGGGGAAAATGTCTCGTCGGTGAAATTGCCTATTTTTGCCGGGTCGAGCAGGATAGGGTAATCCGAGCGACTTTCGGTGTCCCATACACGAGCCGATGGAATCCCGTTGACTCCGGGAGCCGCACCGGTCATCAGTATGGCTGTAGCCGCTGTCGCATCTATTCCCGGTCCGAAATACACGTTTTCGATACTTGAGCCGTCCGTTATGAAACGGTTGAATCCGTCTTTGCCGAAATTATCCCGAAGCAGATTGATATAGTCGGCCGTAAGTCCCTTGACAAAGATGCCTATAACCAAAGAAGGGCGTTGCGATACGCTTTCATTGCCTTGTATGCGGCTTTTTGTAGTCGCGTTTTGCACTCCGGATGTCGCGGCTTGAGCCATCGACGCTGGCAAAAACGACGCTATACCCATTGTCACGAGAGAGACAACGAGTACACTTGCGATACGAGTGCCTATCGGCTTGTTTTTGCGTGATGACATCTGTTTTTGCGTGATGGTATGATATATGACAATGCCCGCAACGCATCCGCAGCGATTAGCGGAATGAAAGCGGGGTTTGGTGATTGTGCTCCGGAGATGAAAATAAGCAATAGCGCAACCAAGAGTACAAAGTTAATCATTTGATAGCAAATCAACAACTTTTCCCATTTTTTTACCCAGACCGCTATCGCCGGAAACAGGCATAGTGGATTTGTCCAAAGTAAAAGCCAGTTTGGTGAAGTGGCTTCATGTACGGAAATAAATATCAGGAAAGCTGTCACAAGTCCGGTGAGGCCAAGCAATCCGAAATATACAGTGTCGAATATACGTCCGCTATATGAAGGGACGCCTTCTCTGTTTTTTTGTTTGAATGACAGGATTATGGATATGGCGAGCACTATACAGCCCCAAAACATAGGTGTCATCGGATATTGTGTGGGTGGTAGCACCGCGCTCTGTTTTCCGCTTTCGACAAGTGTGTTTGTAGCCTTCACGACAGGCTCGCCTGTAGGAAGGGAGGCTGTGGCGAGCATACTTTCGAGTGCTTCGGGGGCGAATGAAAGCTCCCGTCTGGTTATGTTTCGGTCTATTCCGCTGCCGAGAGCAAGATCTATGCCGAACTGATACCACGGATAATTGCTGTGGTAATGACGCATGGCGTTACGGAAACTCGATGTGGCTTCCTGTGGCAGATCGGATGGTCCGAGTTTCAAGGTGTCGCCTATAGCCTGTTCGATGATTGAAAGTGGACGTGTGGCGCAATTGTCAAGCACGTAGTTGTAACGGTATATACGGTTTTCCGGCAAAAGGTTCGTATCTGTTAATTCACGTATAAGTATCGCTTGATCAGTGTTGAGGCGTAGTTCTTGTTCGATCACTTTGCGTCCTTCTCTTCTATACATGTCAAGGAACCGTTGGGTAGAGGTCGCCCCTGCAAGATAGTCTGTCTCTCCCTTTACGAAACGGTAGACAAAATTGGGCGATGCGAAATCAAACAGTCCCCAATTCACCACATAATCACCCCTTGTCGGGTCTTGGATCCGCAATGCGGTGTGCCCTTCAAGCTGATATATCTCACTTCCTGCGCGGGCAGTCAGTAAGGATATTTTCAGAGTGCTGTCTGGTTCTGTTTTAACGTTTGTCGCTTGGCATAGCGCTCCGCAGACGATCAATATTACGGCTGTTATGATTAGACGCATTTTCATTTGTATGTGTTCTATCCTAAAATGCCGGAAATGTCGTCAATGTTTATTATTGTGAACACTTTTTGTCCTTCAGGGGTGAGCGAAGGTGTGGGAAGGCGGAAAAGGTCGCTTATCAGTTTGTCCATTTCCGCTGGCGTCAGTGTTTGTCCGCGTTTGATCGCGCTGCTTCTGGCCATGGAAAGGGCTATGCGCTCTTGTAGCCCTGTGGCGAGTCCCTCTCCGCTTTCGGTTATGCTTTCGATCATTCCAAGAAGGGTGTCACGGGGATTTGAGCCGGTCAGCACCGAGGGTATGCCTATTATGCTCCAGGTGTTGTCACCGAGAGGAGCTATGTTGAAACCGAGTTCTTCCAACGAAGGAGCAATGTCGGTCAGAATCGCGTTTTGTGACGGTGATAGCTCGACGGCTTCCGGAAACATTGTCGTCTGACATGCGAATTTCTGTTCTCGTGCCTTGTCGATATAACTGTCGTAAAGTATGCGTTTGTGGGCGCGGTGCTGGTCTATGATCATCAGACCGTCGCGTGACGGTGTGAGGATATATGAATTTTTCAGTTGGAGAGTGGCGGTCGCACGGGTGTCTACGTCCATCTCCAATTCGTTTTGCGTTTCGGGACAGTTGACTTTGCTTTCAACCATTGAGGCATAGCCGTCGTCACGTTTTTTCACGAAATCGTCATAAAGTTTTTCCCAGTCTTGGAATTGGGATTGACGTGAGGCTGTGTGTTCGGACACGTGGCTGGAGGAGACTGACGATGCCCGTTTCGCATTGCCTGTTCCGGTGATGGCAAATGGATTGTAGCCTCCGTCGAGTTCAACCTCGTGGGTTGCGTCATTGTCAGGGGCAAAGACGGGGATCTCGGGTGCGTCTTCGATGTCAAAGTCAATGGCTGGAGCCGCGTTGAACCGACCGAGTGATTCGCGAACAGCAGCGGTCAATATCTGCCATATTGCCTGTTCGTTTTCGAATTTGATTTCATTTTTGGTCGGATGTATGTTGACGTCGATGGTCTCTGGATCGACGGTCAGATTTATGAAATAATTGGGCTGTGCCTCTGCCGGGATCAGGCGTTCATAACATTGAAGGATGGCCTTGTGGAAATATGGATGTCGCATGTTTCGCCCGTTGACCATGAAATATTGCAGCGGATTGCGTTTGCGCGCGTTTTCAGGCAAACCGATGAAGCCGTTGATGCGGACTATCGAGGTGTCGGTTTCCACGGGTATTATCTGCTTGTCAAGTGATTTGCCGAAAAGGTCGGCTATGCGCTGTTTCAATGATGCCCTCAATAGAGAATGTAGCGTCACTTCATTGCTGATCAGCGTGAATTCGATACCTGTGTTGACAAGAGCGAGGCGTTCGAACTCCCGCATGATATTGCTCATCTCCACGGAGTCCTTTTTGAGAAATTTTCTTCGTGCCGGGACATTGAAAAACAGGTTTTTGACCATCAGGTTACTGCCGGGAGCACAGGCTTCCGGTTGTTGACTTTCAACTTTGGAGCCATTGATGATCAGACGTGTGCCAATGCTCTCGCCTTTAAGCATAGTACGGAGATCTACTTGAGCTATAGCTGCGATCGATGCCAATGCTTCTCCTCTGAACCCCATTGTGGATAGGGCGAAAAGATCGTCTGCCTTACGTATTTTGGATGTGGCATGGCGTTCGAAAGCAAGCCGTGCGTCGGTATCGCTCATTCCAGAGCCGTTGTCGATAACCTGAATTAGGGTGCGTCCGGCGTCTTTAAGTATGATAGTCACAGAGGTCGCTCCGGCATCGATGGAGTTTTCCACCAGTTCCTTTATTACAGATGCAGGCCGTTGTATCACCTCTCCGGCTGCGATTTGATTTGCCACCGAGTCGGGCAAAAGGCGGATTACGTCGCTCATGCTTCAATCTCCTTTCTTATTATCGCATAGGTGGATATTCGTTTGTTTCTGTCTGAAATATAGGCTGAAGATTTCCAGCCGGGTAGAAGACCTTCATGGTCGGTATCTTCTTTTACCGGCATATTTGGCTTCATGTTTGTCTGTATGCTGTCGATTGGTGCCGCCTTTAACGAATCGGCAGCAAGTGTATCGATGTCATGTAAATCGATAGTCTGCGTGTCAGATGTCAAAGAGTCCGCTACCGGAATTTCGGATGTGTGTTCGGGTTTGACTGGGTTGGGATTGATCGGAACCAATGGCTTGGGGCGCCCGGTGGCTGTGCCGCGTATGGTATATGCGTCCGGGCGTATTTTGCCAAAGAGTTTCTGCGATTTTAGCTCGGCCATCTCAGGTGGATAGTCGAATACTTCGTCTGGCGCCATGGGTCGTAGTGGCCCGAACCATCTGAATTGTGGAAGATAGTAGGCTGAGCGTTTTGCAAGGTAAAGCGGAGTCGCTTTACCGGTTGTTTCCGGCCACATTATCAAGTGCTCTATGTCATTGCCGTTGAAATATGCGTCCATGAAGCTGCTTTCAGTGAACACGAACTTATTGTAGGTGGAATCGCTTTCCATCGGGAACATGATTTCCTGGACGTTGCCCTCTACATATAGCCGGCGGATTGTGGAGTCGTTGAACCACGCTGTCATGTCGGCCCCGGCAAGTTGGTTGTAACAGTCCTCACCGACATGCTGTGCGACAACGCCTGACTCGGGCAGGCGAGCCCAGTCTGTGGTTGAATCGTTGAAATGTACGTATATTACGTTGCCTACAATCTGGTTGTCGTAATGCCAGATCACAGGATGATAATACATATATAATATGGAGTCGCGTTCGACTATGCTCATTGAGTCGCAAAGACCTTGAAGATCGTTTCGGAAAAAACGTACACGGTGGAAAGCATCAGTGACTTTGGATGAGTCAGCCAACATATAGGCACTGATGGTATCGGCGTGTAGGTAGAGTGTGTCTTTTTGTGAATATTCCATCGCGAGGGCGTTGCCCGTGACGAAAGCAGAGTCTGTCAGTTCATTATAAAAGCCGTAGTCTCCGCGCAATTCCGATTGTCTTGCAGAGTCTGTCAGCACCATATTGCCGAAAGCCTCGCCATAACCTTTCATTCTATCGTAGAAAAGGGTGTCGCCTGTCAGATAGTTGCCCCGTTTGGTATGTACTGTCGACCGGTCATAGAGGTCGGCGAGCCCCAGATTTGTGTCATAGAATCCGGACGAGGAACTGATCTCTCCGTCTTTACTTACGATGAGGGTAGGACACATCAGTTGGGCTATGTGAGTATCGGTGTTATATGTGAGGGAGTCGGTAAACATCCTCAGAGTGTCATTGGGGCGCGGTCCTGTGAGATCTACGTTGAGATAGAAGAACGCATCTTTAGTCGCCGGGTAGTAATAGCCCTGCAGGGAGCGGAGTATATTCTGTTTGTCGGTCAGAGTCCCTCCGGTCTCATAATAACCAACATCTTGAGCCATGTCATAGAAGAAAACGTCTGTTGTCAGTGAGACGTCGCGGTTGATGAGTCTTACTTTTCCTCCTGGATAGGCTCTCAGTTCGGCAAGTTCATTGATTCCGTTGTAGTACAATTCGTCGCCATATACGAAAAGAGTATCACCCTGTTCCATGCGGACGTTGCGGAATGCGTCGAGCGACGAGGTGGATTCGCTGAAACGAGCGCTGTCGCAATACATAAACATGTCTCCTTTGCGGAACATGACGTTGCCGACGAGCACTTGCACATCAGAGTCCCTGGCCTGATCGAACATCAGCCTGTCCGCTTTTTCCAAAAAGACTTTGCCCGGTTCGTGACGGTCGACTGTGGGGATCGTTGGGCGAACCACACTTTTGCGTGGTGAGTTAGTTGTTTTGGGTATGGGTGCTTTTGCCTGCGTGTCTTTTGGTGATTGCGCAAGCATGGCGGGGAGCGTGACGGCTCCGATCGCAATAAGTGCGAATATGTGTGAACGTTTCAACACGGCTTGCTGTTTGGCTTATTGTTTGTTCCAGCCTTTATGCTTGAATTCGCAGTTACGCCAACCTTCCTCTATACGGATGTATGTGTTTTTGATTTTGTCCGCGAGCCATTTGTTGAGCACTTCTTCGCGGCGTGAGTTCTCGTACATGTTTTTAAGCAACTGATAGTCGTCGCTGATATTGGCCTTGTGGCCTGGGATGCGGTTGGATAGTTTGACCAAAGCCACGATTTCGTGGTTGGTTTTAGGATGAACCATAATGAAGGGGGCAGAAATGTCTCCCGGTTCCATTTTGTCGACAAGTTTGGCTATTTCCTGTGGTAGTTCTGACATTTGGAAGCGTGTTGAGCCGGTGTTTTCATTGACCATTCGACCCTTGCTGTTGCGTGTGTCTTTGTCTTGTGAAAGGAATAAAACCGCATCTTCAAACGTGAATTTGCCGTCTCGTATATCAGCCCGCAGCGAATCGACACGGTTTACGGCTTCCGTAAGATCCTTTTCTGCGACTTTCGGCTTTAACAGGATGTGGCGGACGTTTACACGGTCACCGCGTTTTTCAATGAGTTGCATGATATGGAAACCGTATTCAGTCTCCACTATTTTAGACACTTTTTTAGGGTCGTTCAAATTGAACGCTACAGCTGCGAATTCAGGGACTAATTGTCCGCGTCCGGTAAAGCCGAGCTCACCTCCGCGGTTCGCGCTTCCCGGATCTTCGGAATAAAGGATGGCAAGTGTCGAAAACTGGCTTTCCCCTTTGTTGACCTGTTCGGTAAAGTTGCGCAGGCGTGCCTTGACATCTTCAACTGCTTCTCGTGGAACCACAGGCGCGATAGTGAGTACTTGTACTTCCACCTGGGTCGGGACCCATGGGATGCTGTCCTCTGGGAGTCTGTCGAAATAACGGCGTATGTCCGCGGGTGTAGCCTTGATATCTTCGGTAAGTTTCTGTTGCACCTGCTGTATGCGCGAACGGTTACTGATCATTTCGCGGAGCGATTCACGCAGGGTGGGTATGGACTTGTGGAAATACTGCTCTACTTTCTCTTTTGAGCCAAGTTGGTTTATGTAATTGTTCAGATAGGCTTCTACTTGCTGCATTACCATTCCATCCGGAGCCAGGATGGTGTCGGCTTCGGCCTGGTGTAGATATAGCTTTTCAATTGCCAATTGCTCTGGTATGACACAGTATGGATCACCGGCTATGGGCACTTTCTCATAAAGCATTGTCTGGTATGCTTCCTCTATCTCTGATTTCCAGATCGGTTGGTCGCCTACCACCCAGGCCACCTCTTCAGCAATATTGTCGGTCCCGGCTGATACATAGACGGCTGCGGCAAGGGAAATGGCGGCGAACAGTATGGTCGATTTGATTTTCACGTAAATACTGAATAAATGTGAGAATTAAAACAATGAAGACTTGCTTGAAAAAGCAGGAGCGCTTCAAAGCCCCAAAGTTACTAAAAATCTGTCAATCCAACTAAAAAGCAAACGATTTAAAGAAAATTTCACACTCCGAGATTAGCTTGTCGGCATGGGGTCTTTCGATAAATTATGTGAATTTTAATCTAAAAATCCATTTAGTAGAGTAAAAACTGCCCGCAATTGAAAGAATTTTGCTACTTTCGCTTGTTAATTAAATGTGTATTTCGCTTTTCAGCTATTTGCCAACCGTTTTTGTCAGTCCTGTATGGAGCATATTAAAGTAAAAATCATCAATGAATCGGGCAATCTGCTTCCGGCTTACGAGACGCCATCGTCTGCCGGTATGGATGTGCGGGCCAGGCTTTCCGAGCCTCTGACTCTTGCGCCTCTGCAACGCGCGCTTGTGCCTACCGGGCTTCGGATACAGTTGCCGCAGGGATATGAATGCCAGGTGAGACCTCGTTCCGGACTCGCGCTTAAGCATGGAATATCGCTTGTCAACACTCCCGGAACGATAGACGCGGACTATCGAGGCGAGATCGGAATAATAGTTATCAATCTTTCCGACAAGCCTTATACCATTACCGACGGTGAACGTATAGCGCAGTTGGTTATAAAATCCTACGTACATGTGACATGGGAGCCGGTGGAGCGGATTGACGATACGGCCAGAGGCGACGGTGGCTTTGGTCACACAGGTGTGAATTGACCAGTCTAACGAAATCAAATACATGAGACGACTCCCTGTCATAATCTTATTGTCGCTCGTTATCGGAGCGTTAACAGTCATGGCCCGCGGCCGTAACGATGCTGGTCGTGCCGAGGATGTGCGTAAGGCTGATTACATATACCTTGAAGCTTTGCGGGCGAAATCACAGGGAAAGCATGACGCTGCTTTTGCTCTTTTGCAGAAAGCACGGGAATTGAACGGTGAAGACAAAGAAATAGGCGTGGAGCTTTCTACATATCTTCTGCGCTTGTCGCAGACAGATTCGACACGGCTTGGAGAGTCTATGCGCATGCTTAAGGAATATTGTGAGGAAAATCCCTCGGATATCTATTATGGAGGACGTTATGCAATGCTCAATGAGCAGCTTCTCAACCGAGAAGAAGCTCTTGATACTTGGGAAAGGCTTCACACTTTGTATCCGGATAGACTTGAGATAACCTATCGCTACGCCGGTGTGCTCGGTCAGGGCGGTACGGATGCCGACCGTGATAAGGCGATAGCTGTCTACGATTCGGTCGAAGTGGCAGAGGGAAAAAGCATACCTCTTTCGTCCAAGAAGATACAGTTGTATTATTCCTTGCAGGATACCGCTGCTATTCTTGCCGAGGCTGACAGGTTGAGGGAGTCGTCACCGAAAAATGTGGAATATCAGGTCTTTTCCGGAGATATATATTCGATGTTCGGAATCAACGACCTGGCAAAGGTTTTTTATGACAGCGCATGTGTGCTCGGACCCTCAAGCGGTCTTGCGTACTATTCACGAGCTCAGTTCTATAATTCTCTCGGTGACAGTGCGGCTTTCAACCGCGAGGTTTTCCAGGCATTGAAACAGAAAGATCTCGATGTCGAGACGAAACTCGTGATACTTCGTTCATATATACAGGAAATGTTTGACGACTCCACGAGCATGCCTCAGGTGCGCCAGCTTTTCGATGTGTTGATTGATCAGCATCCGCATGAGCATGACATACACTCGCTGTATTCACGATATCTGATAGTTTCGCAGGATTACGATAAGGCTGCTGAGCAGACGGAGCGGGCTCTCGATCTTGACCCGGCCGATGAAGAGGGGTGGGAGATGCTCACGTCACTTTATCTTCAGGTAGACGATCTGGATAAAGCACAGGAGGCTATAAAGCGTTCGTTGCGCTACTATCCTTCCAATCCGCGTCAATATCTTGTGCTCGGTTCTATCCATGAGCAGAACGGTGAGGGGGAAAAGGCTGCCCGGGAATACGCCCGGGCGCTTGAATTGACTGATTCGGCCGATGTCAATCTGCTGTCACGAGTCTACGGAGCCATGGGTGATAATCTTTATGCCAGAGAGTTGCCCGACAGCGCGTTCACTCTTTATCAGAAATCTATCCTTTATGATCCGCAAAATTATCTTGCACTCAACAATTGTGCATATTATCTCGCTTGCGAGGGAAAGGAACTTGACAGGGCTTTATCCATGATAGAGACCGCTATCGCGGCCGAGCCGGAAAACGCTACGTCGATGGATACATACGCCTGGGTCTTGTTCAAACGCAAGGATTATGCCAAAGCCCGCGAGATTATCGACCGGACATTGGCATTGACGGAGGAGCGAGGCGAAGATATACTCGAACATGCCGGTGACATATATTTTATGGACGGTGAACCTGACAAGGCTTTGGAGTTTTGGAAGGAGGCTTTGAAACTCAATCCCTCAAACGAGCTTCTTGAAAAAAAAGTGAAACATAAGACCTATTTCTTCAAATGAAGTTTAAGAGATATTTACCTCTTATCGGACGGTGCTGCGTCGGACTTCGGTTCTATCCGTTGATTATGGTGCTTGCTTTTGTTGTCGTGTCGTGCCGTTCGGGAAGGCAGGCCGTTGACAGCGGTGATTATCACCAGGACTCATCTGCGGCTTTGAGCCCCAAGAGGCTTAAGACTATGCTTGGTGAACTTGAGGCCGGTTATGGAAACTGGGAGGATGTGAGAATGCCTGTCACGTTACGGTTAAAGAATCCCGGAGGAATGAGCATCAATGGATCTATGAGCATGAAGAGAGGTGAGAGTGTTTATCTCTCGTTGCGTGTGTTCGGTATGGAGGTGGCCTCTCTTATGGTGACTCAAGACAGTGTCTTCGGCTTGTATAAATTGAAGAAAATATATTTCGCGGAAAGTGTTTCCGATATGTCGGGCGGTTTTCCTATGACGGTTTCGAATGTACAGGACCTAATGCTCGGCAGAGCATTCGCTTTGGGTGCTGTTTCTCTTGAAGATATGAAGTGTGACCTGAGAGGGAACGGAAGAGAATGGACTGTGAAACCGGGATATAGCCCGAAGGATATAAGTTATGAATTTACGGTAGACACTCCTACCGGCAATTTGGAGCGACTTTCGGTAGAGCTGCCCTCACGCAAGCCAATTACGGTGGAATATTCGGATTTTTCAACGACTGATGTGGGGCCGGTGGCCGGAAAGACTGAATTTACAGCCTCTACGTCAAAGATTGTAATGTCCGGGGAAATGGAATTGAATCTACGTAAGGCGGAATGGAACAAGGGAAAGGTTGGAAAGTGGTCGGAACCTTACGGATATAAGCGTGTCCGAGCCTCCGAGATTTTGAAAATGCTTTCAGGTAAGCATTGAATTCCAACTGATAGAGAGTGAGCAGACGCAACGATATAACAATTAGAAACCGAAAAGAATTTCATCAATATCAGTGCTTAGTAATCCGGGAATAAAAATATTGTGCCATCGTGTGGCTGTCTTTCTGACAGTCGTATCGCTCGCGTTTTTTTCTGCCGACGCGCGGGTAAAGCGTAAGTCGAGACCTCCTCAGCGTACGATGGAGTCTGTCAAGAAAGACAAAAGCAGCACAGAGCGAAAAATTTCGGAGACGGCTACTAAAATCAACTCTAATGCAAAGGAGCTGAACCGACAGTTGAACCGCCTGAATTCGCTCAATGCGGATATAGAAACCAATCGTAGTAAAGTACGTGATTTGCGAAATCATATCGATTCTCTCGCGTCGGCTATAAATGTCACTTCAGATTCGATCGCTGTGCTTGAAGGGGAGCTTGAAAGTATGCGTGAAGCTTATGTGAAAGCATTGAAGAATCTACAACCCCATTCTGGGATAATGAGCGATATGGCATTTGTCTTTTCAGCAGGAAGTTTCGCGGAAGCGTACAGCCGAGTGCGTTATCTCCGCCAGTTTACCGCATGGCGCGAACGCAGAGCTGAAAAGATTCGCGAAGGAATAGATATCATAGCCGAGCGACGTTCGCATCTGTCATCGCTGCGGCGGTCGCAGGATGTGGCTTGTCGCAAGGCCGAGGAAGCGCAGGCAGTCCTGTCGGAACAGCAGACGAGATCGGAGCGAATGGTGAATGACCTGAAAAAGGAGGACTCCGCTCTTAGGAGGTCATTGAAGGAGCAAAAGCGTAAGGCTTTGGCACTGGATCGAGAACTCGACCGTCTTATAGCAGCGGAGCAGGCACGGATAGCTCGCGAGGAGGAGGCGAGACGTAAACGGGAAGAACAGGCCCGGGCCGCAAAAGACAAAGTGACGAAACCGTCTGCCGGCAAGAGCGTGGATAATGGTAGTGAGGACGGGCCTTCGGCCAAAGATATCGCTTCGGCCAATGCCCCTACAAAAACAGCTGCGGCAACAGCGGCTTCGGCTCTCAGTGGCTCGTTTGAGGCCAACAAGGGAAAACTTCTTTTCCCTGTTGCTGGCACATATAAGATCGTACGTAAATTCGGGCGTCAGCCTCACCCGACTTTGAAACACGTCGAAACCGATAATTCCGGTATAGACATAGAGGTGTCGAAGGGGCGTTCGGCCCGTGCGGTGTTCACCGGTAAAGTGTCGGCTATTTTTAAGCAGGATGGCTTCAATTCGATCGTGATGGTAAGGCACGGACGTTATATTACTATATATGCCGGTCTTTCATCCGTAAATGTCAAGGCCGGCGATAGTGTCAAGGCCGGGCAGACTCTCGGAGCAATATACTCCGATCCGGATGACGGGGGCCGAAGCATACTCCATTTCGAAATACGCAATGAGCGACAAAAATTGAATCCCACCCTTTGGGTAAAATGAAAACCTGAACAGGGTGAGGCTTTTAACTATATATAATATCTTGTAGCGTATATGCTTTGAAAGAAAATTTTCAATGCTTTTTAAGCATATTCGCTTTAAACACATTTTTATTTATGAAAACATTTGAAGAACTCGGTATTAACGAGCCGCTGCGCAAGGCTGTGGAAGAACTCGGTTTTGAGAATCCTATGCCTGTGCAGGAACGTGTAATTCCCCGTCTGCTCGGTGATGCCCATGACATAATAGCTCTTGCCCAGACTGGTACAGGCAAGACGGCTGCATTCGGTCTTCCGTTGTTACAGCGTATAGATCCCGCTGTCAACAGGCCTCAGGCTCTTATTCTCTCGCCGACACGCGAGTTGTGTTTGCAGATCGGCAGCGATCTTGCGGATTTTTCCAAATATGTGCCGGAAGTCAAGGTGTTGCCTGTCTATGGCGGTTCTAGTATCGAAAGTCAGATACGCGGCCTTAAAAAGGGTGTTCAGGTTATAGTGGCCACTCCAGGGCGTCTCATAGACCTGATAAAGCGCGGAGTCGTAAAACTTGAGGATGTACACACGGTCGTGCTTGACGAGGCAGATGAAATGCTGAATATGGGATTCCTTGATTCTATCGAAGAGATATTGTCATATGTTCCGGCCGACCGCAAGATGCTGTTGTTTTCAGCAACGATGCCTGGCGACATACTTAAGATCGCTAAGCGGTATATGAAGGATTATGAGGAGATCGTTGTCGGGACGCGTAATGAAGGAGCGCAGAATGTACGCCATATATATTATATGGTGAATGCTCGCGATAAGTATCTTGCACTTAAACGAGTTGCCGACAATTCTCCGAGTATTTACGCGATAGTGTTCTGCCGTACCCGTCGTGATACTCAGGAAGTCGCAGACAATCTCATACGCGACGGATATAACGCTGAAGCTCTGCATGGTGATCTTTCCCAACAGCAGCGCGACATAGTGATGAAGAAATTCCGTGACCGTGTAGTCTCGATACTCGTCGCTACCGACGTGGCTGCCCGCGGACTTGATGTCGATGATCTTTCTCATGTGGTAAACTATGGCTTGCCGGACGATACCGCGGTATATACCCATCGTTCCGGACGTACAGGCCGAGCCGGCAAGTCTGGCGTTTCCATAGCTATAATCCATTCGCGTGAGAAAGGTAGGCTTCGTGATATAGAACGTATCATCGGAAAGACGTTTGAGCATAAAGAAGTCCCTACGCCAGAGCATATCATAGAAAAGCAGCTTTATAATCTTGCTGACCGTATCGAGCGCGTGAAAGTCAATGAGGATGAAATAGCGGCCTATCTTCCCGGAATATCCCGGAAGTTGGAATGGCTTTCCGAGGAAGATTTGTTGAAACGCATCATATCGCTTGAATTCAACCGTCTCCTTGAATATTATAAGGATGCCCCGAAGATCGATTTTATCGACGTGAACACTTCTAATAAAAAAGACCGCAAAGGTCGTAAAGGGGAACGGGAACATAACCGTCCGAAAAATGACCGTGAAAAAGATCGTCGCACAGCTGAGCGTGGTATGGAGAGGGTCTATATAAATGTTGGCAAGAGCGACGGTTTTTTTGCGGGAAACCTGATAGAAATGTTGAACAAACTTATTTCCGGAAAGAGGGTGGATGTAGGCCGCATAGACCTCTTGCCGTCATATTCGCTCTTTGATGTGAAAAAGTCAGATGCCCGCAGGGTGGTGGGTGCTCTTACCGGATCCGACTTTTATGGCAAGCGTGTACATAGCGAGATAGCCGACGCTGATCGTGATTATTCCAAGATGGCCGATAAGCGGAAGAAACGGGCCAAGTGAGGTGGCCGCGCTTAAAATGGTTCATATATCCAATACTTAATTAATATATATGGCAGATGAGAAAGTATATATTTATATTCATGCTGATTTTGGGCGCGATGCCTGTATGGGCGCAACTTACCGCTTCTGAGGCGTTCGCGTCGGCTCCCCAAGGTGTGTTTCCGCTTCTTGACAAAAACACCCGTCTTGATATGGTTGACTATTATCGGAACGGTATGAGCACCGCGTCGCAGAACAGCCTCGACGGTCGTTCGATGATTACCGAGATGACACCAGAGTCGATTACGGTCAAAATGACCGATTCGTCAGCAGCGCAACTTGCGGTCTTGACTTCTCCGAAAGGACAGATTATAGCGCTTATAAACACCGTGGCTACTCCCGGTCTTGATTCGAATATCCGGTTCTATGACAGCGAATGGCGGCTTCTTGACGGTTCGGGAATTTTTTCCAAGCCTGATTGGAAGGAATGGATGACGGCGGCCGGGCAGGAAAACAGTGATGAGGTTACTATGCAGGTCCCGTTTATGCTTTCATCGTATAGGATAGACCCAGTGACATCGCGTCTGACTCTTACAAACAATCTGTCCCGTTTCCTTGACAAGGAAGTCTACGAAAGCCTGTCGTCTTATCTGCGTCCTTCGCTTACGTATGATTGGACTGGTAAGAAGTTCGTTTTGCAGAAATAGATGATGTCTTGCCTTGCGGTCCGAAGTCCGCGTTCGTCCAAATGTGTGGGTTGGGAGCGGATGAACGATTGAATATAAGTAAAAGTGTTTTTTCTCGTCTATACATTTTGTAGGATAGACCGTTTCAAGGTCTATCTGGATCGGAAAAACTTGATAAATGAAAAGGTGATTCTTTCACCGGATAATCCCGGACATGAAAGAATCACCTTTTTCATTTATCTTCCGTCCTTTGGCGAAGGGCGGTGTAGAGAGCTTATTTACCTTTAAGGGCTGATATTGTCTGTTGGATGGCTTCGATTTTGGTCGTAGCGTCAGCGAGTTTCTTGCGTTCTGCTTCTACGACGGCTGCTGGAGCGTTGCCTACGAAGCGTTCGTTGGAGAGCTTCTTTTCGACCGAAGTTCGGAACCCGCGGAGATAGTCAAGCTCTTTGTTTAGTTTTTCAAGTTCTGCCTCTACATCCATATTGTCGAGTAGCGGAATGTTGAACTCGGTAGTTCCTACCATAAATGAAGCTGCCGTGGGGTCTTTCTCATCAACTGTCGATATTTCCGACAGGTTGCCAAGTTTCAAAGCTACGGCTTTCATCGGTATTTCAGCGCAAATGACATTGAGCTTTAGCGCGTCGCGTGACGGGATGTTGCGTTGGGCGCGCACACCGCGCACACCGTTGATGACTTCTTTGATTGTCTCCATTTCATCAAGGATGGATGTGTCGGTAGCAGCCGCTTCCGGCAGATTGGCGTACATTATCGATTCGCCTTCGCGACGGGCTCCGATGTGTTGCCATAATTCTTCGGTGATAAACGGCATGAACGGATGAAGCAGACGGAGCAGGCTGTCAAAGAAATCGATCGTGGCTTCGAATGTCGCGCTGTCGACAGGTTTCTGATATTCGGGCTTCACCATTTCAAGATACCAAGACGAGAATTCGTCCCAGAAAAGACGGTATGTTGTCATCAAAGCTTCCGAGATGCGGAATTTATCAAACGAGTCGTTTATATCCTTGATGGCTACGGAGAGTTTTGATTTGAACCATTCGACCGCTTTTTTCGCGCTTTCAGGTTGGGTTAAAGTGGCGTCTACCTGCCATCCTTTGACGAGGCGGAAGGCATTCCAGATTTTGTTGCAGAAATTGCGGCCATTCTCGCAAAGTTTTTTGTCGAAGAATATGTCGTTGCCGGCTGGAGCCGATAGCATTATGCCCATACGTACACCATCAGCTCCGTAGTCGGCTATGAGTTCGAGGGGATCGGGAGAATTGCCGAGCTGTTTCGACATTTTTCGCCCGATTTCGTCACGAACGATACCGGTGAAATAGACATTGTTGAACGGTTGTTTGCCGATGAATTCATATCCGGCCATTATCATTCGTGCGACCCAGAAGAAGATGATGTCAGGACCTGTCACAAGGTCGGATGTGGGATAATAGTATTTGATTTCCTCGTTGTCAGGGTCAAGGATTCCGTTGAAAAGAGATATCGGCCATAGCCATGAAGAGAACCATGTGTCGAGGCAGTCGTCATCTTGGCGTAGGTCTGTGGACTCGATTGAATTGTCCTTTTCGCGGGCGAGGGCGAGAGCTTCGTCTGCATTCTCGGCAACAACAAATGATCCGTCAGGGAGATACCATGCCGGGACGCGATGACCCCACCACAATTGGCGTGAGATGCACCAGTCGCGTATATCGGTCAGCCATCTGTCGTATGTCGCCTTGAATTTCTCAGGAACGAATTTGATGATACCGTCGTCTACGGATTTCATGGCGGGATCAGCGAGCGATTGCATCTTTAAGAACCATTGGTCGCTCAGACGTGGTTCTGTCACCGTGTCGAGATTGCGCTCCGAGTATCCTACCTTGTTTTCATATTCCTCTATCTTTTCGATCAGTCCGGCTTCAGCGAGGTCTTTGGCTATCTGCTCACGCACGGCAAAACGATCCATGCCTATATACATTCCGGCGGCTTCGCTTATAGTTGCGTCATCGTTGAAAATATCGATTGTCTCCAGCCCGTGTTTTTCACCGAGCATATTGTCGTTCATGTCGTGGGCCGGGGTGACTTTCAGGCAACCTGTGCCGAAGTTGATATCGACATAGTCGTCCTCGATGACAGGAATCTCGCGGTTTACGAGTGGAACGATAACTTTCTTGCCACGCAGATGCTGGTTTTTTGGATCGTCAGGATTGATACACATAGCCGTGTCGCCCATGATTGTCTCCGGACGGGTGGTGGCTACGATGGCATAGCCGTTTTCTCCAACGATTTTATAGCGAAGATAATATAGTTTGGAATGCTCCTCTTTGTAGACGACTTCTATGTCTGAAAGTGCGGTTTTTGCTTTGGGATCCCAATTGACCATGCGTTTGCCGCGATAGATAAGTCCTTTGCGGTAAAGATCTACGAACACTTTGATGACGCTGCGTGAACGGATGTCGTCCATTGTAAACGACGTGCGTTCCCAATCGCATGACGCACCGAGTTTTTTCAGTTGCTCAAGTATTATGCCGCCATGTTTCTCTTTCCATTCCCATGCGTGGCGAAGGAATTCATCACGTGTTAGATCGCTTTTTTTTATGCCGTCTTTGGCGAGCTTGCCTACGACTTTGGCTTCAGTGGCGATCGCTGCATGGTCCGTGCCAGGAACCCAAAGCGCGTTCTTGCCCATGAGACGGGCGCGACGGATGAGGATGTCCTGTATGGTATTGTTAAGCATGTGACCCATGTGCAATATACCTGTCACATTGGGTGGCGGGATTACGATTGTATAGGGTTCGCGAGCGTCAGGCTCGGAATGAAATAGACGGTGTTGCATCCAATAGGCATACCATTTGTCTTCCACTGCCCGCGGGTCATATTTGGAGGCTAAATCTTCCATAAAAAATATTGATAAGAAGGATGTTTTTTCAAAATAATGTTGCAAAATTACAAAAAATAGCCGAACCCTCTGAGCTATAGCGCGAAAATTTTGTAATTTTGCGCGCTCATATATGGGCGGTTACGATTACGATGACATCAGGATATGCACGATGATACCATACATTATCTGACTCTTGCCAACGGTCTGAGGCTGGTGGCCCGTCGCGGTGACACTTATGTCGAACACTGCGGGATAATTGTCGACGCCGGTAGCCGAGACGAAGTTTCAGGCAAGGAAGGGTTGGCTCATTTTGTAGAACATACAATATTCAAAGGCACTGCGAATCATCGGGCGAGTTATGTACGTGACCGTATGGAACTTGTCGGTGGCGAGCTCAACGCGTATACCACTAAGGAGGAGACTGTTATTTATTCGACATTTCCGGCCGGTAATCTCAGACGTGCGTTGGCGTTGATCGCTGATATGGTGTCAGGCTCTATTTTTCCGGATGTGGAACTTGCAAGGGAAAAACTTGTTGTCGGTGAGGAGATCGATACCTATCTCGATACACCGTCCGATGCTGTTTTTGACGATTTCGAAGATTTGATCTATGCGGGATCTCCGCTTGCGCATAATATACTTGGTACAAGGGAGTCTTTGTCACGGTTTGTATCGGCTGATTGCCGCGGTTGGCTTGAGGAGCGTTTTACACCGGGGCGTATGGTTTTGTTTTATTCCGGTCCAATGGATGCCGATAAGGTGTTCAGGATAGCCGAGAGGTATTTCGGAGAGTTTAGTCGGGAGGATAGACCGCTTGCGAGAGTGGTGCCGGTTATCAGCCCGGTTTTTGACAAGGTCGATGATAGTGTAGGGTCGTATCAGGCGCATACTGTATTGGGGGCTCGCGTTCCCGGTATGCTTGACACAGCCAGAAGTGAAGTCGCGTTGTTGGCCAATATTCTTGGCGGCCCGGGGATGAATTCACTTCTGAACATAGCTTTGCGAGAACGTCATGGTCTTGTGTATACGATAGATGCGTCCGCATCGTTGATGAGCGACAACGGGTTGTTTACGATCTATTTCGGCTGCGATCCGTCTGATATAAGGCATTGTCTACGGATAATTGACCGTGTTGTCGGTTCGCTTGCCGGTGACATGATAGCTATCAGACGGCTTGACGCTGCCAAAAGACAATTTATAGGGCAATTGACGGTCGCTTCGACTAATTCCGAGCAGCTTGCCATCTCCATGGGGCGTAGCGTACTTTACCGTGGGCGCGCTATAGCTCTCGAAGAGACAATAGAATCGATAATGGCTGTTACACCTGAATCGTTACGTTTGGCCGCTGAGCCGCTCCACTCCCTTTCACGGCTGACATTGAAGTGAAATAACGATCAGTTTTTTAGGTTGTGATTCAGTATGTTGTGAAAAAAATGGTGTGATCGCTTAATTTTAATTTGGAAAATAATATGGAAATGTCTAACTTTGCAGTCAGATAAGCGTCAAGTTCCATTTGATGGATGACATATCCGTAAGCGCATGTGGCGTAATTGGTAGCCGCGTTAGACTTAGGATCTAATGTCTCAGGACGTGGGGGTTCGAGTCCCTTCATGCGCACTATGGGCGAGGTTGTGTTGAAAAGACATAACCTCGCTTTTTTCGTTGGTTTGAGGTATTTCGGTTACAAATATGTGCGATTTTGGATTTTTTCCTTAACTTTGCAATGATATCGATACCTTGAAACCGATTAAAAACACTGTGCAGATATGTCAATGATGACGCTACTACGTCGGGCTTTTGGATTTTCGGCCGACAACGAGGATGACGAGGATTATAATCCTTCCGACCCTACGTATGCCGCCTGCGGACAGTCGTCGGGCGATGACTCCCGTAATGAGCCTGTTCCGGATAGAGATGATGCCACAGGAGCTAAAGACATTAATATCGATAGTATACCATCAGAACTTTTTGATGCGGTCATCGAGGTTTTCAACAATGATCAGCCGGATTTTGTCAGGCGGTGTCTCAATATCGAAGCCCAGCGTCGATATCTGATTTCATCTATTTCAGAGAGACTGCAGATTCGTATAGATTCGTTGGTAAGATCCGGAGAACAGAAATGGATCGAGGAAAAAAATATTCTTGAAAAAAGAATCTCTGAACTTGAAAGTGACGAAAACGAGACGTCGCGGCTTCGTAAAGAGAACCGGAGGCTGCAATTGAGTGTCGACCGACAGAAACGTGCTATGCTCGACCGTATAAACGATCTGGAATCACAGGTCGCGCGACAGAACGAGGAGAAGGAACGTTTCTACAGCAAAAGGCACGCTCCTGAAAAGGACGAACTTGTCAAAGCCAATGCAAGAATAAAGGAATTGGAGGACAATGCTTCTGATTTTGAATCGAGGAAGACTGATTTAGAGGCTCGCAGGACTGAATTTGAGTCGCAACGGATTGATTTTGAGTCACAGAAAACTGATTTTGAGTCACAGAAAACTGATTTTGAGTCACAGAAAACTGATTTTGAGTCACAGAAAACTGATTTTGAAACTCAGTGTATAGATTTTGAGACGCGGAAGACAGATTTTGAATCTGAAAAAACACAATTTGAATATCAAAAAAACGAGTTTCAGCAATATAAAGATGATTTCGGACAGCAAAGAGACGAGTTCGAACAAGCTAAACTGACTTTCGAGCAAGAACGTGCGGAATTAATCGCTGAATGCGAGAAATTACGGGAAGAGGTTGGGCGTCAGACAATTCTTAAAGAGCAGCTTGAAGTGAAGACTTCTATGAGCGACGCGATGATAAACGACCTTCGCAATCAAGCGGCTTCCGCTCGCAATGAACTTGAAAAAATGCGTCATGAGCAGGAGACGATAATGGAACAGATACGTGAGCAGCTTGACGGTTTTGAAGATCTGAAAGCGCGAAAGGACTCTAAAATCGCGGAACTGCAGGAGGCAAACGCATCATTGCGACGGACGATAGAAACCAATCTGTATAATCAGGCCAATAGCGAGATGCGCTTGCGGAGCGAGATAAAGCAGTTGAAGGCCAGACTTGAAAAACTGTCGCCAAAAACTGATGAAGATCCGGTTGGGGAACTTGTCAACACGTCGTCTGGTATTGTCCCGGGCGATCGTCAGCCGGAGGTCAAGAATACAGTCAGACGCCGCGGACGTCCGAAAAAAGTCCGTATCGATAATGAACTTGACAATACCGATTGGTTTTCAGGTGGATCCAAAGGCGAAAGCCAGGATTTCGGATATCATGAACCACCGCGTCGTCCTGTAAACGATAATGAAGCCCAACTTACATTGTTTTAACCGGGCTATTTCATGCCTAACTAAGATAATAGATTGAAATGAAACGATTTATTGCGTGCTTATTCGCTTCTGTTACGCTGCTTTCGTCGGAGGGGGCTGAGATTTACAATGACGCCTCTTTGGCGCCTTTCGTCTATCCCTCAAATAAGGTTGTCACAGTTTCTGCTCCGGCATATCTCGCAGACGGGCTGAGCTATCTCGGACTGTCAGAAGACGGGAAAAGGGTGATCAAATTCGATACGCGTACAGGTAAGGAATTGGAAACGGTGATGGATGTCACTCATACCAGAGAGACAACAATTTCTTCCATCGAAGATTTTCTCCTAAGCCCCGACGGGTCAAAATTGCTTCTCGGACGAGAGCGGAAGATGATCTATCGCAGGTCGTCGGTCGCAAAATATTATGTATATGACATCCGTACGAGGCAACTGATGCCGCTTTCCGATAAATTCGAATTTCAGCGAGCACCGCTGTTTTCTCCCGATGGAAGGATGGTGGCGTTTGTCGCGGACGATAATAATATCCATATCCGTAAGATTGATTTTGGGACAGAGGTTGCCGTAACGACAGATGGATGCCAGGGCAAAATTATCAATGGAGTGCCTGATTGGGTCTATGAAGAGGAATTCACGACCTCTTGCTCTATGGCCTGGGCTCCTGATAATATGACATTATGCTATATCAAGTATGACGAGGCCGATGTCCCGGCATACTCGTTCCCTTTATACGAAGGCACTTGCGATCCGATGAGGCAATATGCGCTTTATCCCGGAGATTTTACATATAAATATCCCGTAGCCGGTGAACCGAATTCAAAAGTGAGCGTTCATAGTTATGATATAGACAACCGTAAAACCAAGAATTTGGATATTCCTGCTGGAAATATCGAGTATATACCGAGAATAGCCTATGGTGGAAGTGCGGATCGGTTGATGGTCGCCACTCTCAATCGCGCCCAGACACGCATGGAGCTGTTCTCGATCAATCCCAGGTCGAATGTAGCCAAATCAATACTTGTCGAAGAGGAGTCGGCATGGCTCGAGCCTTGCACGTATGAGGATCTGACATTCAATGCCGATAATTTTGTGGTGCTTTCTTCTCGTAGCGGATTCGTACATGCCTATCAGTATACTTATGCGGGAGCTCTTGCCAAAACTATTTCACATGGCGAATATGATGTAACCGCCTATTATGGAGCGGATTCAAAAGGTAATCATTATTTACAGTCGACAGCGACCGGGGCGGTGAATCGTGTGGTCTCCCGTATTGATGCCAAAGGAACGATGAAACATCTTACCCCAGAGAGAGGCTATGCGTCGGCATGGTTCGCTCCGTCGATGGGGTATTATACTGTCAAATACAGTAATTCGTCCACCGCTCCCGTTTATACTTTGCGGACTATCGCTGATAAGGATGTCAGGGTCATTGAAGATAACTCTGAGGTGAATTCAAAATATTCGTCAGTACCTAAAAAAGAGTTCATAAGGATCGATACAGGCGATGGGGTGGAGATAAACGCCTATATAATAAAACCTTCTGATTTTGATCCTACGCGCAGATATCCGGTAATAATGCACCAGTACAGCGGCCCCGGCTCTCAGCAGGTGCTTGATGTCTGGGGTGTAGACTGGATGCAGTATGCTGCGTCGCAGGGTTATATAGTTATATGTGCCGATGGCCGTGGAACCGGTGGCCGTGGGCGCAAATGGGAGACTGCAGTCTATAGAAATCTCGGCCATTACGAAACGATAGACCAATGTAATGTCGCTCGTTGGGCAGCCCGTCAGCCATACGTCGACGGAAACAGGATCGGAATTTGCGGTTGGAGCTACGGTGGTTATGAGACACTTATGTCAGTGTCGGCTCAGAATTCACCTTTTGCGGCTGCTGTAGCGATAGCCCCTGTGACCGATTGGCGTTACTATGATAGCATTTATGCCGAACGCTATATGCTTACTCCGCGTGAAAATGAGGAGGGATATGAAAGTTCAGCCCCGATAAAACATGTAGACCGGCTTGATGTTCCGTTGTTGATAATGCACGGTACGGCTGACGATAATGTCCATTTTATGAATGCGGTTCAATATGCCTCCGCTTTGCAGGCCGCGGGAAAATGGTGCGATATGTTTATTTATCCTAACATGAATCATTCCATTAACGGTTGTGATGCGCGTCTATCGGTGTATTCACGTATGCTGGCATATTTTAATCGAACACTTAAGAATGTATAATGACGGTTTAGTGTCAACTACGATATAATAAATATATGTCTCATCGTCACCATATCACGAATGAAAGCGCGATTTTTTCGCTTTGGCTCAATTGGACCATGGCTGTAGGGTCGCTTGCTTTGCCTGAATTTGCCGGGTTGATGTTGCCGAAAACCTGGATTCCTTTTGTAATTTTCGGATTGATCATACTTCTGACACTGTATAGACGCAGTTCCATCACTGCTTCCGACTCCACATCATGTGATCTTATACAGATGATATGCCAGCGTGCTCTTGGCGTTTCTGCCATTATAATGCTTGTGATAGCTGTGGCTTATGCTCGGGGGTTCATAGAGATTTTCTATCCGGAGGAGGTGCTAAACCTTCATATCCCTTATCTGACAATATTGATTCTCGGGCCGTCGGCTTCGGTCATGTGTATGGTCGCAATGTTTAAAGGTCATAATTCGGATGTGTGTCGTCGTTGTATTATAAAGCATGGAAACGCTTCGGAGCGAGGGTTTCTCGGAAAAATATTTCTTCAGGAGAGCCGCTATCAGGTCCGTCTGCTTTTTGTGCTTTCTACCGCGCTTTCAGTGGCGGGATGGTTATATTACTGGTATCTGTATGTCAATGTCAATCTGAACCTGACAGACCTCTTTGTGTTCAATTGGGTTCCTGTGATATTTTATGCTCTCTCGATAATATATCTCGGTATGAGATATTTTACCTTGTGGGGATATTATTATAATCATATCGAGCTAAATCCTCGAAACAACACGGCTACTACGACTATCCGTTATCTGATTCTTTGTGGAGATGATATTTTTCTGAATCGCAACGACGATGGTTTCAGCGATATTCCGGATGAGAACAAATATGACACTCCTGCCGGAATGTGTCTGCCTTTCCGGAACCGGCTTGACCTCTCGGAAGCGGATCATGTGTTTAATGATATAAGCGGTCTCTCCGACAGTGATTATTCGATGCGTTTTATGTATAAGAGTTCCGATGTGTCTGGATTGAGCAATATATATCATTATATATGTTGTGTGAAGGACAGGACGGTTCTTGACGGTGCGACCTTGACGGGAAGATGGTTCACGTTGTCGCAACTGCAGCGCCTGCTCTACAATCATGATCTTTCACCGATGCTTGCAACGGAGATACATCGCCTTTATACTGTGACAATGGCTTGGAAAACCTATAGCAGTGACGGGCGGAGGCTATATAAGATAAAGAATTACAGACCGAGTTTCCGTCTTAATGGTATTTGCGACTGGGATGTGGACTTCAATAATCCTCAGTGGCTTGAGGTCGCTCGTTTCAACGAAGACAAGCCTTTTTTTCGCCTACGTCGGCTGTTGCAGCATGGACGTGGACATTCCGATAGGCTGATTGAATCATGAGCGGTGATGTGTCAGAGAGCCTACGGCCCGGAATGGCCAAAGAGCCTTCGCTTATTGTGATAACCGGTCCCACGGCGTCCGGGAAGACTCGTCGTGCGGTTGATTTGGCCAAAGCTATAGGAGGTGAGATTATCAGTGCCGATTCCAGACAGATATATAGAGGCATGGACCTTGGTACCGGCAAGGATATAGAGGAATACGGAGATATACCTTTCCACCTGATAGATATCTGTCCCGCTGGATATAAGTATAATCTTTATGAATTTCTTCGGGACTATGAATCTGTGAGAAGAGAGATAATAGCCCGTGGCAAGCGGCCGATACTCTGTGGTGGAACAGGTTTGTATGTCGAAAGTGTCCTTAAAGGACTGCGATTGCCAGAGGTCCCGGAAAACACTGTTTTGCGGTTATCACTTGAGGGTAAGAGCCTCGATGAACTGACGGAGATACTCTCATCGATGAAATCTCTCCACAATATGACTGATGTCGATACTTCCAAACGAGCTATACGCGCGATTGAAATACAGACATATTATAACGAACATCCCGATGCAGCCGTAAATGCCGAGCCTCATCCTCTCACGGATGCTGTTGTCATAGGGGTGGATGTCGATCGCGAAACTCGACGCAGACGCATAACCGAGAGATTGCATGCCCGTCTTGATAGCGGTATGGTTGACGAGGTCAGGCGTCTGCTTGATTCCGGTATTCAGGCTGCCGATCTGATATATTACGGTCTTGAATACAAATTTTTGACACTTTTCATCACCGGTGCGCTCGGTTACGAAGAGATGGTGTCTGGTTTGGAGATAGCCATCCATCAGTTTGCCAAGCGGCAGATGACGTGGTTTCGCGGCATGGAAAAGCGTGGGTTCCCGATCCATTGGCTTCCTTATGATCTTTCCGCGTCGGATTTTGTGGACAGAGTCATGTCGTTGATCTGAATCGGATTGGAAATGACTCTGTTAGGTCGATTTTAAGAGATCGCTATTCGAATCGAGGAGAGGATAGGCGTGAGCCACGAAGGAAATCGGGGGTGGGCATACGTCTTTTGCCGGGAGACTGTAGACTGAGTATTTCTATTTTTAATCCGTCTCCGGTGTCTACATATAGACGGTTGCCGTCGATGTATATTTTCCCCGGATTAGGGTTCATGGCACTTCTGTCTTCATTTTCAATCGCATGATTAAGGTCTGCGTTATCGTATGTGGAAAGAATTCTGGTTTCAAAAATTTTGACTGCTCCGATTTCACTCTCACCGTCATGGAGGCTTGACCATGCCGCTGGATATGGTGAAAGACCGCGGACAAGATTATGTATTTTTTCAGCCGGGGAATTCCAGTCTATCCGACAGGTTTCCTTGAATATTTTGGGTGCTGGTGTAGGTTCGGAGTCACCGGTCAGTTGATCCTGCGGGATAGGAGATAGAGTGCCATCTATGATATCGTTGATAGTCTTGATTGTCAGATCGGCTCCGAGAATCATGAGGCGATCGTGTACGTCGCCTACATTGTCGGTGGGGAGAATTTCGATACGTTCTTGGGCTATTATATCACCGGTATCGATTTCGTGTTTCAGGAAGAATGTGGTGACTCCCGTCTCTGTGTCACCGTTTATGACAGCCCAATTGATTGGAGCGGCTCCACGGTAGCGGGGAAGGAGTGACGCATGAAGGTTGAATGTCCCGAGGCGGGGCATTGTCCACACCACTTCCGGAAGCATACGGAATGCGATCACAACGAAGAGGTCGGCTTCAAGAGAGCGAAGCTCTTCGATAAAATCCGGATCTTTGAGCTTCACCGGCTGCATAAGTTTTAGGCCGTTGGCTACAGCGAATTCCTTTACCGGAGATTGATACATCTTGTGTCCTCGGCCTGCCGGTTTGTCGGGCATTGTCACGACACCTACGATATTGTGGCCTGCGTTCAATATGCGTCGCAGACTTTCTACTGCAAATTCAGGGGTGCCGAGAAAAACTATTTTAAGATCAGTATTGCTCATTGTCGGATTGTATATGATTTTGAGAGTTATTTAATTTAAGGTGGGATTATATGGATGTACGACTATGAAAGGGATTTTTGTGGTCGATCCATAGCGCGGAGGAGATTTGAAAATGACGTATGCCTGGTATCGTCCGTTCGGGATGACTGTCCCGTCGGTTGATCTGAGATTCCATAAGTACGGGAAAGATATGCGCTCTTGTCTGAAAACGGTATTTCCTTTAAAATCTTGTATCAGGAGTGTCGATTCCGTTTCGGATGACAGAGTGGGCTGAAGTGAAAATTCGATATGGTCTCGTGCCACAGTACAATCTGTGGACAGGATTGCCTTTAAAGGAGTGTTTATAACTGTGAAATGAATAGACTCTGATGATGTGTTTCCTGCGATGTCGCGTGCGTATATTTTTATGTGATGATGTCCGTCGGAAAGATTGGTGAGATGGAGAGGCAATCTTGCGTTTCCGTCAGGTTCGTGGCGTAATAATGATGGGGCGAAGGGGATGGACGCACCGTCGAGTGTGACGCGGATAGCCGATCCTATGACCGATCCGCTGTTTGCGATACCGCTTCCGGTATCAAGTATTGAGATGTTTATAGATACTGAGGGACTATATACCTTTTCTTCTTGCGGCTCAATCGAAAAAGTGATATGTGGGGGGATTGTGTCGGTGTTGGGTTCGGAATGCTTCTGTGAGGAAAGGATCACTTTGCCGTAAGATCCGTATGCCATACGCCCGTCGTCGCTATATGCGTGGAATGTCATCATGGTTGTGTCCGGGCGTGAACTTCGAGGTGTAGTCATTTCGGTTTCCCAGGAGCCTTCGGTTACTCGCGTGCAGATTTCATGGAGTATTGAATCTTCAATGTCTATGTCATGTATTGTAACGGGAGAGTCGTAGAGTGTTAATGTCAGATTTCCATTGAATGTCGTGTCCAGTTTGCCGTCAAAGTCTGTTACCTTTCCTTTGAGTTCGAGTTGATCACATACTTCCGCATAGCAACTGTCTTTACTCGTGTGCCCGTTTATCGATATCAGTGATATTTCTTTGTCCGGTCGTCGGAGTGGCAAGGCCGGATCTCCTATTAGGTTATAACAGAGGTTGTTCGTGCGTTGGTTTGCGGCTAACCTTGAGGTTGTGTTGACGGCATTGCGCCATATGTCGCCGATGTGGTTCAGACTTTCATTGCCGTATAGTTGTCGGACGAACTCTTCGTTCAGCGCACGGTTGTTGGCAAGGTATACCGCTCTTCCGGCTCCGATAACAGCTATCGGGCCTGCCGGGTTGAAAAACATGGCTGTCCCTATTCCTCGTGACTCATGATCTATCGGCGAGGTGTCGCAACTTGACAAAAATACAATCGGCATAGAGCCGTAGACAAGATTTGCGGTGTTGTTTATCGTGAGTATGTCACTGAGAGCCGATGGAGATGAGTGGCCTGTATAGTTGAACAGCATCGGGCCGCGGGGAAGTTGGACGGTTAGCGGTCTGAATGCTGAAGATATATTGCTGCCGGTTGATGGATATAGTTGTGGATAGATGCGTGAACATGCTTTCTCAGGAGTTTGTGAATTGATTATTTTGAAAAGATTTTCGGAACTTTCCAAATGGGTATCCGAGTCGCCTTCGCAGCAGGCGAGGAGCGCGAGGCCGAACCTGCCTGCGAGGCGTGGATCGTTGAGATATGCGATACATTTATTGACGAATATCCGGGCCTCTTCACCGGTCAAGACTGGTGCGCGACCGATGCTTATTGGGATTTCCACATAATTCTCGGCTATATTCGCAGGAATTTTGGAACCGGGCATTCCGAAGTAAAGATCTGAGGCATGGCAACGGGTGTCATATCTGGCATGATCGATATATTCAGTCTGATAACCGATGAGATGTTTGGGTGGTTCTGCCGTGATTTTTCTCGGGGTGTTTGTCGATGCGCCAAAAAGTAGCAGGTAGCGTAGCGGCCTGTCGGCTCGAGACCGGAGCAAGTCTACGAATTTTCGGATTGCATTGGGATGAGGTGATCCTGAGGAAAACTCATTGAATATATCTTCTTGACATGCCACCGCGACATTTAATCCTTGGATATCGCGATGGGCGGAGGCAAGACGTTCGGCTTCATGGCGAAATTTTTCTGTGGTGACTATGAGATAATCGACAGACGGAGATGAGTGTAGATTCTGATTGCGGACTGTTCCCGCAAAGGTGGGGGCAGGCAATTTTGAATCGGTGGTGAATGCGCAAATGCGTCTCGGTAGCGAGGGAGATGCGTAGGGTAAGGTCACGATTCGTGTTGTCTCGTGTTCGTAGAAAACATCAATGTCTATCGGATTGACGGGCGTGGTGACATCCCAGACCATAAGATTTTTGGGACAATCATGTATGCGGGCCGTAATGTTTTCGTTGGAAGGGGGGAAGTCCATGATTGTGGACTTCTGTTGGTGAAATCTGTTGAGGCGTGAGTATATGAAATATGCTTCGGAGATGGCGAGCAGGCTGAAGCGGTTGCCTTTTTTCGATGAAAACGTTATTGAGAATTCCGAATCCGAAACAAATTTGACCGGAATCTTTTTGATGACTACACGGCTGTAGAGAAGATTGTCTTCATCGTTGGCTCGGACGGCTCCGGTAGTGAAAGGACCAGGCTCTATATTACCAGACAGTTTTATGTCCATGGCTTGTGGGGAAGACTCGCTGTGGCGGAATATGTAACGGTAGGCTATATGTCCTTCTCCTTGATAGTCGCATGACCGGAATTTCATTATCAGCCCGTCTGGTTGCTGTGAAAAATTCCTGGAATAGAAGAATACGCCTCCGGCGGCTGGATTATATTCTTCCGGTTGGCGAAAGTCAAAGAATGTATGAGTGTCTGACGGATGGGCGGATGGCTGTGACGAGCGGTGGTCTATTTCTTTAGGGCTGTTGTTGTCATTTAGGAAATAGTATGACCCGCGTGAATAGTGGTTTTTAATACATAGAATGTCTGTAGGGGAGAGTGGGGTGATTCGACGCTCAGATTCTCCGTAAAAGTAAAGAGCTTGACCTGTATGGAGAATGGCTACCTGTGGAAGATCATCGGGAGACGATCCATGTTCATGAGCTTGCTCAAGGCTTCCGTAACCGAATACACCGACTTTTGCCGGATCGGGAAAACCCCATTGGCGCAAGGTGTCGTAATCGATACGGTGGATTCCAGTCGAGTCAACTTTAACTTTTATCCATCGTCCGGATGAAAGTTGCGATGATTTCGCGTAATTGATGTCGGCACGGGCATTGATCACCCATGCCGACATCAATATGATGGCAGTCAGTATGCTTATTTTAGAGTTTTGCAATGTTAGCTTGAATCTCGTCGTCAGATACAGTATAGTTTATGAGATCTCCCGAGAGATATTTGTCATAGGAAGCCATGTCGACGAGTCCGTGGCCGGAAAGGTTGAACAATATGACTTTTTCTTCGTCAGGTTTTAGTTTTTTTACTTCGCGTATAGTAGCTGCGATCGCGTGGCACGATTCCGGAGCCGGGATTATGCCTTCAGCGCGTGCGAATAGACATCCTGCCTGAAATGATTCGACCTGCTGTATGTCTACCGCCTCCATTAGTCCGTCTTTGAGAAGTTGGCTTACGATCACCCCGGCTCCGTGATAGCGCAGGCCTCCCGCATGGATATTCGATGGATGGAACTTATGTCCGAGTGAATACATGGGTAATAGAGGTGTGTAGCCGGCTTCGTCTCCGAAATCATAGCAGAATTTGCCTTTTGTGAGTTTGGGACACGATGCCGGTTCAGCCGCGACAAAACGTGTGTGGGTTTTGCCTGGTTCAGCCGCAATCTTATGGCGCATGAAAGGGAACGATATTCCACCGAAGTTGGAGCCTCCACCGAAGCAGGCTATCACGACATCGGGATATTCCCCGGCCATTTCCATCTGCTTTTCGGCTTCAAGTCCGATGACGGTTTGGTGAAGGCTTACATGGCTGAGCACAGATCCGAGGGCATATTTGCAGTCGGGGGTGGTGCGTGCAAGTTCGACCGCTTCGGAGATGGCTGTCCCGAGAGACCCTTGGCAATTGGGATTGACTGTCAAAATGTTTTTGCCCGCGCGTGTTGACATTGACGGGGAAGGCGTCACCTGCGCTCCGAACGTCTGCATGATGCTTCGGCGGTATGGTTTTTGTTCGTAGGAGATTTTTACCTGATAGACTGCGGCTTCAAGTCCGAATAGGGAAGCTGCGTATGCCAATGACGCTCCCCATTGTCCGGCTCCGGTTTCGGTCGTTATATTTTTTACACCTTCTTTTTTGCAATAATAAGCCTGTGGTATGGCTGAATTGAGCTTATGTGACCCCATCGGTGACACACTCTCATTTTTAAAATAGATATGAGCCGATGTGCCGAGCGCTTTTTCAAGACCGTATGCTCTCACAAGGGGCGTTGAACGGTAATACTTATACATTTCGCGGACTTCATCAGGTATCGGTATCCAGGGATCAGTCGTGTTGAGTTCCTGATCGCAGCATTCGCGAGCGAATATTGTATAAAGGTCGCTTGCGGTCATTGGTTCGCGAGTCTGAGGATTAAGCGGAGGCATGGGCTTGACCGTCATATCGGCTTGAATGTTGTACCATTTGTGGGGAATCTCATCCTCTGGCAGGATATAGCGTTTGGTTTTTCCTTTCATTTCTTTTTATAATATTGACGTTAAGAATTTTGCAAAAATACTGATAAGTCGAATTCAATGGCAAATTTATTTGCACATTGCCGAGATGGAGTATATTGCATTCTATGCAAATATAGCGAGAATATTTGACGAAAAGAATTGCGAAATTTGTGTGAAGCGTGGTCCGAGCTGGCTTTAGCCGGTTCATTGAAGCAAATATACGATAATTTATTGGAAATAAATGAAAAGCATTAAAAAAGTGTAAAGCCCGTCGATTGACGGGCTTTACACCAAAGTGCTCGAAGCGGGACTTGAACCCGCACGGTCGCAATGACCAAAGGATTTTAAGTCCTTCGTGTCTACCATTCCACCATTCGAGCTCCTTTATAGAAGGTTTTCTCTTGGCAAAGTTATAGCTTTTTATTGTCAAAAACAAAATTGTTTTTAGCCGTTAACGTTTGCCGATGGTATTCCCGTAGGGAGTCGAACCCTAATCGTCGGAACCGGAATCCGATATTCTATCCATTGAACTACGGGAACTTGCGGTTTATGGGATGCAAAATTAGTGAAATTTTCGTATTTTTGCAAAATAAACTCTCTAAATACGCCTAAAATGAATGTAAGGATAGAAGCGTCATGGAAAGACGCCCTCAACTCGGAGTGGGATAAGGATTATTTTATCGCACTCACCGGTTTCGTCCGCGAACGTTATGGACAGCGAATTGTCTATCCGCCGGCGGGGCTTATTTTCGCGGCTTTTGACGCATGTCCTTTTGAGAATGTAAAGGTGGTCATATTGGGGCAGGACCCTTATCCCGGAGCAGGTCAGGCCAATGGTCTGAGTTTTTCGGTCAATCCAGGTGTAGAGCTTCCGCGCTCGTTGAGAAATATATATAAGGAACTTGAAGATGATCTCGGTTGTCTTCCTCCGTCCACGGGCGATCTTAGCGGATGGGCGCGTCAGGGTGTGTTGCTACTGAACTCTACCCTGACGGTTGACGCGGGGGCTCCGGCTTCGCATCAGAATCATGGTTGGGAAACTTTTACAGACGCGGCCATACGTCGTTTGGCGGAGGACAGGGAAAACCTCGTGTTCATATTGTGGGGCTCATACGCGCAGCGTAAGGGTGAATTTATAGACCGTTCGCGTCATTGTGTCATCGCGTCGCCACACCCGTCGCCATTGAGCGCGTCGCGCGGATTCTTCGGCAGTCGCCCGTTTTCGCGTGCGAATGCCTATCTGGCCTCAAAAGGTGTTGAGCCGATAATATGGGGACGGGGTTAGAGATATTTGTATAATTCGAATGTGTAAAAAAATAATGATGAAATATAATATTGAAGAACGTAAGGAGCGCGCACGTATGCTGCGTAATGACGGGTATAATTGCAGCCAATGTGTGGTCTTGGCTTTCGATGATCTCACTGGTATCGACAGCGGACTTCTCGCGCGCATATCATCCGGCTTCGGCAGCGGTTATGGCGGTCGTGGAGAGGTTTGCGGTGCGGTTTCCGGAGCCACTATGGTTTCCGGTCTGAGCTATGACCTTGAGCGTCCGGCTTTGTACGGTAAGGTCAAAGGCGTGATGTCGGAGTTCGAGCGGATGAACGGTTCGTGTATATGCCGTGAACTTAAGCAGCCGGGGCGCAGACCATGTATCGATCTTATCACAGATGCCGTGGAGATACTTCACCGTAAATTCGAGGCGGATGGCAGGTAGCTATAGGCTTGTATTGCTGTTGATTTTGCTTGTGTTTTCGGTTAAATCTGTGGCCGGTGAGCCGATGGACACATCGCAGGGCATATTTCATCCCTCTTTCCGGACATTGAAAGTGACTTTGGAGGGTGATGAATTCGCGCCTCCCGTTTTGACTTTGCGTGATAGGAATAGCCATGTCACAGTTAGTTTCGACGAAATCGCTGATGACAGGCGTTTTATGCGTTACGAGCTTGTGCATTGTGACGCCTTGTGGCGTCCGGAAGGGCTTGTGGCCTCAGAATTTTTAGATGGCTTCAACGAGGGGGTGGTCGAAGATTATGATTTTTCGCGAGCCACGCTTGTGCATTACGTTCACTATACGATCTCCATTCCTAACCGAGAGGTGCGCATAACGCAGGCTGGGAATTATCTGCTGAGGGTATATGACGAGTCTGATCCAGACGAGACTTTGTTGCAAGCGCGGTTCGGTGTGTCGGATTTTTCGGCACGTGTGATGGCCGATGTAAGTTCCCGTACGGATATCGATGCCAATGTCTCTCACCAACAGCTTGGCGTCACGGTCGATCTCAAGCATGTTGACGGAGTGGAGGATCCTTTCAATGATCTTGTGGTCGTGATAAGTCAGAATGGGCGTACAGACAATGAAGTGGTGTTGCGTAATCCGCAGCGTGTGCTTGGTGAGCGTGTCATATACGAGCATTTGACTCCGCTTATTTTTAGAGCCGGAAACGAATACAGGCGATTCGAGACTGTCTCGACTTCATATCCGGGAATGGGAGTGGAGAGTATTGGTTATGACGCCCCTATATACAATATGTGGCTTTATACGGATTTTCCGCGTGCGCGAGTACCGTATAGTTATGACAGTACACAGCACGGACGGTTTTTCGTGAGGGGAGAGTCATCGCGACCGGACACGGAAGCCGATTATGTGATGACGCATTTCTCGCTCGAGATGCCTGAAGTGGTGGGTGGCGATGTGTTTATTGATGGTGATTTAACGCAGAGACGTTTTGATCCGTCATCTCGTATGGTTTATAATCGCGCCACAGGGAGATATGAGCATTCGATGTTGCTGAAACAGGGTGCATATAATTATCAGTATCTATGTGTACCTTTTGGTTCGGGAAAAGGTGATGTGGCGCCTGTCGACGGTGATTTCTATCAGACGACAAACGAATATACGGTCAAGGTGTACCATCGTCCGCGAGGCTGCCGTTTCGACAGGCTTATAGGCGTGACGATGGTGACATCCGGAGTGTGAGGCCTTATAATGTCTAAAACGGAAATGGAAGAAATAAGCGAAGAAATTATGTTGCAGATAAAGGATACATTGGTGTCACTCGATCTCGCGGAAGTGTTTTTCTGCTGTGACATCGAGAAATGCAAGGGCGAATGTTGTATTGAAGGCGATGCCGGTGCGCCTATAACGGAGGAGGAGCGCGATGAGATCGATCGGCTGCTTCCACGCTTCGAGGATAAATTGTTGCCTGCGGCGAAAGAGAGGATCAAAGAGGAGGGTGCGAGCTATCTCGATCCGGATGGTGATCTCGTGACGCAGATTGTCGACGGTCGTAATTGCGTTTATACCTGTTATGCTTCAGGAGGGTTATGCCAATGTGCGATCGAATGCGCCTTTAACGAGGGGAAGACCGGTGCTTTCCGTAAGCCGGTTTCGTGTGCCCTATACCCAGTGAGGTTGACGGTTTATCCGACGTTTACGGCTGTCAATTATCACCGTTGGAAGATATGCAAATCGGCCGAGGTACTCGGGCGTAAGCTCGGAGTGCGTCTATATCAATTCCTTGAAGGCCCGTTGACGGAGCATTTCGGCAAGGAGTGGTACGACGAACTGAAAATGGCCTGCGAAGCTTATCTGGAAGAATACGGAAACTGAAAAAGATATTGATTAAAAATCTGGTTTATTTGATCGGAATGTTTTTATAGAAGATGTTCTGATGGAATTTTATTGTTTTAATATTTAAATGGAATAGATTGTGGTTGACTTTATAACCAGTTTTTGTCTACAGGAATCTTGGTAATAGATAGGATAATAATTGGTTATATAATAAACGAATGATTATATCGACATTGACATGCTAGTTAAATAGTATGGTAAGTCCTCAAATAACGCATCAACTTATGGTGGATGAAGGTGGAATGGTCGATGTTTCTTCCTTATCTCTGAGGACTTATGTTATATCGATCTCGGATATACAAGGAATTAGAGGTACTTTTAAATATTGGTTAGGGAATTATAGATTGGCCTATCAAAAACAAGGGTCGGATTTCAAAATCCGACCCTTGTTTTTGATAGGTATGAATGCCGTTGAATTAAAAGCGAATGCTCTAAGGCGGCATTGTGAAATGTATTGTTTGTTAGATGATGCCCTGGCCCATCATTGCATTGGCTACTTTCATGAAGCCTGCGATGTTTGCTCCCTTCATGTAGTTGATGTAGCCGTCGGCTTCAGTGCCGTGTTTAACGCACTGGGTGTGGATATTCTTCATGATAGAGTGGAGACGAGAGTCTACTTCCTCTTCACTCCACTGGAGGTGTTCTGCGTTCTGGCTCATTTCGAGACCTGATGTGGCTACGCCACCGGCGTTGACTGCTTTGCCCGGAGCGTATGTTGTCTTCGATGCGAGGAATGCGTCGATAGCTTCGGGAGTACAGCCCATGTTGGATACCTCGGCTACGAGTTCAACACCATTTGCGATAAGTTTCTTCGCATCTTCACCGTCGACTTCGTTTTGGGTAGCGCATGGAAGTGCGATATCAACTTTCTGTTCCCACGGCTTGCGTCCGGCAAAGAAAGAGGCGTTGGGGTATTTTTCAGCGTATGGAGCGACGATGTCTTCGCCTGTGGCACGAAGGTAGAGCATATAGTCGATCTTTTCACCGGAGATGCCGTCGGGATCGTAGATGTATCCGTCAGGGCCGGAGATGGTGACAACTTTTCCTCCGAGTTCGGTGGCTTTGAGTGTGGCACCCCATGCAACGTTGCCGAAACCGGAGACTGCTATAGTTTTGCCCTTGATGTCGTCTTTCTTTTCAGCGAGCATACTCTGTACGAAATAGAGCGCTCCGAAACCTGTAGCTTCGGGACGTATGAGAGAGCCACCGAAGTCAAGGCCTTTGCCGGTGAATGTTCCGGTGCATTCGTTGACGAGCTTTTTGTACATTCCGTACATATAGCCGACTTCACGTCCGCCTACGCCTATGTCGCCTGCGGGTACGTCGCGGTCGGGACCGAGGTGTTTCCAAAGACAGAGTATGAATGCCTGGCAGAAACGCATAATCTCAGCGTCGCTCTTGCCGCGTGGAGAGAAGTCGCTGCCGCCTTTGGCTCCACCCATGGGGAGTGTTGTGAGTGCGTTTTTGAAAGTCTGTTCGAATCCGAGGAATTTGAGGATCGAAAGATTGACGGATGCGTGGAAACGGATGCCGCCTTTGTACGGTCCGATAGCGTTGTTGAATTGAACGCGGTAGCCGATGTTGTTTTGAACCTCGCCTTTATCGTCGACCCATGTCACGCGGAATGTGACGATACGGTCAGGCTCTACCATGCGTTCGATGATTTTGGCCTTTTCAAATTCGGGATGCTGGTTGTAGACGTCTTCAACGCAGATTAATACTTCCTTCACTGCCTGAAGGTATTCCTTTTCGCCTGGGTGTTTTGCCTCAAGGCTGCTCAGAATATTGTTAATATCCATGATAAAAGAAATTTGTGGTTTGTGTGGTATTGATGATATAAGTTAACGATGCAAATGTAAGAATATATTTGATAGGATGGATGAAAAAAATTGAATATTTGAATATGTTATAAAGCATACCGCATAGAGTCTGTCAGATATTGATGGACGAACCCTATCCTATGCGGTATATGTCAGATATGGTGGTTTTTTATTTGATTTCTTTGTCGTCGAGGAGTGATTTGAGGTATTTTTCATCAATGGGTGAGATTTCGATATTTCCACCTTTCGCCATCTGTTCGCGTGCCGATGCGTTCATTTCTTCGAGATTGGCTTTGTAGAAGGAGAACATTTCAGGTGATATGTTGATGTCTTCGGCCGAGATGCTGTCAGGTATATACTGATTGTTGACGAGTTTCACAAGGCTTATAGCCTATTGTATCGGAGTGGCTCGATCAGTAAATAAGCTCAAAATTCCCAAGATAATAACTAAAATGATAAATGAATAGGTTTGTTTGATGTTAGATTTTGATCTATAAAATAAATCTTCACAGTCTACAATAATATTATTGTAGACTGTGAAGATTTATGATTCGTTTTGAATGGAATCTGAAATTTATTCGCCAGGGATGATAGCCTCGCTGGGGCAAACTTCTGCGCAAGAACCGCATTCGATGCAAGTATCGGGGTCGATGTGGTAGATGTCGCCTTCAGAGATAGCGTCCACGGGACATACGGGCTGGCAAGTGCCGCAAGCCACGCAAGAGTCAGTGATTACGTAAGCCATGATTGGGTAAAATTAATAAGTTAGATAATTGATACGAATAATGTTTGTAATCCGGTGTCGGTATGACTTGGCCGGATGTGTATTGCAAAAGTAATTCTTTTCACTGAGATTCCATTCACAAACGTGTAAAATTTTTGTGGATGGAGACTAAAAAGCATGAAATGATGATGGTTGGAGACATGGGCGGGTGCAGTGATTTGCATGGAGGTGAATCCGTTGGTCAGAGTATAGATGGAAAACAGGGGGGTGACTGTATTATGTCACCCCCCTGTTGTATTTAGCATGTTGAATGTCAACGGTTCTTATCGGCCGATAACGATTTTCTTGTAGCGTGGAACAAGGAGCTTCATGATCGCCCAACCCAGGAGATAAGCTACACCGCAGATACAGAATACGATAAAGTAGCCGGCTGGTTTGCCTTCATAGCTCATGAAAGCCATGTTGGTTTGGGCGGCATAGTCGAAAAGCACTCCCGAACCGAGGTTGATAAGGAATGATCCGATGCCTCCGGCCATGCCACCGATACCGATGATGGTGGCTATGGTAGATTTGGGGAACATGTCACCAACGACTGAGTAGATGTTTGCGCTCCAGGACTGGTGGGCCGCCCCTGCGATACCAATAATAATGATTGGAAGCCAGGGTGACATTGAGCTGAGAGGTTGTGCTAAAAGCGCGAGGAGCGGGAACACAGCAAAAATGAGCATGGCTCTCATGCGTGCGGCATAGGGGTCGATATGTATTCCCTTGCGTGCCGCGCGATCGATGAATATAGTGGGGAGTTTGCCACCATAGATAGAGAGCATTGTGATTAGATACAGTACGAAGATCATTAGCATACCTTCACCTGACGACGTCGATAGTTTGAATACATCGGTGATGTAGGCCGGGGTCCAGAATAGGAAGAACCACCATACACCGTCGGTAAGGAATTTTCCAAAGAACACGGCCCAGGTCTGAGGGTATTTGAAACATTTCAAGAAGGGGATGGTGGCCGTCTCGCTGTCTTCTTTTTCGGCCTTTTCTTGTGCTGATTCGTCAGAGGCTTCGTTGTCTTGCTCGATATAGGCAAGTTCAGCGGAATTGACACGCTGGTTTTCAGCTGGTTTCTTGTAGAGGAAAATCCAGAAGCCCATCCATACGAAACCGAGCGCACCGATGATGATGAATGCCATTTCCCAGCCGTTGCCCCAGCCGATGCTTTGGAAGAACTTGGCGAGCGGGCCGATAGTGAAGGGCGCTATGAGTGCTCCGACAGCAGAACCGGCGTTGAAGATGGATGTTGCATACGCACGGTCGCGTTTTGGGAAGTATTCGGCAGTGACTTTAATTGCCGCAGGGAAGTTGCCGGCTTCACCGAGAGCCAGGATGGTACGGGCTGCAAGGAAGAAGTAGACGGACACCGTGGCTATCGTCATCGCCATGTCTCCGGTAGCTTTTACAAGGCCGGTGGCGTCGTGGATGCCAAGTGTAGCTTCTGTTGCGACACCGCAGACCGCATGGAGACATGCTCCGGCCGACCATACACCGATGGCCCAAAGATATCCTTTCTTTGTGCCCATCCAGTCGATAAAGCGGCCTGCGAGAAGATTGGCCACGGCATAGACGATAGAGAATACGGCCGTGATCAGACCGTAGTTAGCGTCAGTCCAGTGAAATTCAGGAGAGATGAACTCTTTCCAGGTGAGTGAAAGCACCTGACGGTCCATATAGTTGACAGTCGTAGCGAGAAAGAGCAGTGCGCAGATTGTCCAACGGAAGTTGGTCATTTTCTGATTTGCTGCCATGAGCGGGGAAGATGCTGTTGCCATAACTTAGAAATTAAAGTAGTTTTTGGCGTTGTTGTAGCATATATCCTCGATCATCTGGTTTACGCGCGACTGTTCATAGCCTGTGTAAGGTATTTCTCCGTTTTCTACATCTGTGCCGACGAGGTTGCAGAGCGTGCGACGGAAGTATTCATGACGTGGATATGAGAGGAACGAACGTGAGTCGGTGAGCATTCCGACAAAGCGGCTGAGAAGTCCGAGGAGTGAAAGGGCGTTCATTTGCTTCTGCATTCCGTCTTTTTGATCGAGGAACCACCAGCCAGAGCCGAATTGTATTTTTCCGGGTATGGTGCCGTCCTGGAAGTTCCCGAGCATGGTCGCGAGCACTTCGTTGGCGCATGGGTTGAGGTTGTAAAGTATCGTTTTGGTCAGTTTGCCACGGGTGTTGAGCGTATCGAGGAATTTGGCACATGCTTTGGCTGTCGTGAATTCACCGATGGAGTCGAATCCGGTGTCGGGGCCAAGAAGTTTGAACATCTTGGAGTTGTTGTTGCGGATAGCTCCGTAGTGGAATTGCTGGGTCCAGCCTGAAGCATGGTCCATCTCTCCGAAAACGATGAGCATCGCGCTCTTGAATTTTTTGATTTCGTCTTGGGTGAGTTGTTTTCCACCGTAAACTTTGTCGAATATAGTCTCGATCTCAGCTTCGGTATAATCTTCGGCATAGAATTCCTCGATACCGTGGTCTGAAAGGCGGCAGCCCATTTCTTCGAAGAAGTCGTGGCGTTTCTGGAGAGCGTCGATCATGTCCTGGAATTTGCTGATGGCCACACCGGAAATCTCGGCGAGTTTCTCTACATATGCGCGGAATTCAGCTGGATCTTCAACGGCCATAGCCTTGTCGGGACGCCATGTCGGGAGCATTTTGATTTCGAAACCGCTGTCGCGTACCTGTTTGTGGTATTCAAGAGTGTCGACTGGATCGTCTGTGGTGCAGACTGCTTCAACGTTGTAGCGACGCATGAGTCCGCGGGCGGTCATGTTCGGATCGTTGAGAAGTTTGTCGTTACATTCGTCGAAAATTTCGCGGGCGGTTTCCGGATTGAGTAACTTGTCTATTCCGAATGCTGTTTTCAATTCGAGATGCGTCCAATGATAAAGCGGGTTGCGGAATGTATAGGGAACCGTTTCGGCCCATTTCTGGAATTTTTCCCAGTCGGAGGTGTCTGTGCCTGTGCAGAAGCGTTCGTCCACTCCGTTTGAACGCATCGCGCGCCATTTATAGTGGTCACCGCCAAGCCATATTTCAGTTATGGATTTAAAGCGATGGTCGTCTGCTACCATTTTGGGTATAAGGTGGCAGTGGTAGTCTATGATGGGCATTTTAGCCGCATGTTCGTGATATAGCTTCTGTGCGGTTTCTGTCTGCAACAAGAAGTTTTCGTCCATGAATGGAGTCATAGTCAATTTTTTATATTTGCGTTAAGATTTAAGTTTAGAGGGTCACTCCGTTTTTGAAAATGGCGATCTCGTGTATGCCGCTTTTTTCAGAATTCACTTCTTCACCGGAAGCGACTTTAAGGACGTAGTCTATGAAGTCAGCAAGAACGTCGGACATCGAGCTGTCTTCGACGAGGCGTCCGGCGTTGAAGTCTATCCAGGTTGGTTTGCGATGTGCGAGACCTGAGTTGGTGGAGATCTTCATGGTCGGGACAAATGTGCCGAAAGGTGTGCCGCGACCTGTAGTGAACAGCACCATTTGGCAACCGGCTGCAGCGAGAGCTGTTGAGGCTACAAGGTCGTTGCCGGGCGCTGAAAGCAGGTTGAGGCCGTGGTTTTGGATGCGTTCACCGTATTCCATCACTCCGAATACCGGGCTTTTGCCTGATTTCTGAGTACAGCCAAGAGCTTTTTCCTCAAGGGTGGATATGCCTCC
>CAJULW010000010.1 GCA_910587515.1 uncultured Duncaniella sp.
GTCCGTGGTTGTTGTCGGTTCTGTTGTCATCCTACTGAGCCTTCAAGTGTGATTTGCAGGAGATTTTGTGCTTCGACAGCGAATTCCATAGGAAGCTTGTTCATAACTTCTTTTGCGTAGCCGTTTACAATCAACGCCACGGCTTCTTCTGTCGGTATACCTCGCTGGTTGCAGTAAAAAAGTTGGTCTTCGGATATTTTGGATGTCGTGGCTTCGTGCTCAACGATAGCGCTGTCGTTGAGCACGTCTATGTACGGAAATGTATGAGCACCGCATTGGTCACCCATAAGGAGTGAGTCGCATTGGGTATAGTTACGGCATCCGCTTGCACCGGGAGCGACTTTGACGAGCCCTCGATATGAATTTTGGGAATGGCCGGCCGAAATGCCTTTAGACACTATGGTCGAGGATGTGTTTTTGCCGATATGTATCATTTTTGTTCCTGTATCAGCCTGCTGGTAGTTCTTTGTGACGGCCACGGAGTAGAATTCGCCTCTTGAGTAGTCTCCCCGAAGTATACAGGATGGGTATTTCCATGTGATGGCAGATCCGGTCTCTACCTGGGTCCATGAAAGTTTTGAGTGGTCACCGCGGCAGAGTCCGCGTTTTGTCACGAAGTTGTATATGCCTCCGCGTCCTTCCGCATCTCCTGCATACCAATTTTGTACTGTCGAATATTTTACTTCAGCCCTGTCTTCGACTATTATTTCGACTATTGCGGCATGGAGTTGGTTTTCGTCACGCATAGGGGCCGTGCAGCCTTCAAGGTAACTTACGTATGCATCATCGTCGGCCACTATGAGAGTGCGTTCGAATTGCCCGGTGCCGGAGGCGTTGATGCGGAAATAAGTCGATAGTTCCATCGGGCAGCGGACCCCCTTGGGTATATATACGAATGATCCGTCTGAGAATACAGCGGAGTTTAGAGCTGCGAAGAAATTGTCGCGGTAGCCGACCACCGATCCAAGGTATTTTTTGACCAGATCAGGATAATCCCGCACAGCTTCCGAGATCGAACAGAAAATTATACCTTTTTCAGCAAGTTTTTCCTTGTGAGTGGTTTTTACGCTTACGGAGTCCATGACGGCATCGACAGCCATTCCTGCGAGGGCTTTCTGTTCTTGCAACGGTATGCCGAGACGATTGAAAGTTTCGAGCAATTGAGGGTCGACTTCATCGAGGCTTTCGGGGCCCTTGACTTTAGAACGCGGCTCAGCGTAATAGCTTATTGCCTGATAGTCGATAGGTGGTATTTGAAGGTGTGCCCAGTCGGGCATTTCAAGAGTCTGCCAATGGCGGAATGCTTTAAGTCTGAACTCAAGCAGCCATTCCGGTTCTCTTTTTTTTGCGGAAATCAGTCTGACAACGTCTTCATTAAGACCTGTCGGTATTATGTCGGTATCAATATCAGAAGTGAAACCGTATTTATATTCGTCAGACGTGGCTCTGTTGATGAGCTCTTCGCTGTCTGCTTTTTGATTTTTTTCGTTGTTGTCCATCTTGATTAATTAAGTCAGAGTGGGGAGACATATTCAGTTGTGGCAGTTCCGGTTATTTTGACCGGAGTCGGTTGGGGAGTTGTGTTGTGTTCGATAGGCGCGACGCTCCCGAACACCCATGGAGCAAAGCCGGTTACCAGGCTTATGATTTTTCCGGAGGCGAGCCGTGAGCGGGAAAGAAGTGTGGTGGATGGGAAAATCGCTATATACAGATTGATTAGCAGACTGACGACCAAAAAGTATTTGGCCAAAGAGAATGCCGCTCCGGCAATTCTGTCGATAGGTCCCAGAAACACTGCGTGGGTGACGGTGCGCAGCAAACGTGCGATAAAGACAACCAGATAATAGGTTATAAGGTATATCGCGCAGTTGGCCGCTATTGAAACCGTATAGCGCGGGATGGCAGTTGTCTGCCAGTCGTGATTTGCTTCCATTATCAGGTCTTCAACCTGCTGTCCGAAAGTTCGACAAGCAATGATCGCGATTATGATTGCCACAAAAGAACCTAACTGGGTTATTATCCCTTTTCGGTAACCAAGGCAAGTCGCTGCTATGAATATTAATATAATGATTATGTCGATTGCGGTCATACGGAAAAAGTTTAAATCACGTCGTGATTTATCCGATGCAAATTTAACAATTTATTCTCGAAATGAGTTGTAACACATATATAAAATACTATAAACAGTTTTGGCGCAATAGACGGTTTGGACGGGGATTTAACGTTTAAATGTTAAAATCGATTATTGTATGCGGGCTAATGAACAAATAAAAATGTACTAATGTTATAAAATCAAAACTTACAATACTTCTCCGGGGTCAATATGTGTGCCTGGATATTGAAAGGTAAAATAGATTTAAAGAAAGAGTTTACTAAAAAATCGTGTTTCATTTAATTTTATGAGAGAATGAAAAGAAATTTGTTGATCGTAGCGGCTCTTGGCGGTATGCTTTGGAGTGCCAATGAGGCGAATGCCCAGGAGACAATCACCGGTGTTGTCGTTGAGGAAACCCCTGTTCTGGTTCAGGAGGTGGAGTGCAAGGACTATTATACTCCCGGTTCGTGGAAAAACAATTGGTATCTACAGCTTGGAGCCGGTATCCGTTCGCCGTTTATGGAAAATTCGAGGGAACAAGGCAGTGATGGCCGTCGTATTACAGCTGTATATAATCTTGGCGTTGGCCGTTGGATTTCTCCATATTTAGGATTTCGCTTTTCGGCTTACTATGGTTCCATGCATTGGAATCAGGGGGTGACCGCCTCTGCCCGTGTGGCAAATCTTAACGTGGATTTTATGTGGGATATGTTTAACTCCATTGGTGGATATAGTCCGGGACGTGTGTTCTCGATTGTTCCTTACATCGGACTTGGCGGTTCATTCGTGTATCATTATCGTCCTGAGCTTGGTAACATAAACGACCATGGCGGTAAAGTGAAATCCAATCAGTGGCTTCTGCCTGTATCTGCAGGCCTTCAGCTCCGTTTCCGTCTGAGCGAATATGTTGACTTCTTTGCAGAGGGCCGCGCACAATTCTATGGCGATAATTTCAATAATGAAGCCTACGGCCGTCCGATCGACATTGATGTCTCCGCTATCGGTGGTTTCACATTCCACTTTACTGGCTCGAAGTTCCAGCGTTACAATCCATGCGACTATGTCGACTATATCAACAACGCGAATGCACAGATCAACGATCTTAGAGGCGCGCTTGCGACCACATCCGCAGCTCTTGCCGCGGCAGAAGCTCAGCTTCCATGTCCTGAAGTGACCGAGACGGTCGAGACCGCTGATGTGACATTGTTGCCGACCGTGCGTTTCAAGATCAATTCGGCATACGTTTCGTCAGAAGAAATGGTAAATGTATACAATGTCGCTGAGTTCATGAAAGCCAATCCGAATGCTACGGTTATTGTTCGCGGTTACGCTGACCAGGATACCGGTTCTTCCGAATACAACATGAAGCTTTCTGAACGTCGCGCACAGGCGGTCGCTGATATATTGGTTGGTGACTATGGTATTGACTCCAGTCGTCTCGTGCTTGAGGCTGCCGGCAGCAACACCCAGGTTTACGATACAAATGATTGGAACCGTATTGTGATTTTCGCTGTTCCCGAATAAAAATTGAACGAACACCGTCACTGAAATTTATAGAGATTTCTGTTTAAACAATAATTGACGTTCGCGTCCCGTGTAGTATCAAGGAGTGCACGGGACGCTTTCGTTGATTTGTTTTGCAGGACTGCATAAAATAGCTAAATTTGTCATTCGGATATGTTTTATAATATTGCTTATGCCATTGTTTGACGGATTGGCTGATTTTTGTGCCAAACTTGGTGCATCTGCCAAAAGTTTGTTGAAAATAATATTGTTATCGAGACGAAGCACCGTTACTGAAGCGTCCGCTGCCACCGATGGGAGTCCGATCGTGATAATGGGTAACGGACCGTCTTTGGGGCCATTGATTTCATCATGTTCGGATAAATTGCGGGACGCGACCACTATGGCAGTCAATTTTGCGGCTAATACCGATGAGTTTGTTGTGCTGAAACCGGATTTTTATCTGATGGCTGACGGGCATTTTTTTGAAGGACGGGAAACGGATACCAACGTGGAGAAGCTTTATAGACGTTTGAATTCTGAAGTGTCATGGCCGATGACACTGTATACTCCAGTTGGAAAGACGGGTGCGAAAATTGGAATAAGCAATTCCAATATTAAGATCGAACATTTTAATTGTGTTGGCATAGAGGGGTTTGAAGCCTTTCAAAGGCTTGTGTTCCGTTCCGGACTCGGAATGCCGCGTCCGCGTAACGTACTTGTTCCGGCGATAATGACGGCCATGTCTGCCGGTTTCAAGACGATATATCTGGTAGGGGCGGATCATGGTTGGCTTGAGACACTGAAAGTCACAGGGGAGAATGTCGTGGTCAACATGCAATCGCATTTTTATAAGGACAATAGTTCCGAGTGTGACAGGGTGGCCAGTGTATATAAAGACATAAGATTGCATGAGGTGTTGTTGAGCTTTCATCTTGCGTTCAGGTCATATCATATTCTCGAGAAGTACGCCCGCAGTCGAGATGTTGACATTGTCAATTCTACACCTGGGTCATATATCGATGCTTTCCGTCGTGGAGATCTTGTGATTTAGGTTGTCATAGCCGATTTTTATTTGAATTTTAAAAAGAAATTTCTACCTTTGCGCTGTCAAAACAACATAATGACCTAAGGAAAGATGCCGGAGTGGTCGATCGGGGCGGTCTCGAAAACCGTTGTCCCCTTGCGGGGACCCAGGGTTCGAATCCCTGTCTTTCCGCGATTGTTATATCGGAGCGTGTCTGAATCAACGATTTAGACACGCTTTTTATATTTTGATTGTTGGCGTCATTGCCGGATGAAAAATAAGTGGCACAAACCTCACGGTCTGTGCCACTTTTAATCTACAATCTTGTAAAAACACATATATTGAAAAAACGATTCCGTCAGGAATTAATATCGTTAAGGAATGATGATTTTCAAATTTGAGGCTCTTATGATTGTAAATAGGCTTGTAAATAAATGTTAGGATGTTAGAAGTTGATTAGGTTTGTATAGGCTTGTATTCTTGAAAAATCTTGAATTTGTCGTCATCGAGGTGCTCATGAGGCTGATGGGCCTTTGTGAAAAGCACCTAAAATGTTGTATTACGGATGCAAATTTAAGTAAATGGATTTTAAAAAGCAAAAATACATGAAAGAAAGCAGGGAAAAGATATCTATTTTGTCGGTACTGTATGCGCTTGGTATACAGAGTTGTAGTCTTATAGGGGACAGGCTGTGTCGTAAGTAGCGTTTCGCAGTCTCATATTGGTTTTGCCTAAAGAGTCATTGGCGGGAGGTCGGAGAGGTGATGGTCGGATGTTATGTTTTTTTTACTCTCGCAGAATGGTAGTTAACGAAAATGTTGTTAACTTTGCATCTTGAAAAAGTGTTTGGCTAAGCCTCACACTATGATAAACATAGTCTATGCAAATAAAAAAAAGCCTCAGGGCATAATCATAACTATCTTATGACTAAAAGATTTCCGCTATATTCACTGTTCGCTGTTTTGTTGGCGGTGGCTGTTGTGGGTTGTAACAGTGACTCTGATAACATTGTCACTGAGGGGGACTTCGGGAATTGTTCGGTATCATCTTTCAATTTGACAAGAAATGACAAGGTGTTGAATCGTCTCGATTCGGTATATTTTTCTATTGACCTCGTAAACGCGGTTATATTTAACGCTGATTCATTGCCTAAAGGCACAAAGATAGATAAATTGGTGTTGAAGATTGGCACTTCGTCTGCGAGCGGATGTGATTTGACATTCCGTAAGCTTGGTACGACAAGGGATACGACTGTCAATTATCTGTCGAGTCCTAATGATAGTATCAATTTTTCGGATGGTCCTGTAAAACTTCTTGTCACATCTTATGACGGACTGTCGAAGCGAGAGTATACCGTCAAAGTTAATGTGCATCAGGTTCAGCCTGACACGTTGTTCTGGGATAACGCTGCGAAACGCACGCTCCCGGGACCTTATGCTGATCCGGAAAAGCAAAAAACAGTGGAATTCCAAGGGAAGGCCTATTGCATGACTGTATCCGGCCAATCCGCTTCGCTTTCTGTCTGCCGTAATCTGTTTGACGGTGATTGGGATATTGCGGACGTGACGCTGCCGGCAAATGCAGATGTAAATTCGTTTACATCGAGTTCGGATGCGTTTTACATCTTGGATTCGGACGGCAATCTATATAAATCCGAAGATGGTATGACATGGATATCGACTGGTGCTCGCATTGATCATATATATGGCGGATATAATGGAGTGATCCTTGGTGCCCGTAAAGATTTTGACGGTTGGACGCATGTGACTTATCCTGCGTCAGAAGAACTGGCCGTTCCGGCTGGCTGCCCTATCGGAGGTACGAGTCAATTGTTCGTATACAGATCGGAGTGGAGCGCGGAGCCTTTGGCTATGTTTGTCGGAGGCCGTGACGCTTCCGGTATGGTTGTCGGATCGGCTTGGGGCTATGATGGAAATAGATGGGGTAAAATAAGCACCCGAGACATTGATGAACGCGAGAACATAACGATGTTCCCGTATTTTACTCCTCGGGTTGACACGAATTCCTGGCGTATCACAGAGCGTTCCGCTTTGATTGCTATGGGTGGCCGCTATGAATCGACTGAAGGGGTTGTTGTGTCAAAAAACGTATATGTTTCATACGACCAGGGTATAACTTGGGATGAAGTTTCGAGTTATCTTCAATTGCCGGAATATATACCCGCATTCTGTGGCGCGCAGGCACTGGTGTTTAATTCTGAAATGAGTGTGGATGGCGAGACTGCACAATCGTCATGGCTGCCGTCTTCCGGTTCTCATTTGCCGGTTTGGGCAAATCCTGAACCTTTGGTGCTTAGCCGTGTAAGCAAGCCTGAGAATAGTTGGGAATGTCCATATATATATATGTTCGGAGGCGAGGACGCGTCTGGGCGATTGCATAATTCTGTTTGGAGAGGTGTGATACGCCGATTCTCGTTTCGTCCTTTATATTAATACAAGGTAGACGATGCGATCTCTCTCTTCTGTATTGTTTGTCTTTATGGCTTTGGCTTGTCCGGCTTTAGCCATGTCTCAGGCGCAAGCGAGTGTCGAGACTTATAAATTTGATATTGGAGCTGGCCTTGGCATGTCGGGATATCTCGGTGATGCCAATGAATCGAATTTGTATGCTCATCCTGGCGTAGGGGTCAACGCCTCTTTTCGTTATCTGATCAATACGCGTTGGGCATTGAGATGTCTTGTCACCGCAGCCTCGCTGAGCGGGACTACGGCCGATATGGAAAATGTGCTTCCAGAAGGGAAAGTCTATGATTTCAACTCATGGGTTTATGACCTTGGAGCGCGAGCCGAGTTCAATTTTTTCAATTATGGGATAGGGGAGACATATAAACATCTCAGCCGTTTTTCTCCGTATCTCTCATTGGGCTTGGGTGTCAATATGTCTAAGACTGATGGTGACAATTTTGTTGCCATGAGTCTGCCTATGGGGCTCGGCGTAAAGTTCAAACTTAAACCCCGGATCAACCTCGGACTTGAATTCTCGATGACAAAGGTGTTCGGAGACAATGTTGACAGTCGGGAACTGACAGATCTTTATCAGATAAAAAGTTCTTTCTTGAAGAATACGGATTGGTATTCGACATTGATGTTCTCTGTGAGTTATGAATTCGGAGAACGTTGTGTGACTTGTCATCGGATCGACTAAGTTGCCGCGATATAGCCTGTGTTTTAGAGAAAACCGGGGCGTTTATAAAATGAAATTCAATCAAGATTCGTTGGGCGGATGTAAGCATTGACGGATCACAATATAAAATATGACTGAAGAAACAGACAAGAGCAGCCTGCCGCATCACGTTGCCATAATTATGGATGGTAATGGTCGATGGGCCAAAGCACGCGGACTTGATCGCAGCGAAGGCCATGTGGAGGGAGTCAACACGGTGCGTAGGATCACCGAGGTGGCTTCCGAACTCGGTATCGGTTATCTTACGCTCTATACCTTTTCTACCGAGAACTGGAACCGTCCTCAGGCAGAGGTCGACGCGTTGATGCATCTGATCGTTATCGCCATCGAAAGAGAGACGCCTGACCTTATAAAAAATAATGTCAGGTTATGTATGATCGGAGATACTTCGCGTATGCCAGGCGAGGCATACAGCCGTTTGCAGCAATGTATGTCTGAGACCGCTGGATGTACAGGTCTGACGTTGACATTGGCCATAAGTTATTCGTCGCGATGGGAAATAACGGAAGCCTGTCGTCGTTTCGCCTCTGAAGTGGTCGCTGGCAAATCAGAGCCTTCGGACATACTTTCCGAAGACACTTTCAGCCGGTATCTTGCCACTGCCGGAATGCCTGATCCGGATCTTTTAATCCGTACGGGCGGAGACCATCGGGTCAGTAACTTTATGTTGTGGCAGATAGCCTATTCAGAAATATATGTGACCGATGTGTTCTGGCCCGATTTTTCGCGCGAGGACTTCATGCGAGCTCTCGGTGACTTCCGAAAACGTGAACGCAGATTCGGTCTCACATCCGAACAATTAAAATAAAGTATCTATCCCTCCATCACTACTCCTAACGTCTTATCATGCGTTTCAGATTCATCACCTTTATTATTCTTATACTTTCATCCGTCATGGCTGGACAGGATGTCTGTGCCCAAGCTTTGACTGATACGGTTTATAGCCCCAATATACTTTTCACCGGTCTGCCCAAGACCTACGAGATTGCGGATATCCAGGTAAAAGGAGCCGACAACTATGAAGACTACATAGTCATAGGATATACCGGTCTTAAAGTCGGAGATATCGTGACCATCCCGAGTTCCGAGATTACGGATGCCTCGAAGCGTTTGTGGCGTCAAGGGCTTTTCTCTAAAGTGCAGATTTCGGTTGACAAGGTAGTGGGCGATAAGGCTTATCTGACTTTGAACCTCAGGCAGCAGCCACGCATATCGGAAATCAATTACAACGGGGTGAAAAAGGGAGAAAAGCAAGACCTTGACGAAGCTCTCCAGTTAAAAAAAGGCAATCAGATCACTCAAAATATAGTCAACCGCGCTGAGCAGATCATAAAGAAATATTTTTCGAACAAAGGTTTCGGCAATGCCGCTGTGAAAATAAACCTCACAGACGATCTTTCTCACCCTAACGAAGTTATTGTGGATATCAACATCAATAAGAACGATAAGGTAAAAGTCCACAAAATTTATATTGACGGCAACAGTGTTCTAAGTGACAATCAGTTGCAGCGGGTGATGAAGAAGACAAATGAAAAGGGGAAACTTCTCAATATTTTCCGTCAGAAAAAATTTGTCGAGAGCGACTATCAGGATGACCTTAACAGGATAATTCAGAAATACAATGAAAAGGGCTATCGTGATGCCGTGATTTTGGCTGATTCGGTCGTCCCGTTTGATGAAAAAACCGTGGATGTCTATATTTCTTTGGACGAAGGAAAGAAATATTTCATAAATGACGTGACATGGGTCGGAAACACCATTTATTCTACAGAGGCTCTTTCAGGTGCGCTCGGCATGGGCAAAGGCGATGTTTATAATCAGAAACTGCTAAGAAAACGCATATTGGATGATGACGATGCCATCGCCAATAGCTACATGGATCAGGGCTATCTGTTCTTTGACCTTACTCCGATCGAAAAAAATGTCCATGGCGACTCGGTTGACCTCGAGATGCGTATAACCGAAGGCCCGCAGGCCCGTATCAACAATGTTATAATCAACGGTAACGACCGTCTTTACGAGAAGGTGATACGTCGTGAACTTCGCGTCAAACCGGGTGAGCTTTTCAATAAGAGCGACCTTATGCGTTCAGCCCGTGAAATAGCACAGACAGGCCACTTCAATCCGGAGAATATGGATATACGTCCCGAACCTAATCAAGAGGATGGAACCGTAGATATACTTTTCAACCTTGAATCCAAGTCAAACGACCAGTTCGAGTTTTCAATGGGCTGGGGGCAGACTGGAGTTATCGGTAAGGTGGCGATCAAATTTACGAATTTTTCGATCAAGAATCTTTTCTACCCCAACAGTTATAAAGGTCTTGTCCCGCAGGGCGACGGTCAGCAATTGACAATATCAGCGCAGACGAATGCCCGCTATTATCAGGCCTATAGCATATCTTTTCTTGATCCATGGTTTGGAGGTAAACGCCCCAACTCGCTTTCGGTTTCGGCCTGGTATAGCCGTCAGACAGGTGTGAATTCGTCATACTACAACCGTAATTATATGAATAGCTACTTGTATAGCTATAGTGGGCTTTACAATACCGGCTATAATGACTATTACCAGAATTCTTACGAAAACGCATACGATCCCAATAAGTTCTTGCAGATGATAGGTGTGTCTGTCGGATTCGGAAAGCGTCTCAACTGGCCTGACGACTGGTTTACTTTCCAAGCGGAAATCGGTTACAGTTGGTATTTCCTAAAGAACTGGGAATATCTGTATTATATGCAGAACGGAACATCCAACGCACTCACCCTCGGGTTGACCCTCGCGCGTAATTCAACAGACAATCCTCTTTATACGCGTACCGGTTCTAATTTCTCGCTCAATCTCCAGATGACTCCACCGGTTTCGCTATTTGGAAAAAAAGATTGGAAAAAACTTTCGGAGGAGAATACGACTGAGTCCAAAAAAGAGCTTTACAGGTGGATCGAATATTGGAAACTGCGATTCAAATCACGTACATACACTCCGCTTACCAATCCGGAAGGGAAGTATACTCTTGTATTGATGACCCGCGCAGACATCGGGTTGCTTGGCAGCTATAACAAGTATCTCAAATCTCCGTTCGAGACATTCTATGTTGGTGGTGACGGAATGTCCGGATCATATACATACGCTCAGGAGACAATCGCATTGCGCGGTTATGACAACGGTCAGCTTACCCCATATCAGCTTGGCGGAGGCTATGCCTATACACGTTTCGGTATGGAGCTTCATTTTCCGTTCATACTTCAGCCGACCACCACTATCTATGGTCTGACTTTTATCGAAGGCGGTAACGCATGGACTTCTGTCAAAAAGTTCTCTCCGTTCGAACTGAAACGTAGCGCAGGAGCCGGTGTTCGTATCTATCTACCTATGATCGGTATGATGGGTATCGACTGGGCTTATGGTTTCGACAAGGTCTATGGAACCAAGGGCGGATCTCATTTCCATTTTATACTCGGACAGGAGTTCTGATAAGGCGGTATGAAGCGGAGAATTAAACTTTTCGACGATTGGTGCGTCATATATAGTATATGATGAACTAAATTTCGACAACATTAGTAAAATGCAATTATGAAGAAAATATTTTTCACCTTCGTCCTATTGTTGGCCGGTTTCGCTGTAGCATCGGCACAGAAGTTCGCACTTGTCGACATGGACTATATACTTTCGAATGTCCCGGCTTACGAGATGGCTAACGAGCAACTTAACCAGATATCACAGCGTTGGCAAAAAGAAGTGGAGGCAGTCGCCAAGGAGGCAGAGACAATGTACAAGAACTATCAGAACGAGATGGTGTTTCTGACCGACGAGCAGAAAAAGAAAAAGGAGGAGGAGATAGTGGCTAAAGAGAAACAGGCGGCTGAACTCCGGCAAAAATATTTCGGTCCCGACGGAGAGCTTTACAAAAAACGCCAGTCGTTGATGAAGCCGATACAGGATGATGTATACAATGCCGTAAAAAAAGTCTCTGAAGAACGCGGCTATCAATGTATATTCGACCGGGCATCGGCCGGGGATATAATCTTTGCGTCACCGCGAATAGACGTCTCTAACGAGGTACTTGAAAAGTTAGGTTATTCCAAATAAATTACCTACCTTTGCACCGCTTCACCGTAAGGTGTGTACTAACCTATCTATAATATAAATCAAACGCTTAAATACAACGATGATTAAAAAACTATTGCTTGCAATCATGATCGCGCTCCCCATGAGCGTTTTTGCGCAGAAATTCGGTGTGATCAATACCAATCAGCTCATGGAGGCTCTTCCCGAAATGAAGACCGTAAAGGAGCAGATGGATGCCGCTACCAAGAAGTACGAGGATGAATTTTCTAAACTTCAGGAAGAGTTCAATAAAAAATATCAGGAATTCCAGGCTCTTGAGGAAAGCACGCCTCAGACAATAAAAGAGCGTCGTATGCAGGAAATGCAGGAACTTGACGCTAAAATTCAGAAATTCCGTGAGACAGCTCAGCAGGATCTTCAGCGTCAGCAGCAGCAGCTCATGGCTCCGATACAGGAGAATGTCATCAAGGCTATCCAGAGTGTAGGAGCGGAAGGAAACTACACTTTTGTGTTTGAAAATATGATGCCTATATATACAGGCACCGATGTCACAGATATCACACCTTTGGTCAAGACCCGTCTTGGCATCAAGTAAGTCTTGATTAAGATTTTGTACGCGTAAAAAAACTCCATAATCGTCCGCCATGTCCCCTTTGTCTGAAGGTACATGGCGGGCGTTAGATATTAAACGGAAGTCTTTAATCCAAACCAATCTACCGACGTCGCAATGTTACGTATCAAACGCATGGACATCTTCATTTTGCAGAGTTTCGTGCCTCTGTTCATGATGACGTTCTGCATCTGCCTTTTCATAGTGCTCATGCAGTTTCTGTGGAGATACATTGACGATCTTGTCGGTAAAGGACTTGGTGTCGACGTTATAGCCGAATTGTTTTTCTATGCGGCTTTGACCATGGTTCCGATGGCTCTGCCGTTGGCTATTCTTTTAGCGTCGCTTATGACTTTCGGCAATCTTGGTGAGCAATTCGAGCTTACCGCCATGAAAGCTTCGGGCATATCTCTGTTGCGCACTATGGCTCCATTGATCGTATTGATGGTTTTGATCGCAACCGGAGCTTTTTTCTTTCAAAACAATGCATTGCCGATAGCACAGACAAAAATGTGGACCTTACTGTATTCCATGCGTCAGAAATCTCCTGAACTTGAGATACCGGAAGGCGTTTTTTATGATCAGATTCCAGGCTATAATCTTTTCGTACAGGAAAAGAACCGTGAGACAGGTGTTCTGTATGAGATGATGATCTACGATGTCTCCAAAGGCTTTGAGAACTCTTCTATAATTCTTGCGGACTCGGGCAAAATGTCCATTACACCTGATAAGAGTCATCTCTTTCTTCGTTTGTGGAACGGAGAATCATTTGAGAACCTGAAAGATGCCGGAGCCTCCAATATGCGGAATGTGCCGTATCGTCGCGAATCTTTCGATCTGAAGGAAATCATGCTGAAGTTCAATTCAGACTTCAACCGAATGGACGAGCAAGGAATGCGCAATCAGTATGTCGGGAAAAATATGGCCCAACTTCAGTCCACGATTGATTCCGTCGGACATAGGGTTGATTCATTGGGCAATGAATATGGCAATTCATTGCGCGAGCATCCGTATATGGGCATACGAAACTATGATACCCACCGTTCGGATAGTGGGGCGATCGTAAAAATGAGGCGTCCCGATGTGGTTTTGGCTGCTCCTGTAGATGTTGATTCCGTGTTTCGAGGGTCGTCTTCCGGACACAGGATAAACTATCTGAACCAAGGTTTGGCGAAAGCGCAGAGAATGCGGCAGGAGTATGAATATAAAAGCATATCTATGGCTGATGAACTCAAAAGTCTGCGGCGCCATTCGATTGAGTTGCAAAAAAAATTCACACTCTCTTTTGCCTGTATCATATTCTTTTTTATCGGAGCCCCTCTTGGCGCGATAATAAGAAAGGGTGGACTTGGAACACCGTTGGTGATTTCGGTTTTCTTGTTTATATTCTATTACATTATAGATAATATGGGATATAAGTTGGCGCGCGACGGCAAATGGGAGGTATGGGAAGGTATGTGGCTCAGCGCGGCTGTCTTGCTTCCACTTGGAGTGTTTTTTACATATAAAGCCGTCAATGATTCGGCAGTCTTTAATAAAGACGCATATCTCAACTTTTTCCGCAAATTCCTTGGTGTCAGCGAAGTTCGACACGTTGAAATGAAGGGGTTGGTGATGGACGAGGTTGTGTCTGAGGAAGCCGTAAGGCGTCTTGGAGGGCTTAAATCAGAAGTGGCATGTTATCTTGATAACAATCCTGAGCGTCAGTCATACAGTGATTATTGGATTTATGGCTACGATCGTGAAGGCCTCCACCGTTTGCGTGACACGATAGAGACGAATGTTGAATACCTCTCCAATTCACGTGAAAAGATGGTTATTCTTAAATTGATGGATTTACCGATAATACGCAGTCTTTGGTTTTTGCAGCCATCCCGTCGTCGTTGGCTTTCATGGCTTATGATCATTGTATTTCCAATCGGATTGCCAATATGGTTTTATGGACGCAAGACCCACCAGCGTTTACGTGACGAACTCAAGATTGTGGACAAAGTAGCCGATGAGCTTGAAGTGTTGATAAATTCAGATAAAAAATAAGCCCCTAATTTATAAAATATTTCTCTCCAACCTAAATAAAGATCACCATGGAAGATAAGATTAGATTAGACAGCATAGAGGATGCGTTGGCCGATTTTCGTGAAGGTAAATTCGTAGTTGTGGTCGATGATGAAGACCGCGAGAATGAAGGTGACCTGATTATCGCTGCCGAAAAGGTTACGACCGAGCAGGTCAATTTTATGATTACCAATGCCCGTGGGGAACTTTGTGCACCGCTGTCTTTGTCACGATGCAAAGAACTTGGACTCGGACGTCAGGTCGACGACAATACGTCGATGCTTGGCACACCGTTTACGGTGACTGTCGATCTTTTGCCCGGATGTACCACCGGAGTCTCCGCTCATGACCGAGCCGCAACGATTCGTGCTCTTGCCGATCCTGCATCAACGCCTGATATGTTCGGCCGACCCGGACACGTTCATCCGTTATATGCCCAGGATGCCGGTGTGCTTCGTCGTGCGGGGCATACCGAGGCTGCTATCGACCTCGCACGCCTTGCGGGACTGAATCCGGCTGCCTCTCTCATTGAGATTCTGAACGAGGACGGCACTATGGCCCGTCTTCCGCGTTTGCGTGAGAAAGCTGATGAATGGGGATTGAAACTGATATCTATACGTGATCTCATCGCATATCGTCTGCGAAACGAATCTTTGGTTGATCAAGGCGTGGAGGTTGACATGCCCACGGCCTATGGCCATTTCCGCCTTATCCCTTTCAGACAGAAAAGCAATGGCCTTGAACATATAGCCCTTATCAAAGGAGATATAAATGACGGGGAGCCTGTATTGGTCCGTGTCCATTCTTCTTGTGCCACCGGTGATATCTTTGGATCAATGCGTTGTGACTGCGGAGAGCAGCTTCATCGAGCCATGCGACTCATAGAGGACGAAGGGCGTGGAGCCATACTGTATCTCAATCAGGAGGGGCGTGGCATCGGTCTGATGGAAAAAATCAAGGCATATAAACTTCAGGAAGAAGGACTCGATACGGTTGATGCAAATCTTCATCTCGGACATAAGGCCGACGAGCGCGATTATGGCGTCGGGGCACAGATACTCCGTATGCTCGGGATAAGCAAGATGCGTCTCATAACAAATAATCCTGTTAAGCGCATCGGACTTGAGGCTTATGGTCTCGAGGTTGTCGAGAATGTGGGCATGGAGATCGCTCCTAATGAATACAATCGTCGTTACATGTTGACAAAGCAGGAACGCATGGGGCATTCGCTTCATGTCGGGAAGGAATGATATCCGTGACGAGAAATTTATAATATAGAAAAGTCGTGTCACTAAAATAGTGACACGACTTTTCTATATGGATTTTATGATCCAATGTCCGGTATGGGCTGAAAGCAATCCGATAGTAAAACTAGCACCGGCATATAGGATCGCTGTTGGCACATTGCTTTCTCCGAACAGTAGGTAGTTCTCATGTATGAAAGTGGAGAATGTCGTGAAACCACCGCATATACCTACGGTCAGAAACAGCCTTGTCTCAGGGCTTAATTCGTATCCCCGGTCTATAGCGCCATATATAATGCCTATGAATAGGCAACCCAGAAGGTTGACTGCAAAAGTTCCCCAAGGGAATATGTCTTGCGTCATGGATTGAAGCCATTTGCTTAGCAGGTATCTGCCCACGCCACCGATGAAACTTCCGGTTCCGATAAATAGGATCGATTTTAACATCAGTCTGTTTTGGGGTATTAGGAGCTGAGTTTGTCGATATCGTCACAATCATAGTGGACATGATGGTGTGCCGAATGGCATTCTGTCAGCGAATGATCTATGATGAAATGTCGGTTGGCCATGCCGGAAATCGTTGACATCTCGTGAGAGACGAGCATAATGGTTGTGCTTAGTGACAACTCCGCGACAAGATCGTAAAGATAATGCTCGAACTGCTTGTCGAGATAGCTCAACGGTTCGTCGAGTATCAGGAGACTGGGGCGTGAAATTATGGCTCGGCCAAGTAGCGCCCGTTGCAATTGTCCTCCCGACAGGCTTCCTATGCTTTCGTCCGAATGTGATTTCAGTCCCATCAGCAGTGTCACTTCTTCTACCCGCTTGCCCAACTGTGTGCGATCGAGTTTTTCTCCTGTCAGGCCAGAGCCGATAACCTCTTTGACACTGATGGGGAAGTGGGAGTCTATCATGTTTTTCTGAGGAAGATAACCGATAGAGAGCGACCCGACTTCATGACCGTCGTGGAAATATGCCACTTTCCCTTCAGTCGGTTTCAGTAGGCGCAGTAAAATGCGTAGCATTGTGGTCTTGCCACCTCCGTTTGGTCCTGTAATGGCTATAAAATCACCTTGGTTGACATCGAAATTTATATCATTCAACACTGTCTTTTTGTCCCATCGTTTTGTTATGTGACGAAGGGAGATCAAAGTTTCACCGCTGTGCTGTCCGTTACTCGTCATCGGATGATTTATTTTCGGGACTGTAGTTGACGATAGCGTCGGTTATGATGGATAGTTCCTTTTCCCAATCGTATGAAAGCGGGTTTATGCTGATACGAACAAGACCGAGCTGAGAACTTAGTGATTCAGCTTGTCGGCTATCGAAATCTTTTTGGTAGAAAAACAATTTCGCGCCATGGTTGCCGGCATGGTCTATGACTTCTTTGAGTGCGGTCATAGAGATGTCTTTGTTATCGGAGTTGCCGGCAGGAATCTGTTCAAGACCATAATCTCGGGCAAAGTAACTTAATGAAGGATGCCACACAAGGAAAGCTTCGCCTGAATGTCGGGCGAGTTTTGAGCTTATAGCATTGTCAAGCGAGTCAAGCCGAAGTGCGAATTTGTCATAATTCCTTTTGTAGTAACTTGAGTTTGGCGGATCTATCTCAAGCATGGCGACAAGCATGTTTTTTATGATGATTTTGGCGTTCTTGACGGAGGTCCATGTATGAGGGTCGACAGTGGAATGAGCTACGCCTCCGTGATTATGGGTTCCGGTCACCGGTGTGATGCCAAGCGATGTGTTGAAAATCGGAAGTTCCGGAGCTTCCTGCCGTATTTTGTCCAATAAGGCATCTTCGAATCCTATGTTGCCCATACGGAGAAATCCGATTGATTTGTTGAGATTTAATATGTGTGTTACGGATGGGTCGTATGTTTCCGGATTAGCTCCGTTTGCGATGAGGGTCCGGACCTCCACTCGGTCACCTGTGATCTGTTCGAGAAGGTATTTCTGTGGTTCGATGCTTACGGTGACAATTGGGTTTTCATTTGGAGCCGTGCTGCATGAGACTGTTGATCCCAGACATGCAGACATTAAGCCGATAAGAGTAAGTATATGTGTACTGAATCTCATTTTTTAGTTGTTTTTGCAAAAGTAGGCATTTTTTAGCAATTCCATATCCCGTATTAAGAAGGTTTTTCAAATGAAGATTGTGTAAACATTTCTTACATAAGGGATATTATGCAAAAGTAGGGCGGTCATCATCGAAAATATAAGTCGGATGTTTTTGCTCGGTTATTATAGATTGACAAAATGGCATTTTGCGCAGAACGACGGTGTGGTTCCGGTTGAGAGGTGTGCTCTGAACTGTTTTGCGGCATCGCTGTTAAGAACCGTCCGGACATCCATTTCGTTCACATTGCCGAAGGAATATTCTTTTGAAAACGGTTTCGCGCAACAAGGTGGTACTTCTCCGTCGTAATTTATCTGAAAATGATTCCAAATGAGCGGACATTTTTTGAATCCTGGGTTCCCGGGGTAGTCCAATCCGGTAACTTCGACATCTTTGTGGCGGGAGGCGGCATTCCGTGCTTCGTCAAGTGTGGCTAAGAAATCAGGTGAATTGAAAAACTCATAATATTCAGTGCCGATGGCTGTCACGCTTGTAAGGTTGAAATATGTGAAACGTACATATCTTACCCCTTTTTTAGCCGCGAAGTCAATCAGTGGCCCCATTGTTTTATAGTTGAGTTTGGTGATGACAAGGTTGAACATGACATCGACCCCGTGTTGGCGTGCGAGCGGGATAAGTGCGTCGATGTTCTTCTCCAATAATTCGAATGAAGCCCCGCGCCTTACGTTTTCATATGTTTCCCCTAAACCGTCGGTTGAGATCTGAACTGTGTCTACATAATCCAGTACCGGACCGATCCTTTCGATAAAATCCGGGAAGTTGGCATTGGTTGAAATGAAAATTACGATGCTTTCTTTCTTTGATTTTATGTAGGCTGCAACTTCTTTTAGGTTGGGAGCGAATAAAGTTTCTCCCATTCCCGTAAGACCCATGGATTGGACGTATGGATAACATTGATCAACGATCCGTTTGGCAAGCGCAGTCGGCATTTCTCCCGGCTTCATAGCTTTGCCATAGTCGTATTCCCTTGGGCATGTGATGCAACGAAGGTTGCATTTATTTGTGAGCTCAAGCGAGATTGTCGTTGGCCAAGGCATTTCTATTGACGTTGGAAACAGATGGAATAAGCCGCGTTTCAGGTAATTGCGGGAAAAACGGATCAGATCTCTACCGGGATGTGTTCCCTTGATTATATCACATATTTTTCTTAGTTTGCGCTTTTCCATGATTTTCAGTCGTTGGCTTACGGATATTTCTATCACAAAAGTACTCAAAAAAATATAAAACGCATTATGTCTGGGTCGTGAAATAAGTTGTTTAGTGATGTATGTGCATTGACCGAACATAGAGGTCGTGTATGCGGTTTTCATAATAAAAGTTTTTTCGGTTCATATTGAGAGGGCTTATTGCTGTACTCTTGGACTTTTTTTGTAACTTTGCAACTTACAACAGAGTATTTCATAATTCGGGCATTTGTCTTTACGATCACGGTCCCGGCAATCATTTCCATCAGAAATCAAGAAATGGCAACACAAGACGAAGTTTTTAAAAAAATAGTAAGCCATGCCAAGGAGTATGGCTTCGTGTTTCAGTCAAGTGAGATATACGACGGCCTTTCGGCTGTATATGACTATGGACAAAACGGTGTTGAGCTGAAAAACAACATCAAGCGTTATTGGTGGGATTCGATGACGCTTTTGCATGAGAATATTGTAGGTATAGATTCCGCCATATTCATGCATCCGACAATCTGGAAAGCATCCGGTCATGTCGATGCTTTCAATGATCCGTTGATTGACAACAAGGATTCCAAGAAGCGTTATCGCGCAGATGTCTTGATTGAGGAACAGATCGCCAAAATCGAGGACAAAATAGAAAAAGAGGTGTCGAAGGCGGCAAAACGTTTTGGTGATAGTTTTGACGAAGCTATGTTCCGTGCGACAAATCCACGTGTGCTTGAGCATATAGCCAAGCGTGACGCTCTTCACGAACGTTTCGCAAAAGCGATGAATGACAGTGATCTTGACGAGCTTAGGTCTATCATTATAGACGAGGAGATTGTGTGTCCGATTTCCGGCACAAAGAACTGGACAGAGGTGCGTCAATTCAATCTCATGTTCAAGACCGAGATGGGTTCGACCGCTGACGGAGCGATGGCCGTATATCTCCGCCCGGAGACAGCGCAGGGCATTTTTGTCAACTATCTCAACGTACAGAAAACAGGCCGTATGCGCATACCTTTCGGTATAGCCCAGATAGGCAAAGCATTCCGCAATGAGATTGTGGCTCGTCAGTTCATATTCCGTATGAGGGAGTTCGAGCAGATGGAGATGCAGTTTTTTGTTCGTCCTGGGTCTGAGATAGAATGGTTTAATAATTGGAAACAATTCCGTCTGCGTTGGCACAAGGCTCTCGGTCTAGGAGACGAGAAATATCGCTATCATGACCATGAGAAATTGGCTCATTATGCGAACGCTGCCACAGACATCGAATTTCAGATGCCATTCGGTTTTAAGGAAGTCGAAGGAATACATTCGCGTACGAACTTCGATCTATCCCAGCATGAGAAGTTTTCCGGGAAGAAGATCCAATATTTCGATCCGGAGCTTAACGAAAGTTATACGCCTTACGTAATTGAGACATCTATCGGTGTTGACCGTATGTTCTTGAGCGTGTTGTGTTCTGCCTACGAGGAGCAGGAACTTGAAGGTGGCGATAAGCGTGTCGTGCTTCATCTTCCAGCTCCGCTTGCACCGGTGAAATGCGCGGTCATGCCTTTGGTGCGCAAGGACGGTCTTCCGGAGAAAGCCCGTGAGATTGTAAATGAACTTAAATTCGACTTTTCGACTCATTATGAAGAGAAGGACTCGATCGGCAAGCGTTATCGTCGTCAGGACGCGATAGGCACTCCTTATTGTATTACTGTTGACCATCAGACTCTTGAAGACAATACTGTGACTCTTCGTGAAAGAGATTCTATGGCGCAGAGACGTGTCGGGATCGAGGAACTTCATGGTATAATCCATCGTGAAGTTTCGCTGAACGCGCTTCTTCGAAAACTCGCATGATCGCGTATTCCCGTTTGCCTTGGATATATGCGCAACGGGATAAAGAACGATAATTGAATAATTCTCCTTATGATTTTATAATTATGAAAATATTTAAACTATTTCTCCTTTTGGGAATGATGATCCCGCTTTTTTCTTCGTGCAATTATAATTCGCTCGTTGAAAAAAAACAGGGGGTTGAACAGTCATGGGCCGAGGTACAGAATCAGTATCAGCGTCGTGCCGATCTTATCCCCAATCTTGTTGCGACCGTAAAAGGCTATGCCACACACGAGAGCGAAACCCTTGAGAAAGTGACACAAGCCCGTGCCGCTGCGACTTCAGTCAATATCGATGCCTCGGATCTCAATGAGGAGACCCTTGCGAAGTTCCAGTCCGCACAAAACGAACTGACCGGTGCCCTGAAATCTCTTCTTGCGGTGACAGAGGCATATCCGGATCTTAAGGCTAATGAGAATTTCCGTGATCTGCAAGTACAGCTTGAAGGTACTGAAAACAGAATAGCTACGGCCCGTGGACGATATACGCAGGTTGTGGCTGACTATAATACATCTATAAAGAAATTTCCCACTAATATTTATGCCGGATGGTTCGGATTCGAATCCCAGCCTCAGTTCAAGGCGGATGATTCGGCCCAGCGTGCTCCAGAAGTGAAATTTTAATCAGGTATGACAAAGATTTTCAAATCAGTGCTGCTTGTATGCGCTGTTTCCATGTCTTTTATCTCATGTGATAAGGATGATAATGTGTGGGATGATTACAAAACTTGGCGTATAGCCAATGAAGAATTTTTTGACGAGCAGAGATTCCTTATAGAGCCTGACGGACGCAACAAATATGAAACTCTGACTCCGTCATGGAATACGTCAGCCCATATCCTCATCCGTTATCTCAATGACCGTAGCAAGACTGTGGGCAATCTTTCACCGATGCTGACATCAACCGTGGATGTCAAATATATAGGGCGTCTGTATAATGGTGTGCCGTTTGATTCGTCTTATCGAATGACCGCGTCTTATGGCGACAGTCTGTTTCGCACAAAACCGTCTGATGTCATTCAGGGCTGGACTATAGCATTGCTCAATATGCGTGTAGGTGACAGCGCAGAGATTGTGATTCCATATAATCTTGCATATGGCTCCTCTGGGTCGGGTGTAATCAAACCATATTCGACATTGGTTTTCAATGTCAAACTTGCCGATATACCTTTCTACGAGGTACGTCCTTGATTTCTGGGATATAGAAAACTTTTGAGATAAGAGTATGGATTTCAAGTTAGAAGCCACGGCCCCTGACACCGCTGCCCGTGCGGGTGTCATAACCACTGACCACGGTCAGATCAAGACCCCGATATTCATGCCTGTCGGCACTGTGGGGAGCGTAAAAGCAGTACATCAGCGAGAGCTTCGTGACGATATAAAAGCGCAGATAATACTTGGCAATACTTATCATCTTTATCTCCGCCCGGGGATAGAGATACTTGAGAGAGCCGGAGGTCTGCATAAGTTTAACGGCTGGGAGCGTCCGATACTTACGGATAGCGGAGGTTTTCAGGTATTTTCATTGTCATCGAACAGGAAACTGACTGAAGAAGGCGCATGGTTTCGTTCTCATATAGACGGATCGAAGCATCTTTTCACTCCGGAGGGTGTGGTCGATATCGAACGTTCGATAGGAGCGGATATAATGATGGCTCTTGACGAATGTCCTCCTGGCACAGCGGAATACTCGTATGCGCGCAAGTCTCTTGACCTTACTCATCGTTGGCTTGCAAGGGGGTGGAAACGTTATAAGGAGACTGAAGGCAAGTATGGCTATAATCAGGCTTACTTCCCCATAGTCCAGGGTGTGACCTATCCGGATCTTCGTAGAGAATCAGCGAAATTTGTCTCTGAACTCGGTGCGGACGGAAATGCGATAGGTGGCCTTGCCGTTGGAGAGCCGGCGGAAGTTATGTATGACATGATAGAAGTGGTCAATGAGATACTTCCAGCTGACAAACCGCGTTATCTGATGGGCGTCGGGACACCGGCCAATATCCTTGAAGCTATTGATCGCGGAGTGGATATGATGGACTGCGTCATGCCTACGCGCAATGGCCGTAACGGAATGTTATTTACGCGTCATGGAATAATGAATATGCGTAATCGCAAATGGGCGGATGATTTCACTCCGTTGCAGGAAGATGGGCCAAGCTATGTGGACCGGGCGTATTCCAAGGCTTACGTGCGTCATCTCTTTATCGCAGATGAGATTTTGGCCATGCAGATAGCGTCGATTCATAATCTCGCTTTTTATCTTTGGCTTGTCGAGGAGGCGAGGCGGCATATTCTCGCTGGCGATTTCAAAGTGTGGAAGAAGGATATGCTTGAATGTGTCACCCGCAGGCTTTGAACAATATTTTTCAATAGACTTAATGGAGCTTTAAGGTTTTGAAGATTCTTGATTGGTACATAATACGTAAATTTCTCGGGACATACGTCTTTGCGATAGCTTTGATTCTGGCGATTACGGTGATGTTTGATATCAACGAGAAGCTTGACGCATTTCTGAAAGCTCCGTTGAAAGCTACGGTATTTGATTATTTTCTTAATTTTCTACCTTATTTCGCCAATCAGTTCAGTCCGCTGTTCACATTTATCGCTGTTATATTTTTTACATCAAAGCTGGCCGACAACTCTGAGATAATAGCGATGCTCTCGACAGGTATGAGCTATAGGAGACTGTTGCGTCCTTATATGGTCAGTGCCACTGTCATTGCCGCGACGACATATATATTGAGTGCGTATATAATACCGCCTGCAAACGTGAAGCGCATAGACTACACGAATACATACGTCAAAAACAAGCGTGTGGATTATGGTACGAACATTCAATTGCAGGTCGATAAAGGAGAGATCGCATATATGTCACGCTATGACGCAAACCAGAAAACCGGTTATAAATTTTCGCTTGAGTCGTTTGTGGACAAGAAACTCGTTTCACGTCTTACTGCCCAGACCATACGTTGGGACACATTGTATCAATGGACAGTTCGTGACTATATGATACGTGATTTCGACGGACAGCGTGAGAAAATACGCCGAGGTTTGCGCCTCGACACTATAATATCCATAGAACCACGTGATTTTCTTATATCGAAAAACGATCACGAGACAATGACGTCTCCAGACTTAAGGGAATATATATCACGGCAGAAAGAAAGAGGTGTCGCCAATATCAAGTCTTTTGAGATTGAAAATCACAGGAGATATGCCATGACGGTGGCTGCTTTTATTCTGACAGTGATAGGAATGTCGTTGTCATCAAGAAAGATAAAAGGAGGCATGGGTGTAAATATAGGAATAGGACTTGTGTTGAGTTTCAGCTATATTCTTTTCATGACTGTCACGTCGACATTCGCTGTTTCCGGATACACGTCTCCTATGGTCGCAATGTGGATTCCCAATATTCTTTATACAATTATCGCTATGGTACTTTATTATAAGGTATCGCATCAGTAGATTTGGATGGATATAAACAATGGCAAAGGGGCGTCTCAATCCGCAGAGATGCCCCTTGTCGTGTGCATGTCGAGTTTTGATTATAGTATTGATTAAGTACTACTTTTTAGGTGCTGTAAAGGTAAATATATTATTTCAAATTACCCCCCCCAATAGTTAATTATTGTTAACAAATGGGGGGGGGTAAAATATAATGAATTGATAAATAGTAACTTTAATAGAACTGGCCCTTGTTAGAGTCCGAATGTGAGCGTTGTGAGATAGCGCAAACCGCTACCCATATTGTTTGCCCCGAAAGATAATGTAATATAACCGTTGTTTCCTCCGAACCACGTGGCTCCAATAGAGTTGACTGAGTTATTCATGGATATTGGTGTGCCGTATGTGGCTACGAGCGAATTGTACACGTTGTTGTATCGAGCGAGATCATAGCGCGGTGTCGAATAATAGAACGACGATGCGTCGAGGCCTCCGGTTCCATAATAAAGGGCTGCGTCGGTCCAAATGTAGTTGAGAGCGCTGACATTGCGTAGATATACCACATCGTTTGAATATCCGTCGACTGTATATCCGGAACTTAGCAGATAGTCAAGCGAAATGCCTATTGCTGTACCGAATGTCAAGCCCAATATGCCACGTACTACCGGTATTCTTCCATGAGGACGCCATCCGGGAGGAGGTAAAGGTCTGTGGTGTGGACGGTGCATTATGGGTCTGTGAGGTCTGTGGGTAGGTGCAAGATAAGGAGGTCGGGGTTTATGGTTTGTTCCCGGGCGGAATCCGTTGTTTCCAGGCCGGTGATTCCCGACGTTTCCGCTTCCGGGCTTGTTGCTTCCAGGCCGGTGATTCCCGACGTTTCCGCTTCCGGGCTTGTTGCTTCCGGGCCGGTGATTCCCGACGTTTCCGTTTCCGGGCTTGTTGCTTCCGGGCCGGTGGTTCCCGACGTTTCCATTTCCGGGCTTGTTGCTTCCGGGCCGGTGGTTCCCAACGTTTCCATTTCCGGGCCTTTGTCCTGTGTTATGGATCGTATTTGGGCGTGTATTTTGTGTCCGTGCCGATTTTTCTTTATGTTGGGATTGATTGGAAATGCGTTCACGATGACCGTTCATGTCTCTTGGGCGACCTTGTGAGAATGATAGCGGAGTGGATATTGCTATACATGCCAGTGCTACTGCCATTCGATGTATAATCGGTTTTATGAGTTTGATCATTGTGTTATGGTTTTATATATAATTGTTAGAACAAATATTTAGATAAAAGTTTAATTCAGGAAACATAAAATGCATTAAAGTATCATTGTATTAGTTTTTTCTATTAGATATAACTCATGAAAAAGCTGGTCTATGGATATCCATAGACCAGCTTTTCTTATATTTTAATTATTAGGCTGTATGTTCTGAAGAACTGTCAGCGGCAAGTGGATTCCATCCTTGAGCTTTGAGTGGTATTTCATTGCCGTCACGGGTGATCATTGCGCATCCTAAAGATGGTTTGGTGATGTGCCCTATGAGTTTTATACCAGGGAGCTTTTCGATCTGGTCGTGGCAGTGAAGCGGCACGGTGAACAGCAGTTCATAATCTTCTCCACCGTTGAGCGCGGCAGTGACAAGATTCATACCAAGCTCTTCGGCCATTATCGCTGTCTGGTAATCAATGGGTATACGGTCTTCATAAATCCTACATCCTGCATCGCTCTGTTTACATATATGGAGAAGTTCAGAGCTTAGCCCGTCGCTTATATCCATCATCGAGGTCGGGACAATTCCAGCTTTGGCCAGTTCGTCGACTATATCCCTGCGAGCCTCCGGTTTTAATTGACGTTCGACGAGATATTCTTTTCCTTGGAACTGGGGAACGAAGTCCTTTTGCCCGGCTGAGGCCACTTTTTCGCGTTCGAGAAGCTGCAAGCCCATATATGCGGCTCCGAGATCTCCGGACACACATATCAAATCTGTATCTTTGGCTCCTGAGCGGCTTACGATTTTATCGGATTCGGCTTCTCCGATACAGGTTATGGAAATTACGAGTCCTTGACGTGACGATGTTGTATCGCCTCCGATGAGGTCAACGCCATATATTTCGCATGCGAGGCGTATACCTGCGAACAACTCTTCGATGTGTTCGACGGTGAAACGTTTGGAAATGCCGAGCGATACAGTGATCTGTTTCGGTTTTCCGTTCATGGCATATACGTCGGAGAAGTTTACGATGGCCGATTTGTAGCCAAGGTGTTTCAGCGGCACGTATGTCAGATCGAAATGTACACCTTCAAGCAGTAGGTCGGTTGTAACGAGGATATCGGTGTCGCGGTTGCGTATGACGGCACAATCGTCACCGACGCCCTTTATGGTGGTGGGATTTATTGGCTGTAGACCGGCTGTCAATCTGTCGATCAGACCGAATTCCCCCAGTTGTGAGATTTCCATTTAGCGTAGTGGGGAGTGTTATTTCGTTAGAATCGGTTTACGAGTTCTTTCATGATCTCAAGACACTTCGGTTGGGCGATGAGTGCGGCCTGCTGCACTTCTTCATGGGTCGGTACTTGTGTCACGTCTTTGCCTCCAAGGTCTGTGATTACGGAAAGTCCGAATACCCGCATACCGGCATGGTTGGCTACTATCACTTCCGGGACGGTTGACATTCCCACGCAGTCTCCGCCTATTATTCGGTAGTATTCATATTCAGCGGGGGTTTCGAAGGTCGGTCCTGTGACACCCACATAAACACCGTGCATAAGACGGATATTTTTTTCAGCGGCTATCTGGTCAGCAAGAGCCATAAGTTCTTTGTCGTATGCGTTTGTCATCGCTGGGAAACGGGTTCCGAGTTCATTATAATTTTTACCACGCAGCGGATTTTCAGGGAAAAGGTTGATATGATCGGTTATGACCATTATGTCTCCTACCTGAAATTCCTTATTCATGCCTCCGGAGGCATTGCTGACAAACAAGGTTTCAACTCCGAGAGCCTTGAACACTCGCACGGGGAATGTGACCTGTTTCATGTCGTAACCTTCGTAATAGTGGAAGCGTCCCTGCATCGCAATTACTTTTTTGCCTCCGAGTGTACCGAAAATGAGATTGCCGCTGTGGCCTTCCACTGTAGAAACCGGGAAGTTCGGAATTTCGGAATAAGGGATGAAAGTTTTGTCTTCAATATGATCAACGAGAGCACCGAGTCCGGTCCCGAGGATAATGGCTGTTTTGGGCATTTCGGCCACTTTTGAACGAAGGAATTCTGCGGTCTGATTGATTTGTTGTAACATTTGATATGGTATTGATGATTTATATATAGACTGTCATGTTTCTTGCCGCGTCTGTTGTCGATGTGGCAAAGAGACAATGGCGCTATGATTTAAACAAATGCGAGTCCCTTATGGTTTTTTCAATCCCTGATGTGAATTCCGCGTCACCCCTTTCGATAAATTCTACTTTGATAGGGACATAGAATATGTTTTTTTTCAATCTGTGGGGAAAATAAGGATTGTTGAGAATGCGCACAGCGTCTTTTTCAGTCGTGACTATATATTTTTCTGATGAGCTAAGTTCGTCATATTGCCGACAGATTTCATCCATGTCTGATGAAGAGAAATTGTGATGGTCGGCGAAGCGTTTCAGTTTCACCTTGGCCTTGTGGCGACGAAGGTAGCGGACGAACGGTTTGGGATTGGCCACACCGGTCACTACGAGCAGTGATGTGTCAGAGCGTTGCGAGGCCAAGGCTGGTATCTCGGTGGCTTCTTCAGGAAAAATGGGGACGAGGTGTCCGTAATTATATCTGGAAAAATATAGTTTCTGAAAAGGAAAGAGGTTGAGATTTTCTTCAAAAATGCGATAGTGCATCGGTTTCATGTCTATCGGACACTTTGTTACCACGACCATATCTGCTCTATTCAAGGCTCTCGCTGATTCACGTAGACGGCCATAGGGGAGTAGATTGTCGTTGAATACCGGACGGTTGTATTCCGTGAGGATAACCGATACCGACGGTTTCACATATCTGTGTTGGAAAGCGTCGTCAAGGATTATCATGTTGAGATCCGGATTGATTTCACGCATCATGCGTATGCCTTCCGCTCTTTTTTCGCATACGGCCACTGTGATGTCCGGACCGAATTTTCGATATATCTGATAGGATTCATCTCCGATGTCTTCAGGTCGGGATTGTGGTGAGGCAAGGACGAATCCGCTTGTAGCTCGTTTATAGCCTCGTGAGAGAACACCGATGTTATATTTTCCAAGAAGTGATTCAACGATATATTCCACGTGGGGTGTCTTTCCCGTACCGCCCATCGCAAGGTTTCCGACTACAATGACCGGAATGTCGAACTCTTCCTGTTTCAGCATCCCGTATTCAAACATTTTATTTCGTACGGCCATGCCCATCCCATAAAGTTTGGATATGGGATAAAGCAGCAGCATTGATAAAAGTTTATTGCGGGCCAAAACCTTTTTTGTAATAAGTTTATATTTTAGATTTATGGAAGTGCGGTGTCATGACGGAGACCGTATTCGTCTACAGCTTGATTTCTGTAAAATCCATCCGGGCTTGTAAGGTTGACATTCCTTTTATCTGCTCGAGAGTGTCGTATAGTGACGACATTTCGCCAAGTTCGTCGCGGATTATTGACGCTTTGAAATCAATTCCGGCCTCAATAAGCTGGTCGTACCATTTGGCTTTAATGTCGGGGTATACGCTTATTTTATAGTTTTCAACATTGAGCGCGGCCGCCATGTCCGCAATAGCGGTTTGAAGACTGCCGAGCTTGTCTACAAGACCCAGTTTCAAGGCTTCATTCCCATCCCACACTCGTCCTTCTCCGATTTTTTTTATGGAATCCTGTGGGATGCCGCGACCTTCGGCACATCTGGATGTAAACAGTTCATATCCGCGTTCGACGTAGGTCTGCATGGCTGCTTTTTGTGATTCTGTCATTGGCTCCATGAGAGAGGGAAAGTTGCCATTGGCATTAGTTTTTACCGTGCCGGTATTGACTCCGAGTTTGTCGGAAAGAAGACGCTGTGCATTGGGTATGAGTCCGAAAATGCCTATAGAGCCGGTTAGTGTCACAGGTTGGGCGTATATTTTATCAGCTCCACAACTTATGTAATAGCCACCGGATGCCGCGTAATCGGCCATGGATACGTAAAATGGTTTGCCTGTCAGTTTCTTGAATTGTTCGAGGGCTTCCCATATCTGTTCAGAGGCAAACGCGCTTCCTCCAGGCGAGTTTACATACATGATCAGAGCGTCGATATCGTCGTTGTCAGCGAGATCGAGTATTTCCGGGACAAGGTCGGCTGCTACTATGCCGTCACCGGCTTCGTCTGTAATTTCACCGCAAGCATATAGGATTGCGATTTCCGCCCCTTTGCCGTCGCCTGTTTTATTGGTCTCCGCGACTTTTGCGTAGTCAGAGGTTGATATGAAATCGATGTCTTTGGCTTTGTCATGGTCGGTCAGAGACGCTATTCTGCTGTCAAACTCGTGGCGGTATGTGATTGCATCGACAACTTTCAGGCCTGGATATTCGTCCGTGGCGCGTGTGAATATGAAATTATCTGCCCATTCATTGACATTGGCTATGTCGACTCCACGTGATTCAGCGATTTCTGATGCCACAGTCTTCCAGATGTTGCCAAGATACAATTGCTGTTGTTCGCGCGAAGGTTCACTCATATTGTCAAGGATATACGGCTCGACAGCGCTTTTATAAGTGCCGACTTTTACCACCTGTACGTCAACTCCGATCTTTTCAAGCAACTTGTGGAAATAAAGTGTGGTGGCTGAGAGACCATGGATGTCTACTTGTCCGATCGGGTTGATGAAAATGCTGTCAGAGGCTGTCGCTATGTAATAATCACCCTGTGTATACGTGTCGCCATAGGCGTAGATCCATTTTTCCGGGGCTTTGTTTTTGAAATTTTTGAGAGCTTCGATAATCGCTGAGCGTTGGGCGAGACCGGCAGACGCGCCTTTGCAATTGATTACGATTCCGTCAATCCGGTCGTCATCGGCTGCCGCTACAATAGAACCCGTTATGTCGGAAAGCACTTGTGAACTTTTTTCAACACCGTTTACGATGGTCATAAAGTCGAGTTTTGATGGCCGGTCAAGTATTTCACCGGAAAGGTCTATCTCAAGTACCGAATGATTTTTGACCTTTACTGTCGTGGTTCCTATGGAAGCGGCCATTGCCGCACCGAGTGCGATGAAAAATCCGAAGAATGCAAGCAGAAGGGAAAACCAAATGCCCGCGAGGGTTGCGAGAAATGATATGAAAAACTTTTTCATTCGGTAAAATAAATGGATAGTATAGGTTTTGTCGCGCTAAATCTTCACAAAAGTACGACATCGCAACGGCATTAACAAATATTTGACTATAATATTTAAGATATGTGTCACAGTCTCAGGTATATTGACAATAGAGATTTCGGAATTGCGGGAGTTGGCCATTGTTGTTTTCTTGGATATTGCCGACATCAGGATAAGTGTCGGATATTGACACTTAAGCAATCCGTTTGTGGTCAATATGCGGTGATTTCGGTTTGAAGTGAAAGTAATTGGCGCAATTTTTTGAAGAAATAAAAGCGTATATCAAAAACTCCGCGTTTTGATAACATTTTGATATCTACTTTTTATTTTTCCGCTACTTATGATCTCCGGACGGTCGCTCTTTTTTGGTTAAATTTGTAATCTGAAAACAAATAAAAAACTGACTAAATATTATTTTCGAAGACACAATGAAATACGGCTATTTCGACGATTTCCGACGTGAATATGTCATCACTGAACCACGTACCCCATGGCCATGGATAAACTATCTTGGAAACAAGGATTTTTTCTCGCTGATATCAAATTCAGCAGGAGGCTATAGCTTTTACAAAGATGCCAAGTTCCGTCGGTTGACACGTTATCGATATAATGGTGTGCCAATGGATGCCGGAGGCCGCTATTTCTATATCAAGGAAGGTGACTCTGTCTGGAATCCGGGATGGAAACCTGTAAAGACACAGCTTGACTCCTACGAATGTCGCCATGGCATGAATTATACTGTCATAACGGGTGAGAAAAACGGCCTTGAGGCAAAGGCTCTCTTTTTTGTTCCGCTCGACGCTCATGCCGAAATTTCAAAACTGACGCTCACGAACAAGACCGATAGGCCGAAGAGTTTCAAACTTTTTTCTTTCCTTGAATGGTGTCTGTGGAACGCTGCCACTGATATGGAAAATTTTCAGCGTAATTTCTCCACCGGCGAGGTGGAAATTGACGGCTCCACGATATATCACAAAACAGAATATAAGGAGCGTCGCGATCATTATGCATTTTATACTGTGAATGTCCCGATTGACGGTTTTGATACCGACCGGGAAACTTTTATCGGTTTATATAACGGTTTTGATGAGCCAGACGCAGTGATGGAGGGGCGTCCGCGTAATTCCGTCGCTCATGGTTGGTCACCGATAGCTTCCCACTATCTTGAAATATGTCTCGCGCCAGGAGAGAGTCGGGATCTCGTTTTCATGCTTGGGTATGTCGAGAATCCGCAGGACGGGAAGTGGGAGCGTAAAGGTGTGGTAAACAAAGATCGCGCCCGTGAGATGATGGCGCGTTTTGATACGGCAGAAAAAGTGGACAAGGCTTTTGACGGACTCCGTACCTATTGGGATGGTCTTCTTGACGGCTTCAGGCTTTTTTCCGGAGATCCGCGGCTTGACCGTATGGTCAATATATGGAACCAATATCAGTGTATGATCACTTTTTGCTTTTCGCGTTCGGCGTCTTTCTTTGAGAGCGGTATCGGTCGGGGAATGGGTTTCCGTGATTCCAATCAGGACCTTGTCGGCTTCGTGCATCAGATTCCTGAAAGGGCGAGAGAAAGGATAATCGATATAGCTTCCACTCAGTTCTCCGACGGAGGCTGCTATCATCAGTATCAGCCTCTAACCAAGCGAGGTAACAATGATATAGGCGGTGGTTTCAATGACGATCCGATGTGGCTTATCTTTGGGACGATAGCTTATATAAAAGAGTCAGGAGATTTCACGATACTTTCCGAACCCGTGCCGTTCGACAATAAGCCCGGTTCTGAAGTTCCGCTTATGGATCATCTTAGAGCATCTTTTGACCACGTGATCAATAATCTCGGTCCTCATGGACTTCCGCTTATCGGTCGTGCCGACTGGAATGACTGTCTTAACCTCAACTGTTTTTCCAACGATCCAAATGAATCGTTCCAGACTACAGAAAACAAAACAGAAGGTTCGAAAGCCGAATCGCTGATGATCGCCGGACAGTTCGTTGTTTACGGACAAGAGTATGTGGACCTCTGTCTGCATCTCGGGATGAATGAAGAAGCCGACCGAGCCAAAAGGCATGTCGATTCGATGATAGAGGCTGTGAAATGTCATGGTTGGGACGGAGAGTGGTTTCTCCGGGCATACGATTATTACGGACGTAAGGTCGGTTCAAACGAAAACAAGGAGGGGAAAATATTCATCGAGTCGCAGGGATGGTGTACTATGGCAGGAATCGGTCTCGACGAAGGGCTTGTGGAAAAGTCGCTTGATTCGGTTAAAAAATATCTCGACTGTGAACATGGGATAGTTCTTAATAATCCTGCTTTCACGGAATATGTTATGGAATACGGGGAGATATCTTCCTATCCGGCCGGTTATAAGGAAAACGCGGGAATTTTCGCTCATAACAACCCGTGGATCATAATCGGAGAGACGGTCCTCGGTCGTGGCGACAGGGCTTGGGAATATTACCGAAAAATATGTCCCGCATATCTTGAGGAAAGGAGCGACCTGCATAAGGTGGAACCATACGTGTATTGCCAGATGACAGCCGGAAAGGATGCCGTACGTCCGGGAGAGGCTAAAAACTCATGGCTCACAGGCACTGCCGCATGGAACTGGTATGCTGTCACACAGTTTATACTCGGTATACGTCCCGGCTACGACGGGTTGCTTATAGATCCGTGTATTCCATCTGAATGGGATGGTTTTGAGGTGCGTCGTAAATTCCGTGGTGCGATGTATGTAATCTCCGTTAAGAACCCCGATCATGTGAACCGCGGAGTCGTCCGGATATTGTTGAATGGGAAAACTATTGAAAATAACATACTTCCGTTGCAGCCTGAAGGATCGGAATGTTTGGTCGAAGTAATTTTAGGGTAATCCAATTGATATAATTTAATCTTATGAATATTACAGGTCGGTCTATATAGTCTGTATGCTTCTTCACTACCATGATATATTGTATCGGAAATATAAATCTGTTATCTAACCTTTTAATTTTTTAATGTGAAATGGCTCCTTTGAGAGAAAAAATCGGCTACGGTTTCGGAGACATGGCTTCATCCATGTTTTGGAAAGTATTCAGTTACTATCTGCCTTTCTTCTATGCCAATATCTTCGGTATAAGTCTTGTCGATACCGGGGTGCTTTTGCTTGTGACACGTATTTGGGATGCCATATCCGATCCGATGATGGGAGTGGTGGCCGATCGAACGAAGACGCGTTGGGGCAAATACCGTCCTTATCTTCTATGGATTGCCGCACCGTTTTCTATTTGTGGTATATTGCTTTTTACAACTCCCGACTGGGGCTACGGTGCAAAACTTGTTTGGGCATACTTCACTTATATATTAATGATGACGGTATATACCGGGATCAATGTGCCTTATGGGGCTATGCTCGGGGTGATGACAGATAATTCGCAGGAAAAAACGGTATTTTCGTCGTTCCGGATGTTTTTTGCCTATGGCGGTTCTTTTATCGCTCTGTTCGCGTGGGATCCGTTGTGCCGACTGTTCGGTGAAAGCCTTGGTGTGTCACTTCAGTCAAGCTGGCAGTACGCCATGGTGACGATAGCGGTTTGTTGCTTTGTCCTTTTTCTGTTGTGTTTTTATTTTACGCATGAGAAATTGTCTACTGTCAGTTCCGCCTCTCTCTGGAGTGATCTTAAAGCGCTTCTCACTAACAAACCATGGTGGTTGCTTAACGGAGCTTCGCTTTGTTTTAATTTGTTCAACACAGTGCGTGGCGCGACTGTAGCGTTCTTTTTCTCTGATATTATCGGAGGAGAGCAGCATATAGTGATTTTCTCTCTATCATTATTGTTCTATTCCGGTTTGTTCCTTGGAGTAGGTGAGGTTGCGAATATGATCGGAGTAGCCCTTGCTGTACCGGTCACCAATAGATTTGGGAAGAAACCGACATTTATGCTTGTCGATGCGTTGCTTATATTGTTCAGTATCGTCTTCTTTATGCTGTCACCGGAGAGCAACGGTGGACTGTTGCTCATGCTGCTCCTACAGATAATCATTTCGGTGCTTACAGGAGTGATGTCGCCTCTCGTATGGTCGATGTACGCAGATGTCAGCGATTATTCTGAACTCAAGAATCGTTCGGCTTCTACCGGGTTGATTTTTTCGTCCGCTTCGATGGCGCAGAAATTCGGTGGTGCGATAGGCGGAGCTGCGGTTATGTGGTTGTTAAGCGGATGCGGATATATCGAGCGATCAGATGCGAATGTGTCTCTTGACATAATTCAGCCTCGGAGTGCGATCGAATGCCTTTGGATGCTGATGACTTTTATTCCTGCCGGTGTCGCCTTGTTGTCGTTGTTGATAGTCTGGCTTTATCCTCTCGGTTCTAATGAAATGAACGAGATCGTGGCAAAATTGAAACTTCAGCGTGAAGAACCTGTAGATATTCCCGTAGATGATTTTGTTGAGCCTGTGTGATGAAGTGGTGAAATCGTTGTCCGGTCTGCGACGCGGTTCTGCTGTAAATATGTGAAATCGATATTCGGATATTTGCAATATTGGGACTGTCGTTTGCGTTTAATAAGATGCGTATTAAATATAAAGTGCTCTGCGCCACTCTTCACGAGCCGACGCAGAGCATATAATCAAAAAGCTAATTCTATTACGTTTTACATCTTTTTGACTCGATAAACTCCAATAGGTTTAATACGAATGGTCGTATTTAACTTATTTTAATATTTTATTTATTCCCGTAACGATGGCGATTGAACTTGAACTTCTTGCTCCTGCTCGCAATGCCGATACGGCTATAGCGGCAGTCTCCGCTGGGGCTGACGCTGTATATATAGGTGCGTCGAGCCATGGCGCGCGTTATTCCGCCTCTAACTCAGTTGCCGATATAGGCCGTGCGGTCGATTTCGCCCATCGTTTCAATGCAAAGATCTATGCTACGGTCAATACGATTGTATACGACGACGAGATTTCTGCTGTCGAGCGTCTGATACATGATCTTTACAGGGTTGGAGTGGATGCACTGATCGTTCAGGATATGGGGGTATTGAGGATGGATATACCTCCGATCGAGCTTCATGCGAGCACCCAGTGTGATATTCGTGACGTTGCAAAGGCCAAATTCTTGTCTGACATCGGCTTTTCGCGTCTTGTGCTTGCGAGAGAACTCTCTCTGTCGGAGATCGCGGAGATACATGCCTCTGTCGCTACTCCTCTCGAGGCCTTCGTCCATGGAGCTCTTTGTGTAAGCTATAGTGGAGATTGCCGTGCGAGTTTCGCTACTACCGGTCGCAGTGCCAACAGAGGTGAGTGTGCGCAGATATGTCGTTTGCCTTTCGATCTTGTCGACGGTAGCGGTAACGCTCTTGTGCGTGGTCGTCATCTCCTGTCATTGCGTGATCTGAACCGTTCGTGTGCCATTCCTGATATGGTTGCGGCTGGTGTAAGTTCGTTTAAGATTGAAGGACGTCTTAAGGATGAGTCTTATGTAAAGAATACAGTAGTGGCTTATAGCCGTATTCTTGACCGTTTTGTCAGCGAAAGTGACGGCCGTTATGTCCGTCAATCGGTAGGTTCGGTCAGAGCCGGTTTTTCACCGTCGCTTGACAAAAGTTTCAATCGGGGTTTCACATCTTATTTCCTTACCGGAAAGGCTCCGTCCAAAGGGATGGCCTCCATATATTCACCTAAGGCAACCGGATTGAAAGTAGGGGTTGTGACTTCGGCCACGCCAAAAGTGATTACGGCTCGGCTTCATGCCACTTTGAACAACGGAGACGGTCTTGGTTATTTCACATCCGCGGGGACTTTTAAGGGTTTTCGTCTGAATCGTGTGGATGGAGATCGGCTTTTTCCCGCTACTCCGCAATCTATCGCTCCCGGCACGGCTCTTTACCGTAACAAGGACAAGGAATTTGACGATACGGTCGCATCGGCCAAGACCTCACGCTTGATATCGGTGGATATGTGTCTGCGTTTGATAGGAAAGAACAGAGTTGTGCTTGAAATGACCGACGAACGCGCCTGTTCGGTTGCGGTGTCTTCGGATATTGCCGATATAAGAGAAGCGGTCACGCCTCAGGAAGCTCCGCGCAGACGCATACTTGATAAACTCGGAGGTACGATATACCGTGCCGGCAAAATTGTGGATATTGTCGGTGCTAATTTTATACCTGCTTCATTGCTTGCATCCTTGCGCCGAGATTGCATAAACGCTCTTGACAGGGCTGCACGGACTACTTATAGATATACATATCGTTTGCCTGAAGACCGTTCAGCTGTGTTTCCGCACTCTGCGCTTACGTTTCGCGACAACGTAGCAAACCGTCTCGCCCGAGAATTTTACATGTCGCACGGGACAATATCGGTTGATCCGGCTGTAGAAGTGTCTGGAGCGAAGCCGTCGATGGAAATCCCGGTGATGACTACACGTTACTGTCTGCGTAAAGAAATGGGTAAGTGCCTGAAAGAGAGTGGTGTCAAAGACTGGAAAGAGCCTCTATATCTCGTCAGTGGGAATATCCGTCTGCGCCTTGAGTTCGATTGCAAATCCTGCCGAATGAACATTTACAATATATGATACCTATTGCGGGTATAAGGACATATTTTTCGCCTTAGCTCTCCATAAAGACTAAATAGACTGCCAGAATCAGTAGGCAGAAAGCCAAAAAGTGATTCCAGTGCAAAGCCTCTCCTTTGAAAAACACTATAGCGAACACGGTGAAGACCAAAAGAGAGATAACCTCTTGCATTACTTTTAGCTGTAGCAGGGAGAAGTCTCCACCGTTGCCTATATAGCCGTGGCGATTGGCCGGAACCATAAAGCAATATTCGAATAGGGCGATACCCCATGACATGAGTATCACGATGAATAGCGGGGTGCTTGAAGTGATCACTTTCATTTCGGAAAGTTTCAATTGTCCATACCAGGCTAAAGTCATGAATATGTTGGACACGACAAGCAGTCCAACCGTGAGCCATCCGTTCATTTGACAGTTTATTTAATGACGAAAGTTAGAAACTTCTCATGCGTTGGGTTTTGTCTGGAGCAGACATAAGTTTGTTGAGTTTCCCTTCCGAAATATAATCGATAAGTATCTGATATAGTACCTCCGGGCTTTTTGACAGAATCGTGCCGCGTTTGAGAGGCTCCATATAGTCGTTGCCGGCCGCGAGATAGTCGATGGTTGCGAGCCTGTAGGTTTTGGAGGGGTCTACTGGCTTGCCGTCGATTGTCGCGCTGTTTATCTTGCCGGTTTCTGATTGGTCATAAAGAATCTCTACATTTCCGCTTACACCGTTGCCTTCCTGCGCAGCCATTATCCCGAAATTTTCCAAAAGATCGCTTCCTTTTATCTCCATTACGACAATGGAATTATCAAACGGGGCTATGTCTATTATCCCGCCTTTGGTGATATCGCCCTTTGCAAGACTGTTACGGATACCTCCTTTGTTCATGATAGATAGGTCGACTGGTTTTCCGCATAATTCTGCCCCGCGTGCCTTCACGAAATCGCTGAGTAGATTCAGCATTTCCGGAGATTTGCGCTCGAATTCGAACGGAGAAATTCCGATAACTTCCGAACGCATTGAGTCTACTTTAGCTCGATATGGGGAGATTATTTTCTCTATGCTTCCGTCAAGTCTGTCGTCAAGACGCTTGTCAACCGGTATCAGTCTGGCCTTGACATCTTTTGTCTTTAAGTCAATGTCTATTTCTCCAAGATTTATCCCGCTTGAGCCGGTTTGGAGTACTGAAATAGTGTCTCCAATGGCGTTGGCGACTCTCCATTTCGGCACTCCGGTGCGCTGATCGGCCGGATCGATGACCGTATGGGAGTGACCACCGATTATGATATCTATGTTTTTTGACGCGGCTGCAAGATCGAGGTCGCTGTATCCCGGCTCGTTTTCATAACCGATATGAGTGACTGCGATAACTATGTCCGCACCGTCTTTTTTCAGTTTTTCGGCTTCGGAGTTAGCGGCTTTGATTCCGTCAAGATATTTGATCCCTTTGTAATTGTCTTCGATTATGATTCCGATCGGATCAAGATTTATTCCTATAAACCCGACTTTCATGTCTCCGAATTGTTTTATTACGGATGGAACGAACAGGCCTTCAAGCGAAGTGCCTGTAAAGTCATAGTTCGTGCTCAATCGGCTTGCTTTAAGTTGCTTCCATTCGCGGGTGAGAGTCTCCATCCCTTTGTCGAATTCATGGTTGCCTAGTATCTGGATGTCATATCCGAGCGCATTCATAACCTTGCGTTCGACCTCGCCTCCGAAAATTGTGTAATATAGCGAGCCTTGCACGGCATCACCAGCGTCGATGAGCAATACGTTTTCATTTGCCTTCCGCACACTGTCGACAAGTACTTTTCTGCGTGCAACTCCGCCCAAATCATGCCTGTCTGGATCGATGGCCGAATGCGTGTCGTTTGTGTGCAGGATTACGAGATGCCCGTCGTTTTTTTCGTTTTTTGAATTGTTACATGATGTCACGGTCAACAATCCAGCTACCGCGGCCACTATTATTCTGTTCAATATCATCATGTGTAAAATTTGAATTTGATCGTGTTGATATAATGTCCAAAAAAAATCAATAATTTCTGATTATCATCACCGTTGTTGTATGCTTAGCTTTTGGACATATATTTAAGATATATTCTTTGTGTTAACAAGAGATTTATGTTTCAGAACGACGCGGGGATGGTGAGGAGCTGGTACAGAAGTGTACGCGCCATGCGTCGTTGGCCTTCGGTCGATGGGTGAAGCCGGTCGGTCGAAGGATCGCGGAAATATATCAGCTGTTCCCCGACCATGGGGTTCATTCCCGTAAGCGAATTCAAATCTATGACCGGCACGCCCCAAATGTTTCCGGCTTCCTTGATCGCGTTTATGTATCGGTCAAAATATTCTTCGCATTTATTTTGATAACTTTCATCGGGTTGAACGTTTTTTTCATTGAATATCGCTGTTGAGCGATGGAGCGGGGTCAGCAATACGACCTGCTTGTCAGGGAAAAGCTCTTTTAGGCTTTTTATCCCGATGTTTATACGTCCTTTGTAAGTGCTGTCGGACATTATAGCTACGCGCTTTTTGCGGAGTTCCGGTTTTTTCATTTCGCCATGTGCCGCGACAACTTCTTCATTTATTTCCGTGAACCATTCGCCTATCGGTATGCCTGAATTAAAATCGTTTGTCCCCATGAATACTATGATCGCGTCGACCTCATCGCCATGCTCGTTTTTAAGTTTCTGTGCCTGTCGCGGGACGTCGTTCCACTGTCTGCCGCTTACACCATAGACATATGGAGATATTCCGAGCCATTCTTCCAAGAAGGCCCAATATTTTTTCTTTACCTCGTCTTTATAATTCTTTGGGTCGGTGATGGAGTCTCCGATATATCCTACCTTTTTTCCGTACCATGGATGCCATGAAAAGCCGCTTCCGTCGGTGTCGTTTTGGTTAGAGATCTCTTGACTGTTGACATAAGGGGAGGCTATCAATAAAGCAGTCAGAAGTGTCAGCAGTTTTTCTTTCATGGTTATATTTATTCGATAGGCTGGTGGCCGCTTGTTGTTAGATCTATTGAATGTTTATCAGTTTGTGAGTCTGCAGCGAAAGCCGCCAATGAGGGTGTGAGAGAATATAGTTTATGGTATCTTCTGTGTTCGAACCGTCAGGGTAGCGCGGAGAATCGCACGGTTGTAGAAAATAATGTTGTGCCGGAAGTCGTGAGGCGATGTCTTCGACATCCTGCCCTGTATATACGATTTTGAGTTCGTCTATACGTTTCAGTCTCACTTCCGATTCGTTTTTGGCCGTTCCTTTAGGTGAGCAGGTGATCCAATCTATATCGTCGGGCAACTGTCGGGAGCCGTTTGTCTCTATCTGAATGAAGTAACCTTCATCGTGAAGCAGGCTCACAAGAATGGAGTCAATTTGAAGTGACGGCTCTCCACCTGTGATGACTATATGTCTTGAAGGATATTGTCTTACCGCTTCGATTATCTCGCCAGCTGTCATATCGGTATATTCCTCATGACGAGTGTCACAGAAAGAACATTTCAGATTGCACCCGCTCATACGCAGGAACACTGCCGGGCTTCCTGTAAAATATCCTTCTCCCTGAAGGGAATAAAAAATTTCGTTTATCCTGTAGCTCATTGTCTGATTGTCTGCTGGTTGATCAGTCTTTTACGTAGCTTGCGGTGTTTCCTTCGCTTTCTTGTACGTCAACTCGGAAGCATGTCGGTATCTGATCGCATATCCAGCGGGCTATATTTTCCGCTGTCGGATTGAATGGCAGGAGTTCGTTGAAATTCCCGTGGTCGAGATAGGCTGTTATACGCTCTTTGATATGGCTGAAGTCAATGACCATACCATCGGGGTTGAGTTCGGATGATTTGCAATGCACCGTGACAATCCAGTTGTGTCCGTGTAGGTTGGCGCATTTACTTTCATACGAGAGGTTTAGCCTGTGGCAGCCTGCGAGTTCAAATCGTTTTGTGATGTAGTACATTCGTTTGGGCGTATCCTTGTGATGTTTACTGTTTCATTATTGGTGAAAGTCCGTGTTCAGCGGCTATTTTCAACATGAGCTCATGCGCTTCGTCGTAATCGTTGCGGATTATTCCGTCCAGGATGGCGTTTTTGATGGAACTTTTGATTTGCCCGATAAGCGGGCCACCTGAAATCCCGAAAGTTTCCATGATCTCGTTTCCGTCTACCGGAGGTTTGAAATTGCGTATCTGGTCTCGCTCATTGAGATCTATCATCTTTTTGCGTACAAGAGCGAAATTGTCAAGCACGCGTCTTACTTTTTCTTGGTTTTTCGACGTGATGTCAGCTTCGCAAAGAGCCATGAGTGCTTCTATGTCATCACCGGCATCGTTGATGAGTCTGCGTACTGCCGAGTCGGTGACCTCGTCTTCGACAAGTGCTATAGGGCGCATGTGCAGCTCTACCAGTTTGGCAACGAATTTCATTTTGTTGTCTTGTGGAAGCCTCATCCTGCGAAAAATCCGCGGCACCATTTTCGCCCCGATGAAATTGTGGTTATGGAAAGTCCAGCCACATTTATTATCCCATCGTTTCGTGACCGGTTTGGCTATGTCGTGCATCAGTGCTGCCCAACGGAGCCATACATTGTCACTTTTAGCAGCGACGTTGTCAAGGACTGCAAGCGTATGGTAAAAATTATCCTTATGTCCACGTCCGTTTACAACTTCCACTCCTTTCATTGCTGCGAGTTCAGGGAAAATCAATGCGAGAAGCCCTGACTTAAGAAGCAATTCCCAACCGATTGATGGCCGTGGGGACTTCATGATCTTCATGAGTTCGTCGACAACACGCTCTTTGGATATTATTTTTATTCGTCCGGCGTTACGCCGGATGGCTTCGAATGTTTCCGGATATATGGTAAACTCCAGCTGTGTGGCAAATCTGACAGCGCGCATCATTCTTAGCGGATCGTCGCTGAATGTTATGTCAGGATCAAGCGGAGTTCGGAGTATGCGTCGATTCATGTCCCCAATGCCATCGAAAAGATCGACGAGTTCCCCGAAGTCGGATGTGTTGACTTTTAACGCGAGGGCGTTGACCGTGAAATCGCGGCGGGACAGATCCTCTTCGAGAGTTCCGTCCTCAACTATTGGTTTACGCGAGTTGCGGTCGTATGATTCTTTACGCGCACCGACGAACTCCAGTTCGATGTCGCGTCTTTTCACTTGTGCCGTTCCGAAATTTCTGAAAACGGTGAGATGTGTGCCTTTCCCGAGTTTTGCGGTGACGATCTCGGCAAGTTCTATTCCGCTACCGACCGTGACAAAGTCAATGTCTTTAGACGGACGATCGAGAAAAAGATCCCTTACACAGCCTCCGACGGCATAACATGGACGCGAAATGGAGTCAGCCGCTTCGCCAACAGAGTGAAAAAGCGGTGTGTCGAGTTTTGCTATTACATTTTCTAAAGACTGCATTTGCGTTAAGATTGGATATGTTTGTGTACGCCTTGGCTTAAGGAAGTTGATTTATATTTTGAAACTCAAAAATCCAAATACGATATCTCCTCTGGGGCGGGTGTAAGGCATTCTACCCTGTCGCTATATACACAGTATGTGTTTTCTATGCCTACCGCGCCTGTATGGGGAATAACGAATTTCGGTTCGAGAGCTATGACGTTGCCTTCGGCTATTATGTCTCGGCTTCGCGGTGCTATGACTGGGGTTTCATTTATTTCGATCCCTACACCGTGGCCGATGAATCCGGCATGTTGACAATGTCCCATGAAATATTGGTGCAATCCTCGGCTTTTGACTATTTCTTCGGCTTTTGAATATAGTTCTTTTGCTGGAGTACCCGGAATCATCATGTCGCATAGCGCACGATGTATATCGATGGAGCATTGATGTGCTTCCAATGCGATCGGTTGTACCTTCCCGAGGGCATAGACACGCGTCATATCGGTCATATAGCCATTGTAATTGCCGTTCATGTCTACCATGATCGTGTTGCCTGGCCTGATCTCGCTACCGTTTGCGCCTACGGGGAGCGATGGGTCAAGCCCTTCGCCTCCCATGGCGAAATCGTAGGGCGAAGGCGAATCAGCATTGTCGCCTACAAGTACGTTGCCCATGTATAGTTCCATCGAATCGCCACAGATGCGAAACTGCCCGAGGCATCCTTCGAGGCGGCTGACCCTTTCGATCTCCACCTGTAGCTCCAGATCTGTCATGCCGCTTTGATATAAATGAGGAATACGGTTGTAAACACGTACATGTTTTAAGCCGGATTCACGTATCAGATCTATTTCCCTACATGTTTTCACCGCACGTGCCTGACGCATGATCACAGATGCGTTTGTCATGTCGCTCTCTGGAAACAATTTTTTCAGACGCGTCGCTGTGGAATAAGGGATGACATCGAGTTCCAGGCCTATAGATGATGGAACATTCAGTCCCAATGTCTCGACGATATCTTCTGGTTTACGGATATAGACCACTCCGTCGCCTTCAAGTTTTACAGGACGACGCACAAAGAAAATTACTGGGCCTTCGAGTGATATATAGACATAACCGGCAAATACCCTGCCGGTTATGTAATATTTATTTGCATTGTCCGCAATAAGTAAGGCCGAAGTTTCAGAGGCCGTCATTCCGGCTCTGATCTGCTCAAGGCGACGTGTGTGTTCGTCATGCTCAAGAAGCATCAGGCGATTATGGTCAATGGGGTGCATTACGTGTTTATTTACGGAATGGTCGTTTAATAAATCAATTATTGATTTTCGAGCTGGTCAGGAGATATACGGATGAGAGTCAACAGAGGCTGTCCTTCGGCTCCTTTCATTGTAGCTTGGTCAGAAGAGGCACCTTCGACACATGTAGCCACTTGTTCAAGCGCAAGGAGGAATGATTGCTCGGTAGCGATGTCAGGACACATCATACGCGTTGTGGCGAGATCTTTGAATTCTATGCCATCGCCTTTGTCAAGATTGACCACTACGGACCCGTTCAGTATGTTGCAGCCTGCGTTGCCGTGGATTTTGCATTCATCTACGTCTATAACGATTTTGATAGCTGTCGATGCGGGAACCGGTGTGCCCTGTATGGTTGTGACTTGCCATGCTCCGTTGAGAAATGAAAGATTGCGTTTTCTCAAGGTCATCAGAGTCCGGCCGGAGTCTGAATTGAGCGAAATAGAATTGTCGTCGATCACGTTGTAACTGGCCACAATATTCAGGGCTTCGTTGAGCGCGAATTCGTAGGGCGCATCAGGGCAGGCTTTAAGCGTTGAGATAAAATTTCCATTCGGTTTAAGTTTGTTTCCGCTGACTTCCCATGAACCGTTTAGATAATTGCATCCGTTGAATGCAATGACGAGAATCGCTGTCTTTGCGTCTGGAATTGCTTCGAAAGTGAACTTAGGATGGTTCTCACCGTTGACAACGACCTTTTCGCCATTGATGGATGTTACTGCCCAGCTTCCGAGTAGAGGTGCTATCTGGGTTTCGCTGGACGGTGATACGGCTGGTTTTGAAGTCTGCTTGTCCGTTTGGTTTGCCGGTGTGGTTTTTACCTGAGCTTTTTCGTCGTTCACGGTAGTGCCTGTTTTTTGGAAAATACTACAGCCGCTCATCAGAGTGGCGACTGTCAGAGCTGTCGCAAATAGAGATACTGATTTCATGATTATGTCTCGTTTTTTTGTAAAATGTCGTCATGTCTTAAAACCATTAGATGGGCCGGACTTGAAATCGTTTAACCGATGCGCATTGTTTATGGCTGTTTTTTATACGGATAGATTGAAATCCGCTGTTGGGCCGGTTATGCGTGTATAGTAATGTCTAAACGAATTAAAGCCGTCTTTTGTGCGACATTCACGGAAAATTGGAGTGTAAACGCGGAGTGTTTCCGCTTTTTTCGTCTGCAAAATTAATCAATTTCCCGAAGATAAACAAAATGGGGGCCGGAGGGGGGATTTTACGCTATATATTGGGGATGCCACTCGCATTTAAAAGCTTGTGCTGTAAAAGACTGTTATAGATCAGAGATAATTATACATATTTTTTACGGTTTGCCTTATTATATAGAATAAAATTGAGTAACTTTGCGGTCATTAAATATACCGATTATGGAACATAACGGCAAGCAGGATCTTCTCGATAGGCGCTATCTTCGTATGGCTCGTATATGGGCGGAAAATTCCTATTGCGAGCGTCGTAAAGTTGGAGCGTTAATGGTGAAAGACCGAACGATAATTTCTGATGGATTCAACGGCACTCCGGCCGGTTTTGAGAATATATGTGAGGATGAAAACGGGCAGACGAAGACATACGTGCTTCATGCGGAAGCCAATGCTATAACCAAAGTCGCGCGTTCCAATAATTCGGCCGAAGGATCGACTCTCTATGTTACGGCGTCTCCTTGTCTTGATTGTGCGAAACTTATAATCCAGTCTGGGATAAGGCGTGTCGTGTTCAACGAACTATATCGCATGACCGACGGGATAGAACTGCTTAAACGAGCCGGGGTGGAGTGTCGCCATATTTCGGAAGTGGACATATAATCTGCATGCGGGCTTGCCCCATCAAAAAGCTAATCAAAAATCTTCTATGAACAACCGTCTGAAAAAAACGTCCGTCTGGATGCCTTTTGCTCTCGCAGTGGCGTTGGTGGCCGGAATGTGGATTGGTAAAGTGTTTTTCAATGATTCCGCAAAATGGAATTCTCGAAGCAAACTCGATGCGATAATGGAGATTATCGAGCGGGCATACGTGGACAATGTTGACACCGATAGTCTTATCGAGGCCTCTTTCCCGGGTTTGCTTTCAAGTCTTGATCCTCATTCGGTTTATATTCCGGCAAAGGATCTGCAAAATGTCAATGAGGAACTGACAGGCAGTTTTTCCGGCATAGGAATATCTTTCAATCTTCTCAACGACAGTATCAATGTGCTTGAAGTGATTTCCGGTGGCCCTTCGGAAAAAGCCGGACTTTTGCCTGGCGATAAGATTGTGAGTATAAATGACTCTTTGGTCGCTGGTCAGGGTTGGAGTGACGTGCGCGTGCGCAGTTCGTTGCGAGGCGAAAAAGGCAGTGTTGTCAAGCTCGGCATAAAGCGCCATACATCGCAACGGCTTTTAAATTTCGATGTGGTGCGTGGTGATATTCCTGTTACATCCATTGACGCTTCTTATATTATCGCTCCGAAGGTTGGTTTTGTGAAGATCAATAAATTCGGTTCAAATACATATAGCGAATTCTTGACATCCATGGTCAATCTCGCTGCCGAGGGAGCTGAAAAATTCATCATTGACTTGCGTGGAAACGGAGGTGGATTTATGGAGCCGGCTGTATTGATCGCCAATGAGTTTTTACCGGCTGGTTCACCGATTGTAAGTATGAGAGGCAAGACTTCGCCCGATGGCGAACCAACGGTGAGTGATGGATCAGGTACGTTTCTCGGCAATGATCTCGTGGTGCTTATTGATGAAGTGTCAGCGAGTTCGAGCGAAATACTCGCAGGGGCTCTACAAGATAATGACCGTGGGCTTGTAATCGGCCGCAGATCTTTTGGGAAGGGGCTTGTGCAGAATCAGATGGAGCTGCCTGACAGCAGTGCGATACGTCTTACGATAGCACGTTATTACACCCCTTCCGGTCGCTGTATACAAAAAACTTACGCTCCTGGTACGGACTATGATCGTGATATTATTAACCGATACGAGCACGGGGAGTTTTACAATGCTGATTCCATAAAACTTGACAAAAATCTTGCGTTTTCAACAGTGCACGGTCGTACGGTTTATGGAGGTGGTGGAATTATGCCTGATATATTTGTGCCTAACGACACGATCGGTGTTACTTCATATTACCTGAATGTTGTCAATGCCGGGCTTATTCAGAAATATACTTTCGATTATGTTGATCGTAACCGTGCCCGTCTTGAGAATGCGTCTGATGTGAAAGATATGCTTAAGCTTCTCCCTGATGACGATACTTTGCTACAGGATTTTGTCAGTTATTCGCAAAAAAACGGTATTGCTCCGAGATGGTATTACATAAACATTTCCAGAGATCTGCTTGTTAACCAACTGAAAGCCTTGATTGCGCGAAACACGCTTGGCGTCGAGGGCTATTATCGGGTATATAACGATGTAGATCCGACAGTTGTCTCCGGAGTTAGTTCTTTGCTCGATGGCAAGGCTGCTTTTCCGATAACAGAGAAAGCACTATGAGAAAAAACGATATAAGACGCGATATAAAAGCTCGGAAGACTCTCCTTAGCGACGAGGAGAAGGTCTCTGCCGCATTAAAAGTCTTCAAAGCTCTTGAAAAGACAGCTGATTTCATGATGGCCGACAGGATATTGATGTATCATTCACTTCCTGATGAGTTGTCGACAAGGGAGTTTATTGCCCGGTGGTGTGACCGTAAACATTTCTATCTGCCACGTGTCAACGGGGTTAATCTTGAGATATTGCCATACGATGAATCGCGTCTTGCCCTTGGGTCGTTCCATATCGAGGAACCCACCGGCTCTGATACATCAAGTGTCGAGGATATGGAACTGATCGTGGTTCCTGCTGTCGCGTATGATCGCAACGGTAATCGCGTCGGTCGCGGAAAAGGTTATTATGATCGTTTGCTGACAGGGAGCCGTGCCAGAAAAATCGGTGTGGCATACGATTTTCAGCTCGTTGACGAAATCGATGCAGAACCTCACGATATACGGGTTGACATGGTGATAACGGAGAGTAATTTTGTTGTCGTGAGATAAACGCGACACACTGCGTCAGGCTGCGGTTGAAGCCTGTCTGTATAAGTATTTTTATTGTTGTTTACATTTTTGCAGGCATTTCTGAATGAAATCTGATCAAATCATCCATCGGTGCCTGTGCGATTTTTCCTATCCTGCAGTTGCATTCGAACGCGGCTTTGTGAAGTTGCGGGGCGAAATAATGAGCTATGGAACCGGCAAAATTGACCGGCAGAGAGTGCGCCCCATCATATGCGAGTACGTTAAATTTGAAAAAACGGATTAATTCATCGGTTACAAAGCGATCTATTTCAGGATCGGCTATGTTTTCATATAGGAATGGGGCGAAAGATGCGAGGTAGGCCCCAGGTTTCTCTCCGCGATATACTTTTGTGATTATTTCCGCCGTGTCGAGTTGCGGATAGCATGAATGGAAAAGTCGGGTGACACGTTTTGAGAATCGCCCTTTGAATATGTGTTCTATAAGAGTGCGTCCGAGCACCGCACCGCTTCCTTCGTCACCAATGATAAATCCCAACGGAGGCACGTTGTCAATTATGGTTTTTCCGTCATATAGACATGAGTTGGAACCTGTGCCGAGTATGCAGGCTATCCCTGCTTTATCTCTGCAGAGGGCTCTTGCCGCAGCAAGCATGTCGCTTTCCACATGGCATTGGCGGGGCGTGAAAATTTTTGACAGGATATTAATGACGTTTTTGCGTCGTTCGGATGTGCACCCTGCTCCGTAATACCATACGCAGGAGCAGTCTTTGCCCTGTTCGATAAGATGGGATGCCTCTGTTTTAAGCGTATCTTCCAATATAGGGGCAGAATTGATTGCCGCGTTAAATCCACGTGTGTGGAGCCTTAGGACTATGTTTTTTTGCCGGTCAACAAGTGCCCATTCGATTTTAGTACTTCCCGCGTCAGCTATTATGATCATTTTGTCTTTAGAGGCTGTTTAATTATATATAAGATATATTTCGGATCGGGCTTTGAATCCTGCGACATCTTTGTTCCAAAAAGGCTTGAGGTCGTCAACCTGATAACGCTCGCTGAATAATTCACGGACTTTGGGCGATCCACATACCTTATCAAACATGGCGAGACGTGCGGGTGTGGCTTTTGCGAAGGCTTTTTGCGAGGGATACATCGCTGCCAATTCTTGCATGATGTAAAATTGAATCAGTGATAGTGGAGCTTCGGCAGGATCTGTTACATATATTTCGACACCGTTAAGATTTACACCTTTATATATAGCATAAAAAGGTTTATAGTGTATGGGGCGGAATTCTACTCCTGGAATTTTCAGCGATACGAGTCTTTCGGTAAGAGCTTGGGCGTCTATCCAAGGAGCCCCCGTAAGTTTGAAAGGAAGAGTATAGCCCACACCGATTGACACATAGTCGAGTTCTCCCATGATACCTGTGGCGGGATAGAGCAGGGCTGTGATCGGAGTGGGTATGTGAGGTGATGGAAGCACCCATGGCATACCGGTGTTTATGAATGTCATTGTCCTGTGCCATCCTTCCATAGGGATTACCTCGAGATCGGCTTTCATGCCGTCTTTCAAAAGGCCTTCTCCGTTGAGGTATTTGGCGAGTTCGCCTGGAGTCAGGCCATAGATATACGGGATAGGATATTGGCTTACGAATGATTTGCTCCCTGTTTCGACGATGTTGCCTTCGATCTTGTTTCCTCCGAGAGGATTTGGGCGGTCAAGCACCATGAACTTTTTCCCGTTTTCAGCTGCCGCTTCCATGGCGAGACCCATTGTGGAAATAAATGTATAGCTTCTCGTTCCTATATCCTGAATGTCATAGACTATTATGTCTACATTTTTGAGCATCTCCGGTGTGGGTTTGCGAGTTTTGCCATGCAGGGAGTATATGGGTATACCGGTTTGGGGGTCTGTGTCGTTGGCAACGTTGGCTCCGGCTAAATGATCTCCTCTTACACCGTGTTCCGGGGCGAAGAGCGCGGTCAGTCTGACGTCAGGAGCGGAGGCGAGTATGTCGATAGTCGAAGTCAGAGAGTTGTCAACGCCTGTGGGGTTGGTGATGAGTCCGACTCTCAATCCGCGGAGAGCCTCGAAACCGTTGTTTCGTAGAACTTCGATTCCGGGAAGTACCGATCCTTTGGCTCCCGGTCTCAACATCTTGTTAAGTTCGCATTGCTCGCATGATTCCTGTGATGCGGTTGATGTCGGGTTTATACAACTTATGCTTGCGATGGATATAATGATTGAAGAGAGAATGCCTGTCATTTTTGTCATTTTTTAATGGCTTTGAATGTATTATGTGAATAATAACAATTATTCGTGCCTGTTGGTGATTCGGTTGTCAAAAATACGCATTAAATTGTCAAAATCAAAGTGTCTGGTTTCGGAGACGTAATTTGCCGGTGGCGAAAAACGTTATGGAAATGCGGCTGAATTTTTAATTTGTATTATATTTTCTCCCGAAAGTAGATTCGATCTTTATAAGATATGTCACAACTATGGTGGCTATACAGCATATCATGGTCCAGATGAAGAAGTTCTGATAGCCTATGGTTTCCTCTATCCATCCCGCGGCCATGCCCGGGAGCATCATGCCGAGAGCCATGAAACCGGTGCAGATACTGTAGTGTGCCGTGCGATGTTTCCCTTCCGAGAAGTATATAAGATATAGCATATATGCTGTAAATCCGAATCCGTAGCCGAACTGTTCGATAAAGACACATGTGTTTATCACCGTTAGTGTCGGTGACTGGGCGTAGCTGAGATAGACGAACGTAAGACAGGTCAGAGACATACTCCAGGCCATAGGTCGCAGCCAGAATTTCAGTCCTCGTTGCGCTGCTACGATGCCTCCGATTATGCCACCGAGCGTGAGTCCTGTGATGCCGACAGTACCGTAGACCATTCCGACTTGTGCCGTGGAAAGTCCAAGCCCGCCCGCGGAAACAGGGTCAAGCAAAAAAGGATTGATGAGTTTGACAAGCTGGGCTTCCGGCAGCCGGTATAGAAGCATGAATATGATAGCTACCCCGACCTGCTTTTTGTGAAAAAACTCTTTAAATACGTTAATGAATTCTTTCCAGACCTCGCTGTTTTTATGCGGGTGACGGGTGCTTGCCTCGACCTTCGGTAAAGCCCATGAATGGTAGAGAGCGAAACCGAGAAAGAGAAACGAGAGAGTGGTGAACACGATAGCCCATGAAAGCGGAATGTCACCGGTCGTTTCCTCCAAGGTTCCGGCTGCTATTACCAACAAGCCTTGGCCTGCGACATTGGCTATACGGTAGAAAGTTGAACGTATGCCGACGTAGAGCGACTGTTGGCGTTCGTTGAGGGCAAGCATATAAAAACCGTCGGCCGCGATGTCATGAGTGGCCGACGTAAATCCCACAAGCCAAAACATGGCTAAAGTCAGTGAAAAATAGAACGGTGTCGGAAGCGCGAAGGCGATGCCTGCAAATGCGATGGCTATGAGCCATTGCATACAGATGGTCCAGCGTCGTTTGGTGCTGATTATGTCAACAAAAGGACTCCAGAACGGCTTTATGACCCATGGCAGATATAGCCAGCCTGTGTAGAGGGCTATGTCGGTATTGGATATTCCAAGTCTTTTGTACATGATGACCGAAATGGTCATCACGGCCACGTATGGAAGACCTTGCGCAAAATAGAGTGTAGGAATCCACGCCCATGGATTGCGTTGCTGTGTCGTGGCTGAAGCATCTGTGAGATTGTTCTTCATATTGATTCTATGTATCGCTCTTGGGAGTGTAGAGGCTTTTGTGATTGGTTAAATAAGATGTCAATAGAGTTTTGTAAGTGATGAAAAAGGGTAGTAATGGCGGAGGATTTCGCTGTAGGAATAGCCGCGCTCGCCCATTACGGCCGCGCCTATCTGACACAGACCGACACCGTGGCCCCATCCTGCTCCGTGGAGAATGAAGTGTCCTGGGATGCCTCTGTCGTCAATGTCTCTTACCTCTACTATAAATGCCGAACTATAGAGATGGCTTTCGGAAAGAGCGCGACGTATCATGAGTTCTTTGCCTATTATACGCTCTCCGAGTGTGCCCGTGATTTTCAGTTCCCTTATCCGCCCGGAACTTCCGCGTGTAAGGGGGGTGAGCGATATTATCTCTCCGAGATTTTCTCCGATACGGTCAGCCACGAGGCGTGAGATTTTCTTTTGGGTCAATTCTTCTGTCCATCGATAAAAATCGGGGGTTTCTTGGTCGTATCCGTTGAGTACTTGAGAGAGGGTCTGTGGGTCTGTGGTGTTGCAGAATGCTTGAGGGTCGCCAAGAATCCATTCGCGAGCGTTTTTTTCGATTGAAAGGTCGGGATAGTCTGTTTCGTCAACACCGTCGCGCCGCGGTTGCAGGTAGGGGCGGGAGGAGTCGTCCCAACAGGTCTCGAATTTTTCGAGCACGCCTCCGCAGCATTTTGAAAAACGTGTGTCGCAGAGTTTTCCGTCTGATGTAAGAACTTCTCCGCGGGTATCGGCTACCGCTCCGGCCGCTAAAGATGTTGATACGCGGTTTATTCCCTGATATCGTTGGCAATGGTCATCGGCGCATACGTCGAAATTGAGATGGTCTTCACGATCCCAATATTTGATGAGCGATGTCCCAGGATTGAGCGCGCGAGTTTCGGTATGGCTTTTGGGCATTGACAGCGGGCTGCCTCGTTGTATCATGGATAGAATCCAGCTTCTTGAAATGACAGCGTGTGCGCGTAATAATGACAATGATGATGTCGCTTTCATTTCGCTTGAAATGACACTCACGAGGTAGTCTTCGATATTGACAATATTTATTGCTGTGACCGCACCGTTTTCTGCGATCAGGCGCAAGGAACCACGGAAACGTTGGCTCTCTTTCCGTTCCCAATGAAAATCGACTCCGATTGTCACACCTTCAAGCTCGAAACTGTCGCCTGAATATGATGTCGGAGTCAGATCGATAGATGTATGGCTTTTACCGTCCCAATTTATGCAGATACCGGAGTCACTGATTGATACGGATTGTTTGCCGGAAACGATTTCTCCTGTCTGGAGAGTGTAGAGTCCGGTGAGTGTAAAATCAATCGATTTGGCTGTGAGTATGCCGACTTTTACCTGTGGTTCAAGATTCATTTTTCAAGCGTATTTGATAAGGTGTGACTATCGTCTGTTATTAAGGTCATCCAAGATCGATACTGTGCGGTTGAATTCATCGTCACTGAGTGCGACTTCCGATAATATGCGATAAGCTGTTCTTTCATCGATACGGTCGAAATCTTCCTGACGTGAGCAGACAATGGTTCCGAGCATCTCGATTGAAGCAGGGCTGACGAGCAGGTCGCCTTTCTCGTAGCAGACGGGGCGGTGGCGTCTGCGGGGTGCTATGAAAGTGCGTATACGACCGTTATCAAGATTGACAATAGCGACATTTACCATCGGTTCCGGTGAGGATTCGGGAAGAGCGTTCATCACGGTTTCAATAGAGTGTTCGAGTGATGCGATATCGTTGGTGTCGATGATAAAAAACGGGAATGGATATATGCCGGGAGCACTGCGGTATATATTTGCAGATTCTTCTGTTTTGGTGATAGAAAGAAGGTTTACGGAATCGTGGTCGATTGACAGAATGTTTTCAGCTATCTCCAAGGACACTGCTTGGAAATGAAGATGATCAGGAGCCGATGCGCCACAATGCGGTCCGTTGTAAAATAGGCAAAGATCTTTTGCTTCGACGCATAGGGTTGCCATTTCGCGGATATGGCCGGAGAGCCGTTGCGGTTCGTGCCGGATGGAGGCTATCGTGAAATGTCGTCTGGCAAGAGGGTAGGGGTTGACAAGTATATCGTAGTCACCTTGTCTCATGCTACCCTGTTCTGATGGCCGGTTTTCAGCACATAGGAAACAAGGGCGTTTGGATATGCTTTGTGGATCTGTTTTGGCTGTTATGGATGCACGACGATGGTTCGCCAACCGTTTATGAATTTTCCAACGGCAGGATAGGTGATCCGCTTCGTTTTCATTAATGGGAACGGCCTGGTTCTTTTCGAGAGCGTTGAAATTTATTGCAGCCAATGGCCAACGGCTCAGTTCACTGTTAAAAAAATCATCCATGGTGTCAAATAAGCCTGTTGGTCTTTATGCGGGCGAGTAGCTCGGTTGTTCGTAAGCGGTCCTTGTAAAGATTGTTTCGATTGACTCGGTCCTCGCTGAGAGCATGGTCTGAATTGCCTTCCCAGCGACGGCAGGAGTAAAGGGAGTCATAGATACGTCCTATCCGGTAACGACGGCTGATGGCAAGCCCCATTGCATAGTCCTCACCGTAGCTCACGTCCGGAAAGGATATCTTTCTCGCTATCGGAGTATAGAATGCCCGTGGTGCGCCAAGTCCGTTGATGCGCAGTGCGTTGTTGGGGCCATTGTGGTCTGTCCATTCTTTATGGTCGATAAGCCCTGGAGGTATAGGATTTCCTTTGAAATCCGTAAGCGTGTAAGAACCTATCACCATCGCGCAACGCTCTTCGCGAAATTTATTGACTATCAGTTCGAGCGTGTCCGATCGGCTATATACGTCGTCACTGTCGAGTTGGATTGCGAAGCGTCCACAGTAAGGTGAGTTTAATCCCAGGTTCCAGCATCCTCCTATGCCTGGAGCCGGTCCGGACAGAGATGTGGTATCGATTATTTTCAGACGCTGTTCGTGTCTGGCTATCTCTGAAAGTATTTCGGACGTGCCGTCATCGCTTCGATTGTCAATAACGATCACGTTGAAATCGAATGTCGTGTCTTGTGACAGCGCGCTGTTGACAGCGTCAGCGATGGTTGCGTGCCTGTTGCGTACCGGTATGATTACTGAAGCCTCGACTGGGAAAGAGCTGCTGGAGATATCGATCTTTTGCATCTGTATCGGGTTGATCAATGCTCCCAATGCTTCAAGATGATTCGTTGCAACCTGTTCCATTTCGATCTGTGATGTGCGATTGCGCGGATCGACGTATTTGAATTGGGTTTCACCTTCTTCAATAGAATGAGAATTGTCTGTGGATGCTTCATAGAGGGGCTCGATAATATGCACGATGGGTCCGAGGCGTGAAAGGCGGAGCCGCAGGTCGTACCATCCGGCTGCCTCGTAGGCTTTGTTTGTTTCGGCTATCGCTTTACGCATCATGTGGTTGTCGACCATAACCGTTTTTCCGAAATCGAAATCGTCGCGCAACGCTCCCTGTTGATAGTCGATCAGGCTGTGTCGCGAATAGGATCCTTCGTTATTGACACTAAAATAATCGGAATAGACTATGGCGGCTCCTGTTTCGGTGAGGATTTGGCGCATACGTTGCATACCTCCGGTTGTAAAGCTTATGATATCATCGCTAAGGTTTATTAGTGTGACATCATCGTCCGATTCATTCGCGAGTTTCCGCATGGCTGCCGTGGATAGGCGGGAATGGGATTCGTATTTTTTCATGTCAAGAGATATGTTATGGTTTATTATCGATGATTGTTTCGCTCTGTGGTCAGACATTGGTTTTTGGCCCGTTGCGTTTGCGCCGGTTGTTGTGCCGACGTTCCTCTTCTTTGCTGTCTTCGTTGCGTCGGGCTGTTTCTCTTGGATTGAGATTTTTACCGTTGCGGTTCGGTAGAGGAGCCGATGTCCGGGCTTCCTGACCTATTATGGTTTCAGGGATTACTTTCGGGCGGGCTCCTGGGTGGGTTCCTTCAGGTGCTGTGAAAAACGAAAGTATTTGCCCCATCAGCATATCGCGCTCGTAGTCTCCGCTTATTGTCTCGAACGGGAAGCCGAGTGTGACCGTCCTGTGTGAGCCGGGGTCGTATGCGACACCGGCTATATAGTCATTTTCGGTATAACGGAGGATTGCCGTCCCGCATGACTGATCTGCCGGAGCGAAAGATTCGGGCGATTCGACAGCATAGCAGTCTGCGTTAAGGTCTTGGCGGAATGTGAGAGACAGCCCCGGACGGAATTCTTTGTATTTTGATTTTGTTTCTCTTACTTTACCTGTTATCGCAGCTTTGGCTTGCCTCCATTCTATCCCGAGCACAGAGTGTCCGAAACGGTTGTCAGACAGGCGTTGCCCGGAGTCAGAGAAGCGGTTGTCGAAAAGATCACTGCCGATATAGCTTCCTGATACCATCAAGGAGCCTCCGTTGTCACAGAATTCAGACAGGCGTTGGCACAATTCATCGGTGAAGGGTTTGAATTTGCGTTCTTGCGATGTGCCGACTGTAATTTCTTTCTGTTTTCCGAGGATGAGGTCTATTATGGACGTCTCAGGAATATTCTCGACAAACGCGTCTACGCTACATGAGATGAAAGAATGTCCCGCTGCGCGGATCGATCGGCCGTGTACATACACAAAGTCAAATGTATTTCCTGCAAACATCTCGGTTTCATAATTGGCATGGCTTGCCCCATGCCCCGGAGAGTCGTTCGTGGTCCATTCGACTTCGGGTCTGAATTCGGTTTGGTGGCCAGTGAAATGTATGTCTCCGTAATAAGGGACTCCATGGTCTTCCTGATAGTCAAACCCGACACGACCGGTGGCATAGATTTCTGCGGGGCCTGATATGCGTGTGAAACCGTTGACAATGAGCACTTGTCGCTTGTCTGTACCGGTATCGCACACTGAGAGTATTTCTGACGGGAAACTGATTCCTCCGTCATTTGCGGCTACGACTTTGTAGCTATAGATACGGTTGTCAGGTATTTTTACCGAAAGTCGCGGATCATCAACGACTGCGAGTTCAGTGAAAGCTCCGTCTCCCACGCGTTCGTAAACTATATAATATGTAGGGGTAGCTGTCGGTTCGAGAGGGTCGTTTACCCCTTTCCATGTAAGAAGATATTCGTTCTCGCTGCCGGATATACGGAAATGACTGACGGGCAATGGCTCGACGATATATGGTATGCCGTCTTTTTCATGGAGATATTTCAGTATGCCTTTGTATATGGCGCGGCTGACTGTGAAACGGAATGTAGGATCAAGACCGTAGCGCATGTCTGCGAAGTTCTGATGGCTGAGTAGTTCGACAAGCATTGCAGGCACGCGTGGTTCTTTGGCTTCGTGATAAGCACGGTCACGCAGTTTTCTGCGGTTCCATGTCGGCTCATATAGGGTCTGTATGTCATTGATGATTTGGTCGGTCACTATTTCAGCGTAGCGCCGCGATGTGGAGCGTGGTTCTCCATTGCCTAGGCGTTCACCCTTTGTGTAAACTATAGGCATAGTACCGACTGTCTCGTACGGGGTGGATGTTGTTCCCGCATCGGTGTGGAATGCGAACGATAGGTCTATCGGAATGCCAAGACCTTTCTCTCCTGGGAGCTGTGATGATCCTCCGGCAAGATAATTGACCCAAAGTCCCCGGCTCTTATAGTCATCCTCATAGTCATCGACACCTTCGGTGACGCTATAAACGCTCGACGGTATTCCGGCCCATTGCATCCAATAGCGCGCTCCTTCCGTGAACCTTGGATATCCGCTGGATTCCGCTTCGCCTCCGGGAGCGGACCGACATACGTTTCCCATGCCTCCGCCTATTTTTATCGCGTCAGCTGTTATTAATTTCCCTTCGTCTTCCGATATGTTGTGCAACTCGACAACAGGTTTGTCACTTTTGCCGGCTGCGAATGGAAATGAACCAAGGTATATCCATGTCCCTCCACCTATGCGTTGGTTTACTTCGAATTCTTCGCTTCCCGAGAGGGAATTGACTATGTAGCGTGCGTCGCTGGCACTATTCGGTAGAGACGCATAGCTTATGTAAAGCGCATAGTGTCCGGATTTTGGGAAATCAGCGTACCACATCGCTTTGGACACTTTTTTGTTGTCCTTGACAGTCCGGATTTGTCGGACGTTTCCCATACGGAATGGGTTGTCGGTTGAGGACAACGTAGCTTTTTTATAGCCGAAGCCTCGTACGTTTTCAGGAGTCAGCCATTTTTGTGAACCGTTACTTTCGATATAGCTATTTTGGGCGAAACCACCGTCCATATCGACTATGATTTCTTGTGTGGATAGATCTCGTTCGCGTGGAGTCATCACATAAGCTCCGGCGTTTTCAAGCATCGGGATAAGATATGGAATTACGTATGCCTGAGGATAAAGATCTTCCACCGTGCCCATTAGCCTTGCTCGTTGCCATTTCCAACGTTGCTCCTTTTGGTCGAAATAGCGTCCGTGGCTTTGCCATAGTGCTATGTTTTTGCCTGCGAGCCCATAGCGTACGGTCGGAGCATCCACTTTGGTTACAAATGCTTCGCGAGGTGGACGTGTGATTTGGGTGGTTGCTTTCACCACCTTGGTAGTCTTTGCCTTTTTTGCTTTGCGGCCTTTGGGAGCTTTAGGTGCGGCTCCGGCTGTTAGAGCGCAAAGAATCATTATTATTGAAAGAAATTTTTTCATCGCTATAGGTTGTCTCCTGATTATAATAACACTTTGTTTTTGTCATGGCGTATGTCTTAACAGGAGAAATAATTTATTTTTCAATAACTTTCGCTATTTACAGGAAAAGATTAAATAATTTTTAACCGTTGCATTGCTGAAATGCGATTGTAAAGGTAGCAAAAAACAATGACTTTATATTCAATAAGAATGTTTGGTATTGGATAATGTATCTGTATTGGCAATTGTATTTTGATCATGAGCGGAATTGAATTTTTCGGATAACTATAATATAAATTGTAGAGAAAGAGTTTTAATGCAGGAATTTAAGGAAATTGCGGACAGTAGCTTCAAATCTACTGTCCGCAATTTCCTCAATGTCTGAGTTGTGGATTTTGTCAACTATGTATGGTCAATACGAATGAAGCTCCGTTGGTGATCGCAGGATCTATGGTGAGTGTACCGTTGATTTTTTCAGCGCGAAGCGCGCAGATGGAAAGCCCGAGACGGTCTCCGTCTTCAAGATCGCAAGTCTTTGAGAATGCAGTGAAAAGGTTCTCGCGTTCCTCTTCCGGAATACCTGGGCCGGAGTCGGTTACGATGAATTGATGGCTTTTTGCTCCGCGTTTGCGGTAGGCGAGTGTGATTTTCCCGCCTTCAGGGGTGAAACGGGCTGCGTTGTCCAATAGATGTGTCAGGATTTTACTCACTTCAAGCGAATCGATACGGGCGTAACCTCGTGTGCCGTCGAGATTCATCACTACACGCGGTTTTAGTTTCGGGCGCACATTGTCTGCGATCTCACGGCAGAATTCCTCAAGATTTATGTTTTCGAGAGATTCAATATCGCGTGGTTCGGAATTCTCTACGTCTGAAAGTTCTCCAACGCGTTCGATATATCCACGAAGGTTTTTGACTGAGGGATTTTCTTGGTCGAGTTTGTCGAGAGCAGGTTTCATTTGTGCCGACATGTTATGGAGGATCGCGCTTTTGGCTGCGCTCTGCGCGTTGGCCGCCTGAACTGATTTTTTCATTCTGCGGTTTTTTGCGATGACACGCCAATAGAACAAAGCTCCCACACCGAGTGCGGCCAATGTTATGACAAACAGGGTGATGAACGTGACGACCCAGCCCGTTCGAGCCTTGATCGCATGATCTTTCTCTGCGATAGTCTCTTGTGAGGCTGCGAATTCTTTCTTTACTTTACCGAGTTCGGTATTGGATGTTATCGCTTCGATTGAGTCGGACCATTGCATATAGCTTTCGTATGTGTGTCCGACAAGGGCCGCGTCATTGGCGGAAACAGCTTTGCTTATAAGTTTTCGGTATGCTGTGTCCGCGGTTTTATAATCGGTTGAATTGTCGAACTGTTTGATAAGTCTCGCTATACATAGATCGCCTTTAGCGTTTTGACCTATAGCGTAGTAATATTGAGCCTCATTGAAAAGCATGTCTCCGACAATATTTTTATTGCCTGATTTTTTTGCATGGGTTCCCATCCTGGAGAGTACTTTTGCGGCCGATGCCTTATTGTCGATGCTGCGATAGATGTTGAAACGGGCTTTTTCCGTGATATAGTAGACGGATGGCATTGAGTCGGGAGTGATGTCGTGTGCGGCAAGTGTTTTATCTGCGTTGGACAGAAGCTTGAACGCCCCGTCGTAGTTGCGGGCGTCAGCACACACTTTGGCGGCCGCGGCTACCGAACGCGCTGCAGGCAGGTATTGTCCGGCCTTCATCTGTGAGTTGTAGGATTTAAGATAACGGTTCAAATCAATTTGGCTGTCAGCCCATATCCCGAGTGCTGACAGGGTGATGGTCAGGAGCAGTGTGAGTAATCGTTTCATAATATAAATAGTTTACGTGTCGCAATTTATCTGAGTAACACGTGGGAGACTGTTTCGGTTTTGTATGTTCGGTGGTTAAATAATAGTCGCGTTCGATTGTCATTGTTGTCAGTATCTGAAGCGTTATTAACAATAAGAGCAAGTTTTCAACATTTTAATACGATTTGATATGGTAAACGGAGCCGGGACGAAGCTTTTTTTGTTACTTTGTACCACGAAATTGACACAGAACTCTTTATGGGTAAAATAATTGCTATCGCCAATCAGAAAGGTGGGGTCGGAAAGACAACGACTACGATCAATCTTGCCGCCTCGCTTGCCGCTGAGGGTAAAAAGACGCTCATTATCGACGCAGACCCTCAGGCCAACGCCACTTCGGGCTATGGAATAGATCCCAAATCGATGGCGTCGTCGATTTATGAATGTCTCGTGGATGATTATCCAATGGACGGCTCTCAGGTTGCCACATGTTGCGACGGACTTGATCTCGTGGGCTCGCGAATAGACCTTGCCGGAGCTGAAATAGAACTTATCAACAAGCCCTCTCGGGAAAATGTATTGAAAAAATCGGTGGCGGCCGTGGCTGGGAAATATGATTACATATTGATAGATTGCTCTCCTTCCCTTGGACTGATAACCGTCAATGCGCTTACCGCTGCTGATTCGGTCATAATTCCCGTGCAAGCCGAGTATTTTGCCCTTGAGGGCATCACCAAACTGCTTAACACGATTCGTATCATTAAGTCGAAACTCAATCCAAACCTTGAAATAGAAGGTTTTCTACTGACGATGTATGATGCGCGTCTGCGACTCGCCAACCAGATATACGAGGAACTTAAAGGTCACTTCGGCCCGATGGTGTTTGACACGGTGATTCCACGAAATATCCGTCTTAGCGAGGCTCCCAGTCACGGGCTTCCGGCTATCGTATATGATCCCGTTTCACGCGGAGCGACTTCTCACGTGTCTCTCGCGCGCGAGTTGATTTCCAAAAACGCGAGTTGATAAAAACGCGTTAGAAGCGCGTCAAATAAAATAAAAGATCTCTCTATGCAGCCAAAACGACCCGCCCTCGGCCGGGGGCTTGATTCTCTTATAGCCATGGACGATGCCCCCGCCCGTGGCACTTCGGCCATAAACGATATTGAAATATCGCGCATATCTCCAAATCCCGAACAGCCGAGGCGTATGTTTGACGAGGAGGCTCTTGAAGAACTGTCTCGCTCGATTCGTGAACTCGGAATCATACAGCCGTTGTCTCTGCGAAAGACAGGTCCTGAAAGTTATCAGATCATAGCGGGAGAGCGTCGCTATCGCGCGGCCATGATGGCTGGGCTTATGACAGTTCCGGCCTATATACGTACGGCCAATGATACGGAATTGACAGAGATGGCTCTTATCGAGAATATTCAGCGCGAAGATCTCAACGCCATTGAAATAGCGTTGACATTTAAGAAACTTATAGATCAATACAACTTGACTCAGGAACGGTTGAGCGAGCGTATCGGCAAGAAGCGGGCCACGATAGCCAATTTTCTGCGATTGCTGCGATTGCCGGCTGAAGTACAGTTGGGACTGAGAGACAAACGTATAGATATGGGGCATGCCCGGGCATTGCTCAGCGTTGACGATCCTAAATTGCAGTTGCGCTTATATGAGGAAATCGTCAGGCAAGGATTATCGGTGCGTCGCGTAGAGGAACTCGCGAAGAAATACCAACAAGCCGCTCTTGATGGGAAGAAGCCAGACGAGGTGTCAAAAAGGTTTTCTAACAATGATTATGATATTTTAAAAAATCATCTTTCACAACGGTTCAGTACGCCTGTCAAGCTTACTTGTGACGCCTCGGGCAAGGGGAAAATCTCATTTTCTTTCAAGGATGAAGCCGAACTTGAAAGATTAATTGCTATCTTTGACACTGCAAAGCAACAGACAAAGTCAAATCCATCGGACTAAATTTTGCGTGTGGAGAGTATTTGTCTGTAAATTAGGATAATAACCCACAATGCGATCTGCGTCGGAAAAAGGACAGAGTAATATATCGGCATGGACCACGGTGCTTGTAGGCATGATTATAATCGTGTTGACAAGCCCTTTTAACATTTTTTCCGAAACAGTGGGGCAGACTCAATCTATTGATGCCGATTCGACGTCGGTCGATAGACCTAAAGTCCCTTTGAGACCTTCGAAGCCGGTGAGGCCGGAGCGACGTCACACATCTCCTGTCACTGTTCTGCCGGACAGTTTTCCTATAGGAAGGCCAATTGACAGGCCGTCTATTGTGGTTGTAGACAGTCTTTCGGCTTTGGGCGATTCCATTACGGTCTTGCCGGTCGACTCGCTTGCCATAATCAATGCGCCAGGGATGGCTTTGGTGACAGACTCTTTGGCCGGAGGCCTTAAGGACACGAAGTTTACGTTCAATCCCGATCCGACACGGGCAGTCTGGATGTCGGCTCTTTTTCCCGGTCTTGGACAATTATATAACCGTCGCTATTGGAAGTTGCCAATTGTTGTCGGTGCGTTCATGGGACTTGGCTATGCCACAAATTGGAACAATACCATGCTCCGAGATTACACGAGGGCGTATTCCGACATAATGGACAATGATCCATCGACAAATAGTTATATGGATTTCTTTGCTCCGACAGTCCAAGAGTCGGATCTTGACAAAAAATGGCTTACGAATTTGTTGCGTACGCGTAAGAATTATTATCGACGCAACCGAGACCTTTGTATCATATGTATGGTCGGGGTTTATGTGCTTGCCATGGTTGATGCATATGTCGACGCACAATTGGCGCATTTTGATATCTCGCCTGACTTGAGTGTCGATATCGCACCGACATTGATGCCATCTGATACACGTGGCAGATTGTCACCTCCGAGTGTAGGTCTTTACTGGGCCTTGAATTTCTGAGGTCAAACTAATCAAGACATTTGATTTGAATTTTATCATCCAACTCTCCAAGAAGATAATAGACTATAGTAATGAAGAAACCAATATTTGTCACTCTGTTCGCTATCGGGCTATCGGCCTTTGCCGCTATGGGCGCACAGTCGATCCTCGAGATTAAGAATTCGATTACCGACGATAATATCATCGCTCCGGAAAGTTTCGAGACTCAGACCCGCTTGCTTGAGGAGAATTTTTATTTGAAAAATTATGTTGTACCCGGAATAGATACCGGAGGTGCGACACAGACTGCGTCTCCATCGGTCTATGAGGAGCGTCTGAAAAAGCTTCCGACTGAAATTGAGTTGCCTTATAATTCAATAGTTGGAAATTACATAGATATGTATCTGACCAAGCGTCGCTCGCTTGTCGCGGATATGCTTGCGCTCCATAGTTATTACGGGCCTATATTCGTCGAGGAACTTTTGAAGGAAGGTATGCCTACAGAGTTGCAGTATCTTCCTGTTATCGAGTCGGCCATCAATCCAAATGCGGTTTCGCGTGCCGGAGCAGCCGGTCTATGGCAGTTTATGCCGGCTACGGCAAAAGGGCTCGGCATGGAAGTCAATTCGTTGATCGATGAACGTCGCGATCCCCGTCTTTCATCACGCAATGCCGCTCGTTATCTTAAACAGTTATATGAGATATACAATGATTGGTCGCTCGCTATCGCGGCCTATAACTGTGGTCCCGGAAATGTAAACAAAGCATTGCGTCGTGCCGGAGGAGAAGGCAAGCGCGACTATTGGGAGATTTACAATTGTCTTCCGGCCGAGACACGAGGCTATGTGCCTGCTTTTATAGCTGCTAACTATGTTATGAACTATTATGGACAGCATGGCATATCTCCCACAGTGATCAAACGTCATCTGACTACCGATACCGTGGTTGTAAACAAATATGTGCATTTCAATCAGATCGCTGCTGTATTGAATATACCTGTCGACGAGATAAGAATGCTTAATCCTCAGTACCGTAAAGATATAATCCCCGGGGATTACCGCCCGTATACATTGACGCTACCCACACAGCAGTGTCTGAGCTATGTTATGAGCGAAAAAAGAATTATCGGTTATGATTCAGAACTTTATGCGCGCCGTAGTTATGTGGAGCCAGGCGAGAGCACTTCGGTATCGGTTGTGGAAAGCGATAATGGGGTGTCTAACCTTGCTCATGCGAGCAAACAGACGTCCAACGCTGATACGAATAATGAGATAGCCCAGACCCAGGCGTCAGGAAAAATGGTTGTAAAGACCCATACGGTCAGCCGTGGAGAGAGTATTCGTGACATAGCGAGGCTATACGGGGTGTCGGCTACCGATATCAAACGTTGGAATCATTTGCGTCGCGGAAAAGTGAAAGAGGGCGATAAACTTACTATCGAGGTATACGAGCGAATAAGTCCCGAGAGCGTCAAAGTCGTGGCTGCCCCTGAAGTGGCGCAGGTCAGCGCAGAGGAACTTCGCGAATCGGCCCAAAAATTAGAGTCTGTAGGGGGTAAATCGTCGTCCGTATCAGCTGTAAAAGCGCGCGAATCATCCTCGAAGGAGACCAAGACATCGTCTGTGGCGGCCAAGAAACCTGCCGCCAAGGCTAAGGCGAGCGCTCCTAAGCCAACTATACATAAAATTAGAAATGGCGATACTCTTGACAAGATCGCGCGTCAATATGGAACAACCGTAGCCGCTATTCAGGCCGCTAACGGCATGAAGAAGTCCAATACGAGCATACGTGCCGGGAAGACATTAAAGATACCCCCGAAGACTGCTGCCAAGAAAAGCCGTCGCAGGAGATAGGAATGCAGATATATAGAATCAAAAATAAATCAGCGTCCGCATCGAAACTCTCGATACGGACGCTGATTTATTTTTGATAAAAGGGGAAGATCCGACGTGCAAAATCGGTTGATTATATTTTCACAAGATCCATCCCTTTCAGTATGGCAGTTTTGTTGGTTGGCAACAGATGATGGTGGCGCTCAGGAAGAGTTTTCTTGAGTCCTTTCATGACGGCTTCAACCGGTAGCAACTCTCGTATTTTCAGTAGCGCGCCCAATAACACCATGTTATAGGCTTTGCTTGACGATAATTCGAACGTTGCCTCCATGGCTTCTACGGGATATATATTTATATCTTTACGCGTCGGTGCGTGATGTATGCTGTAGGGGTCGAAAATAAGTGTGCCACCGGGCTTGACTTTCGATTCGAATTTGTCGAGGCTCTGTTGGTTGAGAATTACGGCTGTGTCGTATGTGTTAAGGACAGGGCTGCTTATTTGTGCGTCAGAAAGTATGACAGTCACATTTGCTGTGCCTCCGCGTTGCTCTGGACCGTAGGCCGGCATCCATGTTACCTCAAGATTATCCATCAGACCTGCGTATGCGAGTATCTTGCCCATTGACAGAACTCCTTGTCCTCCGAATCCGGCTATTATGATTTCTTCTTTCATTGTGTTCTTGTTGAGAAAAATGAGATTGGGACTTGGCGTATGGACTCAAGAATTGGCTGTGTCTTTAAGATCTCCGAGAGGATATTTTACAAACATGTGTTCTTCCATCCATTCATTGGATTTTGAAGGCGACATTTTCCAACCTGAGTTGCAGGTAGATACTATTTCAACAACCGATGTCCCTTTGCAAGCCATCGAGTTTTCGAAGGCTTTTCGGATAGCTTTTTTTGCTTTACGTACATTGGACGCTGTATGGACACTTTGCCGGGTCACATAGCATGTTCCGTCAAGCATGGCGAGAAGTTCGCTTATTTTAAGCGGATATCCGTTTAATTCGACGCGACGTCCGTAGGGGGTGGTGGATGTTACCTGGCCTTCAAGGGTGGTTGGCGCCATTTGTCCACCGGTCATGCCATATATGCCGTTGTTGATGAAGATTATCGCAATATTTTCACCACGGTTGGCGGCATGGATGGTCTCAGCCGTTCCGATCGCAGCGAGGTCACCATCGCCTTGATAGGTGAAGACAAGTTTTGACGGGTTGAGCCTTTTGGCTGCTGTCGCGACGGCTGGAGCACGACCGTGGGCGGCTTCTATCCAATCTACGTCGAGATAATTATAAGCCATTACCGCACATCCGACCGGTGCGATACCGATAGCGATATTCTCCGCTCCCATTTCTTCGATTACTTCCGCTACCAGTTTGTGGACTACTCCGTGGGAGCATCCTGGACAATAGTGCATGGTATTGTCGTTGAGCAATCGGGGTTTCGCTGCCACGACGTTGGCGGATTGTTTTATTTCTTCAGGTGTCATGACGCTCGAATTATTTTTCAATAATGTTTTTAATGGCTCCAAGGACTTCTGACGGGTCCATTACAATGCCGCCCATGCGTCCGTAATGATGAACCGACACACGGTCTTCGAGGCTGAGTTTCACGTCTTCGATCATTTGGCCTGCGTTAAGCTCGACTACAAGAATGGCTTTTGATTTTTTGCTGAGACGTTTGACTTCGTCGTAAGGGAAAGGCCAAAGTGTGATCGGTCGCAATATACCGACTTTGAGTCCTTCAGCACGCGCTTCTTCCATCGCTTTCTGACAGATTCGGGCTACAGAACCGAACGCGACGATAAGATATTCGCAGTCGTCGGTGCAGTGCTCTTCGAAACGGACTTCGTTTTCAGAGATGATACGATATGTTTCCTGTAGGCGAAGATTGTTTTTCTCCATTTCCACCGGGTCGAGTTCGAGGGTGGTCATTATATTCGGCCTACGGTTTTCGTGACGGCCTGTTACCGCCCACGGACATTGGCGTGCGATTTCTTCGTCTGTACGTCGCGGTCGTTGCGGTGGTAGAACTACTTTTTCCATCATTTGACCGACTATTCCGTCGGCAAGCATCATGACTGGATTGCGATATTTGAAAGCAAGATCGAAACCGAGTGCTACAAAATCGGCCATTTCCTGTACGGAAGCGGGAGAGAGAACGATTAGACGATAGTCACCGTGGCCTCCGCCTTTTGTCGCCTGGAAATAGTCGGCCTGAGAAGGCTGTATGGTTCCGAGTCCGGGGCCTCCGCGCATACAGTTGACGATCAATGCCGGAAGCTGGCCTGCAGCGATATATGAGATTCCCTCTTGTTTGAGGCTTATGCCCGGACTTGAAGATGAAGTCATGCAGGCTTTACCGGTGGCGGCTCCGCCATAAACCATATTTATGGCTGCCACTTCGCTTTCGGCCTGCAGTACCACCATTCCGGTTGTCTCCCAAGGCATGAGTTCCTCGAGTGTCTCAAGTATTTCGCTCTGAGGGGTGATAGGGTAGCCGAAATAGCCGTCCACCCCGTAGCGTATGGCTGCATGAGCTACAGCCTCGTTCCCTTTCATTAATCTGACTTCTTCCATATAGATAGAGCCGTAAGCGCTTAAATTAAGATTAAGAGTATAGAATAAAAATGGATATAGCAGTTATTTCTCTACTGCACGATAGACGGTAATACAGCCGTCGGGACACACTGTGGCACAGGCGGCACAGCCAATGCATTTTTCCGGATGCTCGTCTGTCACGAAATGGTATCCTCTGTCGTTCACTTCTTTTGGCTGGAGTGTCAACACACCGCAGGGACAAGCCACGACACAGAGGTCGCAACCTTTGCAACGTTCTCTGTTGATGTCTACAGCTCCTATGATTTTTGCCATGATTTTTAGTGGGTATTTAAGAGGGGTATTTAAAATAAAAATTAGGTTGTTTCGTGAGGCTCGTGGAGGGAGTGGCGACCCCAATTTCATATATTTATTCAACACAAATTTACATATAATTATTCTTATGTGTATGGTTTTAATAAAACTTTAACCAATTGCACATTTGTCAAAATGTTGCGCAAATTAACTAAAACAGCCCATGATAGTTCGTTATCATAGGCTATATGGTTAATTTTTCTTTTCAAATGTGAATAATTGTTTATTGAGGTTTGTGTCGGCTATATGAACTTTGACACCTTTGACCTCGGATCGTTTCCATATCGGACCGATATCGAAAGATGCGAAATATGCCCTGTCATGATAGTCTGTCGGAGCAGACATTATATGCACAAGATAGATTTCAGGATATTCACTACCGATTGTTTTCGGATCGGTGACGATTTTAAAAACACGCGGTTCTTTGTCGTAGGTCAGCCTTAGATGGAAGTTCAAATATTCCCCGGATCTCCAGACACTGTATAAATAGACGCGGTCGCGGTTCCAGATGTCATATTCGTTTTTCCATTCAGTTTCGACTGTCCCTTGATTGACTTTTGACGCATTGATGAGCTTTATCGGCCCGGAGCTATACGCTTTGCCTGATTCAGGAATGTAGCGGAGCATCATTCTTTCTCCTGCTTTGGGGCCGGAGAGAGTCTGCCCGGATGTCAATGTGATCAAAGGGGTGTCGTCGACCTGTCGGAACGAAAATATGGAACCCCCTTCGGAGTTGGCTGTGCCTTCATAACTTACGATATCCCAAAGTTGCATTTCCACCGGCCTGTCCACTCCTTGGTCGGCAGAGCATGAGCATAGCGCCATGATTATGGCTGCCAAGGCTGTGATTTTATTATGGTGGATTATGTTTGTTAACATTGATGTGGCGAGTAGTTTTGTCGGTGGCTCTTTTATCAGAGAATAATACCGTCCTCCATCCGTATGACGCGATCCGAATTAAGGGCGAGAGTGTCGTCGTGGGTTACGATAACGAACGTCTTGCCAGTCGCGGTTCGCAGGTCGAAAAACAGTCGGTAAAGTTCTGCCCGGTTATGGCTGTCAAGGCTACCGGTGGGCTCGTCGGCAAGGATCACTTTAGGGTTGTTGATAAGTGCTCTCGCCACTGCGGCACGCTGGCGTTCACCGCCTGAAAGTTGTGACGGTCTGTGATGCAGTCTCTGTCCGAGACCGAGTTCGTCAAGCAGGCGGCCGGCCTTGTTGATCGCTTCGGAGCGACGTGTGCCGGATATAAGAGCCGGCAGAGCGACGTTTTCCTCAAGGGTGAATTCAGGAAGAAGCTGATGGAATTGGAACACGAATCCCATGTTCCTGTTTCGGAATGCCGCGAGTTTAGAGTCTTTGAGTCTCGTGATCTCTATTCCGTCGAAGCAGACGCTGCCGCTGTCAGGTCGTTCGAGAGACCCGATGATCTGCAACAGTGTCGTTTTTCCCGCTCCGCTCGGACCAACGATTGTCAACATTTCTCCATCGGTGATTGTCAGTGACACGTCGCGGAGCACATTGAGTTTGTCGAAACTTTTGTTTATATTTCTTACTTCAATCATGATGATGCCGTTGCTTTTGAATCGACATCAGATCGAAAGTCTGCGCAGAGTGTCGAGTAGTTCGCGTTTGATGGGCTTGTCGTTTTTGATGGCTTTCGAGAAAGGGACATATACGATCTCGTCATTGCGTATGCCTATCATAACATTGCGTTGTTCTTCGATCAGTGCGTCGATGGCAGCGGCACCCATTCGGGATGCAAGTATACGGTCGTATGCCGTCGGTGATCCTCCGCGTTGTAAATGTCCGAGTATGGATACGCGGACGTCATAGCTGGGATATTCGTTTTTTACGCGTTCGGCAAGCCCCATTGCACCTCCCGTCACGGGGCTTTCGGCTACAAGTACGATGGATGAGTTTTTACTTTTTCTGAATCCGTTTTGTATGAGTTCGGCCAATTGGTCGACCTCTGTCGAAATTTCTGGAATGATCGCGGCCTCGGCTCCCGAAGCGATAGCTCCGTTGAGGGCGAGAAAGCCTGCGTCCCGTCCCATGACTTCGATGAAAAACAGCCTCTCGTGACTCGTGGCTGTGTCGCGGATCTTGTCGACGCATTCCATGATCGTGTTGAGGGCGGTGTCATATCCGATTGTTGAATCGGTTCCGAACAAGTCATTGTCTATCGTGCCGGGAAGTCCGATGATAGGATAGTTGAACTCATTGGCGAATATTCTTGCTCCAGTGAGAGAGCCGTCACCACCGATGACCACAAGAGCGTCTATTTCATGGCGTTTCAGGTTGTCGTAGGCGAGCTGTCGCCCCTCTGGAGTGGTGAACTCCTTACATCTTGCTGTTTTGAGGATCGTGCCTCCGGCCTGTATGATATTTGATACGTTTTGGGTGCGGAACTCTTGTATTTCGTCTGTTATGAGTCCACGGTATCCGCGATATATGCCTTTTACGCGGAGACCTCCGAAGATAGCCGAGCGGGTGACCGCACGGATAGCCGCGTTCATGCCGGGTGCGTCACCTCCGGATGTCAGGATGCCTACGCATTTTATTTCTGCCATTTCGTTGATCTTTATTTTATGTTCTTCGCAACAAAGTTAGGTCTTAATTGCGAAACAATTCTTTATGAATAGGTGAAAAAATGTCAAGGGAGCACATTGGCCGATATGATGCGGATATCGTTTATTGGACGGTCGTATCTGTCGGTTTCCGCATCCTGTATCTTTTCAACCACATCCATTCCGGAAAGCACGCGTCCGAAAACGGTATATGAACCGTCGAGATGTGGAGTGCCTCCTTCATTGACATAGATTTCGCGTTGTTGAGGCGTAAAGAAAGTTGAATCTGCGGCCGTGAGTTTTTCTGTCTGGTCCGCAAGTTTATCGCGTAGGGCTTCAAGTCCCGCATGGTCGCGGTTACGACGCATTGACATTATGCTGTCGCGGTGTTCGGCTGATAGTCTGTCAAACACTTCTTGTTTCTTTTGCATAATGGCCTTGTGCTCCATCTGGTCAAGTTGCCCGGGTGAGAATTTGCGTCCGGTGACGATATAAAATTGTGATCCGGATGATTTGCGATCCGGATTTACGTTGTCGCCCTGACGTGCGGCAGCTATCGCTCCGCGATGATGAAAATGTTTTGGGAAATCTATTTCGGCTTCTATTTCGTAGGGCATGTCACCTCCACCGAGCATTTTGCCTTTAGGGGCGTTTTTTGATTCCGGGTCTCCTCCCTGTATCATGAAATCATTTATGACCCGATGGAAAAGCAGTCCGTCATAGTGTCCAGATTTGACAAGTTTTACGAAATTTTCTGTGTGGCGTGGCGTGTCACCGTAAAGCATGATGGTGATATCTCCCATAGTAGTGTGCAGCCGCACTTTTACATCACCAGGGTTTGTTTGGGTCGAATTCATTTCGCTTGATTGATTGTTGGCTCTTATACCGAATAACGCGGTAAGCATTATTAAAGTTGTTATTATATATCTCATTACCTAATGGAATACGGTTAAATTCCTGACGCCTTCTTTCACGGAGATGTAATGTGTTGGCTATGTTCATGGAATTTCCCTGCAAAATTACAATTTATTGTCCGAATTATTTTCATTAGGCAGTTATAATTAAGCTATCCGGTCTTGATAAATAAATATCGGCTATGCAGATCCCGTGTCGTGTTCGCAGTTTCGGACGTTACCTCCAAGATGGAGGAAAAATTACCGATGATATTAAGTTGTGATATTAAATTTGTAGTTGCAATTTAGCATAATCGGGTTTTTATATTATCTTAGCAATGTGTTGTTTTTATTCTGTTTTGAATGTGGAAGGCGTCTTGATTTTTATCTTCAAATGGTTCATAATGTTGCCTATCTACATGGGTGTGATTATCATGCCTATTTATCTGTTCGGTGTTTTCAGCTATGCTGTATTCGAATATTTCAGGCAGCTGTTAAGTACCAAGCATTACCGATAGCATTTCTGTGAGGTCAATGTTTCTGTACTTTTTCAGCCATAACGCCTCGGCACAATGTGTTGTCCGGTCTTCATGACTGCCGACTGTCGTGTCGAAGTCGAGGTGCGCACCGATAGTTGTCTATGCTTTTTCATCGGATATATTTCGTATATTTGCGGGCAATAGTTTAGATTGTATACGGAATTAAAATTTATAGATATATGCGTATTGGGTTTGATGCAAAAAAGATAGTGTCTAATTTAACCGGTATCGGTAATTATAGCCGAGGCCTGGTTAATATTCTTTCGGCCGAAGGTGATGACGAATATCTGTTGTTCGCTCCGGACAAAGGCAAGGCGAAATGTATCGATAGCTTGAATATAAATGATAAAATCCACTTTGTATATTCCGGATTCAAATCTTCGATAAAGAAGACATATTGGAGAAATTTTTCAATGGTGGATGACATAAGAAAATCAGGGGTGGAGCTTTTTCACGGATTAAGCAATGAAATCCCGTTTGGTATCAAAAAGGCAGGTTGCCCGGTAGTGGTGACCATACATGATCTGATTTTCCTGCGTTATCCGGACACCTATGATTTTCTTTCCCGAAAAATCCTTGAAATAAAAACCCGTTATGCCTGTAAGAACGCTGATAGGATAGTCGCGGTGAGCGAACAGACAAAACGTGACATTATAAAATTCTATGATATTCCGGAAGATAAGATAGATGTGCTTTATCAAGGTTGTCATGCGGCTTTTAGGCGTCGTGTTTCCAACGATAAGATATCGGAGATAAAAGCATATTATGGACTTCCCGATAAGTATATGATCAGTGTCGGTACTATAGAACAGCGAAAAAATCATATCACGATTATAAAGGCGCTTGCAAAGACAAAAAGTCATGAGCCTCTTGTTGTCGTGAGTAAAAAAACGTCGTTGCAGTCCGAACTTGAAAAGTGGATTGCTGATTTTGGATTGGGCGATCGGGTCAGAATATTGAACGACGTGCCGTTCGCGCATCTTCCCGCTTTATATCAAGGCAGTATGTTGGCCGTTTATCTATCTTATTTCGAGGGCTTCGGCATACCTGTGCTTGAGGGGATAAGTTCCGGAGTGCCGGTTATAGCAGCCACTGGTTCCTGTCTTGAGGAGGCCGGTGGAAAAGGGGCGATATATTGTGACCCGTTCGATGTTTCCGGTGTTGCCGAAGCGATGGACCGCCTGTTGTCATCCGTTGATAAACGAGACGCTCTTATTGCGGAAGGCAGGGCACATGTAGAGAATTTCACTGATCAGGTTTTAGGCTCCAAAATCAATGAATTTTATAGACGGGTGCTTGGCAAATAGCTTTAAAGCTAAAATTTGTGACTTGGGGTGAGACGTTTGTAGATGCGACGGAAGTTGTTATCAGACGCGCATAATTCTGATGCCCGGGCTTCATAATCGTCACCCCATATCGCTGTCACAAGATCGGGAAGATAGCGGTGCTCGCGGTCTTTTTCAATAGCGACAGCTATCAGACGGGATATCTGCGATTCATAGCGCACATGGTCTATCGCATAGAGATAGCGTGCTGCAGAAACTGCGAATTGTCCGGTGGAATCAACAAAGATCATGTTGTCGACAAGTTCGTCCATTATATGGTCGCAATTGCCGATATGGTTGGCTATATACTCATACGTCAGCAGGCCGTCGGTGTCTTGTGACAAATATTTCTTTAATTCCTGATCCATGATTTGTTGATGTATTCAAGTTTTGTGCAAATGTACTAACAATAGAGTAATATTCCAAATTGCTTGTAGTGTTTGGCCTTAAGCGGAATAGATTTGCTCTAAAAGGACAAAAATGATGGTCATATATGGCAAAATTAGTAATAAATCGCTAATTTTGCCATGACAAACAATATTCATCCATGAGCAAGATAGTAAATCTCTCGCAGCTTACATCACTCGAAAAATTCACGACCGAATTTTCCAATCTTAACGACGAATACATTTTTACCCGTATCACAGAGTTGAACCGTGTCCCGGTTTTGTCTGAAGGACCTGTGAGATTCGACGGCATGTCGTGGATGCTATGTTTCAGTGGCCGAATGGACATGGAAGTCAATCTCAGCCCTGTGAAATTGATCCCTAACAGTGTCGCCGTGACTAATCCGGGATCGTTTGTCGAGATTAAGGATATAGATTGGGTTAATCTTGATTGTTATATGCTTTTTATATCACGTGATTTCATACGCGATATAAATTTCGACCTCAATATCATTGGCACTATCCCTCCGATGGGTAAAAATGGGTTGAAAGAGACCCCTGTGATGGAAATTACACCTCATGAGGCTGGATTGTTGCGTGGCTATTTTGAAATTCTCGGGCATAACACTCGGAATTCAGACAGTGCTTACAGCAAGCCGATAGCTCGATGCATAATAGCGGCTCTGACTTATCAGCTGATCCAGCTTGTCATACGCAGGCTTCCGGTCGACGAAGGTAAGAGACCTAAATCACGACGGTCAAGCTACGTCAAAGAGTTTTTACAGCTTGTGCATGACAATCACCTTCGTGAACGTTCGGTTGCCTTCTATGCCGATCGCCTTTTTATTTCTCCGAAATATCTGTCGCTTATAATCAAGGAGACACTTGGACGTTCGGCAGCTGAGATTATTGATGAATATGTGATACTCGAAGCCAAAAATCTGCTCCGTTTTTCCGGTAAAAACATTCAGCAGGTTAGCTATGAACTAAATTTCCCGAACCAGTCTTCGTTCGGTAAGTATTTTAAACATCTTACAGGAATGTCACCTTCTGAATATCAGCATTCCAATTGATGTTCCTTTAACATGTCTTCCATGTTTCTCCGGGTTTGGTATCGGGATGATGCGTAGGGGCAGTGCGCGCTGTGCGGGATATTATGGTATCTGATCCCGCCGGTTGGGGCATGGCAGGTGGATTTTTGACTATGTAATATAAATGAAAGGATTAATTTTGGCGATGGCGGCCATTATTGTGGCTTGTTCAAATATTGTCGGCCAATCGCGTATGGATCGTATGGCTCCTTCAGGGCACGGTTCGGATAAGGTCGCTGATATAGTGGAATATGCCCCGGCCGCTTTTCCGCTGGCAATGAAAATCATCGGTAGCCCTACTCGTTCGGCATGGGGCCGTATGGTGGTGTCGCAGGGTGTTTCCACGGCATTGATGGTGTCAACTGTATTTACATTGAAACATTTGGTCTCGTCTCAGCGACCGGATCGTTCTGATTGCCGCTCTTTTCCATCTGGTCATTCGGCATGGGCTTTCATGGGAGCTGCGATGGTAGCGAAAGAGTTCGGCTGGAAATCTCCATGGTATAGCGTGGGGGCATATACTCTCGCCACAGGCATCGCGGTGCAGAGGGTTGTTGCGCGTCATCATAAGCCGGTCGATGTTGCGGTTGGTGCGGTGATAGGTATAGCGATGACAGAGATAGGATATCGGTTTGCCGACATGATTTATGGCGATGGAGGACTCGGTGAGGAATATATGTTGCATATCAGCCCGGTGCTGCTTCAAGACGGAGTGCAGATAAACGCGACATCAACTTTCAATCCGGTTTTAGGCGTGACTATGAGTTATGATTTTTGATTTTAGTAAAAGATTGCCTATCTTTGCTTTTAGAGATTGATTGAATTTAATATGAATATATATTGACTGGATCTTTGGATTGATTTTTTTCAAGTAGTTTAGTGTGCGGGGATATCGTGACTGACAAAACTTGAACAAAACGCCCCCAAAACCGTACGATATCTTTGAAAAGATCCGATATTTTTCTGATCGTTATTAATCCAATACGCTCTCTTAAACCTAATAAAAACAAGCTCTCATGCTACTCGTTCTGCCTCCGCGGGTCAATGGTGCTCCGCTTGAAGTCGATACTACGGAAAATAGACAGATAATCATTATCGGAGCCAATGGCTCAGGCAAGACCCGTTTTGCCAATAACCTGATGTCGTCTTTGGGGGCTGGCTCGTTCAGGATGTCCGCGCTCAAAGCTATCTATGGGAAAGACGAGGAGGATACTGCGCCTGGATCGATCGACAGCCTTTACCGTAGTGTCACCGATGGAGGCGCGAGCATTATACGTCAGGACATAAAAGGTGAGTTTGACCGGATGCTCGCCTTGATGCTCAATGAGGAAATGCTCGATCTGATAGACTTCAAGTATAACCGTGAACCGGATGAGCCGGGTAATAGAGAGAAACGTCGATTGCCGGTGACACGTCTTGAGCAGATGATGAGGCTTTGGCAAAAAGTGTTTCCAGGCAACCGCGTGTTGATAGAGAGCGGTCGCATGATATTCGGGCGAGAGCGATCGCATGACACTTATTCGTCTGCAAAACTGTCAGCGGGCGAGAGGGCTGTGCTTTATTATATAGGTGCTGCTATGTTCGCCCCCAAAGGAGCGACAATTTTTGTAGAGTCACCGGATATGTTTCTGCACCCGTCATCCATCCGTACTCTTTGGGACAGGATTGAGGAAATGCGTCGTGACTGTACGTTTATTTATATCACCCATGATCTTTCGTTTGCCTCGACTCGTGGTGACGGTGTGACGGTATGGGTCAAGAGTTGTGATCTGGGGCGGGGAGAGTGGGACTATGATTTCATGACTTCGGCCGACGGGTTGAATGATGAGGTCTATCTTGCTATTCTCGGTGCGCGCAAGCCAGTGCTTTTTATTGAAGGCGACGGAGTCAATTCAATAGATGCCAAGCTGTATCCGTTGATATTTCAGGAATATACTGTGAAATCGCTCGGAGGATGTGACCGTGTGATAGAATCGACAAGAACTTTTAACAGCCTGCGCGCTTTCCATAATCTTGATGCGTTCGGTATCGTGGATCGTGATCGTCGTGACGAAGGTGAGGTCGGTTATCTTCGCAATAAGCGAGTGTTTGTGCCTGAAGTCGCGGAAATTGAAAACATATTTATGCTGGAGGGAGTGGTGCGTGCCGTTGCCAGACATTTCCATCGCGACGAAAACGAGGCTTTCGCGCGCGTAAAAAAGTCGATAATACATCTTTTCGAGTCGGATCTGAAACAACAGGCGCTAATGCATACGCGTCATAAGGTTAAAAAAACGGTGGAACATCGTATCGACGGCCGTTTCGCCAACATTAATAAACTTGAAGAACATATTAATGACCTTTGTCAATCAATAAATCCGAGAGGAATATACGAACAGTATTGCCGTAGTTTTCGTCGTTATGTGGCCGACGGTGATTATGCGGCTATTTTGAAAGTCTATAACCGAAAGACCATGCTTTCAGAGAGCCATGTGGCTCGTGCGTGCGGTTTGCGCCGTGACGATAAGGATGCGTATATAAGGGCGATCCTTTCTATCCTTAAAGAAGATAAGGGTGATGCGGGAATCATTCGTGAGGCAATCCGTCAGACTTTCGGGCTTGAATAGATATTACCCTATTTAGGTATATTTCATTTGAAATGTGCTCTTGAAAGTCGGATGCAAAATATGCTTCCGATGTTGGCGTCTTGCGTTTCTTTCCATTGTGTCGTCCAGCTTAATTTTAACAGATTTCCATAAACCAGCTGTTGCGTTGCTCCGTTATTCATGTATCACGACTGTTGTTACAATTGTGTTACAATAAAGGATGTATATTATGGAACCGACGATTTACTCACGCTTCAAAGAGCTCGTTAATAATGACCCGGATCATCCTGCTGTCATCGACGAGCGTACATGTGTCACCTATGCCGGACTTGACCGGTTAGTCGATACTTTTATCGCACGTTTTCCGTCTTTTATTCCGGCTCGTGTCGGAGTGGTGATGGACCACGGAGTGGAAATGACTGCCGCATTGCTTGCCGTTATCAAGTCGGGAGCGGCTTTTGTCGCTGTCGAGCCGGATTTCCCTCCAGGGCGTCTCGTCACATTTCTTGTGGAGAACGGTGTCGATTTTGTGATAACACAGGAACGTTATGCTTCTATGCTTAATGATTTTAAGCGTTTGATAATAGGCAATGATGTGTTTGTGGATACTGCCTTGCATCCGCTTCCTGACCGCTCGAGGGCGGATAGACCCGCTTATATAATGTATACATCGACTCCTGAAGGTTATCCTCTCGGAGTCGCTGTCGGAAACCGTCAGGTGGTTCATTTTGCCGATGCGTTCAGACGTACATATAATATAAGCACAGACGATATCCTATTGCAGTTCTCGGCTTGTATCATGAATATTTTTATTCAGGAAGTTTTTGGTTCGCTTCTGAATGGAGCTGTGCTTGCAATTCCTTCGGCAGCCACACGGAATGATCTTGACGCTCTTGTGAAATTCATTGATGATCAATATGTCACTGTTGTCAGCGGTTTTCCGTTCCTCATGATGGAACTCAATAATCTTGAGGCTTTGCCGATGACTTTGCGTTTGCTTATCAGTAGTGGAGATATTCTTCGAGAGGCCTATATCGGCCGTTTGTTGGAACAGGTTCCGGTCTATAATACTTATGGCCCGGCGGAGGCGACTGTGAGCGCCACATGTCATTGTTGCAGTCCGGGTTATACTCTTCCAGACGGAACTTTCCCAATCGGGAAGCCAATGAACAGCACCGAGGTGATGATTCTTGACGAGACGTTGCACGAAGTTCCCGTAGGGTGTGAAGGCGAAATCTGTCTTGTTGGTGACGGGTTGGCTGATTATTACACAGGTGATCATCGTGCGGATCTAAAACCATTTGTCACAATTGACGATGGCCGGAGAGTGTTCCGCACGGGAGATATCGGATTTATGCTTTCGGATGGCAATTTCGTCTATCAGCACAGGAAGGATTGCGAAGTTAATATACTTGGCAAAAAGGTCGTCACCGGTGAAGTGGAGCGTGCCATGAAAAAAAGCGATGAGGTAGAGGATTGTGTTGTGGTTCATTATGTGGACGAACAAGGCGCAGCCTACTTGGTGGCATACGTGGTTCCGAAAAGTGGTTCGTTCAGGCTTTCGTGGGTTAAAAACAAGATGGCCCAGTATCTGCCGGCCTATATGATACCGGAATTTTTCGTACTCTTGAAATCGTTGCCGACAGACGCTGCCGGAGTGGTTAATCCGCAGGCTCTTCCCGTTGTTCTCAAGGATGGTAAGGCTAGTTGAGTCCGTCATAGAGCATTGGTCATATAGCACATAACCTGCCATAAAAGTCTTATATACGGCTTTTGTGGCAGGTTATGTTTGTGATAGCTTGATGGTCTTTTGATTTCAGTTTTGAGTTGTATGTGGTGTGACGGAGTTTTGGGTTAGAGTTACAGTTGTCTCGTCAGTGCCTGAAGGTTGGTTGAATAAACGTAGTCCGAAGGACTGGGCTGTTGCAGCCACATGTTCTATAACCGCGCTTTGTATCGCTTCGTATTCCGTCCATTGGGTGGTCGCTGTGAAGCAGTAGATCTGTAATGGGATTCCTTCACCGGTCGGTTCCATGATGCGTACAAGAAGCTGTTGGTCATTGACGATATATGGATTGTCAAGCAGCCATTGACATAGATATGCACGGAATAGACCGAGGTTTGTTTCGGTTGTCCCGTTGATTGTGGCAAGACCGGGATTGTAGTCCGGATGGCCGAGAGACTGGATGCGCTCTATATATGATTTGAAGGATGGATAAGTTGTCGCGAGTTTCGAAATCAGTTCGGGATTTGATGCCGTGATTGTGTCGGAATCGATGATCACAGACCGCGCTATCCGGCGGCATCCGCTATCTTTCATGCCGCGCCAGTTCTGGAATGATGATGACACAAGCGTATAGGGAGGTAACGTGACTATCGTGTTGTCAAAATTCTGGACTTTCACTGCTGTAAGTGTGACGTCTATCACTGTGCCGTTGGCGGGAGTCGATGGGACTACGATCCAGTCCCCTACGCGTAGCATGTCGTTTTGAGACAATTGCAGTCCTGCGACCAGACCGAGAATACTGTCCTTGAATATCAACATCAATACGGCTGCGAAAGCTCCGAGACCGGTGAGGAGTTTGACGGGAGAACGATCGACAATGATTGATATGCAGATGATCACGGTAATGAACCAAAGGATACCGATTATAGTATCGAGAATACCGCGCAGAGGTAGATTTTTGCTGTTACGTGTTTCGTCAAAACGAAGCCATACGAAAGAGGTGACCGAGGATATCGCCCGGCATATAACGATTGAGGTGTAAACGAGTAAACTTCGGAATACGATTATGCGTAAGATAGAGTCGTGGGAGAATGCGAATGGCAATAGAGCGAGAATGACGAGCGGAGGTATGATATGGCTGCAATGAATCAGGACATGGTGTTGCACGAGTTCTTTGCCAAGATCGCTGTGGCGTACCATTACGAATTTGCGTACTGCCAGTAATATCAGAGACCTTATGGCCCATCCGAGAAATATAGCGAGACAGACGATTATCGCTGCGTAAATGATGTCTTCCGCGGTCTTGTCATTCCTGAGGCCGATCATGTCGAGCAGGCGGTGTATATTAACGAGTAACCATTGAGCCACTTGGTTGGAGGGGATAAGTGTGTGTGTCATGACGAGTTGAAACGTAAAATTTGAAGGGTATAAATCTTAAACGTCTGGAAAGCCGGATTGGATTATGGAACATCGAAGGCTGATAAAAAGAGACAGGCGGCACAGTGTCAAAACTGTGTCGCCTGTCTGATATCGTGGTATTTTATTGGAGTTGTCCGGAAAGATTTACTTCAGTTCGAATGGCACTGTGGCGCGGATGTCGGTCGAGGAAGAACCTATATAGACATTGAATTTGCCAGGCTCGGCTTTCCACGAACCTGTCGTGTCATCGTAAAATTTCAGGTCGTCTGGTTTTATGGTAAAACTAACCGTTTTCTCCTCGCCTGGTTTAAGGGCGATTTTTTCGAAGCCTTTGAGTTCTTTTAACGGACGTAATACGGACGCCTGATCGTCACCGATATAAAGTTGCACAACCTCCTTTCCTGCGGTCTGACCATTATTTCGGATAGGTATGCTTATTGTCAGACATTCATTTTCACTGATGGTTTTTGCCGATGCGGATGGCTTGCCGTATTGCCATGTGGTGTAGCTTAAGCCATGGCCGAAGGGGTAGAATGCCGGAATTTTTTTTGTGTCATGCCAACGGTAGCCAACGAGTATGTCTTCAAGATATTCCTGTCGTATGGAGTCTCCGGGATATGAGATGGCTCCAAAATGATGAGCTCCGTTGTCTTCAAGTTTGACGGGGAAGGAGAATGGGAGTTTTCCGGAGGGGTTCACTTTGCCGCTGATTACGTTGGCTATTGACTTTCCGGCCATGGATCCGAGATACCATCCTTGTACGATCGCGGGTACTTTTTTCTCCCATGGCATTGCTACCGCGTTGCCCGAAAGAAGGACGACTATGAGATTCGGATTGGCGGCCTGGAGGGCTTCGATCAATTCCGGCTGTCCGAATGGAAGGGAGTAGTCAATGCGGTCTCCGGCTTCGCAGTCCTGCAGGTGGTTTTTATTGAGACCTCCGATAAATATCACCACATCGGCATTGCGAGCCATCGAAACGGCTTCATCGCGCAAAGAATCCTGAATGGCTTGCGGTATTTTTTCAACGTTTGAATACATCGGTTTTCCGGCCCGATATCCTTGTGTATATTTTATCCGGTCACCGTATATGGCCTGTAGACCTTTGAGTGGGGTTACATTGTCTTTGACTTTAAGTTCGCTTGAACCTCCGCCTTTCATGAGATCACGGGTGGCATTGTCACCGACAACGAGAATGTTTTTTATATTTTCGGACAGAGGTAGCAGTTTAGGACCTTTTTTCCCTACAGATGCGTTTTTTAACAGTACGATTGCTTCGTCACCTATTTTTTCCGCTATGGCATAATGCTCGGGAGAGGCTACAGAGCCGAGAGGTTTGTTGCGTTTCATAGCAGTGAGGAAGTTTAGACGCAACATCCGACGGGCTTTGTCGTCAAGGGTTGACATTGGTACATCTCCTTTTTCGATCAAAGCAAGATACGGTTTTGCCATATAATAGTCATCAGTGGTGAATTCCGATTCAGATGTTAGCCCATTGGTGTATGAACCCATTTCGAGATCAAGGCCGTAGAGGGCTGCTTCGCGGGTGTCATGCGCACCGCCCCAGTCAGTCATTACCACTCCCTTGTATCCCCAATCCTCTTTGAGGATTTTATTGAGTAGAAGATCGTTGTGACACGCATGTTGCCCCCTGATTTTATTATAAGAGCCCATTATTGTCCAACTGTCTCCATCGACCACCGCGCTTTTAAAGGCTGGAAGGTATATTTCATGGAGTGCGCGGTCGGACAGGTTGACATCGATATGGCCGCGCCAAAGCTCTTGATTGTTTAACGCGAAGTGCTTTACACTCGCAGCCACTCCGTTTTGCTGCATTCCCTTGATATACGGAACCACAAGTACGGATGCAAGGTGTGGATCCTCGCCCATGTATTCGAAATTACGTCCGTTGAGAGGTGTACGGTAGATGTTTACGCCAGGTCCAAGCATGACATCTTTCTCTCTATAGAGAGCCTCCTCGCCTATGGCGTTGCCATATTCGAAAGAGAGTGATGGATTCCATGTCGCAGCGAGTGCCGTCAGGGCCGGGAAGGCTGTGATCGAATCGTTGGTGCGGTTTGAGTATCCCCAGTCGTTCCAATTGATTTCAGCCCGGACTCCGTGAGGTCCGTCGCTCATCCATAGGTCGGGGATACCGAGGCGCGGAACGCCTGCGGATGAGAATTTGCCTTGGGCATGGATGAGGTTGATTTTCTCTTGTGTAGTCATTCGGGAGAGCGCGTCCTCTACACGTTCGTCCATTGGCCGGGTTTCGTCCTGGTATATTGGCAGGTTTCCGGTGGCCCAAGCGAGCATTCCTGAGAATGCAAGCGGGATTGAGAGCAATAGGCGGGATGGTTTCATATCATAGATTTTGTTTGGTTGAATCAAAATTCAGATAGCTCGGGCTGATATTTCTGATTTGTCATGCCGATTCTATTCTCCGAAAGCGTTGATGGTTGTTGTGAATGGTTTCAGTCCGGGCGATGTCGCTTTGACTGTTATCGTACCTTCCTTTCCTGAGTTCTGTACAATTAGCATGGCTTTGCCGTAAAACGTTTTCCGTTTGTCGCTTTTGAAGCGTTCGAGTGATATCGGAGAGCCGTTGTCGACACCTGCGTTAAAACCGGCTCCGTCAATCGTGAATGTGACTTGATTGTCAGCGAAAGGACAGATGTTGCCGTATTTGTCGAGAATCTCGACAAGTACATAGCTGAGATCTCGACCGTCGGCATGTATAGTCATGCGGTCAGGAGTCAGTCGTATGCGCGACGGTTGGCTGGCTGTGTTGATGATTCTTTCCGCTATGGTATGTCCGTTTTTCCGGCTGACGGCTTTAACTGTCCCGGGTTGGAATTTTACTCGCCACGACGCGTGGTATTTTCCTGGCTCGTAGTGGTGTATTCCTTGTGATTTTCCGTTGACGAATAATTCAATTTCGTCGGCATTATTGTAATATGCCCATAGATCTATCTCTTCATCATCAGTCCAGTTCCAGTGTGGGAATAGGTGAAGGACATTTTTGTCAGGCCGCCATTGAGACTGATACATATAATATATGTCTTTCGGTATGCCTGCGAGATCGACAATGCCGAAATAAGAGCTTCTCGCCGGCCAACCGAACGGGGTAGGCTCCCCAAGGTAGTCAAAACCTGTCCAAATGAATTGTCCTGCGATGAAATCTTTTGTGTCCACATGTCGGAGTGTGCCTTCATGAGCGTTGCCCCAGGGTACATGGCAATTGTCATAAGACGAACAAGACAGCGAGCTGTCGCGAAATTCGATGTCCCATCGTTTAGGCCAAATGTACATGCTGTCGGATGGCATGCGGTAATATCCTCTGGTCATAAGGCCGGATACGCTTTCTGATATGATAAACGGCTTCCCGGGAAACCATTTGGGGACGGAGTCGAAATATCCGTCATGGTAATTGTATCCGATAATGTCGAGCGCGCCTGACCGGAACAGATGATTTCCTGGGTTCGGTTCGTTGCATCCGGCTGTGACCGGACGTGACTGATCGAGGGCGCGAACCATGTCTGCGAGTTTCTTTGTCAGGAGAGAGTTGACGCTCATATCTCCTGTCTCTGAGGCTAACATTTCTTTTCCATGACCGAAGTTCAGGATGAGATTGGCTTGTTCGAGCGAGAGAGTGTCGGCTTTGGCGTCGCTCCATTGCTCGAGAACTTCATTGCCTATGCTCCACATTATTATAGATGGATGATTTCGATCACGCAACACAAGGTCTGTAAGGTCTTTTTCGTGCCATTCAGGGAAATATCGCGAATAGTCGTGAGATGTTTTTTTCTTTCTCCACATGTCGAAAGTTTCATCCATTACAAGAAATCCCATTCTGTCACAAAGATCAAGCACCTCGGGGGCAGGCGGATTATGCGAACAGCGGTAAGCGTTGGCTCCCATTTCTTTCAGTATTTCCAATTGCCGTTCGATGGCTCGGGTATTGACGGCAGCTCCGAGTGCTCCAAGATCGTGGTGCATACAGACACCGTTGATTTTCATTGGCTTGCCATTTAGCGAGAATCCTTTTTGCGGATCAAAATTGAAGTAACGTAGACCTGTGACGGTTTTGTATGTATCGACGATTTTGCCGTCAACGCTTATGTTTGTCACAACTTTGTATAGATTAGGGTTCTCCGTGGACCATAGCTGAGGAGCGGCAATATCAAGTGTCTGCGGACATTTTGCGGTTTTGCCGTTTGATATTTTCATGGATGATTTTTGATTGGCTACAATTTCATCCTGTGGATCATAAATACGGGTGTCAACCAAAAGAGTTTTCGTCTTGCGGGATTTATTTTCTATGTCAGTTATGATGTTGACAGACGCTTTTTCATTATTGACTTCGGTTGTGACATGTTGTCCCCAAAGAGGTATGCGGATTTCTTCATGTGTGCGTAACCATACATTACGGTAGATTCCGCATCCGCTATACCATCTGGAGTTGGGTTGCTCGGCATTATCTATTCTGACAGCGATGATATTTTCACCGTCAGGTTTGAGCCAAGGTGTAAGCTCATGGCTAAAAGAAGCATATCCATATGGCCGTGTGCCGAGTTCATGTCCGTTGATATAGACGGTTGCGTTCATGTATGCACCATCGAAATCAATAAATATATGCTTGTCTTTTTGTTCGGGGGTGAGAGTGAAAGATTTGCGATACCAGCCTATGCCTCCTGGCAATGCGCCTCCTCCCGTGCCCGATGGATGTTCTTTACTGAAATCTCCTTCTATGGCCCAGTCGTGTGGGAGAGAGAGTTTTCGCCAGGAGGAATCGTCGAATTCGGTTTTAGCCATTTCCGGATCGTCTGCGAGGATGAATCTCCAGCCTCTATTGAAATCGATAGCGCGTGGATCCGCTGCGGAAGCAGAAAAAATGGCCGCCTCACTAAAAAAAGCGAGGCAAGCCACAAGAATCAATTTTACCTTAGATAACATGACCTATGTGTATATGTTTTTATGCTAAGTGCTACGAGCATGTCATCGAATGATTGACACTCTCTAAATTAAGGAAATCAGGGATTGATATTGATTTAGGCTTTTTCATGAATCAAAGTTTGATGGATTTAGCGGATCCATTGTAGGCGACTTCGACTCCTTTGTTGGTGCGGTTGTAGCCTGACGGTTTGTCAGGGCTGACTTTTACGATGTTGAAACGACGATTGCGTAGCATTCCCGGATATTGTCCGACCCGTTCTCCGATCGTGAGAGTTTGTGTTTCGTCATTCCAGCGGAACGGAATAATGGCATAGCGTCCGTTTTCGTAGTTGTAGTTGGTATTTTCGTCTTCATATAGGAGGAAATCACCGTTTTCACCTGTGTAGACGTAGAGGTTTATGACGTCGGCCGGTTTTTCGTCACTCCACTGCATGGCAGGTCCGAACGGCACGATCGAACCCGATCGGACATAAAGAGGTATCCGTTCGTATGGAGCCGATACTTTCGTTGTTTTCCCGCCTTCGGTGACTTTTCCGCTATAGAAGTCATACCATTTGGATCCTGAGGGGAAGTATACGTCGCGGGATGTGGATTTATAAGTGTAGACTGGAGCCACGAGGAATGCCGGACCGAACATATATTGGTCGCCTACATTGCGTGAAGCTTTGTCAGCGGTGAAATCCATAACCATGGGACGCATTATCGTATAGTCTTCGAAGTGTGTTTTTCCTGCGAGAGAGTATAGATAAGGCATCATGTCATAGCGTAGGTTGGTATAATAGACAACCGATTTGTATGCCGGATGATTTTCTGGTGCTATGTTGAATATTTCGCGATACGGCCACTGTCCGTGTGCGCGGAACATTGGGGCGAAGGCTCCGAACTGATACCAACGTGTGTTGAGTTCTCGCCATTCTTTCATGTCGGGATTTTCTTTTCCTGTCTCAAGATATTCTTTTGCAGCGGCCACGTAACGGTCTTCAACGCAGAAGCCACCTATATCCATGCTCCACCAAGGTATGCCAGATGCGGCAAAGTTAAGACCGGCGGAAATTTGGGCTTTCATGTCTTCCCAACGGGTTGCGATATCTCCGCTCCATGTGGCTGTCGAGTAACGTTGTTGTCCTGCGAAACCGGATCGAGTCAACAGGAATACGCGATTGTCGTTGGTCTCGCGTTGGCCGTTGTATATGGCTTCAGCGTTCATTAGACCGTAGGCGTTGAAATATTTGGTTGACGGTCCCAGTGCGGTCGGAGTGATAAGATCTTTGCGATATTGCAGGTCTGTGCAGTCGCGTATGTTGGGTTCGGAGGCGTCCATCCACCAGGCGTCTATTCCCAGAGGTACATAGTGGTCTTTCATCTGATTCCAGAACAGTTTGCGTGCATCCGCATTGTATGCGTCATAGAACGAGCTTAAGTAGCCGGGTCCGACCCAGTCGCGAATGCTGTCCTGTACAGGAAGTTTGTACATCCATCCGTTTTCGTCGAATTCTTTGTAATGTTCAGTCGTGACATAAAATTTAGGCCATACGGAAATCATCACCTTGCCGTTCATGCCGTGTATCGAATCGACCATTCCTTTTGGGTCTGGGAATCGGGCACTGTCAAACTCATGGCTACCCCAGGAGTCTTGTTTCCAATGTAACCAGTCGATCACGATATTGTCGATAGGAATATTGCGTTTGCGGAACTCGGCGAGTGTCGAGACCACTTCGTCGGCTGTGTTGTATTTTTCACGGCTTTGCCAATATCCTAAAACCCATTTTGCCATGATGGGGGCTTTGCCTGTCAGTGTGCGGTAGCCGCTGATGACATCATCCATGTCATCACCATATATAAAGTAATAGTCGATCTGATCTTGCATTTCACCCCACCAGCTCATCTGCATCTGCTCTTTATTGTTGGTTGGAGAGTAGACTCTCAGGCCGCAGTAGGCTACAGCTCCGTTGGGTTTCCATTCGATTTTTACAGGGACGCGTTTGTCTTTTTCAAGATCGACGGAAAATTTATACGAATTTGGGTTCCATGCCGTGCGCCAACGTTCCGGCACTACTTCTTTTCCGTCGATATAGACGGTGATGTATCCTGAATAGTAGAGTATAAATTTGAATTCACCGCTTTCCGAAGGTTCTATTTCCCCTTCGTAGGTCACATGGGAACCGTTGAAATTGAAGTCTTTCGGAAGGTTGACGACATGTGCCAGATCTTTACGGATCAAATGTTCGAAATATATCGAATCTTCACGTTGTACAAGTGTTTTCTCTTCCGGATTAGCCGGTATATATGTGCCGGTAAAAGCTCCTTCCTTTCCGTCTTTGTCGTAGATTTTGAACACTTGCCCAATTTGTTTATATGGCTCCGGGTTTCCGAAACGACAGAGTGAGTAGCTGTCCCAAAGGATTCCATAGTTGTCGGTGGAAACGACAAAAGGTACTGATACTTTGGTGTTGTATTGGAAAAGTTCCTCGTTTAGTCCCTTGTAGTTGAATTCATCACTCTGGTGTTGGCCGAGTCCGTAGATACCTTCATCGTCGTCGAGCGACTCGAATATTTGACGTACGGTATATCCTTTGGTCCCCTCGACCTTGATCGGATCGAAATGTCGGCCGCCCGGGGCTTCGGAAACAATGAGTTTCCCGGCTTTATCATAAAATTTTATATCACCTGTCGACAGGAAGACTGTCGCTGTCACCTCGGATGTGACTACTGAAACAGTCGAGTCGGTTTCGGTGATGGTATATTCGGCTTTTTCTTTTTGGGGAACTGTGACAAGGCTGTTGTCTGCCACAAATTTTTTGTCTGGAGTGGCCGATACACGTATTATCTTATCGCCTAAAACTTGTAGCCGCACCTTACGTACCGAATTATCCTTGTTGGAGGATACATTGACTGTTACGCCTCGGTCCGATTTTTCGTATTTTCCTGCGGCACACGACACTGCAAGGAGGCCGGAGAGTATGGCAGCGGAAAGATTCAGAAATTTCATAAAGTTAGAGGATTGGTTTTTAGTATTACATTTAAAGTTTTTTCAAGGCTGTCGTCATGAAACATCGTGGAATTGTAAATGTCATCTATGAGTCATGACCGCAAATAATGCATATTACAAAGGTAGTGATTATTTGTTGTATATATTGTCAATGATGTTGACGCATGGGACGGAAAATGATTTGCAGTAGTGATCGAATGTTAATTTATACGGAACAATTTGTTTCTTTTGGGCCATGTGTGTATAGTTTTTTGTGAAAAGTGTCATTTATTAAATGTTTTTTCGATACGGTGTGAACATTTTTTATGCCGTGGTGTTATAGTTGTTAGGAACTAATTCAGACCCGATTTAAAAATGAAAGATTGTCAAGCTTATCTAACCTATGTTGCTATTGTGATCGCAATGGCCGCGACAGCGTGCACGTTTAATAAATCATCGGAAGCGAAGATTTCAGATGACTCCTCTATTTCTGATGGCAAACTCGTGCTTGAACTTCCATCTATTCCTGTCGCTATTTCTGAACCGGAAGACAGAGCCGGTTTTCTTGCGGTCCATTTCTGGGACGGTCTTGATTTTTCAGATAGGGATCTCGCGTTGAACATGGAGTTCATGGAGCGGAATTTTGTCGATTTCATTGGAATGCTACCGTCTGTAATCGGTTCTGACCGACTGTTGGCTTTCGAATCGCTTTTGAGGCAGGCTGCCGTCATGCCTGAAGGGCGTTCTTTGATAATGGCTTTGGGGCATAAGTATTTTCATCATCCGTCATCTCCGATGCGCAATGACGAATACTACGGTGATTTTCTCAAAGCGTCGAAAAATACTGTTACACGCCAAACTCCTCTTGTAGAAGTCTGAACCGTTGCAAGGAGGATGGAGATATCCGCTCCATTGATTTGATGACCAGTTCTATCGGTTTGCGTTGCATGTCTCCGCTTTTTGAATAAAATTTGTCAGCATAGCATATCAGTCGTTCGAGTGTCGTTTCCGGCATGTAAGACCCTGTCAATGGCAAGGGAAGAGATTGGTTGACGATGTCTTCGTTCGTGATTCCTGTTCCCGTGTGTCTTTCGGATACGCGGGCGTATTTTTCGTCAAAACCCTCTGTCCGCAATATTTTCGCACCGAGGATACCGTGTAATATATATGGTTCTTTGCCGTGGCATCCTATGCCTGTGGCGTCGGTTAGGAATATGCCGATGTCGTGAAGCATGGCTGCTTCCTCTATTTCACAAAAAGAAATGTCCAGGTTTTTTCCCTTTGCGATATCCAAAGCTAAATCCGCAACCGCGCGGCAGTGTCGGATATAAATATCCCGCAGGCGTGAACCTGCGGGATAATATTTGTCGATTATTTCTTGATATGCCATTGTTGCCGGGCTGTTTATTCTACGATTGTGCACCATCCGTGTGTATCCTCGATTTCGCCAAGCCTGATGGCGTTGAGGGTCTCGTATAGCCGGGTTGTGACAGGGCCTGCTTTACCGTCTTTTGATACGATGTATTTTTCACCGGTGTCGAGATCGTGTATTTCTCCTACGGGAGAGGCTACGGCTGCTGTTCCCACGGCCGCAGCTTCGTCGATATCGCTAAGTTCGTCTACGGTAATGTGGCGTCGTTCAACCTTGATACCCATATCCTCGGCAAGTTGCATGAGGCTTTTATTGGTGATAGAGGGGAGTATAGAGTTCGAAGCCGGAGTGATGTACACACCGTTCTTTATGGCCATAAAATTTGCCGGGCCGCATTCGTCGAGATACTTTTTCTCTTTCGGGTCGAGGTAAAGCACGGCTGAATAACCAAGTTTGTGGGCGTGTTCGCCAGCTGTAAGTGACGCAGCGTAGTTTCCGCCTACCTTCCATAGGCCGGTTCCGTTTGGAGCTACGCGGTCATATTGGCGCATTATGCAGATGTTTGTCGGTTTGAATCCTGTTTTGAAATAAGGGCCGACGGGAGTCACGAGTATCATGAACAGATATTCCGACGCGGGTTTTACGCCTACTTGGGCCGATGTGCCAAGTTCTATCGGACGTATGTAGAGCGATGCTCCTGATCCATAGGGAGGCACGAACCGCTCGTTAAGTTTTACGACTTTCAACACCATTTCTTTGAACAGTTCCTCTGGCAGAGGTTCCATAAGGATTCCTTTGGCTGATTCGCGTATGCGTTTGGCATTTTCTTCGAGACGGAACACGCGCACTTTGCCGTCTTTGCCGCGGAAAGCTTTGAGGCCTTCGAATATTTCCTGTCCGTAGTGTAGGCATGTCGCCGCGATGTGGAGATTGACATCCTCGCTTTGAGAGACTTCTATTTCGCCCCATTTTCCGTCGCGGTAATAACAGCGTACGTTATAATCTGTAGGGATGTAACCGAATGATAGGTTGCTCCAGTCCAATTCGTTGTTCATGATGTGTAAATTTAGATTATTCGCAAAATTACACAAATCACCGCAAATTACTAATCAAAATGACATGAAAAGTTTGCAAATTGATAAAAAGTCTGCATAATCCTTTTTTCTATCGCGCTGATTTGCTACAGGTATCTGTTATTTGCTGAAGACGCGTGTGGATATTGATTGCAATATATCTCGGTCGGTTCTCTTTATAGAGAAGTGGTTATACCGATAGAAATCGTAGGAACCCGTAGCCTTGCGGACGAAGTAGCATGGGCGGGAGGCATTGAGGTCAAAGAAATTGGCCACTTTGCTGTCGAAATCAATAGGGATGTAATCAATGACGGGGATTAAGCGGGATGATTGACTGATGTCACCTATATCCAAGTCTTGGGCTGTGCAATACGCTCCGAACAATATGCAGAGAGCGATTAATGTGGCATTTTTCATAATTTTTTCCGGTTGGGGTTATAAACAATGGTCTTATAGGCAGATTATATTTTAGGTATGTTTCGGGACGCTTTGTGATTCTCGATGGAGTAGCTATATTATCTTCTAATTTTTTGATATTTGATCAGATTTCACAATATCCGATAATTATTTTATAAATCTTCTTTTTTGAAGTGTTAATGTTGTGAATCAGATATTTCGATAAATAGGTGGCTTTGGCTATCATGGTTCATTTTTACGATTTTTAGATTTTGTCGAGAGGTCTTTTTGTTTTGGCGATTCAAGATGTTTAGTTTTGTTTTGGTTGTGAAAACAGTTGGCTTTTTTGTACCTTTGCGAGGTCATTCGCGACTTTTTTGAAATATAGAAGAAAGTGCCTTATACCCGTTGAAATCGCCAATCTCTAAAGGTATGCACAAGGCGCAGAGGACAGCTCATATCGTGTGGGTTGCCCTGCTGTGCGTGCATACAGGTGTTTGGCGATACCTAACGGGGCAGTACAGGGGGCAGCCCGCTTTCGTTTTTATGAAATTTCCTAAACAATGTGCCTTTGAAGGTTGCACAAAAGGCACGACCGTTAAAAATCGCCATTATGAATTCTGATCGATCAACTCCTCGTGTAAGGATCCGTCTCGGATCGCGGCTATGGTTTTGGAGAGTGTTGAGTGTGTTTTTTCTCCTGATGTTTGTAGCCATTGGGGTCAAATCTCATTATTTCGAACGTGTGTTGTGTAAGTTCGGTCTTATCGAAGATAACATGGTCGGAGGGGATTATTGGGCTAAGGTTGGTTGGACAAATACGTTGGAGAAACTGAATATCAATGCCGATATCGTTTTTTTCGGCAATAGTATCACAAAGGGAGCATCGTTTCATGAAAATTTTTCAGATAGACTTATAGTCAATCTCGGCTATCCGGGCGATGGGATGAAGGGTATGCTTACGAGGATTCAGCAGGTTCGTTGTGTACGTCCGAACAAAATATTCATGTTGGCAGGCATCAATGACATAAACCGGATGGATGAGTCCGAGTTCAGATCCAACTATGAAGCGTTGGTCGACAGCCTGTTGACCATTGTCCCTGCGGACGGTCTGTATATCGAATCGCTACTTCCCGTCAATAATAAATTCCATATTGATAACGGTTTGATTGTTGAACGCAACAGGCTGATAAGAAGTATAGCCGACGCAAAAGGTTGTCGATTTCTTAATGTACACGCTCTGTATTGTGAAGATGGAGAATTGCCCGATGGGCTGACGAGAGACGGCATACATTTGCGACCGGAGGCATACGGACGATGGGCGGAGATGCTAAAGCCGTATATCTATGGGGATTAATGAATAGATAGTAAGAGGCGTGAAGCATTTCATGGTATGATAAAGAACATTTGCCGTGGTGAAAAAACGAGTAAATTTCGCATTTGGCAATAATAAAGATAAATCAAAGTGTGTCTAAATAATGTCCACATATCGAAAATATTTACGATTCAGTGAAATAAAAAAGTGGAAACATTATAATTTGTGTCAAAAAACACCTAAATTTGCATTCGGATAATAACCTTAAAAACATATTTCTTTAATTTTCAATTTACACCATGAGGAAGCTCACGTTTTCTTTATTGATTCTTCTGACGATGGTCTGCAACATGGCCATGGCACAGATCATGACTCCCGTAAAGTGGTCGGCGAAAGTTGACATGACCGGAGATGCCGAAGGGCAGGTTGTCCTTACGGCCGCGATCAGCAATGGCTGGCACATGTATTCGCTCGACTGCGATCCTAACGCGGGGCCGCAGATACTCGAAATCACCTTCCCGAAACTTGATGGTGTGGAACTTAAGGGGAAACTTGTCCCGAACAAGCCTTCTCACAAACAGTATGACGAGATGTTCGGGGCGGAACTCGCATGGTGGACTCAAGGAGTCACAGTGACTCAGAAATTCAAAGCGACCAAACCGTCCTTTAACATAGACGTGATGGTAGTATGCTCGGCTTGTAACGATGAGAATTGTATACCGCCTTCGCGTTCACAGTTCTCATTGTCCGGTTCTGCAAAGATAAGCGCGCAGGCTGTGAAAGAGGAGCCAAAAGAGAATAAATCTCAAAATGATCAAGTTGCGGACAAAAAAGAGCCGATGGAATCGGCTACTGGAGAGGCTGAAATAGCAGAGGTGGCTCAGGAGCTTTCTTCTACTGACAGTGTGTCGGCTGACACTCTTGCGGTTTCGACTGCTCCGTCAAGCGCTGGTGCAGATCTTTGGGCTCCGGTTTCGTTTAAAGATGCTGAAGCGGCCGAGGACTTTTCGACGACTTCATTATGGTATATATTCTTTACCTGTTTCCTTGGAGGACTCGTGGCTCTCTTTACCCCATGTGTATGGCCTATGATCCCTATGACGGTCAGCTTTTTCCTTAAGAAAGGTAAAGACCGTGCCAAAAGTATCGCTGACGCATGTACCTACGGTCTCTCGATAATCGTGATCTACGTTGCCTTGGGTCTGCTTATTACAGGTATATTCGGTGCAAGCTCGTTAAACGCTTTGTCGACATCGGCTGTCTGCAATATCATATTCTTCTTGTTGCTCGTTGTTTTCGCCATAAGTTTCTTCGGAGCTTTTGAAATAAAACTTCCGTCCTCATGGTCAAACAAGATGGATGCTACCGCAGAGAAGACTACAGGTCTGTTGTCAATATTTTTCATGGCTTTTACCCTGACGCTCGTATCGTTCTCTTGCACCGGCCCGATCATCGGAACTTTGCTTGTCGAGGCTGCTTCTCAGGGTGACCTTTGGGGTCCTGCGATTGGTATGCTCGGATTCTCTACCGCTCTTGCTTTGCCGTTCATGCTTTTCGCGATGTTCCCGACAATGCTTCAGGCAGCACCGAGTTCTGGCGGTTGGATGAACACTCTCAAGGTTGTGCTCGGTTTCGTCGAACTTGCATTGTCGCTTAAATTTCTCTCCGTGGCCGACCTTGCATACGGATGGCATATTCTTGACCGTGAAGCTTTCCTCGCTCTATGGATAATCATGTTCTTCCTGCTTGGCTTATATCTTCTCGGACAGTTCAATTTCGCTCATTATGGTAAAGCAGACAGCAGTGTAGGCGTTGTCCGCTTCTTCCTTGCACTGTGTTCACTGTCTTTCACGGTATATCTCATTCCCGGTCTATGGGGTGCACCGCTTAAAGGTGTCAGCGCGTTTGTGCCCCCCTTGTTCACTCAGGATTTCAATCTTTACGGTGAAGGCTTCCATGAGTATGATGACTTTGAGGAGGGTATGAAGGCGGCACGCGAGGCCGGTAAACCGGTGCTTGTGGATTTCTCTGGATTTGGCTGTGTTAACTGCCGTAAGATGGAGGGAGCGGTTCTTGACGAAGCCAATGTAAAGGCTATGATAGAGGAAAATTTTACCGTGATTAAACTTATGGTTGACGAGAAGAAAAATCTTCCTGAACCGATCACTGTTAAAGAATATGGCAAGGATATGACTCTTTACACCTACGGTGACCGTTGGAGCTATTTGCAGCGTTATAAATTCAATGCCAACGCACAGCCATATTATGTGATACTTAATGATGATGGAGAATTGCTGTCTGGTCCTTACACCTATGATGAGAACGTGGCTCGTTTCTCCTCTTTCCTTGAAAAGGGTATCAAAGGCTACAAGAAGCCTTAAGCCGTCGTCATCAGAAAAGTAAACTTTAAATTCTGATCATATAAAATAGGTGCGTTCATAATTTTATGGCGCACCTATTTATATAATAATGATATGTCTAAAACAAGTCTCCGTAAAGTTCTGAAAGATTTTGACGCTGCCGATATGCGGTCATTGCTGCTTGATGTTTATTCAAAAAGTAAAGAAGCCAAGGAGATCCTTGACTTCTTTGCCTGTCCGGATATTGAAAAAAAGACAGAGGAGTATAAATCAATTCTTAAAAAGGAAACTCTGCGGTATACGCGCAGGGCATTTCGCCCGCGGCTACCGCGTCTTCGTTCGACGATCAAAAGATTTCGTTTGCTTGAGCCTGGTAATGAAGCTGTGGCAGAGCTATATGTTTATACTTTTTCTCTGCTTGTCGGTCTGGGAGCTGAGGACTGGTTGAGAGATCAACTCTATGACAATATAACCAAGTTTTTTGGAGAGACACTTGATTTTCTATCGGAAAATGGATTGATTGATGATTATCTGTCGAGATTAAATAAAATTTCAGGGTCAATCAAGCCGATTGGACAAAGCATTAATCCGTTGAAACGGATTGTGGAGTCGGAGATGGCGAAACGAGTCAGTCAATTTTGATTTCAGCTTCGGACATTTCGTCATATTCTTCCCAGTCGGGGTCGTTTTCCGTATAGATTTCGAGTGGCAGTAATGGAAATGGGGATAGGGTCTCGTTGAGTTTTCGTCCGAATATATGTGTGCTTAGGGTATAAAAAATCCAATCTCGTTGATTATCACCGGTGAATATTCCGGTCAATACCGCTATAGGATCTTTATGAAACACGTTCAGCAAGGCGTCTTGTACTTGTTCCATCATAGTTGAAGTCTCTTTGTCAGGCATTCCTTTGGTGTCACCGTCATATTTCCATAAGATTTCTACCCTGATATTGAATTTTGGATTATTGCGGAATTTTTCCACATCTTTCCGCCCGGTAACCATTATAAGTCGTCCGGATTCGCTTTCGGTTGGTGCTGTCCACCATGTTTCGTTTTCCATAAAAATAAATTTATAGGGTGTTTAATCTAAAAATTAAACACCCTTTTTTGTATAGCAGTCAATTGTATTATTTAAGAGATTCGAGGAGTTTTTTTGTTTCTGGATTGCTTGGGCGGGGTGCGTTATACATATATAGATTGCCATCCGGATCATAAATCAGAAAATGTGGTATTCCGCGGATATTTAGCTTTTTGGTCAAATCTCCGCTATTGTCAAGCAATTGGTTTCCGTGCATGTTCAATTGATCCATCTTTTTTAGCCATTGGGCCTTGCCTGAGTCGGTGGATATGGAAACAAATGCGATATTCGAATCAGCCATCTCTTTTTCAAGTTGTTGGAGATATGGAACTTCTCTTACACAAGGCCCGCACCATGAAGCCCAAAGATCGACATAGACGTATTTTCCTTTGTATTTGCCGAAGTCGATAGAATTACCTTCGCGGTCGACAAGAGTCACATTTGGGAAAGGTGTGCCTGTTATTGAAGCACTACGTGCCCGGAAAATGTTAAGATATAATATTGGAAGTGAATATTGCCGTGTCAAAGTTTCGAGTAGTTTCTCGCCTTCGGAAAATTTATTTTGGTAATCAAATGAGTCAAGGAAAGAACTCATGAGCATAGCGGTGGCTTTTTCTCTAATTTCAGGTGTCTGGTAAAGTTTGTTAAGAGATACAAGCCGTTCTTCGATAGATCCTTGCGGCAGGGTATTAGTGACTATTCCTATCGCGTTAGGAAAACATCCCGCTATAGGAGTGTCGAGAACCGATGATGCTTTTGGAAGGAACTCTGAAGTCGAAAGTCGCAGCTCTTTGTCTTCTCGCCCCCTGAGGTAAACAGCCATTGTATATGCGTCGGAAGCGGATGTGTAGGCCCAGATGCGGATAAACTGTTCTACGGAAGATGGAATTGGAGCAAGGTTTATGACAGAATCGGATTTGGTGATGTAGCTGCGCAGTATCGCTCCGGTTTGTTCTTCGGACAGTTTTGATGCTGATTGTCCGAGATTTATAGAATTATCTGTAAGTATCGAGTTGTAAACTTCGAGAGCTTTATTGGCATTGTCATTGCTTAGAGAGGTCGAAAGATTGTGGCCATTGATGCCCAATTTGATGTCTTTCGCTGATTCCGGAGAACTTAAATAAATCGGCAATGAAGCTTGTGACGATGATGTCTGTGAGTATATATAATACAGTCCGTCTGGATTTTGGCTTACTTCGCCTGAAAATATGTTATCGGAGTTGCGCGTAAGTTCGACAGTGGCGGTTTTGGTATAATTATTGGCTGGTCTAATGAAAATTCTCCTATCCCCATTGTTGGGAATGGAGGAGATATCAAGTCCGAAACCGAGAGTTTGTGCTCCGGAGATAAGACTGGAGCACAGGCCGATTGTCAAGAGGGTTTGTTTGAGTGTCATAAGGAGGATTTTATAAAAAATCAGTTGGCGATTCGTGGTTTATAAGTGAGATATGAAATGCGGTCGGTGCAATCCTCATAGATTTTTTTTGCCTTTGGATTCGGATTGTCTGTCCGCACATCCATTGAGTCATAGATATATATGCTTCCACGTCCGGTTGAATTTTTGCATGTCGCCACGATTAACTCGTTGGTCGATGAGTTGATTGTCAGGAATGTTATTTTTTCATCGGACGGGTAGCTGATGCAGTACTGGTTCTCTTCCGGGAGGATGAAGGCATTGCCTTCTTTCAGCATGGCATAGAGATTGTTGCCGTTATAGAAATATGTACGGTGATACGTATCGGATGCAACGACCATTGATTCGGTTTCCGGTAGGGCTGAGTTGTTGGAAACTTTCATTTCTCCACGTCCGTTTAGAGTAATTCCCATGGAATATGCACCGGTGCCACCGAGTATTGTTGTATAGAGTTTTCCGGAGGTTTTATCACGGCTTATGACATTGCAGGGATATTCCATCATACCCCAGTCGCCCGTAACCCCTTCTCCCATGAATATGTCGATGAGTTCCTCGTTCTGGAACAAGGGCACACCGTTTTCCTGTATGTCGCGCGTATTAGTCCAGCCTTCTATGCCTTCGACATGTACGGACAATGGATTACGGTTGACAAAATAGTTCATGGTAGATTGATTGTCCCCGACATAATAGGTAGTGCTCACTACCAGATCGTATATTTGTTCTTTCCATGAGCTGTCTTCATAACCGAACATGTGTGTGCTGTTCAGTCGCACATAGCGTTTCATGACCGGATCATAGGCCGAGGGAGTGGTGTAATAGCCGATGAACTGTTTGGCTTTGAATCCTGGGATTATCTTGTCATAATCAATTATCGATGATGCTACGAATGTGTTCGGATCAAGATAATAGCCTTTTGTCTCGCCACATATAACCACACGTGTTACAGATTGAGTGGCAGATACATACCAATTTATTATCTGTGCTCCGGCAAGTGGTTCCTGTTTGATTTCGTTGTTTACTCTTTCAAGGCAATGTTCCATTATTATCGGTGGCTGGCCAGCCTCGATTTCTTCGCGTGTGAGATCTTTGATAAACGTGAGATTGCCGATACCTGTTTCATTGTTGGAAATCACCAGATATCCTTGCTCGAAAGTGCGGTTGATGTTTACAGCATATTCCTGTACGGCACCAACTGTTCCGTCTGTCACGACAAGATGAGCGTAATAGCTTCCGCCCTCTGTAAAGAAATGGCGGAGGGTAGCGTCATTGGTCACGAATTCAAGAGGACCTTTCACGTTGTTGTCATAAGTCCCGATACTCCATTCATAGCTAAGTTTCCCGCTTCCTGAATATATTATCTGGGGCGTTATCACGCATTCGTCTCCATAGTTGAAACTTACGACTGGCATGTCGTTTTCGCTGTCTCCCGGTACGGAAACCGATAGAGTCGGAAGATCTCCGCCACCGTATGAACTATTATCATCGGTACATGAGAAACTGATAGTAGCTGTTATCAGAACCGTAAGAATACTGGGGAATATTGATATGTATTTCATTTTACGACATTCGGATTAGGTGTATAATTGTTAACTACCATATCGGGCTTCTTTGCCAATCGATTTCAGGGTGTTCGTTATATAGGGGGATACATACATAGTTGCGCAGGAAATCTTCATAAAGAGCCAGAGGGCCACCGATAAATTCCGCGTGCATGAAATAGTCTCCGTATATCTCTATCATCTCATTGAATAGGTCAATGTTGGCTTCAGGTGCATATCGATAGAAATATTCGAAAAACAGTTGTGCGTTTTCATAAGAGTATACCGGCATAGGCTTGTTTGTTGACCACCATTCCGGACGGATTGACGGTCTGATATCCGAATACGTGACGGTAAAAGAATTTTTACCGACCGATCGGAGGTCATCGCTCTCGCTTATTGTAAGTGTTAGGCTGAAAGTTTTTTCCATGATTGCCGGATCGTTGTCGCGCAGCAGATTGATGAGTATTTCTCCATTGACGGCATTGGCCGGAATCTTTGCGTTTTCGATATTATAGTGGACACCCTCTTTCATCGTTGATTCGTCTTCGACAACTTCAAGACGTATCTGTCTGTCGTAATCTTTGGGAACTCCCATTAAGATCACAGGTAGCTTGATTGTATGTACGGACGCGATGTCATAATCGAAATTATAGGTGACTTCTGTCGTGATTTCGTTTTGTGCGTTACGGTATTCAAAAAATACGGAGTCTTTCTGTGTTGTGTCATAAAGAGTGTAATCATCCTCTTTACAGCCGGTGAAAGCCAAAATCATTGGCAGGCTCCATAATAAATATTTAGATATCGTGATTTTCATTGTCGTCTACTTTTTTTGGTCTGTTTCGGGGCGATACTCGAATTCTTCTTCAGGGATAGGTATGACATATATGTCTTCCGACGCAGGGATGATGCGATTTTCTGCGTTGGATATTATGTCGCGTTTCAGACGTTTCATATTGAACCACTGCTGTCCTTCGCAGAAAAGTTCTTTGCGGAATTCGTTGTATATGCGTTCGGAAGTCAATGTCTCGTTATTTGAAAGTGGCGTTAGTCCGCGAGAGGTGATTTCGTCGTTGAAATATTTGAAGGCAAGATCGTAGTTGTCTTCGAGAAGCGCATCGGCCGCGATCAGATACATCTCGGAACTATGGATCAGACTGATGCCGGAAATCAACTCAGGACGGGCTGGCGAGTTGTTGTTTTCGATTGTCAGATAGTCGACCAGTTTCAGGCATTTAGCCGGGCTTTTCGCTTGTTGACGGAAATGAGTCTTGCGAAAGTCTTGCATAGTGGGGGTTATATCCATACTATAGATTGCAGTCCATGGAAGCATGTAGTTGCTTCCGGATTCATTGTCGAAGGGTGCATACGATTTATACGATTGCCATGTATATAGATATTCCGTCGTAAAATCAAGATAGGTAGTCGAATAAAGACCGAAGATAGTCTCTTTGGGTGATAGGACTCCGGCTAAATATGTCTGGATTTCGGTAACGTCGACCAAAGGAAATTTTTGGCTGTTGATGACTTTTTGGGCATAGATGGCGGCGTTGGCGTTGTCTCCCGTATACCAGTAAACGCGGGCGAGTAGAGCCTGCACGGCATATAGGTTAAGGTGTGTTTCTCGCCAACGGTTGAAACGCAGATATTGCGTGTCATCGCGTGGATATGCCATGGTTTCCATGTTTTCCAGTAGTTTTTCCGCCTCAGTTAGATCGGAGATTACGAAATCGATACATTCTCCGACAGACGAGAATGGTTTCACGGAGAAATCAAAAGTCTTTACGTATGGGATACCTTGTTTGCTTCTGTCTGTGGACGCGAAGATGCGCAGAAGGTCAAAATGAAGCATGGCTCTTGCTGCAAGCATTTCCCCTTTGTAGACATCATATAGAGGAAGGTCTTCAGGTGATTTCTTGTTAAGATTTTTAAGGACATTGTTTGTATAGCCGATATTTGTATAGGCGGCAGTCCATATCTTTGTGAATCGTTGGCGCAAAGATTCGTTGGTCTTATAGTCATACTTCGAAAGAGCGACGAGCTCCGGATTGTCCGACGATAGGTTTTGGCTCAATATCTCCGTAATGCCCCATACAAGATCCATGCCATAGAGTTTGTTGTCTGCCATGTGGCCGTAGACTCCGTAGATAGCGTCTTCAAATCCTTGAGAGTCTTTGAAGATATCGTCTTCGACTTTTTCGCCTTTGGGATGCACGTCAAGAAAGTCGTTGCATGATGTACTTGCCAAAGCTAAAAGGAATCCTAAGATTATATATGCTTTTTTCATTTGTATTTTTGTTAAAATGTCATACTGAGTGAGAGGTTGACGTTACGGCTGAACGGATAAGCTGTTCCTCGTTCGTATTTCGCACTTGTTATTCTGAACAGATCCTCCGCCCCCGCGCTTAGATAGAGCCGTTGTAGGCCGAGACGCTTGATCCATTCCTGAGGGACATTGTATTGCAGCGTCACGCTTGACAGCCATAGTTCGTTGTCTTTTTCGACAAAGCGGTCGCTGTATGTGAATGTCGTTCCTCCTTCAGTCGAGATACTGAGGTATGGAACTACGTCGCCAGGTTTTTTCCAGCGATCGGTAAATGCTCTTAAATCGACATTTTTTCTCGGATCGACGTTTTCCACTTTGGCCATTCGTGTCGAGTTGTACATGTCGCCACCGAATCGGTATGAGAAGTTGATGTTCAACGATAGGTTTTTCCAAGCGACAAGCGAAGATATTGTGCCCTGAAGGAGCGGATTGGTGTCACCGCAAGCCACTTGGTCAGACGAACTGTAGTCGTATGTATAAGTACCGTCCTTTTTGATGAATATTTCCTTTCCTGATGCAGGGTCTATGCCAGCGGAGCGTACTGCGTATATCGCAGTGGGAGATTCTCCTTCGCGGAATTGCAGACGCGGAGCCACTTCGTCGTTGGTTTCTCCGTTTAGCTCGTTTTTGCGTTTTAGTGCATCGGAGATATTTTTAATGGTGGTTTTCGAGTGCAGACCGTTGGCAGACAGAGTCCATGTCCAGTCTCGTGTTTGGATCAGCTTGCCCCAGAGAGAGAATTCGAAGCCATAGCTTTCTTGTGAGCCGAAGTTGTTTTTGACGGATGTCGCTCCGGATGATGGCGGCAGCGTGACATCAATGAGCATGTCATCCGTGTTTTCCCGATAATAATCAAGATTTATATTGAAGCGGTCACCAAAAAGTGATGATGTGAGACCGATGTTCAGCTTTTTTGTCGTTTGCCATGTGAGATCTGGATTTGCCATACCCATCGGCACTGCTCCAACTCCGGCATAATGCAGATAGTTTATCGAATAGAAATAGGTCGACATGGCTTGATATGAGTCGAATTTAACGCTACCGGTGTAGCCGTAACTGCCACGAAGGCGCAAAAGATCGACAAAGCCGAGATCGCGCATGAATTTTTCATTGTGCATGTTATAGCCGAGACCGGTCGACCAGAACGGAGCTGTCCTCTTGTCGGCTCCGAATTTCGATGATCCGGACAAACGGTAGCTGCCATCTATCACGTATCGGTTTTTCCAAATGAAGTTCGCAGCGGCAAATCCACCTACGCTTGTGGAAAGGTCTTCACCTCCGTATGGGAGTTGTGCGGTGGAATAGGTGGTCGCGTATGATATGTCGTCAAGATCATCTGACAAGAATCCGCTGCCGGTAAGGTAGCTGCTTGTCGACTTGTTGCGTTTCACTTCCCATCCGAGGTTGAGGGTGAACATGGTTCCTTCTTTATCGAAGTTATGTATCCAGTTGCCGATAATTTTTCCGCTCCAATTATCTGTGCCGAGATTGCCAAGGGTGTATGATCCCTTTTGTGTGATCGGAGCGTCTTTAAGGAAAGCATTTGAGTCCGGAGATTTGAATTCGTCGCTTGTGCCTCTGGTAGTCGAATATGATCCTTGGGCGGTGACATAGAGGTTCGGTTTGAAATTGTATCTTACGTCCAATGATACATTTTGCGTCCTTGCCTGTGTTTTGCTGAAAGAACTTAGGGATGCTTCATAAAGCGGATTGTTATGATTGTATGAAAGATGCTTGCGTAAATTTCCGTATTCGTCGTATGGAGAATCGTATGGGTTCGCATAGATATAGTCCTGGAAAGAGCCGTATTTCGAGTTGTTCGTCTCAAGATTTGAATGGTCGGCTCTGAGAGTTACGATCAGCTTGTCCTGTACCCTATAGCTAAGATATAGGTCAAAACCATAGCGGTTGCGTCCGTCGTCTTTCATGACTCCGTTTATGTTTGAATAGTCGGCTGTGAAATTATAGTCGAGACTTGATCCTCGTCCGGAGACAGAAAGGGAATGCGTGTGCGAGAAACTATTGCGCACCGGTTTCGATATCCAGTCGATGTCAGTGCCAGCGCTGATTAAAGCGAGTTTGTCATAATAACTTTGGTCGAGGTTCCCGTCTGATGATTTGTATAGGCCTGCTAATTTTTCAAACTCAAGTTTTTGGCGGGCATTGCACAGGTCATAGCTGCTGAGGTCTGCAAAACTGAGCTGAGGAGTGAATGTGTAGCGGACGCGTACCGGAGCTTGTGAGACGCGTTTACGTTCAATGATTATGACACCGTTGGCAGCGTTTTCGCCATATAGTGCCGTTGCCGAAGCGTCTTTGAGTATGTCGACGCGGTCGATATCCTGAACGTTCATGTCGTATAACGCCTGTAGATTGCTTTCGACACCATCTATGACTATGAGAGGAGAGTTCAGCCCCACTTCATTTCCGGTCGCAAGCGATGTGGTGCTGCGCAGCACAAGATCAGGAATATTGTTTGGGTTTGATCCCATTGCATTATTCTGTGTGATGTTCAGGCCTGCGTCAAGCGTGCTTAGTGCTTGTAAGATATTTGTCGGTGAGACGCTTAGGAGTTCGTCGCCTGACAAGCTTTTAGCGGCTCCGGTATAAGTGTTTTTCTTACGGGTAAAATATCCGTTTACCACTATTTCATCCATTTTTTTCGCTTCTTCGATCATGACGATCTCCATAGGCTTGTCGAACACCGGTTTGTGTTCCTGAGGTGCGTAACCTATATATGAGAAACGAAGTGTGGAATTCGGATACATTGAAAGTTCGAACTCACCATCAAGATTGGTAGATGTGCCTGTGACGATTTTCCCGCCTTTTACTACAGCGACGGTAACACCCGGCATAGGCAGATGCTCGAGGTCATCAACGACTGTGCCTCGTACCCTACCGGCTTGTAGTTTGCTTTGGGCAGATGCGATGGTTGTAACGCTTAGAAGGCATACGAACCAAATGGCAAGCACGCGTATCAGTCTTGGTGAGTGTGATAGATAATAGTTAACTGATTCCATTGCTCTGTGTTAAAATATATAAATACGATTGGTTATGATGTCAAAATGTCACTATTTCGCTTTTGTGCTATGTTTTTTGTGCTAATTTGAAACATCGAATTTAGTTAATGTTATTTTAATGTGCAAGCGATATATAGACAATCATGATACAACAATAAAATTAACATTTGTAAATCTATTGGCAATATTCTGTAATATAGTTTTTTATAATAGGTTTTAGGGTTGATATGCTTTAACGTAGTTTAACTATATGTGTGTTTAAAACCGTATGGTTATCATAAGTGTTAAAAATATATGAGTCTTAAAACGTTTCGATGGAAAGGATTGCGTATTGCTCTTGAAAGATTCGTGGAGTGGCGTCAACGCAATTTATCTGATGTGGCTTTCCTATATATTCTCGCTACGATTACAGGAATTTTAGCCGGATCGGGGGCGTTTTTGTTGAAACGTATGGTGGCGATTGTATCGAATTTATGGGTAGAGCATTTTAATCCGGATGGAGTGAATTGGATATTGTTGTTGGTTCCGGTTGCGGGTATAATGCTGACCGTAGTGATGTGTCGTTATGTATTGCGTATGCCTCTTGCTCATGGCGTAGTGCGCCTGATGAAAAATATTTCAAATGGAGTTCCTGTTTTGAGACCAGCGTTGATGTTTTATCCTCTGATTGCCAATTCTGTCACTCTTGGTTTCGGTGGATCGGCCGGATCGGAAGGGCCTATTGCTTATGCGGGCGCGGCCATAGGCAGCAACCTCGCGAAGGTGTTCGGACTGTCTTCGCAGATGATGATGGTAATGGTGGGCTGCGGTGCCGGAGCCGGTATAGCGGGTATATTTAAATCTCCGCTCGGAGGGGTGATGTTTACTCTTGAAGTTCTCAAGATGCCAATGACGACTCTTACGGTGACTGTGCTTGTGGTCACTTCTATAACGGCGGCTATGACTGCTTATGTCCTTTCCGGATGTACTCTTGACGTGCCGATGTTAGGGCAAAGCGCTTTTGATTATGGGGCTTTTCCATTTGTTTTGTTGCTTGGGGTTTTCTGTGGTTTTTATTCGGTATATTATAGCTATATGACTAAAGTTGTTTCGGGCTTTCTTAACGGGTTTTCCAACAGATGGTTTCGGAATATAACCGGTGGTTTTATACTCTCATTGTCGGTGTTCTTGTTTCCGGCGCTCTATGGTGAAGGCTATGGCGTGGTGGGTAAAATTGTCAACGGTTCGTTCGATGCGGTTTTAGATTATGGTCCTTTCGGGGTGCGTGGAGGTGAATGGTTGTTGATAGCTGTCGCTGGTGGTGTGCTTCTTATAAAATGTTTTGCGACATCGGCGACCAATAACGGAGGCGGGGTTAGTGGAGATTTTGCCCCGACTCTTTTTGCGGGATGTATAGCCGGATTCTTTTTTGCGAGCCTTGTCAATAATGTTTTTCATCAAGAACTTCCGGTGGCTTTGTTCGCTTGTTTTGGTATGGCGGGAGTCATGTCTGGCTCAATACGGGCACCGTTGATGGCAATTTTTCTTACATGTGAGATGACCGGGACCTATTCCTTTTTTCTTCAGTTGACTTTGACATCGGCAATTTCTTTTGGAGTTGTAAGACTCTTCACCTACGATAGCTATTTTTCGCATCGTCTTGACAGGAATAACGGCTTGATATCGCGTGTGAAAAAGCGTCAGTAAATAAGTTCGTCTGGTTAATTTATGTGAAAATCCATGTTGGTGTTGATTGACAGACTGATTCTGCGTAATTTTGTGAAAAATTAGTAACATCCATAATCAATTTCATCGCATGTTGGATTTTATAATATGGAATGTCGATCCGGTAATATTTCATATCGGAAATTTCGGAATCCGTTGGTACAGTCTCGCGTTTATGGTCGGTTTTTTGGTCGGTTATGAAATAGAGGCGCGTATCTATCGTCACGAGGGTGCACCTGAGCGTTGGCTCAGCCTTCTATTGTTATGGACGGTGGCCGGTACGATTGTCGGTGCCCGTCTCGGCCATGTGTTTTTTTATCAATGGGATCTGTATAAGCAGGATCCGGTAAGCATTCTCTATGTCTGGGAAGGGGGATTGGCGAGTCATGGCGGTACGATAGGCATTATACTTTGTGTCATATTGTTTTCGGTCTTTACGACCAAGCGCAGCCCGTTATGGACTTTTGACAGACTTGTTATTCCGGTCGCGCTTGTCGGAGGGCTTATACGCCTTGGCAACTTGATGAATTCGGAGATATTCGGACACGCGACCGACATGCCGTGGGGTTTTATGTTTGTCCGTTCGATGGAGTGGCGGCAACTTTATTTGGGTCAGGCTTGTCATCCGACACAGATCTATGAGGCTTTGTGCTATTTCGCGCTTTTTGCGTTGTTGATGTGGATGTATTGGAAAAAGAACGCGGAAGAGCGTCCAGGGCTTATTTTCGGAGTTTTCTTTATAGGGATTTTTCTCCCGCGATTTTTAATAGAATTCATAAAAAATCCGCAGGTGGAATTTGAACAGGCAATGGTGTTGAATATGGGGCAATGGCTTAGCCTCCCATTTGTTCTTTTGGGAATAGTCCTTGTGGTATACGCAATGATACGTCCCCGTCAGAATCTGACTTTTCCGAATCGTTTCGCTGATGAGGCACAAGAGACAAAAAAACGACGTTGATAGATGTCTGTCTGAGGAAAAAAGAGTAATTTTGCACATAGAAAATTCAAAGATCAATGATAGATAGGATAAATCAGCTTAGGGCTGAAATAGACGGTCTTGATGCGAAGACCATGCAGGATGTGGAGACAATCCGCATTAAATATCTCAGTAAGAAGGGGGCGATCTCCGAATTGATGGCGGATTTCCGTACCGTTCCTTCTGAACAGAAACGTGAATTGGGGCAAAAGCTTAATGAACTCAAGACCATTGTCACGGAGCGTCTGAATGCTTTGCGCGAAAAGCTTGAACAGGCCGACAGCGTGGCAGCGGATATGGATCTTACACGTACGGCCGCTCCGATGCCGCTTGGCTCGCGTCATCCGCTTTCGCTTGTGAGAAACGAAATCGTATCGATTTTTTCGCGCCTCGGATTCACGATAGCTGAAGGCCCTGAAATAGAAGACGACTGGCATGTATTCTCTTCTTTGAATTTTGCGGAGGATCATCCCGCACGCGATATGCAGGATACTTTCTTTATACAGCGTACCCCTGACGTATTGCTCCGTACGCACACCTCGTCGGTGCAGAGCCGTGTGATGGAAAATACCCAGCCTCCTATCCGGATTATTTGCCCGGGGCGAGTCTATCGTAACGAGGCTATTTCCGCCCGTGCGCATTGTTTTTTCCATCAGGTGGAGGCTTTGTATGTCGATCGGAACGTGTCGTTTGCCGATTTGCGTCAGACATTGCTGTATTTTGCCCGCGAGATGTTCGGGCCTGAGACGAAAATACGTCTGCGTCCGAGCTACTTCCCATTCACTGAACCGTCGGCAGAAATGGACATATCATGTAACCTTTGCGGTGGCAAGGGCTGTTCTTTCTGTAAACATACAGGCTGGGTCGAGATTCTCGGTTGTGGTATGGTTGATCCCAATGTCCTTGACGCTTGCGGCATAGATTCCGGAACATATACCGGTTTCGCACTCGGAATGGGGGTAGAACGTATAACCAACCTTAAATATCAGGTTAAGGATCTTCGTATGTTCTCTGAAAACGACGTGCGTTTCCTTCAACAGTTCCGTTCCGCCCACTGATGACGGTCAAGGAACGCTACGAGCGTGTGCTCGAATGGTTTGCATCCGCCATGCCGGTGGCAGAGACAGAGTTGAGTTACGAAAACCCGTTTCAGTTGCTTGTAGCGGTCATTCTTTCGGCTCAATGTACGGACAAAAGAGTGAACATGATTACACCTGCTTTGTTTGAGGCGTTTCCCGATCCGTATGCTCTTGCCGGAGCGACGGTCGAAGAGATATATGAATATATAAAATCATGTTCCTATCCCAACAACAAGAGCCGTTCATTGAGCGGAATGGCACGAAAGCTAATCTCGGATTTCAATGGAGAGGTCCCTGCTGACCTGGATTCTCTTATGTGCCTGCCAGGTGTCGGGCGAAAGACGGCCAACGTGATTCTTTCAGTTGTCTACAACAAGGCTACAATGGCTGTGGATACGCATGTGTTCCGCGTGAGCGAGCGTATAGGTCTTACGACCGGAAGCAAAACCCCGCTCGCTACAGAAAAAACTTTGATCAGGCATATTCCGGAGGGACTTGTGCCTAAAGCTCATCATTGGCTCATACTTCATGGCCGTTACGTATGTAAGGCGCGTAGGCCTGACTGTTTGAATTGTGGCCTTACCTCCGTATGTCGCTATTACTCAAAGAATGGTTGAATCTACATTTATTTTTATTATAGAGATGCTTGGGACTCTCGCATTCGGAGTCAGTGGAGTGCGTCTCGCAGCGAAAAAACATTTTGATTGGTTCGGGGCCTATACCATCGGGGTCATAACAGCGATAGGCGGTGGGACTCTTCGCGATGTATTGTTGGATATTCCCGTTTTTTGGATGCAGAATTGGCTGTATTTGGCGGTCACAGGACTTTCATTTCTGATAGTCGCTGCCTTTACGCGTGTATTGACCTCCGATTCCAAGTCACTATTCATGTTTGATGCGGTAGGTCTGACTCTTTTTGTTATCACGGGTATAGAGAAGACTCTTGCTGTAGGCTATCCGATGTGGGTGGCTATGATTATGGGAATGATAACGGGATCTTTCGGAGGCGTGCTTCGCGATGTTCTTATCAATGAAGAACCGTTGTTCTTTCGTAAGGATATTTATGCTACCGCATGTCTTGCCGGAGGCGGTATATATTGGGCTACCGCTGTGGTGGGTGGGCCTATATGGATGCAACAGCTTCTCTGTGTGGCTACGATACTTGTGCTGCGATGGGGAGCCCTACGCTATGGCTGGCATCTGCCTGAAATGAAAGAACGTTCGGTCAGATGCGGAAAAGGAGTCCGTCAATGAGGGTGTTGGATCTGCGCAATCGTGATGTCAGGCAATTCGGTAAATATATTGTTGTCGGTGGAGGCAACACTATGCTTACATTGGCTGTCATTTTTCTGCTAAAGTCAGAGTTTGGTGTCAACCTATGGCTGTCTAATGCGGTGGGATATGCTGCCGGAATGGTCAATTCGTTCGTCTGGAATAAATTGTGGGTGTTCCGTTCGCGCGGGGGGAGAATATCCGGTGAGGCGTTTCGTTTTCTGACCGGTTTTGCCGTGTGCTATGCCGTTCAGTTTGCTGTGACCTGGCTTTTCACTTTGGTTCTTGGTCATGGTGAATGGTCGTTGCCGGGCGGATTTGTTTTAAGCGGATATGGTTTTGCGACCCTTATCGGTATGTGTGCTTACACCGTGTCTAACTATGTCTATAATCGTATTGTTACTTTCAGAAATTAGATATTGAATTAAAATATCGACACAAAAAAACACCGGTGTGACAAGTCTAACTCGTCACACCGGTGTTTTTTGTGTGTTATACTGATATCTTATTTTGAAACGTTTTCATTTTCAGCCTGTTTTTCCTGGGGCTTTAACCACTTGTCAAACCAACGGAAGAATAGACGTTGCCACAATATGGCGTTTTGCGGTTTGAGAATCCAATGGTTTTCATCTGGGAATATCACCATTTCAGCTGGGATTCCACGCAGTTTGGCCGCATTGAACGCCATTTCACCTTGAGATGACAGGATACGGTAGTCGAATTCACCATGGGAAACCATGATAGGAGTATCCCATTTGTCGACAAAGCGGTGTGGCGACATAGCGAATGTACGTTGGGCCGTCGCGTTGTCTTTACGCCAGAACGCTCCGAAATCCGGTTCGGACGAGGCTTCCAAACCTGACCGTGACGCACCGCCACCCATGTCCCAGTTGGCGAACCATAATTCCTCTGTCTCGAGATACTGGGCTTCCATGTTAAAGATTCCGGCATGGGCGAGGAGGGCGGCAAAGCGTTTTTCGTGGTTGCCGGCCAGCCAGTATGTGGAGAATCCACCGTAGCTTGCACCTGTCGCTCCTATACGGGCGGGATCGATGTAAGGATATTGTTTCATGTAGTCAACAGCGGCAAGATAGTCGCGCATGTTCTGTCCGGGGTAGTCACCGGAGATCTGTGCGTTCCATTCTGTTCCGAATCCGGGTAGGCCGCGGCGGTTGGGCGCAATGACGATGTATCCGTTAGACGCTATTAGAGCGAGGTTCCAACGGTAGCTCCAGAATTGGCTGACTGCGCTTTGCGGTCCACCCTGGCAATATAGTATCGATGGATATGTTTTTGTCGAATCGAAATCCTGAGGATATACGGCCCAAACGAGCATCTTTTTCCCGTCTGTTGTCGGAACCATCTTTCTTTCCACTTTGGGCATTTTTATGGAGGCGAGCAGATCGGTGTTTACGTTTGATATCTGTTTGACTTCACCGGCTTTTGCTACATAGACTTCGTTGGGATAAAGCATCGAGTGCCGTAAAGTGACGATGGTCTCTGAATCGACAGGTTCGATGGCTGCGTAGTCACACTCTCCGTCTGCTATGACATTGACTTGTTTTGACGCTATGTCAATTGAGAAGACGGGGACATTACCGTCTTTAGCAGCGAGAAAGTAGAGTGATTTTCCGTCAGGATTCCATTTGATGGCATCGACTGTATAGTCCCATTCGCTTGTCAGATCCGTTTTTTTGCCGGTAGCGGTTTCAAGAATGAATATCCGGTTTTTGTCTGCTTCGTATCCATCGTGTTCCATCGAAAGCCAGGCTACATATTTCCCATCTGGTGAATATGTTGGAGCGGTGTCATAGCCCATCATACCTTCTGTGAGGTTACGGGTGCTTTTGTCGTCAAGCGAATAGAGATACAGATCCGAATTTGTCGAGATCGCATATTGCATACCCGATTTTTTACGGGAGACATAGATGAGCGAACGGCTGTCAGGAGACCATGTGAACGATTCGGATCCTCCGAACGGACGCATTGGGGCTTCAAATAAAGGTTCGTCAGCCATGATGTCGGTAGGGTCTCCGAGTTTGGATCCATCGAAACTTGCGATGAATGGATGGGGAATTTCAGTCACCCATTGATCCCAATGTTTGTACATCATGTCGTCGATCACTCGGCCTGTGGATTTGGGAAGATCGGGATAGAGATCCTTTGCTTCGCGAGAATATTTGATTGGCGATATGAGAACTACGTTTTTTTCGTCAGGAGAAAAAAGGAATCCTTCGATGCCTTTTTCAAGTTTTGATATCTGTTTGCGGTCGCTGCCGTCCGCATTCATGATCCATAGCTGTGACGCCCCGTTTTCGTCAGGGTAGGTGAATGCTATCTGTTTACCTGCATTTATCCAGGTAAAGTTGCCTTCAGATTTTGATGTACGAGTTATACGCAGGAGATCTGACCCGTCCGGGTTCATGACATAAAGGTCGTTGTTGCTGCGGTTTTGTTCGACGCTTTCGTATGAGATGCCGAAGAGCACCTTGCGTGTGTCTGGAGATACGCTGACCGCTGACACTCTACCGAGTGCTTCGAGTGCTTCGAGATCAAAAATGCCGCTTTCGCTTTTGAAGTCCGGTTTGTCGATGATGCCGGATTCTTTTTCTCCTTGACTTGTGCAGGCTGTGAGCGCGAGGGCCGAGAGAGCTGTGGCCATCAGTTTTTTCATGGTGTTGTTATTTGATTAGGTATTGTGAGGAGATTGATTCATGTGTGTGGACGCGTCGGATAGTATCTGCGAACAGACGCGCTACAGATAGTATCGTGGCTTTTCGACAGCTCTTGTTGAAAGGAATAGAGTTTGTGAACATCATTTCTGTCAGTGAGCACTTGTCGATACGCTCGGATGCCGGGTCGGACATGATCGCGTGGGAGCACAGTGCGCGAACAGAGCGCGCTCCGTTTTCCATCATAAGGTCGGCCGCTTTCGTTATAGTACCGGCGGTATCGACCATATCGTCGATCAGGATGACGTCCTTGTCTTTTACGTCGCCTATCACTGTCATTTGCGCTACCACGTTGGCTTTAGCGCGTTGTTTGTGACAAAGAACGAGGGGTACATTCAGGTATTTGGCGTAGCTGTTGGCTCGCTTCGCACCGCCTACGTCAGGTGAAGCTATGACGAGATTTTCGAGTTTTAGTGACTGTATGTAGGGGATGAATACGGATGAGGCGTAAAGATGATCCACCGGAATATCAAAGAATCCTTGGATTTGATCTGCGTGAAGATCCATGGTGATGACTCGGTCGACACCGGCTGTGGTGAGTAGGTCTGCAACGAGTTTGGCGGCTATGGAAACGCGTGGTTTGTCTTTGCGATCCTGGCGCGCCCATCCGAAATAAGGCATTACTGCGATGATGGAAGCGGCCGATGCGCGTTTGGCGGCATCGATCATCAAGAGCAGTTCCATGAGGTTGTCTGTGTTCGGGAATGTTGACTGGACAAGGTATACCTCGCATCCTCGTATTGACTCCTCGAATGAAACTTCAAACTCGCCGTCAGCGAAATACTGGATGTTCATTTTGCCGAGTTCGCATCCTAAATCGCGGCAAATCTCTTCGGCCATGTAATGAGATTTTGTTCCGGAAAAAACTTTGATTGGTGGAAGGTTGTCAATCATGATTGGTGATAATGATGAGTTTGGGTGCAAAATTACGAAAAATTCATTTTAACAAGATTATTTTAAGTGTAAATTTGTTTGGGCGGATGCATTAAATCCCGACAGAGAAAACCTTGTCAGGCTTTATCTCTGTCGGGATTTACGAAGTTTATAAAACAGGCTTAATGGTTTTGTCCGGTTTTATTTTGGTGATAGCCTATTAACGTACGATTTGTTTTGTCGCTTTGGTCTTGCCGTTTGAATATGTGGTGTGTTTGATGAAGATTCCGTTTGACGGATTTGCCACCCGGACACCTTGTATGTTGTAATATTCTTCACGGATTATTTCGCTCTCGTCTTCTATCGGGTCGAGAATGCTGCTCTTTTCAGCCGTGGTGCGTACTGCACCGTGTACGGCGTAGAAAGATTCCTTGGGTTGCATATTTCCGTCAAAGAGCAATGGGTTGTTTTTGCGCCAAGAATCGGGGTCGGTAAGCCCCCATATCATTACGGTGGGGCAGTTAGGCTCTGCAAGAGCGGCATTGACCACTTCGCAATATTCCTCTGCCTGACGTTTGGCTGCGTCGGCTGACGCTGGATTGTCTTGGGCGATGTCAAGTTCGGTTACGATACATTTCAAACCTAATTGTTCATAACGTCTGATGTTGGCGACAAGTTTGTCTGCATTCAGCTCTCCGACTGTGAGGTGGCACTGTAGGCCGACTCCGTAAAGAGGAACTCCTTTTTCAACAAGTGATTTGGCCAGATTGTAGAATGCTTCTGATTTCGGTTCGCCCATGAATTCCACCCCATAGTCGTTCAGATAGAGATGTGCGTCGGGGTCTGCGGCGTGGGCATATTCAAATGCTTTTTCGATATAGTCTTCGCCAATTGCCAGTTGCCATACAGAGGTGCGTAGATTGAACGCGTCGGGATTGTCGCGGACAATGCTTTGGTCATCGTCAAGACATTCGTTGACGACATCCCATTCGCGGACACGAGATTTGTAACGTCCCATCACAGTGCTGATATGGCTGTTCATGATTTCAAGCATTTCAGTACGGCCATAGTTATGAGAATTTTTCTTTCCGTCAGATGAAATCCATCCCGGCACTTGGTTGTGCCAAACAAGCGTATGTCCTCGTACTTGCATATTATTTCTTGCAGCGAAGTCTACAAGACCGTCAGAAGCCGGGAAATTATATTCGTCACGCTGTGGATGGATAGCATCGAATTTCATGCAATTTTCAGCCACTACCATGTTGAAGTGAGACGAGATGACATTTGATTTTGTCTGGTCTTCAAGATAGCCGCGCCATACAGCCACTGCCATGCCTAAACCTTTGCCAGCTCTATCTGCGTAAGTGCGCATCGGAGTATTGTCTGAAAAATCGGAAGAATAGTCGATGAGATATTTTGAGTTATCGACCACATTGTCAGCGATATCGTCGTCATAGACAGTGTCTCCCTGACCGGAATATTCAAGGGATGTCACTTCTGCGACCACCGAATAGCCTGTTTCGGAATTGATCTCTTTGACTTCCCATGTATATGCTTTGGGATATTGTATACGGAATGCCCATTCGACATTGTTGAGAGATGAGCGGCCGGATGCTTTTATAAGAGTGAATTTATCACCGATTTTTAATGAGTGCTGTTCCGGAAGTTTTATTTCCAGAATAGGGTTTTTGTCTGATTGTTGCAGGTTTTCGTCGATGTTGTAATAACAGAGATTGCCTGAAATGTCAATTTGGTCATAGACATTTTCTTCTTTCACTTTGAATCTGAGTCTCGATGTCGGACGGACGCGTAGGTCTATCGATGTGCCATTTACGAAATCTTTGATGAGGAGAGTGCCGGGTTGGATGGATGAGCCTGGTTCGATTTTTCCGTAAACATCCGTTAGGCCTGCGATATTTCCTGTGCCGCCAAGGACAGCTCCCGGATAGACAGCTACGGCTACAGCGCTGTTGGTCGAAGTGCCGACAGCGCCTGGTAATTTCGACGTCTTGGCTGCTTCGATATCGTTTTCGATCAACACACGTCCTTCGATGATGGAAAGAGTTCCGGTTATATTGTTTTCGTTTCCGGTTATGCGGTAAGTTCCGGTTCCTTCTTTTATGATTCCGACTTTGCTTTCGCCTATAGAGGCGATCTTGCCTGCGAGTTCAGAATCTTTGTTCGATGAACCGACGATATAATATACGCGATAGCCGGCCTTTGATTTGTAATAACCGTTGATCGTGCTTCCTGTTTCGGTGGTGAGATGGCCTATGCGGAACGCGCGGGGTGTATTGTTGGATTCAGCGGTAACTGTCGCTCCGTCATGGATGGTTACATTGTTGTTTTCCATGAAAGATGCGTATCCACCGTCGGATATAGCTTTCTTGATGTTGTCGGAGTCGAATTTCTTGTTTCCATGAGAAAGGACGAAACCGTATGATCCGGCTTTTACGGAGGGATTCACTTCCGGCCATGGATAGATATGTATATCTCCGTCGAAACCGCTCCAATCCGGATATGCCGCTCCTTTTTCATTGCCGATATATGAACGTTCGCCACCTCCATAGAGGTTTAAGGTGCCGGAGCCTATTATATTGGACATCCAATAAGTGTAGCGTGATGTGTAGACGTTAAGTTCGGTTTCGGTTGGGATATTTATATTGGTCGCGAATTTCGTGTAGTTTGCCGATGTGCTTGACGGATCGCTGAAGTTCAGGATTCCGTCATTGAAGATTTGGTAGTCGTCATATTTACCTATAAGTGTGATATTGTCTATATAATATTCTGTCGCGGATGAGTTCAGTCCTATGTGGAGTAGGGAAGATGAATTTTCATCCGGTACAACACCTAGCGTGTAGCTGCGCTGATGCCATTTTCCTTCCTCTCCTTGATCAATGTAATTGTCATCGCCATACAGCATGTCGCTACCGAGGAATATATGCATCTGTTTGTAATTCTCTCCTCCTGCACGGCAGAAATCAAAAGTCAGAGAGGCGAATTTATCGTTTAAAGCTTTTCCGGTCACGTCGCTCGGAAGTTGGAATTCAATGTAATCGTTCCATCCGGTTAGGGTTACATGTAATACTTTGTTGCCAGGATTTGATGGGTCTGCGATTACTGTGGCAGTAGAGGTGCTGTTGTCCCCGTAACGATTCCATAACGATAGTTTTTGTCCGATTTCGTAGTTTTCGAAATCACAAACCGTCAAAGTTTCTGCCTTTCCGAACGGATGCATAACGGCAGGAAGTAATAATGACAGTAAAATTTTTTTCATGAATTAAAATTTGTTTATTAAAATAAGATTTAAGATGGTTGAATATTGATAGTCGGTATTGATATGGTTTGTAAAATTAATGAATGGATATATGAAATAAATATCGAACCAGACGCTTGTTTTGCGGATATCGCTTTGGCGCGATTTGAAAATTTGTCTAAAAAACTCCGTAACCATATTGGGTGGATGCGGAGTTTTTATTCAGAATCGTTTTTAAAATAGTGTTAGGATCAACGCTTGTGCGGCTACGACGCGGAGGAACATGGTGAGAGGATAAACTGTAGAATATGCTACAGCGGGAGCGTCACTGCCGGTTGAATTATTGGCGTAAGCGAGTGCTGGAGGATCGGTGCACCCACCGGATACAAGACCCATAATAGTCAGATAGTTGATCTTATATACTCCGCGTGCGATGATTCCTACTATAAGTAACGGTACAAATGTTATTATGAATCCCCAGATCACCCACCACATACCTGTGGAATTGAACACGGTGTCGGCAAAACCTTTGCCTGACGAGATTCCCACGGAAGCGAGAAAGAGACAGATGCCAAGCTCGCGCATAAGAAGCGAGGCGGATGATGATGTATAAGTGACAAGTTTGAATTTATAGCCGAAGCGGCTGAGCAATATAGCCACAACAAGCGGTCCTCCGGCAAGTCCGAGTTTCATCCCGAAACCGACATTGATGGAGCCAAGGATTATACCGAAAAGTATACCGATGAATATTGTGATGAGGTTGGGTTGGTTTAGGCGTTTCATCGAGTTTCCGAGGCGTACACCGAGACGTTCGATATCGTTAAGGTAGCCGACCACCACAAGTCGGTCTCCCATCTGAAGGCGGAGGTTGGGAGAAGCGAGAAGATCCACTCCTGCGCGGTTGACCCGGGTGCAGTTAAGCGAGTAGGCGGTATGGAGACGCAGGTCTCCGAGGGGCACACCGTTGTATTTGCTTTGTGTTACGACGATACGACGCGAATATACCTGACTTTGAACCTCTTCCCAGTCAATTTCTATTTCATGACCGATTACGCCCATGAATTTCATTTCGTCTGCCGGAGCGAGAACGACAAAAATTTTGTCTCCCACGTGAAGCTCTGTCTTGGATGTGGGAATTATCACTTTCCCGTCAGAACCCATTAGACGTGAGACGACGAAATCACAATCAAGTATCTGATGTAATTCATAAAGGGTTTTTCCGTCGATGAGTTTGTTGGTGACCTCGAACGATACTATGAGCGGTTTTTGTTGAGAACCTTCTATTTCTTGTTCGATAGCGCGGATTTCATCGTCGGTCTTGATTTTGAAGATCGCTTTTATGATAAGCATTGATAGGATTATGCCTATTACCCCGAGTGGATATGCGGCCGCATATCCCATTGCCATTATATTGATGGCCTCGGTCGTTCCGGCTGTCTGCTGTGCGGCGGCGAGGCCTGGCGTGTTGGTGACGGCTCCGGACATCACACCGACAAGAGCGGAAATGCTTGTATTGCCGTCAATAAAGAAAATTGCGAGTACAATGGCGACGTTTAGTGCTATAATCAATACGGCAAGTCCGTTCAGCAGTATTCCACCTTTTTTGAACGATGAGAAGAAACCGGGACCTACCTGTATGCCTATCGCGAAAATGAATAGTATCAGGCCGAATTCCCTTACGAATTTAAGTACCTCTGGGTTGACCACATAGCCGAAATGTCCCATGATGATGCCGACGAAGAGCACGAATGTGACACCGAGAGAGATACCTCCGATTTTAAGTTTTCCGAGAAAGATACCGGAGGCGATGACGAAAGAATAGAGCACAAGGGTGCTCGCAAGCTCCGTATGTCCCGGCCCTATCAGGTCAATTAACCATTCCATTGTTTATTTTTTAATATGGGGTTGAATATTCAGGCTTTGCTACCTGCCTGCTTTTGGAGTGTGCAAAGGTACGATTAAATTCTATTTTTTTAACAATAGTGACAGCTAATTTTTATGACCGCGTCAAGGTTTTTTTGAAAATTGCAGTTCTTTTTCATAGACGGTTTTTTTGAATGAACGGAAGATGAGTAGGGATGCGACAATCAAAGCTCCAGAAAAGCTGTAATATACGCCTACGTTCATAAGTCCGAGTCCATTGGAAAGAAACAGAAGAAACGGTATGCCTATTATGATGTAACTTACGATCGAGATCCATAGAAGCGGTTTGACTTCCGATGTCCCGCGCAACGCGTTGGCATATGTGAGTTGGATCGCGTCGCCGTATTGGTAAAGAATGAGTGGCGCGATGAGCATCATGGCGGCCGCTGTCACTTCCGGGTCGGGGGTGAAGACCTGTATCAGATTTTTTCCTCCTATAAGAAAAATTACTGATGCGATGGTGCTTAACAACAGGTTGAGATGGATGCCTGCCGAAGTGATCCGTCGTATTCCGGTGATGTCTCTAAGGCCGGTGTAGTTGGCCACACGTATGGAAGTCGCTACTCCGAAACTCATATAGGTCATGAAACCGAATTGCGCTATGGTATTTACGACTTGGTATGAGGCGAGTTGTATTTTGCCGAACCATCCCGAGACAATGGCACCGAATGACCATAGAAAACATTCCACTCCGCTTTGGATCATTACCGGGTATGAGGTGGACCACACGGTTCCACATACTTTTCCTAAATCGGCCGATCGTTCACGCAAACCGGAGATGTATTTTCGGTAGCGTTTTGAAAGCAGGAAAAATGTGATTATTCCGCACATAGCTGAATATCTGGCTATGAGAGTGCTGATCCCGGCTCCTGATAGCCCGAGTTGCGGAGCTCCGAAATTACCGTAGATGAGAGCGTAATTTCCGGAAATGTTTATGACGTTTGACGCAAGTATCATCCACATCGGAGTAGCTGTGTCTGTGGAGCCGTTGGCGGTCTGTTGGCAACAATTGAATATCGCCATCGGAAAGAGGGTGGCGAGTATTATGAGATAGTAGTCTTTTATCAGCGGCATGAGTTCTTCCGGTTGACCGAAACGGTCAAGGAAGAAATAAAGGATGCCCATTATGGCTGTAAAACCGAGAGATACAATCGCGTTTACAGTCAATCCCGCTCTAAGTGTGACACCTACGAGCGTGTGTTCGCCACGACTGTACAGTGAGCCGATCAACGGTGTCATGCCGGCCGCAAATCCGATCTGCATAACTGTGGCGATCATGAAAAGGCTGTTGACGAAAGCCGCGGCCGCGAGTTCGTCGGTTCCGTATGCGCCTACCATCATTGTGTCTGCGAAACTGACCACTATTATTCCGACCTGTGTGACGAGGACCGGGAGGCCAAGTCGCCATAGGCTTTTGTATTCCGCTTTGTATGCTTTCCAGAAATTTGCTTTGTTTGTCAGTGATGATGGTCTCATAGGTTTTTAAGGTCTTTCAGTTTGGCAAAGATACGAAAATTTGAACTCAAGGTAATAGGAAACGGCTGATCACTTATGGTAACCAGCCGTTTTTTAGATATGCTTCACAAGCTTGCTTATGCTTCCTGAGCTATTGACTTGAACTCATCCAAAGAGACTGTTTTCTTATCGAGAGTGACAGTCTTTTCGATTGTGTCGTAAAGCTTTGAGGTGAGAACCTGCTGTGTGAGTTGCTGGCGTATTTCAGGTTTTTCAAGCTGTTCTTTGGCATAACGTGTGATGATCTCGTCATCGATTCCAGCCATGCCGTACTGTGCGAACTGACGGCCTGTAAGGTATTTTGCCATCTGCATTACCTCGTCGGCTTCAACCTTGATGTCAAGAGCCTTCAAGAGGTTGGTCTCGATGATCTCATGTTTGATGCCGGCTTCCTGGGCGTTGTAAGCTTCGTCTGCGTTTTCAGCTTCGGCAAAGAAGAGTTTCTTGATGGTTTCTGAGGGAAGTGTCATTGAACCGAACTTCTCCATCATACATTTGTCGAATTGGTTGCGGAACAAGATGTGGCTGTTCTGGCTGAGTTCTGCCGCGATCATGTCTTTGATCGCATTGCGATATTCTTCCTCGTTATGTACTTTGTCCTCACCGAACACCATTTTGTAGTATTCGTCATTAAGCTCCGCGGGGACGTTCACGATAATTTCTGAAATTGCCATTTCGAAGTCACTCTTGACATCACCTGCGATAGCTTTGTCGACATGGAGCATCGATGCGAGTTCTCCTGCGTCACCGGCTGCGGCTTTCCAAGGATTGAACACGACTTTGTCGCCGGGTTTCTTTCCGTTGAATTTCGCTGCTTCTTCTTTGTCTTTGAAATAGAGCGGGAATACGATGCCGTCCGTAACCTGGATGGCTCCTTCATTTGAATTAACGCTTCCGTCTTCGTTGAGTTGCATGAGAGTGCCTTTCACGACTCCGTCTTCGGTCATTTCCTGTCCGGGTTCCTGTTTGCCGAAACGTTTGCGCATGTTCTTGTCCTGCTCCTCGATCATCTCGTCGGTAACCTCGATCTCATAGTAGGGATAGTGGTCTTCATTTGACGGTTTGATGTCGAGTTGCGGGATGAGGGCGAGGTCATATTTGAATTCCTGGTCACCGTCTTCGAAAGCTTCTTTCACCTCTACGGGTAATGGATGGCCCATAACCGGAAGATTGTTTTCGGTTATATAGTCGACCACAGCGCGATAAACAACGTCATTGATCACGTCGCTGGTCATCTGCTTGCCGAAACGGCGTTTGAGTTCTCCGAAAGGCACATGTCCTTTGCGGAATCCGGGAATGACATGAGTGCGGCCAAGTTCCTTGAGCTTCTTGGTCACATCGTCCTTATAATCGTTTTCTTCAATCGCCACGGTCAGACGTACGTCTACGGGTGAAATCTCGTCCTTTGTAATTTTCATTTTTTACTATCTGTTTAAGTAGTTTTGTTAATTTCGATGGTTGGGGGCGGGGCTGGCCGTGGAAATTACGGATATGCTCCTTTTAATCAAGGTGCAAAATTAACAAAAAAATCCCGAAACGCAAAACTTTACATTACTGCTACTTTAACGGATTTAGAGTCTACTCTGACGATATAGACGCCGGGCGAGAGACGGGAGCCGACAGGCAGGCTTATACCGCTTAGATTGTGTATGCTTAGATTGGAGTAGGGGCTATGTATGTGTATATAGCCGTTTTCGACGGATATCTCTGGCTGTTTGCCGACGCTGTTGTCGATAGTGGTGTCGTCAATGCCCGATTCGAGGTCGGTTCCGTATACAGCGAAAGTTCCGGCTTTGAGGCGGACACCGTTGTCGGTGAGTAGCGGGGATTCGTTGTGGCTTGACGTGATGAGCTCGTATTTTGAATCCGAAAGATTAGCGGTCGTGCCAGTGGCTGGATTTTTAGGAAACGGTATCACGGTGGATTCAGTTGGTTTCTTTGCTGCGGGATTTACGACAAGATAAAGCTCTTTCGAGCCATTGGATAGGCTGATGTATCGTGAGGTGGCCGAACTTAGCTGTATGTCGGAGGCTGCGGTTTCCATAAAAAGATCCGGATGTTCTTTCCTGATATTGCAAAGTGTGGCGAATGTGTCGTGAAGACCTCTTTGCACAGTCTTGTTCAGGTCGTTCCAGGAAACTTTCTTTGGATCGGTCAGATTTTCGGTTGGGTTATTGTTGTTGTCGTATTTTTTTGTCGGTGTCATGTTGCCGAGCTCTTCGAACTGCCAGATCATGTGTGCTCCTGGCGAAAGCAGCATTTGTGCGGCCATTGAACCTATGCGTAAACATAGGTCTGTATATGAGCCTTTTACTACACTCCCATCCTGCGATGTCGCTCCGTAAGCCGTGCGCTCTTCATCGTGGCTTTCCGCGTAACTTATTGTCGAACCCCACAAACGATCGTCATACGGAGCGTAGAAGCGGACGAGCGACATGTCGCCTATGCCGGTAACGTAGTTTCGTGCGCTCCAATTGACGTTTGCCCAATTTATCTCACCGTCGCGAGCCATGTCGTTTTCTTCTTGGCTGCCGGCAAGGTTTTCGTTTATGAAATAGGCGTCTGGTTTGATGGAGATTATGTGGTCACGCAAGGCTTTCATTCGTGCTATGCGGGAGGCGTTGAATTTGTTAGTGTTAGATTCTACGGGTGCGTTCCATGTGTTGGTTGATGGGTCGTAGGTGTTTCCGTAGCTGTCGTTGTCGCCAAGCCCTTTGACGAGGTCGAAACGGAAGCCGTCTACTTTGTAATATGTCAGCCAATAGTCGAGAGCATCGCGCCACTGTTGCTGTACAAGTTCGCAATCTTGGTTCCAATCGTTAAGTACGCTGTAGGAGTGTGGAGCGGAGCCATTGTAGAACGGACTGATGTTGCGACGTGCCATTTCATACCATGGGTGCATACCGTCGCTTTGGTTGAAAACGATATCGAGTATGACTGCCATTCCACGTTCATGTGCACCGTCGATAAGAGCGCGATAGTCGTCCGGTGTACCGTATGCTTTGTCGGGAGCCATATAAAAATTGGTGTTGTATCCCCATGAGTTGTTGCCTCCGAACTCCATGATAGGTAATAATTCGATAGCGTTTACCCCGAGGTCTTTAAGGTAGTCGAGTTTGCCTATGGCTCCGGTTACCGTCCCGTCACCGAATGCTTTACCTTCGGTTCCTGTGAAGTCGCGTATCAGAAGTTCATAGATGATAAGGTCGTTTTGTCTGACGCCTTTGAAATTGTCCACCTTCCAGTCATATTCGTTTTGTTCGCTGTTGTATACCGCCAACGGGACTTTCTGTATTTTGTCTGACGGATATTCCGGAATGGATGGAAAGACCTGTGAGGGGATGTATTGGTCGTTGAACGGATCAAGGATGAGGTTGGCGTATGGGTCTCCTATGCGTATGGAGCCATCGACGAGATAATAGTACATGTAGTCTTTGCCTTTTTCGAGGTTTTCGACCGTATGCCAGAAATAACGGACACCGTTGACCTCTTGGTAGTTCATTGTGTTTGAGGACGAAATGGCATAGTCGTCCCATGAACCGACAATGTTGCAATTGTTTTTGTCTGGTGCGGCAAGACAAAATGTGACAGAGCCGTCCGCATTTTGCCGTGCTCCCATTTTGGGTGTTCCGCCCGGGTAATCTGCCTGTCTGGATGTCGAGAATTCTTTGGGGAATACTTCAACAAGTATATCTCCGCCTGTACTTGTCTTGGCTTCAGAACTTCCGGTGGAATTACGGAACACGAACGCGAGTTTCTCAATGTGTTCTGTCGGGTCGGTTATGTCGTAATAGCTTCGGATGTCGGGGATTGTCAGTTGCCACGTGAATGGCTCGACGTATGTCAGTTTGAATTTGTCGCTGTTGTCGCCCCATGTGGGTGTCTGTTTCCAGTCGGATACACTCTTGCTTTTATTGGTGATCACGCCCGTATGGGCGTATATTGGGGTTGACGCTGTCGCATCAATTAACCCGCGGTTGCCTCCGTCGGAATGAAACGTGATTACGATGTCTTTGGTGTTTTCGTCAATCAAGGCCGGAGTCGTGGTCACGCTTTGGGCGGTTGCGGTCATGAGCATCGGCATAAATAATGCCGACATGAGATTGCGTAACGATGGTTTCATGTCTTAAAAAGAAATAAGTGTAAGTAAGTTTAATGAAAAAGAAAACGTATGATAATGATAGAAGAAAAATATGATGTCTGTATGACTGCGGATTTTTTATAATCCGGTGTTAGATGCGTGTTAAAGCATGGGGTCGAATTCATCGGCCGGTATCTCATTTTCGGCCTTTAGTGCGCGGATGATGTTCTTAAGGTTTTCTACATAGCCGGTTACCATGGCGCCTGTTGATGCCGGGGTTAGCTTGAACAAATGGCTCAGCTCGGAGTTGGAGTGCGCCTTGCGGTAGTTTTTTATGGATGAATATATCTGAGAGGCTTCATCGAGTGCGGTTTCACGGTGACCGGTGCGTACAAGACTCATTATATAGGGGAAAGTGACCGCTGGCAGATAGGGCCATTGGAGCTTTTCCTGCTTCGTGCGGTATAAACTGATGATTTTGTCGAACTGTAATCCGAAATAGCATATTTCCATTACGAATGGGAGTTCGTTTTCGAAGCCCTTGATTTCGTCGTAGGTCAGGCAGATTAGAGCCGCGGAGGAGAATTGTCCGTGGGCAACATGATTTCGGGCCCATTCGACAGCGTCCTTCTCTCCTACATAGCCTGAATTAATGATACTGCGGACGAATGGATATGCCTTTTCTTTGTCAAGCACCAACAGCACATCCACCGCTAAGCGTGAATTGAGATGTTCGTTAAGATATTTACACAGCATCTCTGCCGCCTGTGTTTGCCGGCCTGTTTCCATAAGGGCGGCGGCGAAGGTCGATATATCGGTTTCTTCCACCTCTTGCGATTCGACCACGCGGCTGTAGATCTCGGCAACCGCTTCCGCTCCGCGTTCGAGTCTGTAGAGCGCGGCTCCTTTTATCCGCAGTCCCATTATCGAGTCGGGGTCGATGGCAAGGGCATATTCCGCAGAGGACAAAGCGCTTTCGTAGGCATCAGAGTTTATCTGTACTGTGGCCAGACGCAACCAAAAATCGAGGTTGAAAGGCTCAAGCATTGTCAATTCCTCAAAAAGTATGGCTGCGGTCGACAAATCTTCATTCTCCTCGGTTCTGTCTGCGAACTCATACAGGAAAGTTTGAGGATAGGAGCATTTTTCCTGTATGCGTTCTTTGTTGTTCATGAGCCATGAATCCAGTCCCATTTCGATGGCATAGTCGGTAAACTGTATTATGCCTTCGTCTTCAAAATCGTCTGTGACTGACAGGATTTCTTCAAGGGACGCCGTTATTTCGCTTTTTTGCATAGACAAATCCGAGTTGCGAGCGCGCAACTCGAGGAGACGGTTAAGAACACTTCCCGTATTGACTCTGCGGTTTAGCTCAGCGGTAGTTTCAACATCACCGAAAGAATAATATAGCCAAGCCCGACGTGTGGCCAAAGCTTCACTTTTAGGATAATGTGCAGCTCCATAGAGCAATACTTCCATTTTGACTACGTAGTTATCGTAGTCGGAAGCATAGTCGAATATATCTATAAGGTCATTCTCGTCGAAAAAGGCTTCGGTGTTTCCGCGTTTGACAACTTCCGACTCAAATTCCTCGTATAAGTCGCGTCGTTCGTTTTGTTCGTCCATCAGTTGAAGTGAGTCGGAGTGTTAATGTCAGGAAACATGCTGTTTCCTGACATGGTTATGATTTTGATGTGTCAGTGGTAACGATATTTACGCTTTCCAACTGTCTTTCAACGCGATTGTCCTGTTGAAAATCAGGTTGTCGGGAGATGAGTCCGGATCAAGGGTAAAATATCCTATTCTCTGGAACTGCAACGGAAGCCCTGGATTCGCGATCTTTGCAAGATATGGTTCCACTTTTATGTTTTCAACAATTTTCAATGAATCCGGGTTTAGCATTTCGCGGAAATCGCGGTCTGTTTCGGCTGCCGGGTTTTCAACATTGAAAAGACGGTCATAAATACGAGCGGTCGCATTGACGGCATGTTGGGCTGACACCCAGTGCAGTGTGCCTTTTACTTTCCGTTGGCTTCCGGGAAGTCCGCTGCGTGTCTCCGGGTCGTAAGTGCAGTATATTTCCTCGATATTACCCTCGGAGTCTTTTTTACATCCGGTGCATTTTACGATGTATGCGCCTTTCAGGCGTACTTCGCCTTCAGGGGCAAGACGGAAGAATTTTTTTGGAGGATTTTCCATGAAGTCATCCCGCTCGATGTATATTTCACGGCTGAACGGCATTTCATGTGTGCCTGATCCCGGTTCTTCAGGATTGTTTTCCATCTCGACAGTTTCTACCTGGTCTTCGGGGTAGTTTGTTATGACCACTTTGACTGGGTTGATCACGGCCATTCCGCGTGTGGCGACTTTGTTGAGGTCGTCGCGCACAGCGTGTTCAAGCAGAGAAATGCTGTTTAAAGCTTCGTATTTGGTATATCCTATCGCATCGATGAAATTGCGTATGGACCGCGGTGTAAATCCGCGACGGCGTAGTCCTGAGATGGTCGGCATTCGCGGATCGTCCCATCCGGCAACGAGCCCTTCCTTGACGAGCTGGAGGAGCTTGCGCTTGGACATAACGGTGTGTGTGAGATTCAGGCGGTTGAATTCTACCTGTCGTGGACAATAGCTGTCGTCTGCGAGTTCTTTTACGAAATATTCATACAATGGACGGTGGACAACGAACTCCAAAGTGCATATCGAGTGTGTCACACCTTCGAAGTAGTCGCTTTGTCCATGTGCGAAGTCATACATAGGATAGACCTTCCATTTGTCGCCTGTACGGTGATGCGGAGTCTTGATTATGCGATACATTATCGGGTCACGGAAATGCATGTTGGGACTGGCCATGTCGATTTTGGCGCGGAGAACGCGCGCTCCCTCCTCGAATTCGCCTTCGTTCATGCGTCGGAACAGGTCGAGGTTCTCTTCTACCGAACGGTTGCGGAAAGGACTTTCTGTCCCGGCTTGTGTCGGAGTGCCTTTCTGCGCGGCTATCTGTTCGGATGTCTGGTCGTCTACGTAGGCTTTGCCATCTTTTATAAGACGCACCGCAAGATCGTAAAGCTGTGGAAAATAATCAGAGGCGTAATACTCTCTGTCGCCCCAGTCAAAACCGAGCCAATGGACATCCTCGCGTATGGAATCGATATATTCCACATCCTCCTTGACAGGATTTGTATCGTCAAAGCGCAGGTTGCATGTGCCTCCGAACTTTTCCGCTATCCCGAAATCCATACAGATCGCTTTTGCATGTCCTATGTGGAGATAGCCGTTGGGTTCCGGAGGGAAACGGGTGTTGAGCCTTCCTCCGTTTTTGCCAGCCTGAAGGTCTTCAAGTACAAGCTGTTCTACGAAATTTAGCCCCTTGTTTTCCTGGGGTGTGGATTGGGTATTGTTTTCCATTGCGCGGATATGTGTATCGTTAATATATGTAATGCGTTTAAAATGCAAATTTAAGGAAAATCTATGATATTTTGTCTAAATTTGTAATGCAAATAAAAACGCTGAGATCAATTGGATATCTGTATCGGTATATAATGCCATGAATATTAATTCTTTGGATTCGAGAAACTTTAACTCCGGCCGTGTGCTTTGGCTTGATGTCATGAAAGGGCTGGGTATGATCGCTGTTGTGTGCGGTCACTTGTCATCGGACAGGTTTGTTTATGTGTTCCATATGCCCCTGTTTTTTATGATTTCTGGTTTTCTGATGCAGGTGGGGCGGAGTGACTCTGTTTCCTATATGCGGCACAGCGCATTGCGTCTGCTTATTCCGTATTTTGTGTTTCTGCTTTTATTCTTTGTGCCGGAATTGCTCCATGCGATGCGCAAAGGAAACGATATTCCAGGTATTGAATTGCTCTACGGAGGTACGAAGTTGCAGGGACGTTTGGCAGTGTTTTGGTTCATAACAGTCTTGTTTGTGGCTACGAATATTTTTAATGCTTTGCTTTTCAGACGGTATCTGTCACCGATCTTATTTGTGGGATTTTTTTGTTTGGGATATGTTTTCTCGTATTTCCGTATAGATCTTCCATGGGGATTGCAGGTAGTGCCGATGGCGATTTTCTTTATGTGGGTCGGCAACAGGTCGGTATGGCTTTATGAGCGTATAAGTGGCATGGCTGTCGGCTCTTATGCGAAAATCTTTGCGTGGATTGTAGTATTTTCGAGTTTCGTGGTGGCATGGCGTTGGCGCGATGACCTCTACATGGATATGAAACAGTCTTATTATGGTTTTACGGTACTTTCCGTGGTTATGGCTATATGGCTGACTTATTGTATAGCTTTCGTTTCGTTGCAGTTGGTGTCGTTGAAATATTTTGGCCGTTTCTTGGCTCTGCTCGGAGAAGCCTCATTGATGATAATGTATCTTCATATAGCGGTGTATAGGTCGATGCATACGCTTCCTTTGGAAGTCACCATGTTGGCGGCAACGCTCATCCCGCTTCTGATTTATCTTTTGGTAAAGCGTTCTCGGATATTGTCTATGCTACTGCTCGGCCTGAATAAAAAAGATTGCAAACCGAAGATCGAGAAAGAAGACTGTCTTTGACATCCCTGAAATGCTATTTTTGAATAATTCGGTTAACTTTGCATTTGCTGTTGGACTCTACACATTTGCTTGTTGAGAGTAGGCGTCTCAAAAGACTGTTAAAATGTTTGGATAGGAAGAAAAATATAATTAACTTTGTCCCCGCAAAGCCCAGGTGGCGGAATGGTAGACGCGCTCGTTTCAGGTGCGAGTGCTGCGAGGCGTGCAGGTTCGAGTCCTGTTCTGGGCACCCCAACCCCTTGATAATCGACTGATTTTCAAGGGGTTTATTGTTTCCAAGGTGTACTAAAAGTGTACTCAATGCGAAAGTGTACTGCAAAAGTCAGCCACCAAAAGAAAGAATCGACGAAATTATTTCGCATGATTTTTACTGACCGAAACAATTTTCCGAATCAATAGATATTGCGTCTTATCAGGATTCATAGGAGATGTTGCAGTTATCCTTGCTAGTTATTTAGGTTATTATGAATAAGAGAGAACGAATATCAGTCTTCATAAATATGCGTTCAAGGAGTTACTTGCTCTGTCGTATAATTAATTTAGGTGATTCCATAAGCCCTGATTTGAAATTTACAGATGTCTTCTCTTATGGGTACATGACTAGCGATAACAATTACAATGGATCAATAACTACCAATACGAAAATAGATTACGCATCTAATAAAGTTGAGTTATCATATCATAAAGATGGGAGTCCACTCTATAAATGCCATATAAAGGGTGGTGATAAACCGTGGAGGTCTAACTATATGCACGCAGGTTTTAGACAAATTCCCATTGCCAATTGTAAAGATATATTGCCATTAGTTATTTTTCAAATTAGACGTCCTGAGATTTATCGCACAAAGAAGCTAGAACAAGAAGCTCCAAACAAGAAAGTCTATATTTGCAATAATGACATTCTATTTACGGAGAAACAATCGCTATTCGCAGTTATATATGTTAGAAATAGAAATATTCCGTTAACGCAAGTATCAACAAAAGATTACTATTCAGATGTTCTTTCAGAATTAAATAACGATATAGATTTGTGCATTTTCATATGTCGCCACAATTACCCTGCGCCCAAACCTTATTTTGATATCGGATTAAAGGGCTGGATAACACCTTATGCATGCAATTCAGTATCTTTTTGCAATCAGCGAGCCTTATTTGATGAATTGACATCTAAGTTAAACCACAATATATTTGATAGGGCATTTGCAATTTTTATGAATATACTTGGGGATGGGAAGCTATTTCATTTAACAGAAGATAGATTATTGATTCTTGACGAAATAGATGTGTTTTTCTCAAAGATTGTTAATCCAATCATACACAAGCCTTATTTTGCCCGTTTTGTCTTTGAATTATTTGGTAATAATCCCCAATCTTTTATCAATCAATCGTCACTTGAGAAACAAAAGACATTAATGATGGTTTGGAATATAATTTTGAAAGAAAGGAAGGAACGAAAATGGTTTTAATACAAGAATTACTTAAGAGACACGATATTTTTTATTCGTTAATATGCAAAAATCGTTTTTAGACATCAGTTATTCTTGTTGATAAGGTTGACGATGACTTTTACCATCGTATCCTTTTCCTCGGTGCGGCTTTCGGCGATCATGAGGGTGAGAGCTACGAGGGTGTTGTCAGCGATGCGCTTGGTACCGTCCTCATTATATAGGATGCCGTTGCCATTGAGGAACCACAGGAATAATGTGGCGGCAATGCGTTTGTTGCGAATGGTTCTTTGTGACGAGATACAGGAGCATGGCTGCCTTTTCCTCGACTGATGGATAGAGATCCACACCGCTGAAAGTCTGGTAAATCTGTCCGATGGAGCTTTTAAAAGAGTCGTCCTTCTCGTTGCCGAACAATGTGCTGCCGCCGAATTTTTCATGAAGTTCGCGTATGACTTCCATAGCGTTTTCGTATGTGGCATGGAAAGCCTCTTTACCGGTGGTGTCCTCAATCTTCAACTCTTGATAATCGTATCGGTCGAGGGTGTCGAGTGCGTATGTGTAATCAACAACGACATCAAGCAATGAGCGGCTATCCTCGGTCAGTTTCTCCTGATTCTGTATGGTGCGACCCAACACCTTGACCAACTGACTCAACTCGTCATATTTCTGCGCAGCAACTCTTTCGTTAATAGCGTATCCCCGTAAGAGGTATTGTTTCAACACCTGATTCGCCCAGATACGGAACGCAGTGGCGTTTTTGGAGTTGACACGATAGCCTACCGAAAGGATAGCATCAAGATTATAGAATTTGGTTTCAGTTGTCTGTGTCTTACCGGCTATTGCACCATGCCGAGTGGTTGTTTCCATTTTGGAAATAACCATATCTTCTTGAAGTTCACCGGATGCAAAGATGTTCTTAAGGTGTTTAGAGATAGCCGGAACTTTTGTTCCAAATAGTTCTGCAATCTGACGCTGTGTAAGCCAGATTGTTTCGCCTTTGACTCTTACATCTATACGGGTATCTCCCTGCGGAGTCTGATATATTACGAGTTGAGAATTATTCGTTTCCATATACAAAGGTAATATTTTTTAATATTCAATTAAATACAATGTGTCAAAAGGAAATATCAGGCAACGAGTCGATGGCTTCGCGTTTGAGGGAATCGACGGCACGGGTGTATTTCTCGGTGTGATGTTTCTCGATTCCAGCACGGGTTGTCCAATGGCGCAATGCCTTCAGGCACATGGTGTGGGAAGGTAAGGGAAAGATGAGCTGGCTCTTGTCACCGTTCTCCGGCTCGCCCATGAGCTTTAGGTGGGTATCGCTTAACAGCATGTTGACCCAACTTGCCGAACTATGCCCGGCTGTCTTCACCTGATTGAATCGGAGAAAACGATTGGAGAAATCAACCTGTGCGAAAGTCAAGTCTTTGACATCGCAGAATCGCAGCCCGGCATAGAGGCAGAACAGGAACGCCAGGTGTATAACAGGATTCTCGTTAGGGTAATGCGTCATCGCAAGCTGCTCTTTCTCGAAGCGGATTTTCTCCGCCATTTCGAGAATTTCACGATTCTGCTGACGCTCCGTCGGTGAAGTCGGTTTGGCAATGAGATAGAAAGGTAACGACTTCTTCTTGCGGAGATGGGTAACCTTCTTCTTCGGTTTTCCCTTCATTGCGCCTTCGGAGTAATACACCACATTGCCATCGGAATCTTTCACTACCTCCTCGCTTCGTCCGAGATAGTATTAGAGGTAGAGTGCGATGCGTCCGTCTTTCAGTTTGCGCTGTTCGAGTTTTGGGTTTTGCTTGGTCTGTTTCTGTAGCTTTGCCATAGAGTGGAGGGTTTTAAGTGTATTCGGTTCTCCAACATACAAATGTAAGTACACCATGAGTACACCTAACGAAAAGTACACTTTTCCGGTTGGAATTATGTCATAAGTTAAGAAAAATATTTGATTCAAGATGTACTAAAAAGTGTACTAAATGCAAAAATAAGGGCAAAAACATCCAAATGACGAGAATGGGTAAAATTTTAATAAGCTGATTTATAGCTATATTATTTCTATTGTTTTCTTATAATTGCACGGTTGTGTGCCTATTCTAGGCATCCTAAATAGTTATTAATCGTTTGATTTTCAGTTGTTTTATTTTTAATAAGCAACAGATAAACAACTTTCAACACATTATCTGCTTTTGCGCTGATATTGGATTGCTTGGGATTGAGGTGTTCGGGAGACCGAAAAACAGTGATTAAAAAGGAGGAGCCGGAACATGGCGTCCCAACTCCTCCCCTCACGTTTCAACTATTTATTTATGAGAGCCTCAGTATCTGGTTTCACAACCCGGTAAAGAGGACGAGGGATGTAGATTGAATTTTAGTCTACAGCTTTGGTCTTCTATATCTTTACTTACACTATATAGAACAATTGAAAATAGGCTTTGAAACACGTGTGTGCGCTAAAAGTCATTAAAAAACGTCAATCTGAGGCCTGAATTCAGTTCGTGTGTTAAATTTAAGGTCATGACGACCCGCTTTCAGTTTTTTTGTTCACTGAAAGTGTACGGGCAATCAACCAATTGAGTGTGTTTGGGTCAGGATATTCTCGACCAATCGTGGATTCGTGTGGTCAATAGGCTCAGTTGACGTTGAAGGATATTGTTGTCAGGATGGTCGAGTGACGGATCGTTGTCAAGGATCTCACATACCGTGTCGCGCGCGAGCTGTATTATTTGTCCGTCAGTGGCGAGATTGGCGATGTGTAAGTCCATAGGCATTCCGCTTTGCATTGTCCCCTCTATATCTCCTGGACCGCGCATCTGCATGTCGGCTTCGGCTATAGCGAAACCGTCGGTGGTGGATGTCATCAATTCGAGACGTTTGCGTGTTTCAGATGAGATTTTGCGTTTCGACATAAGGATGCAGTAGCTTTGTCCTTCTCCACGCCCTACACGTCCGCGCAACTGGTGTAGTTGCGAAAGGCCGAACCGTTCAGCGTTCTCGATCAGCATTGTTGTTGCGTTTGGAACGTTTACTCCTACCTCGATGACGGTGGTGGCCACGAGGATATGAGCTTCGTGGGATGCGAAGAGATTCATTTGATATTCTTTCTCCTGTGGTTTCATCTGTCCGTGGACGAATGCTACCTTGTAGTCACGGAATGTCTCTCGGATTGTTTCATATCCTTCCTCGAGTGATTTGAGGTCGAGTTTTTCGTTTTCTTTGATGAGCGGATAGACGATGTATACCTGTCGGCCGAGTCGTAGTTGCCGTCCTATTCCACGGTAAGTTTCGAATCGGTTTTCCTCGTATCGCAGCAGTGTCTGTACCGGCTTGCGCCCGGGTGGAAGTTCGTTGATAACGGACACGTCGAGATCTCCGTATACGGTCATGGCGAGCGTTCGGGGAATAGGGGTCGCTGTCATGACAAGGACATGTGGGGCTATGGTGTTTTTGGTCCATAGACGGGCTCGTTGCGCTACGCCAAAGCGGTGTTGTTCGTCGATGACGATAAAACCGAGATTGCGGAATTTGACGTTGTCTTCTATGACAGCGTGAGTGCCTATCAATATATGCAGAGAGCCGTCTGCCAGTTGCGAGTGTATTTCCTCACGACTTTTTTTTCGGGTTGATCCAGTCAGTAATTTCACGTTTATCCCCATCGGAGCGGTCATGTTGGAGATGGTCTCGAAATGTTGGGCGGCAAGGATTTCTGTCGGAGCCATTAGACAGGCCTGTGTGTTATTGTCTATCGCTATAAGCATACACAAAAGGGCCACAAGGGTCTTTCCGGAGCCTACATCGCCTTGGAGAAGGCGGTTCATTTGTCGGCCGGTAGCCATGTCGGCTCGAATTTCCCGGATAACCCTTTTCTGTGCTCCAGTAAGAGGGAATGGCAGGAATTGAGAATAAAAAGTGTTGAAAAAGTGGCCGATACGCGGAAAGGCGAATCCTTTTATCGAGCCGTTGCGACGTCGGGCATATCGCTGTATGTCGAGTTGCAGATAGAAAAGCTCTTCGAATTTGAGCCTGAATCTCGCTGATTGGAGCTGTTGCGGTGTTTGTGGATTGTGTATGGCCGAGATGGCTTCGAGTATACCCATCAGTCTGTGCCGGACGATCACCGACATAGGAAGTGTTTCCGCCATGGCGCGGATGCCTGAAAGGATGTCGGAGGCCGCATTTGAGAATGTTCGTGAGGAGAATCCTCGGTTGCGTAGCTGCTCGGTAAGCGGGTATACTCCACGGAAGCCCCCGAATGACGTTGCTGTTTCCGGTGTGTCGATTTCCGGATGTACCATACTCCAATGTCCGTTGAATCGGGTAGGCTTGCCAAAAAGGATATATTCGGTTGTTGTGTGATACAGTTGCCTGATGGACTTTATACGTTGGAACCATACGACTTCCATCACACCGGAACCGTCCGAAAAAAGTCCGACGAGACGAGATTTGGCTCCTTCTCCCTGTATGTTGAAGCTGACAAATTTGCCTTTTACTTGAAGAGATGGCATATCGTCACCGGTGAAATCTATTATGCGATAGACAGACCGACGGTCGATATAATGTGTTGGATAATGGTGAAGAAGGTCATAATAAGTTTTTATACCGAGATTTTTATCAAGAATCTCGGCTCGCTTCGGCCCGATGCCGCGCAGATATTTTATGTCCATTCTTCTCAATCCGTCCATGCTTCTTGCGGTATTGTGGAGGTTACAGATAAGAGAGGTATAGTTCGGCTATGGCCATGTCTCCGGGGTTTGTCACCTTTATATTGCGAGGGTCGCCTTCCGCGAGGCATATCCGGTTGAAACCTGCCGCTTCCATCACTGATGCGTCGTCTGTGAATTCCGGTAACAGTTGGTGGCTATAGGCAGTGATGAGCTTTTTCGCAGGAAATATCTGAGGAGTCTGTACGCTTCGGAACTCCATGCGGTTAATAGCTGTCGATGATCCGTTCGTTTCGATATGTCTTATGGAGTCCGTCAGGTTGCATGACGGGATCGCTCCGTCGGTGTTTTCAATTGCTGAGAGCAAAGAGTTGATAAGTTCGGGTGTGATTATAGGCCGTGCGGCATCGTGGACGCTTATCAGTCCGGCGGATGATTCATCAATCGTATCGAGAGCGTTCTTTACGCTTTGCGAGCGCGTGGATCCTCCGGTTATTGTTATGTGAGGAATAGTGAATCCATGTCTGTCGCACATTGATTTCCATGTTTCCGTCATGTTGTCACTGACAACGACAATTAGCTTCCATTCAGGTGTTACTATGTGTAGGCGTTCAAGGGTGACCATCAGCAATGGTCTGCCGTTGAGATTGCAGAATTGCTTGGGAAGTTCGCTTCCATAGCGGGAGCCATTGCCTGCCGCCACGACGATATGATAGTTGTAAGTTTTCTTTTCAGAATTCATGGACGGATATTTATATGAAAAGAGGGTGTGCAGTTTACAAACTGACACACCCTCGTGAATTTCAATGGTAATGGTATAGGTGGTTAACTAAGAGTGTGCTAAAATAATCTTTGTTCAGGATTGTTTGGATTGCACATGTTTTTTAGTTGCGTGGACCATGGTTACCGTTGTTGTCACGGCGTGGGCCACGGTCTCCACCTTCGCGACGTGGGCGGTCTCCGTCACGACGAGGACGGTCGCCTTCGCGGCGAGGGCCGCGCTCGCTGCGTGGAGCGCGTTCGCGTTCTACGTAGCCTTCGGGCTTAGGTTGGAGCGCGCGCATAGAGAGGCGATATTTGCCGGTTTTTTTGTCAATCTCGATAAGTTTGACTTCGAGTTCGTCGCCTTCCTTAAGACCGGATGCTTCCATGTTTTCAAGGCGGTCCCAGGATATTTCGGAGATATGAAGCAGTCCGTCACGGTTGGGCATGAATTCTACGAACGCACCGAAATCAAGGATTGAACGGACCTTCCCTTTATAGACCTTGCCTTCTTCGGGAAGCTCTACTATAGCATTGATCATTTCAAGGGCTTTGTCGATAGACGCCTTGTTGGAGGCCGCGATTTCGATGTAGCCTCCGTCGGGTATTTCGTCTATGCTGACTGTCGCACCGCTGGCTTCCTGGATTCCCTGGATGATTTTTCCACCGGGGCCGATGACAGCACCGATAAGCTCTTTAGGAATGAGCATGGTGACGATGCGTGGCACATGAGGCTTGTAGTCTTCGCGTGCGGCCGGAATTGTTTCTTCGATCTTGTTGAGGATATGTAGGCGGCCTTCACGAGCCTGGTTGAGAGCTTTTTCAAGTATTTCGTAGCTGAGGCCGTCGCATTTGATGTCCATTTGGGTGGCGGTAATGCCTTCGCGTGTGCCGGTCACCTTGAAGTCCATGTCTCCGAGGTGGTCTTCATCACCAAGGATATCGGAGAGGATTGCATATTTCTCACCATCGGAGATAAGACCCATTGCGATACCGCTGACAGGGCGTTTCATCTTGACACCGGCGTCGAGCAGTGATAGTGTGCCTGCGCATACGGTCGCCATAGACGATGATCCGTTTGATTCGAGGATGTCGCTGACAATACGGCAGACGTAAGGGAAATCATCCGGGAACATGCGTTTCAATGCGCGATGTGCAAGGTTTCCGTGGCCTACTTCGCGACGGCCTACACCACGTACGGGGCGGGCTTCTCCTGTAGAGAAGGGAGGGAAGTTGTAATGAAGGAGGAAACGTTCGCGACCTTGGTTCAAAACGTCGTCAAGAATCTTTTCGTCAAGTTTGGTGCCGAGTGTGACTGTGGCGAGCGATTGGGTCTCTCCACGGGTGAATACAGCTGAGCCGTGAGGTCCGGGAAGATAGTCCACTTCACACCAAATGGGGCGTATCTCCGTTGTTTTGCGACCGTCGAGACGTACACCTTCGTCAAGAACGCAGCGACGCATGGCCTCTTTCTCAACGTCGTGATAGTAACGCTTGACCATGGCTTTTTTCTCATCGCGTTCTTCTTCGGGAATGGTCTCGAGGTATTCTTCGCAGATTTTGTCGAAACTTTCCTGGCGCCAATGTTTGTCCGCGCTTCCGGTTTTTGCTATGGCATATGCTTTGTCGTAGCATTTGTCATGAACGTCTTTGCGTAGCTCTTCGTCGTTTGTTTCGTGGCAGTATTCGCGTTTTACAGTCGAGCCTACTGCCTCCGAGAGTTCCATCTGGGCTTTGCATTGAACCTTGATTGCGTCGTGGGCGGCACGAAGGGCGGCAAGGAGATCAGCTTCGGAAACCTCGTTCATTTCACCTTCCACCATCATGATGTTGTCGTATGTGGCTCCGACCATCAATTCCATGTCGGCTTTCTCAAGCTGTTCAAATGTGGGGTCGATCACGAACTGACCGTCGACGCGAGCCACGCGTACTTCGGAGATCGGTCCGTTGAAAGGTATATCGCTCACGGCGAGTGCGGCTGATGCGGCAAGACCTGCGAGAGCGTCAGGCATGTCTACACCGTCGGAGGAATACATCGTAACCTGTACGAAAGTGTCGGCATGATAATTGTCAGGAAATAGTGGGCGTAACACGCGGTCGACAAGGCGAGATGTGAGAATCTCATAATCACTGGCACGGCCTTCACGTTTGAGGAAGCCACCGGGGAAACGTCCGTTTGATGAGAATTTTTCTTTGTACTCAACTTGCAGTGGCATGAAATCGACACCTTCTCCGGCTTCCTTAGCCGTGACTACTGTGGCAAGGAGCATAGTATTGCCCATGCGCAGTTCTACCGCTCCATCGGCTTGCTTTGCGAGTTTGCCGGTCTCGAGAGTAATGGTGCGACCGTCGGGCAGCTCGATGGTTTTTTTGATTGGATTCATAAAAAGTTTAGTATTTTCAGCTTGATAGGTTATATCATTTTTGCAGCTTAGGTTATTTCAGTTTGCAAAGATAATAATTATATTATAATAAATGAATGTGTTCCGTGTCCAATTTATGGCGACCGAATGTCTAAAGTTGAAAAACAATCTTAGATAATGTTAAATTTTGTAATGGGTCGAGGTTGCTGGGGTATATTGGTAAATGGTGTGAATTTGTATCCGGATTTATGTGTTCTGTCTGTTGGGCTAAGCTTGGTCGCGATTTGATTGTAGCTGTTTCATGAATGTCCGGTCAATCACGATTCTGTCTGATATCGGGAATACATGCAACAACCTCCGTTTTTTATTGTATCTTTGTGAGGAAATATATTCCGTATAAATCGATACTATTTATGGATAAAGTGTCTAAAACGAATGCGGCACGCTTGCTTGATAAGGCTAAGGTGGATTATGATTTGATTCCTTATAAAGTTGATCCTGACAATCTTGCGGCCGAACATGTGGCCGAAGAACTTGGGGAGGATATAAACAGTGTGTTTAAGACCCTTGTACTTCATGGCGATAAGGCTGGATATTTCGTTTGCGTTGTGCCCGGCAATATGGAGGTGGATTTAAAAAAGGCTGCTAAAGTCGCCGGTTCTAAGAAGGCTGAATTGATACCGATGAAGGAGTTGCTTCCGCTTACGGGCTATATACGTGGTGGCTGTTCTCCGATAGGTATGAAGAAGGCTTTTCCGACTTATTTCCATTTGACGGTTTCGGGGTTTGAGTTTGTCTATGTTTCGGCCGGAGTTCGTGGATTGCAGTTTAAGATCCGCCCGGCTGATCTGGTTGCGTTCTGTAAGGCGACAGTGGCTGATATAGCGGAAGAAAAGGTGTGATGAATCAGGATTAAAAGAAAACTTATGAATACTATAGGAAGGATATTTACATTCACCGGTTTTGGCGAAAGTCACGGTACTGCTATCGGAGGAGTCATAGACGGAATGCCGGCTGGCGTGGCGATTGATGTCGGGAAGATACAATGTGAGCTTGACCGGCGTCGGCCGGGACAATCCTTGATAACGACATCAAGAAGCGAGAGTGATACGGTCGAAATACTGTCAGGACTTTATGAGGGTGTGACTACCGGTTGTCCAATAGGTTTCATAATACGTAATGAAAACCAGCATTCAAATGATTATGACCAATTGAGGGATGCGTTCAGACCGTCTCATGCCGATTTTACCTATGATGCGAAATATGGGCTGCGTGACCATCGCGGAGGTGGCCGTTCAAGTGCCCGGGAAACAGCTACGCGCGTGGTGGCCGGTGCTTTTGCGAAACAGGCTCTTGAGCATATCGGTGTCACAGTAAAGGCATATACTTCACAGGTAGGTTCTATCGTTCTTGACAAGCATTATAATGAGCTTGATTTGTCTCTTGTCGAAAGTAACGCTGTGAGATGTCCCGAGCCGTCGGTGGCAGCCGTTATGGAGGAATTTATAATGGGGATAAAGAAAGAAGGCGACACTATCGGTGGGGTGGTGAGCTGTGTTGTCACAGGGCTTCCGGTCGGAGTCGGTGATCCGGTGTTCGGCCGTTTGGGCGCTCGTTTGTCTGAGGCTATGATGAGTATCAATGCGAGCAAGGGTTTTGAATATGGAACCGGTTTTGGTGGACTCTCGCTGCGTGGCAGTGAGGTGATGGATCGTTTTAAGTCGGATCCAAAGAGGGGAATCTCCACTTTGACGAACCATTCAGGAGGTATACAGGGTGGGATTTCCAATGGTGAGGATATATATTTCAGAGTGGCTTTCAAGCCGGTGGCTACGCTTATGCGCGATGTCACTACGGTTGATCATGACGGACGCGAAGTCTTGATTAAGGCTCGCGGCCGTCATGATCCGTGTGTGGTTCCGCGCGCTGTGCCTATTGTCGAGGCTATGGCTTCGATTGTTTTGCTTGATGCCGTGTTAATAAATCGGGCTGCGCGTATATGATGAAACCTTATAGGGATTTTGCGGATTTTCTTGGCGGATATTTTAATGGGAAAGTGCAGAAAATAACCGTAAACGCTGGATTCAGTTGTCCGAATCGCGACGGGACGAAAGGGTGGGGTGGTTGTACTTATTGTAATAACCAGTCGTTCAACCCGTCATATTGCAAACCGACGCTTAGTGTAAGCGAACAGCTTGAACGCGGTAAAGAGTTTTTTTCGAAGAAGTATCCACGGATGGACTATCTGGCGTATTTTCAGGCTTATACCAATACGCATTCGGATGACATATCGCGATTGTCGGAATTATATCGGGAGGCTTTGTCTGTCGAAAAGGTGAGAGGTCTGATAATAGGTACAAGGCCGGATTGTATGCCGGACGAATTGCTTGAAACTCTTGTCGGTCTTCCGGGGTGGGTCATGGTGGAGTACGGTGCTGAGACCGCTTGCGATGAGACTCTTGTACGTGTCAACCGTTGTCATACATGGCAAGATACGGTTGATGCCGTGTGCAGGACTCATGACGCCGGATTGCCATGCGGACTTCATCTCATTATGGGGCTTCCCGGCGAGGACGAAGCGACAATGATGGAGACTATAGACAGGGTTAACGAGTTGCCAGTGGATACGTTAAAGATTCATCAGTTGCAACTTGTCCGCGGGACGCGTATGGCTCATGACGTTGAGAATGGGCTGTATGATATTCCGCGTTTCTCCGCTGAGGAATATATCGATCTCTGTGTCAAAATATTGCATAGGCTTCGTCGTGATATCGCTGTGGAGAGGTTTGTGTCTCAATCTCCATCGGAATTGCTTATATATCCCAAATGGGGACTGAAAAACTATCAGTTTACGAATCTTCTTCTTCGCAGGCTGGTTTCTGGAGGCGTTGAGCGGGATAAAGTCTTTTAGATGGAGGAAGATTTGCCGCTGAAAGGAAAAATCACTATTTTTGTTTATATAAAATACGGATTAAGCTTATAGATTATGGAAGTTATAAATTTTGCGGATCAACCGTCGCTGGTATGCCAATATATGGGCGAACTGAGAGACGTGAATGTTCAGAAAGATATGTTGCGCTTTCGTCGGAATCTCGAGCGTATAGGTGAGATTATGGCTTATGAGATGTCGAAGCGAATGCGGTACGGGATTGTTGATGTAAGCACGCCTCTTGGTGTCGCTCCATCAGAGATGTTGGATGAGGAGGTTGTCCTCGCTACCATATTCCGTGCCGGGATACCGTTCCATAAAGGTTTTCTTGATTATTTTGATCATGCGCAAAATGCGTTTGTGTCGGCTTATAGAAAATACAGGGAAAAAGAAAATTTTGATGTGTTTATTGAATATATAGCCTCTCCGAGAATTGATGGCAAGACCCTTGTGATCGCGGATCCGATGCTTGCTACCGGAGCCTCTATGGAGCTTAGCTATAAAGCTTTGTTGACAAAAGGTGAGCCGGCTCATATACATGTCGCTTCGATTATCGCTTCGAAAACCGCTATCGATTATGTCAGGTCAACTTTCCCTGAAGATAAAACGACAGTTTGGGTTGGGGCGATCGACGATTCGATCAATGAACATTCATATATAGTCCCCGGTCTTGGCGATGCTGGTGATCTCGCTTACGGAATCAAGGAATAATATAAATTTACCATAGAAAAATACATGGAGCGGAGGCAGTTCGGCCTCCGCTCCATGTATTTTTCTATGTATCGCGTAGATTTGTCAGGTCTGGATCTATAATCCAAACACTTTTTTTACGTCTTCTACCGCATCAATTTTTTCCCAAGTGAAGAGTTCGACAGTGCGGGTGAAGGGGGCTTCGTATTTGGAGTGGAATTGTTTGGTCACCGTCATCGGTTGGCGACCGAGGTGTCCGTAGCTCGCTGTTTCACGATAGATGGGATTTCTGAGTCCGAAGCGTTTTTCAATAGCGTATGGGGTCATATCGAAGCATGGCATTTCTTGTATTTTCCCCGCTATTTCGGAGTCGGAGTAAGGCACTTTCGCGGTTCCGTAGGTGTTGATGCAAAGACTGACCGGACGGGCTTCGCCTATGGCGTATGCGACTTGTACGAGTACTCTTGAAGCTACGCCTGCAGCGACGAGATTTTTTGCAATGTGACGGGCTGCATACGCTGCGGAACGGTCTACTTTTGACGGGTCTTTGCCAGAGAACGCACCGCCTCCGTGAGCCCCATGCCCACCATAGGTGTCGACGATTATCTTACGTCCTGTTAGGCCTGTATCGCCATGAGGACCTCCGATTACGAATTTTCCGGTAGGGTTCACAAGGAGTTTCACGTCGTCTCCTATCAGAGCGGCTTCTTCCGGGCGAAGTTTGGCTTTGACGCGCGGAATAAGTATGTTGCGGATATCGTCGGTTATTCTTTTCTGCATGGCGCGGTCAGCGGCCGTGCGTGCAGAGTCGGAGTCTTCTGTCGGGATGACGAATTCGTCATGCTGTGTGGAGATGACTATGGTGTCTACCCGCAAGGGCCGGTTGTTTTCGTCATATTCAACTGTTACCTGGCTTTTTGAGTCGGGACGCAGATATGTGAACACGCGTCCTCTCTTTTCCCATGTCATTTCTTTGGCTTCGCGTCGGATGTCAGCGAGTTCCTGAAGCAGACGGTGAGAGAGATCGATAGTCAGAGGCATATAGTTTAATGTTTCGTCGCATGCGTAGCCGAACATCATGCCTTGGTCGCCTGCTCCCTGTTGCTCCTGTTCGGTGCGCTCTACACCGCGGTTGATATCCGCGCTCTGCTCGTGCAATGCCGAGAACACACCGCAGGCTTCCCCGTCAAATTTAAGTTCGCTCCGGTTATATCCGATGTTGCGTATCACCTCGCGCGTTACGTCCATAAGGTCTATATATGCTTCGCTTTTGACCTCGCCGGCTATGACTACTTGTCCTGTTGTTACAAGAGTCTCACATGCTACCTTTGACGATGGGTCGCGGGCAAGAAATTCATCGAGAATCGCGTCAGAAATCTGATCGGCTACTTTGTCGGGATGTCCTTCGGAGACGGATTCGGATGTGAAGAGATATGTTTTCATATAGTTATAAAAATAAAAAATGTCGAAGTCAGTGTTTTGCCCATGAATAGCGGGCGGACTGCTTCAACATGTGTCATTCTAAAGTCGGCTTTACCTATACGTATGCAAGCCGGAGGGAATGGATCGTCAAAATTCTAAATCTCCGCGTGAACCTTGGAGAAATCCCGACAGGGGAAATGTTGCCCTGCGAGATGCAGTTTTAGCATTTTTTGGAGTGGTTGCAAGCAGCCAAATTTGTCCACTTTGATTTCGGATGCAAATATACGCAAAAAACAGCGCATCTCCAAATTGATTGTGGAGATGCGCGTAGGTATCTGGTCAATGTCCGCTATTAGCGTTCGTTTTGGCTGATTTTTGTGTCGGGAGTTATTGTTCCGCTACCTTCCGAACCGGTATCGCTGCCTTCTCCGGGTTCCTGACCCTCGTCAGCGACAATTACGATCGGAAATTGAGCGATAGCAAAGCCGGCTTCTTTGTCGACCTGGAGTACGTTGGCGTCAACAGTCAGCGTATAGTTGCCAAGTTCCATGTCGGTTGTGTTGATGTCGATGGCGAAAGGCATTATGCTTGTGCGTCCGAGTGGCAGCCCGTTCCAAAAGTATGCCGCGCTGGTGATGGTTGCGTTTTTTGTGCCTTCGGCAGGTATTGCACGCAGCGCTGTTATCTGTAGTGTCTGGCCTTGAACCACATACAAGACATTGTCCTGGAGTGTTCCGCCTTTGTAGTCAAGCTGAAGAGTGACATTCGGAAGGTCTTTGTCGTCACTGCATGATGAAATCAGTCCGAGAAATGGAAGAACCAAAAGTAGATAAAGAAATTTTTTCATAGGTGATAATAAAAAGTGTTTTTGGGTTATTGTTTGGATTTTATCAATTAATAAAACCGGTTCGGTCATTTGAATTGGAATGGTGATTTTGAAATGGTCTTTGATATGAAAGACGGTTTACCGTTACAAAAGACCGGCCGGATGTAGGGTGAAGACTTGTCAGCAGTTATTGTTGATATCTTCTTATACGATCGTTTCAGTTTCTGAACACAATGTCGGAGTTGTCGTAGTCTATTATGATCGGATGTTCGCGGTCTACCTTTTGGGAAAGTATATCTTTTGAGAGTTGGTTGAGTACCATGCGGTGTATCACTCTTTTGACAGGGCGTGCCCCGAACTCCGGATCGTAGCCTTCCTCTGCAAGGTATTTTAAAGCGTTTGCGGTAACTTCAAGGGTTATTCCGTTTTTGTCGAGCATCCTTTGTATAGATTTTATCTGTAGTCCTACAATTTCTTCTATTTCTGCCTCATTGAGAGGTGTAAACATGATGATCTCGTCGATTCTGTTAAGGAATTCCGGTCTGATAGTTTGTTTTAGCAGTTCGATGATTTTTCCTTTGGTGCTCTCTATAACCTCATTGCGGTTTTCAGGAGTCATTTTCGCGAAATTATCGCGTATCAGATGAGAGCCCATGTTCGAGGTCATTATAATTATGGTGTTCTTGAAATTTACCATTCGGCCCTTGTTGTCGGTAAGACGTCCGTCATCGAGCACTTGAAGGAGTATATTGAATACATCGGGATGAGCTTTTTCGATTTCGTCGAACAGAACGACTGAATAAGGTTTGCGGCGCACTGCTTCCGTAAGCTGTCCGCCTTCGTCGTATCCGACATATCCTGGAGGCGCTCCGACGAGGCGGCTGACGGAGTGTTTTTCCTGGTATTCGCTCATGTCGATGCGAGTCATCATGTTTTCGTCATCGAAAAGGTATTCGGCCAAAGCTTTTGCGAGCTCTGTTTTGCCGACGCCTGTCGTACCAAGGAAAATAAATGAGCCAATGGGGCGTCGAGGATCGTTGAGCCCAGCCCGAGAGCGTCTGACCGCATCGGCTATGGCTGATATAGCGTCGTTCTGTCCTACAACCCTATGATGGAGTTCGGCTTCGAGGTGCAGAAGTTTTTCTTTCTCGCTCTGTACCATTTTGTTGACGGGGATACCGGTCCATCGCGAAACGACATCAGCGATATCCTCCGAATCAACTTCCTCTTTGATAAAGGCTTTTTCGCCTTGCATCATTTTGAGTTGTTCCTGTATAGACGCGTTTTCTTGTTCTTTCTGCTGAACTTTAGAATAGCGGATTTCTGCCACTTTGGCATAGTCGCCTTCGCGTTCAGCGCGTTCGGCATCAAAATTCAATTGTTCGATGTCGATTTTGTTTTGCTGAATTTTGTTTATCAGGTCTTTTTCCGCTTTCCATTTTGCGGTAAACTCTTTTTCCTGGTCGCGCAGGTCTGCCAAAGATTTTTCAATCTCTTTCACTTTTTCTTTGTCTCCCTCACGTTTGATAGCTTCCCTTTCGATTTCTTTCTGCGCTATCATACGTGTTATTTCGTCAAGAGCCTGTGGGACGGAGTCGATCTCCAATCTCAGTTTTGACGCGGCTTCGTCGACCAAGTCTATCGCCTTGTCCGGAAGGAAACGGTCTGTGATGTAGCGTTCGGAAAGAGTCACGGCTGCTATGATCGCTTCGTCGCGGATGCGTACTTTGTGGTGGTTTTCATATCTTTCTTTCAGGCCTCGCAGGATAGCGATAGCCGCGGCTTCGTCCGGTTCGTTGACCATAACCTTCTGGAAACGACGTTCGAGTGCTTTGTCTTTCTCGAAATATTTTTGGTATTCGTCGAGGGTTGTGGCCCCTATAGAACGTAGCTCACCGCGGGCAAGGGCCGGCTTTAATATATTGGCCGCATCCATAGCCCCTTCTCCTTTGCCAGCACCGACAAGCGTGTGTATCTCGTCAATAAAGAGTATGATCTCACCGTCAGAGCCCGTAACCTCATTGACAATGGCTTTCAATCGTTCCTCAAATTCACCTTTATATTTGGCTCCGGCCACAAGTGCTCCCATATCAAGAGAGTAGATCTGTTTGGTTCGCAGATTTTCCGGTACGTCACCTCGCACGATTCGTTGGGCGAGTCCCTCGGCGATAGCGGTTTTGCCGGTTCCTGGCTCTCCGATGAGCATTGGATTGTTTTTCGTTCTTCGGGATAGAATCTGAAGCACACGTCTGATTTCGTCGTCGCGGCCTATCACAGGGTCAAGTTTGCCTTCGCGGGCGCGTTCGTTGAGATTGATGGCATATTTGGCGAGTGCCTGATATGTTTCTTCCGCGCTCTGGTCTGTCGCTTTTTTCCCTTTTCGGAGTTCCGCTATCGCTGATTCAAGTTCACGTTGGCTCAATCCGGCATCCTTAAGAATGATCGAGGCCGGAGAGTTGACCGTGAAAACAGCTAAGAGGAGAGCTTCGAGAGTGACATATTCGTCACCTTGCTTTTTTGCGATGTCAAGAGCTTTTTGAAGCACATCATTGGAGCTGCGGCTTAAATAGGGTTCGCCCCCTGATACTTTAGGTTCGGAAGCGATTTTGCTGTCAACTTGTCGCATCAAGGTGGCAGAATTCGCACCAACCTTGGAGAAAATGAAATTGATCAGCGATTCCCCTTCAGTCATGACTCCTTTGAGCAGGTGTACAGGTTCAATGGCCTGATTGCCTGCTCCACGAGTAATTTCAATCGCCTTTTGTATGGCTTCTTGAGACTTGATAGTGAAATTGTTGAAGTTCATGAGCTATGTTGAAGTTGTGAGTTTATTCGTTGTATTTAGGAGATGTATTGACGGCTGTATGAAGTTTATAGGATTGTGTTTTTATATTCACAGGAACAACTGTTTACACCTCCGTCTATTTAACTAACAAAAATTATGCCAATTGGTTGATTGATGATGTCGCATAGGTTATTTAAATATGGGTTAACATATATACAATCGGGGCCGCCATTTTAAAATGACGGCCCCGATTGTATATAGAGATTTAAATTAGATTCCCTGAAGTTTGAATGTTACAGGAAGAGTGTACCATACGTTCACCGCATGTCCGTTCATCTTACCCGGTACGAATTTGGGAAGAGACTTAATAACGCGCACAGCTTCCTTGTCAAGGTCAGGATCCTTGGAGCGGAGTACTTTCACTTCACCCACCTTACCGGTTTTGGTGACAACGAATTGTAAGACGACGCGCCCCTGTATATTATTTTCCTGAGCTATGGCCGGATAGCGAATATGTTCACCAACCCACTTGAGTAGTGCGGCATCGCCACCGGGGAATTGCGGCATTTGTTCAACTACAGCGAATACTTGGTTGTCCTCTACCGGCTCCGGTTTCTTTTCTTCAACGATTACTTCATCTTTGTGTTCGCGAACCACATTGAGGTCGTCAGTACCTTTATCAAAGTCTGTTGTTCCGACAGCTGTGTCGGTATCTTTGAGTTCGTCTTGCGATTTGATTTCCTCAATAACTTCCTCGTCTTTTGTGATCTGGAGTTCAGTCGCTTTCACTGTATTGAGGATCTCTTCGGCTAAGGCTTCAGGCTGCTGCTCTTCTACGCGCTGCATTTCTTCTTCCTCCGGTTCTTCTTCTTCAGCTTCTTCAGCTGTGTAATCGATCATAGCTTGTTCGATTTGGTCCTCGGGGCGTTCTTCGGCTTTTTGAAGTACGGTATTTGCGAGAAGACCGAGAATAGCTACGATAAGAAGAATTATCAGGATTACAAGCATTGCGCGGTTGTGGCGTTTCGCTGAGGCTTTTCGGAGCGTATATGCACCGAAATCCTTGTTTTTACCTTCAAATATAAGGTCAATCCATTCTGATGATGAAAGATCTACATCTTTTGCCATATTTTCGATTGAAATTTTTCAGTGGTTAATATATATCATTCATCAAAAGATCACTTCTTAGGGTTTTTGGCGAGATAATCAAGTATTAGGACTGAGTCCGTCTTGTTGATGTTGTCAATCTGGTATCGTGAGATCTGATTGATCTGCATCTCGTCAAGTGCGCTGATTAAGCTTTCCCAGGAAGCTTCCGGAGTGGCCTTTATAATCACGACAGGACGTGTGATAGTTGAGTCGTTACGGATCTGACGGGCGCGAGCCTGATAAATTGAGTCATTGATCGTTGAGATCGCTGAGAATTCTTTGGCGCGCCATTTTTTCTTTTCCTTTTCGATTTTATCAAGCACCTGTCTGTTACGGTCATGAAGGATTTTGCGGATGCCCTGTTGGAGTTTTCCGTCGTTGCCAATGAATTTTTCGGCTTTGAGCTTATTGTTGTCAATAAGACCGTCTCCGTTTTCGTCGGCTACTTCTGGTATACCTTCATAATAATAAACCACGTTTAGGGGACGTCCGGCGTCGTCTTTTTTAACTTCGCCATTGTCGTTTCGTTCGGTCGAAAGGATGAGTGTTATAGCCTCTGATTCTTTCGCTTTGTTCATCTGATTCTGCTCTACTTTCTCGTTCGAGGGGAGCGAGATTGTGAGAGTCTGAGACTTGATCATCGTGGTACAAAGCATAAAGAATGTAATCAGAAGCATGTTCATATCCACCATAGGGGTAAAGTCTACGTGGATAGACATTTTCTTTTGGGCGCCTTTTTTCTTTTTGCCGCCGTCTGATTGTTCTATTTGTGCCATAATGATTAATCTTGCTCAGTTTTTAACGCGGTCTGAATGCTGAAGCGGTTCATCTTGAGAGTCTGGAGGTTGTCAAGTACGTCATGGACAGTTGAGTATTCAGTGTCCTTATCGGCCTTGATCGCGATACCCTCGCCTTTTTTCATGGCTTTCTGAAGGTTGTCGTTTCCGGAATTGTAGATGGCGCGCATCCAGATTTGGAACTCGTTCAGGCGTTCCATGTCCTTGTTGGCATTGATAGGAATACCTACGCCTTCCTGTGTCATGTCGGTGATGAATTTGTCTTGTTCAGACTGTGACATGCTGAGGAACTGCGGTAGAACTTTGAATGGAACCCCAAACATATTGATCTTTGAGAACGCTTCGCGCTGTGCTGCGGAAAGCTGCACCGGGTTGGATGGGTGCTGCTTGTTGTAGAGCGTTACTGCTTCATCGAGAATCGTCTTGCGGAGAGCTTCAGAGCCCCATGTATCCTTGGTTTCAGCGTCAGCGTCACCAGCGATGGAGATGAAGATTTTCCCCTCGGGGCTTACAAGTATCGAAGCCAAGTTGGCGGTCGGTACTTTCTGCTCCGAAACAGAAGAAGGGGTCAGGACGGTGACCGGCTCTTTCTGAAGGAAGGTAGATGTCAACATGAAGAAAGTAAGCAAGAGCACAGTCACGTCGCTCATCGCGGTCATGTCGATGAGGGTGCTTTTTCTCTTAATTTTTACTTTTCCCATATTACTTTTATCTTGTTGGATTTATAGGTTTTGTTTATTTTTGATTAAACCTTGATTAGGATATCTGTAATAGGGGAATTAGTGAGTTGCAGCGAATGTCTGCACGATAGAGAAGCCGATCTCGTCGATTGCGTAGGTGAGATTGTCGATCTTGTTGGTGTAGAAGTTGTAAGAGATAACTGCGAAAGCACCTGTTGCGATACCGAATGCGGTATTGATAAGTGCCTCGGAGATACTGTTGAAAGTTCAGTTGAGTCAGGAGCACCTGAAGCAGCGAGTGCCTGGAATGATTTGATCATACCCATCACAGTACCGAGAAGTCCGACGAGAGTACCGAGTGTGGTGAGTGTGGCAACGATAGGAAGGTTCTGCTGGAGAGCCGGCATTTCGAGCGCGGTAGCTTCCTCTACGGTTTTCTGAAGATTGGCGATTTTCTGCTCTTTGGTGAGGATAGTGTTCTTGTCCATCTCCTCGTAGCTTACGAGGGCAGCTGCGACAACAGCGGCTACAGAGCCTCTCTGGTTTTTGCAGAGGTCTTTTGCGCCCTGGATATTGTTGGCTGCAAGACATTTTTTCACACCGGCTACGAATTTTTCGATAGAGCCTTTGCCTTTGGCAGAAGAAATAGCGATCCAACGTTCAACTGAAAGAACGATAACGGTAAGGAAGAGAGTCTGGAGTATAGGCACGATGAAGCCTCCCTTATAGATTGTACCCCAAAGGTCGATCGGATGACCTTCTTCAAAGTGTGATTCGTGGCCGAACCAGAAGATGAAAAGAAGAACCGCTACAACGAAGCAGGCGAGGATCACCAAGAAAGCGTTCTTGATTCCGGATACGTTGCTGCCGGAGTTGGTTTTAGCATTAGCCTTTGCGGGCTGGTTGGGATTGGGCTTTTGAGCTTCCATAATGTAATTACTAAAAGTTTTTTAAGTTTATTGGTTTATTTTGTTTTAGTTTTGATGATCTGTTTCGATAGTGTGGTATGATCGGATTTAATGCCTGCTAAGTATCCATGGTATCAATTTCGGCACACCTCACGGGCGTGTTTTTCAAAACGATATTGCAAAATTATAAGTATATTTCGGTTTTTGCAAACGTTTTGCTTCTTTTTTTGTGCTTAAACTTCCTAAAACACATAATATAACATCCGCTTTTTCTGCGTTTTCTGAAGAATCCAAATCGAAGTGCAAAACTTTGAGTTAGGAATTTCACATTCTCCTCTCTCCTTCTGGCGAGGGGATGCCCAAGCGGGTGAACGGTAGTGTGGCGTTATGGCATGCGGCTTTGTCGGTAAGCACGGGGGCGTTATTGTACCACTCAGCGCCGTATACACCCTCTA
>CAJULW010000011.1 GCA_910587515.1 uncultured Duncaniella sp.
ACCGACATTAGTTCGTTGCTTCGTGTGGTAGAGGCAATGTAGTCAGGCGTGTAAAAACGGTTAAGGGCAAGTGTAGGACTTACCCGACTGCAAAGGTACGACTTTTTTCCGAATCCGCAACCTCACTTGCAAAAACTTTTTACAATTAGCTCCTGAAGGATATTTAATTTGCCATATCCACGCTAAAATATAGCCTTAATTTCCAAGAAAAACACAATGTTTTTTTCTTACTCCGACACCATAAAGCTCTTATCGCTAATCGAAAATGATTAGCAGTAAAACAAAACAGGAATAGAAATACCTAAATTAAAGTATATATTCAGTGATATATAACCAGTAATTTTGCAAACAGATAATTATACGAATGCATATAAAAACAATTGGACAATAATCAACGACAACAGTAAAAACCTGTTGAAAAATGCTCCGGCGATCTATTTTAAATTGATGTTATTGTTTAAAACGGTGTGGATAACGATTGCGAAACCCGCTTCCACACCGGTTTTTATTTTATCACAACATTAAAACTTCAATTCAGATATAAGAGATAAGAATTAACGCGGTGGTTGCATAATCACAACCACCGCGTTAATTCTTATCTCTTATAATCGCCAGTTTATTTATTAAGGTTATAAACCGTACGACGTATGTACGGCTTAAGAGCGGGGACCTCTTTTGCGAGCGCATCCACCGCAAGCCGAGAAACAACGATAGCGCCAAATACATTGAGATGCGTATTGTCTATACGTCCGTTAGGAGCAAATTCATAAACGCCAACAGGCATCCACATGAACAGGGATTTCGAGCTTTCTTTACCGAGGCCTTGCACAAGGTCATGCGTCAGCGCGTTAAGATCGACAAACGCCACTCCCAACTCTTTAGCGACATTACGTGGAGAGTCAAGATAAGCCCCATGGGTATCCACAAGCGTATCGCCTTCTGCCGGATAATTTTCAAGACCTTTCTTCCATGTCTTCTGACGATCGTCAGTCTGAGCGGCTGCAATGCCTTGGCAGGGAAATTGCGGCGCACAATCGAATTCATCAGGACAGGTGTACCACCCTTCTCACGGGTCTCGTTTACAAATTTCTTCAAATTATCGTCAAAAGTCCCACCGGGCACAGTATAGCGGTCAAGGCTTTTCGCCTTCTCGTCATTATGACCGAACTGTATGATCACATAGTCACCTGGACGTATCTTTTCGCGAACTTTCTCCCAACGACCCTCGTCGATAAAACTTTTTGAGCTACGACCGTTGACAGCATGATTGTCAACCCTTACAGCCCCTTCGAGATAAATAGGAAGCATCTGCCCCCAACCCCGTTCTTGGTTTTCCTTGTCAAGAGGCTTATCGGCCATCGTGGAATCACCTATCATAAACACCGTCACGGTATCAGTCGGAACTTGAGCGATAGCCATGGATGGAAGAGCCAACGCAACAAACAATGATAAAAAAAACTTCATGATAATAAACTATAAATCAGGTATAAATAATAACCACATTCTGTTTCAGTCAAATATGACAAAATCCATATCCACTCTGATGACTGCAAATTTAACCATAATATCCCTATTATACACTAAATGAGTAATCGTGACCCAACTTTAATTATTATTTTTTAACAGCCATACAATCAATACCCCATACATCGATGATGTTAGTCAACTCACCATTCATTATCAGTCAAACGTATTGATACATGTTTTTTATAAAATGTTAAACCCGATGCCACATGTCTGCCACATTTGATTGCTTTATGGAATTTTGTTAACTTTGCAGAAAATACCTCAAACTTCGGTCGTACACCGAATGGTAATAGTGCAAAAATCCGATTTTTTTACCTTAGATTGACCATTAACAGACTTCAATAACGATGACATTCAGAACCCTTCTTTATGCCGCAGCGCTCACGTTGCCGTTGCAGGCTTTTGTTTCATGCCAAAACGCGTCGGCAATCGATCGCCCAGCTCTTGTCGAACGAAACAACCCACACGTCACCACGATAGATACCATGGCCTCGCTCTCCGTTGGCAACGGTGAATTTGCCGTGACTGTCGACGTGACAGGTCTTCAGACCTTTCCAGAACTTTACAGCAAAGGTGTGCCCTTAGGCACTCAAAGTCAATGGGGATGGCATAGTTTCTCCAACCCGGAAAATCTCAAACCGGAAGAAGCCCTTAAAGACTACGACTTCGGACGCGGACGCAAAGAGCCGTACGCAGTGCAATTCAATGAGGCTGGCCGTCCTCACGACGCAGCCAACTGGTATCGCGTCAACCCGCATCGTCTACATTTAGGCGCTATCGGTTTCGCCAATCTGCAACCTGAACAGATAAGCGACATCGATCAGACTCTCGATATGTGGAAAGGCGAGATCCGTTCAGACTTCAAGGTTGACGGGACTCAGGTTTCCGTACGCACATACGTGCATCCGGAACAAGACATGCTTGCCGCCTCGATCAAAAGTGAAAAGCACTTTCCGCTCTCCATCCGTCTGCCATATCCAACCGGAGGCCATTGCGATGACGCATGCGATTGGAATAAAGACAGTCTTCACATCACAGACATAGTCGAACAGGCTCCAGACCACGCACTGTTGCGCCACACTCTTGACTCGACCACATATTATATAAATGTAGCATGGACAGGTGATGCGAAAATCGAGAAAGCGGCTCGCAACACCATAACACTCACTCCTGCATCCGACGAATGGACAATCACCGCGTCTTTCTCTCCTGAAAAACCTGAAAAGGACAATGCGACTCTCGCTGAAACCCACGATGCATCAGCCGCATATTGGAAAGACTATTGGACCAAAGGCGGTGTTGTCGATTTCAGCAATTGCACTGACCCGCGCGCAGCGGAGCTTGAACGTCGCGTGGTCTTGTCGCAGTATCTGCTTGCCATTCAGTGCGCAGGCACAACACCTCCCCAGGAAACCGGACTTACCTACAATTCATGGTTCGGAAAATTCCACATGGAAATGATCTGGTGGCATCAAGCTCAATTCGCCCTCTATGGCCACGAAGATCTGCTGAACCGCACCCTCCCCTGGTATGAAAGCTCCGCCCACGTGGCACGCGACATCGCGGAACGCCAAGGCTTCAAGGGATTGCGCTGGATGAAAATGACAGATCCATCCGGCCTTGAAGCACCATCGAAGGTGGGTTCTTTCCTGATCTGGCAACAGCCACATCTCATTTACCTTGCCGAACTCGCCTATCGCGCACAACCGGATAGCGCACTGACCAACCGTTATTACGACCTCGTCCAAGGTACGGCGGAATTTATGGCAGACTTTGCTGACCGCGATTCAACCGGCCGATACACGTTAAAAGGCATAATCCCGGCACAGGAAACACTACGTGCGTCGGAAACAGTTAATCCGCCTTTCGAACTTTCATATTGGCACTTCGCCCTGAACACCGCCCAAAAATGGCGCGAGCGCAAAGGCGAACCACGCGTTGCCGAGTGGGATGAAATCATCGCCAATCTTTCACCTCTCGCAGCAAAAGACAGTTTGTATCTCGCGGCCGAAACAGCACCAGAGACATATAGTGACATCCGACTTACGTCAGACCACATGGCCGTCCTCGCCGCTGTCGGAATCCTCCCTCATTCGACTCTCGTAAAATCCGATATAATGAACAATACCTTCGACTGGGTTTACGACAACTGGAACTGGGACAAAACCTGGGGTTGGGACTACCCCACTACCGCAATGAACGCCACCCGTCTCGGATATCCGGAAAAAGCTGTCAACGCACTATTGATGGACAAGCGCACCAATACATATCTTCCCAACGGTCATAATTTCCAAGACAACCGTCTGCGTTGCTATCTTCCCGGAAACGGAGGTTTGTTGACAGCGGTAGCCCTGATGTGTGCAGGATGGGACGGATGCGAAGTGGAAAATCCCGGATTTCCTAAAGACGGAACCTGGGACGTTCGCTGGGAAGGAATAAAACCTCTGCCTTAATACAAGCTAAAACATCTAAAAGGGCGCATTCCGCCCTCTCCGACATAGAGATATCGTAATGAGAAAAAAAATCATATCCTTATTGTTTTTATCCCTGACGGCTATCATGAACGTAGCCGCCGGGGATGAAAAACGTCTGCCCCATTACAATCCGGACGGTTCTTCCGTTGTCACCATCGACGGAAAAGCCCGTTTCAACCGCGGACTTTATGGCGCACACACCGGATTTCGTGTAGACTGTAGCGACACTCCGGAATTCGGCATATATCTACCCCGCATGGGCGGAAATCTGAAACTTACCCTGCCCGAAGGCAAATGTACGGCACGTTACACTCCTGGACGCATGGACTATGAACAAGGAGGCGTCGAAGTGCAGGCACAAGTAATGCGCAGCGAAGACATGGCCATTTGGTCGATACATAACTCCACAAAGCACAACGTATCCATCCCGGTGCGTTTCGGTGGTGTCGCTGATAAAAAATTCTATCGCGAGGGTGATCTCGGAGTTGACGACCCTACATGCTTCGACCTTAAACCACATTATTGCCAAGGTAATATCTACTATGTCAATAACAATATCGTCTATGTGGAATACGAAAGCAAAAAGCGGTCTAAAATCTCATTGATAATTCCAGCCCGATCATATAAGATTAACTCCATGCCGGCCTACGAGGGTGAGATAGCGCTCAAGCCCGGAGAGACAAAATATCTGCTTCTTTCTCCCAAACCCTCGGTTCCTTCGCTTTCACCTGAGAAATTGATGGCTAAAGCTGAGAAAGAGCGATCTGAACTGGCTTCAATCTTCTCCTTCACCACTCCGGATAAGTGGATCAACCCTATCGGTGGCGCACTGTCTGTCGCTGCTGACGGGATATGGGGCGGCAAAGCCTGGCTACATGGGTCTATCGGCTGGCGCACACCTCATTTAGGATGGAGAGGAGCGTACGTAGGCGACGCCATAGGCCGTCACAAACGCGCGCTTACCCACTTCGACACATACGCGGCCAACCAAGTAACTGAAATTCCACCGGTTCTGTCTCATCCTCGGCAAGATTCCACTCTCAACCTTGCCCGTGCAGAGAAGAAATGGGGAACCCCCATGTATAGCAACGGATACATCTGCCGTCGTCCGGGGAAAATGGAGGAAATGTCACACTACGACATGAATCTTGTATATATCGATGCCTTGCTCCGACATTTTCTGCATACAGGCGACACGGCATCTATGCGACGTTTGTTTCCCGTGATCAAAAGACATCTCGCTTGGGAAAAACGGAACTTCGACCCTGACAACGACCATTTATATGACGCATATTGCTGCATCTGGGCGAGCGACGCGCTGTATTACAGCGGAGGAGCCGTGACCCACTCGTCCGCTTACAACCTTTTCGCCAATAAAGTGGCCGCACGCGTAGCGGAAGCTATCGGAGAGGATGCTACTCCATATCACAACGAGGCAACCGCTATAAAAAAAGCTATCGATAGTAACCTCTGGATTCCGGAACGAGGCCATTGGGCTGAATATCGTGATGCAGGAGGCCATCAACGACTTCACCCGTCAGCGGCTATATGGACAATATACCACGCTATCGATTCGGAAATAGCAGATCCGTTCAGAAACTACGCGGCCACATGCTATGTCGACAGTGCGATCCCTCGCATACCGGTAGTTGCCGACGGCATACAACCCGGATTGTTCACCATCTCCACCACGAATTGGAAACCATACTCATGGAGCATAAACAATGTTGCGATAGCCGAAGTCATGCACACCGCACTCGCCTATTGGCAAGCCGGACGGCCGGACGAAGCTTATTCACTGATGAAAGGTGTGGTTATGGATAATATGTATCTCGGAGCTTCTCCACTCAACTTCGGCCAGATAAGTCACTATGACGCAGCCAGAGGAGAATGCTACCGCGATTTCGCCGACCCTATCGGAGTGTGGAGTAGAGCATTGACAGAAGGCCTGTTCGGCATCTGCCCCGATATGGTAGGAGACCACCCAAAAGTAATCCTCCGCCCGGGCTTCCCTTCCGACTGGAATTCAGCGTCCGTAACTCTGCCAGACATCTCTTATAGTTTTAAGCGCGAAGGCGATCGTAGCACATATACTATAGCCAACCGTTATGGCCATGGAGCGGTACTTGAGCTTATCATTCCGGTTGCCAATGGAGTCAAAAAGGTCAAGATCAATGGGCATAGCACCAATTGGGAAAATATTGACAGTTCGATCGGAACGCCTCGTATAAAGATCAATGCCGGGGCTTCACCCGAAATAAATGTCATCATAGAATCAGAGACTTCCATTTCACCTTCAGCTACAGGAAAAATCCGTACGGAAGGCCCGGTAAGTTTCCGACAGCTCACATATAAAAATCTGTCATGGTGGGAACCGACAGTAAAACAGCTCCCCCCCATGGTTGAACTCACCGCTGACGGATTTGATGACATCGAAGTCCAAAAATGTGAAACAACAGATCTATCAACCGCCTATAACGCATGTGTATCCGACATATTCCGCAACGAATATCTCTCGCCACGCCCCAATGTCACCACTCTTCAGCTACCTAAACAAGGCATCGGCAATTGGTGTCATCCACAAACATTGGCCGAGATCGATGACTCCGGACTAAGACACAGACTTGAAACAGAGAATGGAGTGATCAGTACCGAGATCGGAATACCATTTAAAATGCCATCAAAAGGCAACAACATCATATACACCTCTCTTTGGGATAACTATCCGGATCGTTCAAGCATAAAACTCAACGGACAGGCGACACATATCTATGTAGTGCTTGCAGGTTCGACAAACCACATGCAAGCCAATATCGCTAACGCCAACCTGAAAATACGTTACAAAGACGGTTCCGAAAGCGTCACACCCATCGTCAGTCCGCATAATTTCGCGCCTATAGAACAAGATTTCTATTATGATAATTATGCCTACGCTCTTGCCGACGGAATGCAGCCTCCCTACAGGATGCATCTCGCGACAGGTCGCGTCAGCCGAAACCTCGGTAAAGATCTTGACATAACAGGTGTCGATGGCCGAAGAATCCCGGGAGGGGCCACCGTCCTGCTTGACATCCCGACCGATCCTGCGAAACAGTTGGAATCAATTGAACTGGAGACTCTTTCAGGAGACGTCGTGATAGGATTGATGGGACTTACCATACAGCGTCCCTGAACATTCCATAAATGCTACCGGAACAATGAAAATATCATCTATCAAACATCTGTCGCTATTCCTGCTCCTCTTTAACGGGGGGGCAGGCACAAGTATAGCCGACTCCACTGACTGGTATCCTGAATCGGTCGAAAACCGTCCGTTTGTCCGTTGGTGGTGGCTCGGAAGCGCGGTCGACCGCGAAGGCCTGACTTACAACCTCAGCGAGTTCGCGTCAAAAGGGCTTGGAGGCGTTGAAATAACACCTATCTACGGAGTAAAAGGAAACGAATCTAACGACATTCCTTTCCTCTCACCCAAATGGATGGACATGCTGTCGCATACCATTTCTGAGAGCAAGCGTCTCGGCCTTCAAGTAGACATGAACAACGGAACAGGATGGCCATTCGGTGGTCCGGAAGTCAGCACGGAATTCAGTGCCCGCAAACGTGTAGTCGAATCCTGGCATCTTTCTCCCGGAGAATCCATCAAAGAGAAGATACGTCCAAAAGACAAAAAACAACGTGACGTTGCCACGTTGCAGGCAATAATCGCATGTAACGGAGACAGGCGTATCGACCTTACCGGCAAACTCGGGACAGACACATTGTTGAAATGGAAAGCACCCAAGGCAAAAAACGGATGGACCGTATATGCCATTTTTTCCGGCCGCACATTCCAGAAAGTCAAACGCGCAGCTCCCGGAGGAGAAGGCCTGGTGCTTAACCACTATGACAGCGTGGCCGTAAACCATTATCTCGATCGTTTCGACCGCGCGTTCAAGAGCTCCGGATGTCCGCTACCGAACTCCTTTTTCAACGATTCCTACGAAGTATACGGATCGGACTGGGCCGATAATATACTTGATGAGTTCCGGAAAGACCATGGATATAGCCTTGAGCTATATATGCCTGAATTTTTAAGCGACGACCATAACGACACAAGAGCCCGCATCGTACGCGACTACAGAAGTACACTCGCCAAAATGCTGAGCGATAATTTCACAAACGTATGGCTCGCCCGTTCACATGCAAACGGAGCACGAGTCCGCAACCAGTCACACGGCTCACCGGCAAATATCATTGACCTTTACGCTGCTGTCGATATACCCGAGTGTGAATCATTCGGACAAACCGACTTTTCCATACCAGGCCTTGTTCAAGACGGTCCGAGCAGACAGAGCGACTCGGATCCGGCAGTTCTTAAATTCGCATCCTCCGCGGCACACATCGCTGGTAAGCCCCTGACCTCAGCCGAAACCCTCACATGGCTTACCGAACACTTCCGCACATCACTCGCCAGGTGTAAACCGGAAATAGACCAAATGTTTTGTTCAGGGGTCAATCATGTCTACTTTCACGGAGCACCCTACTCTCCGAAAGGGGCTGAATTCCCGGGCTGGATGTTCTATGCCTCCATAAACATGTCACCGACAAACAGTATCTGGCAAGACGCTGACTCTCTGTTCCGCTACATCACACGCTGCCAAGCATTCCTTTCAGCGGGAAAACCTGACAACGATTTTCTCCTTTATTTCCCGATTGAAGATATATGGCATCGTCAAGGAGGAAATCCATATCTAATGTTCGACATCCATAAAATGCACCAACGTATGCCGGATGTGAAACAAGCAGTATCAGACATCATGAAAGCCGGTTACGATCCTGACTACATATCCGACTCTCTTGTCTCCACCCTTTCTGTCACACCCGGAGGACGACTTCTCGCCGCTGACAGCGTGAGCTATAGCGCGCTGATAATCCCTCCTATTAAAATACTTAGCCACAGCACTCTTGCAAAGATGTTGCAACTCTGTCGCAACGGAGCCACGCTCGTATTCACGGGGACTCTTCCATCCGAAGTTCCAGGATTCTCAGATATAGAAAAACGAAAAAAATCGCTTGAAAACAGCCTTGCCGACATCCCGACGATAGGCGGACAGGCGAATGTAAAAACCTATGGAAAAGGCCGTATAATCACCGCGCCAAACTTCACTACGGCTCTTTCTGCAACAGGAGCCCGGCCGGAGACACTAAGAAACGAGCACGGTATCTCTATGATACGCCGCCGAAACGAAGTCGGAGGCTGGAACTATTTCGTATCACTTCTTCAGAACCGCCCCATTGACGGTTGGGTCACTCTCGCGACACCATCAGCGGCTGTCGAGATATTCGATCCTATGACAGGAGCAAAAGGTCTCGCCCAAAGCTCGGCTGTTTCCGACGGAACCACAAAAATACGTCTGCAACTCCGCCCCGGGGAATCGCTACTTCTCAAGACCTTCCCTGAGAGACCGCAAACAAACGACTGGACTTATATAGAGACCAAGGGAAAACCCATAGAGATAAAACACGGATGGAGCATATCGTTCCTCAATAGCGAACCTGTTATCGAAAGCACATTCGCCACCGATACCCTTACCAATTGGGACGGTCTGCCTATTGCCAACGCAAAAGTAAACTTCGGAACAGCCCGCTACAGTGTCGTGTTCGATCTGCCCGATCCATCTATCGCTGATGACTGGATGCTCGATTTAGGCGATGTCCGTCACAGCGCGGATGTCACCGTCAACGGCACTCCGGCAGGCAAAGCCTGGGCTGCACCCTTCACGCTTCGCATAGGCCCGCTTCTGCACAAAGGCAAGAACAGACTCGACATTGATGTCACCAACAATCAGGCAAACCGCATAGCCGATTATGAACGTCGCGGTGTGAAATGGCGCATATTCAAAGACGCCAATATAAACTCTGTCACAAATGCCAAACAATTCTCATTCGGTGACTGGGAGACTGTTCCCGCTGGTCTAAATTCACGAGTATATTTGATACCTCTCACATTATCACCGAAATAATCCTATCAAACACGAAAAAACATCAATTATTCCAACTACTCTTACAATGAAAAAATTTCTGCTTCTCGCACTGATTGTTATCATCGGTCTACCCGTAGTAGGAGCCGACGGCCTTCCTCCACGTAAAAAAACACTCGAAACCCTCATAAAAATAAACGACCACTATCTGAAAAAGCATCCCGATCCACTGCTTGGCATACCATACTATTCGCGTAAGAAAGTCTATGAGGCCAACATCTGGACACGCGCGGTCTATTTTGAAGGACTGATGGCTCTCTACTCCATCTATCCTGACAACCGCTACTATGACTATGCCTACGATTGGGCCGACGGTTTCAAATGGGGGATGCGCAGAGATGACACCACCACACGAAACGCTGATAATTATTGCTGCTCGCAAACATATATTGACCTTTACAACCTCACCCCAGAGCCTAAAATGCTTACAAAAACAAAGGCCAATATGAACATGCTTATAAACACACCGCAGGTCGACGATTGGACCTGGATTGACGCGATACAGATGGGCATGCCTGTCCTCGCGAAAATGAGCAAACTGACAGGCGACCAACGATACAACGAAAAGGCTTGGGAGATGTACAACTACTCCCGCAACGTTCTGGCCGGAGGTTTATATAACGAAAAAGAAGGGCTTTGGTGGCGCGACAAAGATTTTGTTCCACCCTACAAAGAGCCTAACGGCAAGAACTGCTATTGGTCACGCGGCAACGGCTGGGTTGTAACCGCACTTGTCAAAGTGCTCAACGAAATACCCGCTGACGAGCCACATCGCGCGACATATATCGCAGATCTCAAAGCGATGTGTGAAGCAGCCGTAAAATGCCAACGCGAAGACGGATTCTGGAACGTGAGTCTGCATGACGAAAGCAACTTCGGAGGCAAAGAAGTCACAGGCACGGCTCTCTTTGTCTATGGTATGGCATGGGGCATAAACAATGGTATTCTTGCCAGTGACAAATATCTGCCTATCGTCACCAAAGCGTGGAATGCGATCGTCAACGACGCTATACATCCCAACGGATATATCGGTTACGTTCAAGGCACTGGAAAAGAACCTAAAGACGGACAACCTGTAAAATATGATTCCAAGCCTGATTTCGATGACTACGGAACCGGCTGTGTACTCCTCGCGGGTTCTGAAGTATACAAACTTAATTAATCATGGCAATACCGTAATTTCCATTATTGTCAGACAATCATAACAGTAAAAATATCCCTCGGAACAGTAATGCTTCCGAGGGATATTTTTTGAATGTCATCTAATCAAGTCACAATATCTAATTTTTTATAATCAATCCGTCAGAGTCTGTAGCGACAAATACCTCTCGTTCATCAGGCTCCTCCGTTTCAATTCTTACATTCCGGAATTCGATTCCCTTTGTATGATTCAACCAAAAACCTTTCGCAGGAAGCACCCCCCACATTGTCGACTCCGGATATTCAGCCACTTTCTCATCGGTAGGAGCCGATATTTTTTTCTGTCCTCCCTTATGACGTATAATGATGTCGTGAAGTCTAACATCACTTACTGGATGGCCTTCAATCCCCGTAATCGAACTGCCGGTCGGACCGGCGCCATCAATCATTATATCATGAAGAAAAACCCCGCTGATCTTGCCGACACGTTCAACCGGGACATCTTTTGAATATGGACGGGCGCGATTAGCAAGGCGGATAAAAATCGGAGACTCTGTGCCTCTAACAGTGATATCCGCAATATCGACATTACTCATACTTCCGCCATCGACAATCTCAAGCGAGATAGCGGAATGTCCATGTCCTCCGGGAAAACCGAAATACTGGCTCGACTGATCGTCCGAAGGCTTGACCGTAATGCCTCTTATCACAATGTTACGGAATCCTCCATTTGTCTCCGTACCGAGTTTTATCGCGTTACAATGGCTTGACACGACACAATTGCTGATCGTTATGTCCTCGCACAATCTCGGCGAGGTGCTTTTAAGAGTAATGCCGTCATCATCCGAATCCGCTATCATATTAGAAACAGTAACATTATGACAACCATCCAGATCAAGAGCGTCATTATTATAATTATTCCGGTTTATAACCGTGATCCCATCGATCTTGACCCTGTCACACGCAAGATAATGCTGCATCCAGCAACCTGAATTTTTAAGGGTGACCCCCTGTACCCTGACATCCCTACACTGTATGAAACGGAGAAGATGCGGGCGGGTTATCCCCTCGTCGTTCCATGACAATTTAGGGAAAGCCTTTCCACGTCCGTCAATCACACCCTCACCTACTATCGCCACGTTATCGGCATTGTCAGCATATATAAGTTGTATGGTAGGAGTAACCGTACGGAGCGACACATAACCGGTCGCCACTGGAATATAGTCTTTAATATCGGTGCTTCCATATATCACGGCTCCATTTTCGAGAGACAATGTCGTATTGCTCTTAAGAAAAATGCTTCCGGTCTTATAATTTCCGGCAGGAACAAGCACCGTTCCCCCTCCTCCTTTTGAACAAGCGTCAATCGCACGTTGCAAAGCCATCGTACTGAGACTTGTGGTATCATTGACCGCTCCATAGTCAAGTATATTGTATACTGCGGCAAAAGTTGTGTGCGGACAGATTGACAGAACAATCCAAAATGCAATAGATCTTATGATTAAACGCATAAATTTAAGGTTTTATAATATTATTGAAGTATGAGTGGAGCATACTTCACTGCAAATTTACACTTTTAAAAACGTTTTCTGACAAAAATTGCCTACTTTTGCTTTATGAAGCAACCTATCGCCATAATCGCAATACTATTCACGTTCATATTGACGGCATGTGGGTCTTCTTCATCTCCCAAAGTTTATCCGGACCGCGACCGTTTCAGTATTATAGGCATCGATGTCAGCTCTCACAACGGAGATATCGATTTTAACCAAGTGGCGACGGACGGTATAAGCTTCGTTATTATAAAGGCTACCGAAGGCGGCACGTTCAAAGACAAGAAATTCATCGAGAATATCCGTCAGGCACGCAATGCCGGACTTAAAGTAGGAGCCTATCATTTCTTCCGCTTCGACACTCCGGGCTATATGCAAGGTCTCAACTTTCTGCATTCGATAAGAGGCCGTCAGTTCGACCTGCCTCTTGTCATCGATCTGGAAGAATGGACCAATCCAAACAGCCAGCCAACGCCCATAGTCCTCAACCGGTTGTCGGAAATGATCGACCATCTTGAAAACCACGGCTATAGAATAATGCTATATACGAATAAAAACGGTTTTGCCCGTTTCATCAAAGGCCGTCTTGAAGGTTATCCTCTATGGATATGCTCTCTTGTCGACGAACCCAGTGACATACAATGGACAATCTGGCAAGGAACACACAACGGACGCGTAAAAGGAATCAAGCATCCGGTCGATATCAACGCATTTGCAGGAAACTCCGACGATTGGATTCGGTTCACCACGCCAATACAGAAAACAACGCAATAAAAGGCCTGTAATTCACGTTTTTCTAAAATTAAGAATATCAAGTCAAAGACCTTCTTCGCGATATCACATGACAAATACACTCCTCCGATATATAACCCTACCTCTAATATTCATATCCTCCGCATTCTCCAGCCTGGCATTCACTCTTGACACATATGCGACGTCATCAGTGCTCGCATCCGGCAAATGGGTCAAAATAAGCGTCACCGAGACCGGACCACACTTCATATCCTCATCCATGCTCCGTTCATGGGGATTCAGCGATCCATCCTCGGTAAGCGTATACGGTTACGGAGGGGCACGCATATCCGACCATCTTACGCGATCACTTTACATCGACGATCTTCCACCGGCCCCATTCGAACATACCGGCAACGGAATAGTCTTCTATGCACAAGGACCGGAATCATGGGCTCATGAACGTGATGACATGTTCACACATTCGTTAAATCCCTACACTACCCGTGGCTACTACTACCTTACGGACTCCGCCCCGGTCTCCGGAACCATGATACCTACAGAAGGAAGCGCACCCCGCGCGGACGCAGCGACGACATTCATCGATCGGCTTTGGCATGAGACAGACCAAACGACACCGGGTGAAAGCGGCCATCAGCTCGTTGGAGAGGACTTCCGTTTCACTCCTAACCGGACATTCAATTTCAACCTCACAGGGCGTGTCGACAACACGGAAGTATGGATGCAGTGTGATTTTTTTGCTAAAACGACAAGCAGCCCGGTCAAAATAAATTTCACAGCAAACGGCACGCCACTCCCGACCGAAAGTTCTGATAAAGTCAGTTCATCGTCAAAATCCTGGGGCGATATGTGTCGGATAAGCAAACGGTTTACGCCAAACGGCAAGACACTCGCCCTCGGTGTAGGCATAAGCCTAAGCGGCCCCGTCAGGCTCGCTAATCTTGAACGGTTGACACTGACGTATACACGCCATCTCGAACTACCGGCATCCGGAATTCTAACATTCACATCTGCCAATCCGTCAATATTACTGAGAGGCGCCAAAACCGAAACTCGGGTATGGGACGTAACCGACCCTGTCAAACCCATAGCCTTACCTCTGTCCGAAAGCACTGACGGCTCTCTCGGGTGGACCAATGACTATACAGGAATGCGCACGTATACGGCATGGACAACACCGACAGCACTACCGAATCCGCGTTTTGTCGGAAACGTCACCAACCAAAACATACACGCATGCGAAGTGCCAGACATGGTGATCGTGACCCCGTCGTCTCTGCTCGATCAAAGCAGACGCGTCGCAGCGTTACATACAGCGTCACCCGAAGAACTCAACGTTCTTGTGGTCACCGACACCGAAATCTTCAATGAATTCGGTTCAGGCTCTCCCGATGTCAACGCTATCAGGCGTATGTTGAAAATGTTTTATGACCGAGGAAACGACCACGCGGCTCCACGCAAACTTAAATATGTGCTCCTGATGGGCGGAGCAACACACGACCACCGTCGCCTGACAGCGGGAATGTCATCAAGCGCAGCTATCACCCTACCGATCTGGCAAACCGACCTCGGATTGGATGACAGCAGTTCATACTGTTCAGACGACATCATCGCGTTTCTCGAAGACAATTCAGGCCTACGTCTCGGTTCTGACCGACTTTGCGTCGCTGTAGGCCGTATCCCAGCCCGCACACATAGCGACGCGACAACATTTGTCAACAGACTCGAATCATATATAAAAAATCCGGCACAAGGAGAGTGGCGTAACCGTCTGCTCATGTTTGCGGATGAAGGCAATAACGGAGCCCACATGACACAAACCGATACAATGGAGGTCAGAATGCGAGCCAATTCTCTTGCCGAAAGCCTGACGTTCAATAAAGTCTATATCGATGCCTACGACCTGCGCAACGGCACATCAGAAGAAGCCGATAAAAAAGTTTTCTCCCTGCTTGACGACGGAGTGATAATGTTTACGTATATCGGACACGGAGCTATTGACAATCTTTCGGGAGACGGAATTTTCACCACTCAAAAACTCAACAATCTATATCTTCGCAAACCCACATTCTTTTTTGCGGCCACATGCTCTTTCGGACAGTTTGACGGCCTGCCCACATGCGGACTCGAATCACTTGTGCTATCCGACAATGGAGGTGCGATCGGAGCTGTCTCAGCCGTTCGTCCGGTACTGATATCCCGCAACGGTGTATTGGCCGAATCATTCGGACGTGTAGCGTTCGCCCGTGACTCCGAAGGCCGTACGCTACCTATCGGAGAGATAATGCGCCAATCCAAAAACCTAACATCCGACGACAATATCCGGCGCTACGTACTGTTCGGTGATCCGGCCATGCGTCTTGCAACACCGATGAACAATGTCAAAATAACATCCGTTGACGGAGAGGAAGTCTCTTCCGACTCCCGTCCATGTCTCGCAGCTCTCTCTCGTCCCGTGATCCGTGGAGAAGTCTGTGACCCATCAGGTCACCGTATTGACAATTTCAACGGATGGCTTTCGCTTACACTCTATGACGCTGAACGCAGTTTCACGTCTCAAGGCCGTGGCGAAAACGGGACGGAAATCGTGTTTGACGAGCAAGGAGAGCGCCTGTTCACAGGACGGACCACAGTCAACAACGGAATCTTCGAAATAACCGTCGCCATGCCGGCCGATATTTCCGACAATTACCGAAACGCCACAATCTCACTTTTCGCGGCCACAGACGACGGCTTGGAAGCGGCCGGAGTATGCAGAAATATATATGCCTACGGATTCGACGAAAATGCGGTTCCTGACAATACTCCTCCTGTCATAGAATACATGTATCTTAATCACGAATCATTCAAACCCACAGACGTTGTAGGAAACGAGCCTGTTCTTATCGCCCGCATAAGCGATGACATAGCACTCAATATGTCAAACCACGGCATAGGACATCAAATGAGCATACGTATCGACAACGATATCAACCTGACCGATGTATCGTCAAGCTATACACCGGATGAGGATGGATCTCCGGCCGGTACGATTTTCTACCATTTGCCATCCCTCGACCCTGGCAACCATACCGCGACGCTCAAAGTATGGGACAACGGAGGAAATTCGACATCCGGTTCCATCGAATTTTTCGTCAATCCGGATCTTGCACCCAAACTATTCGATATATATAGTGATGCCAATCCAGCCACCGTAGAGGCGAACTTCTATGTTATCCATAATCTTCCGGATGCGATGCTGACCGTTAAAATCGAGATTTTCGACCTGTCCGGAAAACTTGTATGGACCTCCGAATCAAACCGTAAAGCCGACATGTACTCATCCGCGCCAGTGAAATGGAATCTTACGAATCAATCCGGTTCACGCGTCAATAAAGGCATTTATCTTTATCGCGCCACCGTCAGCGCTGGAGGCAAAACCTCAACACAAACGAAACGGATAGCGGTATCCCCATCATAATCAACTTCCGTTTTCTTCAAAAAAACTAAGGTGCGATGAACTTTTTCACCCTTTCGTTTATTATAACAAAGGTGAATTTATATTAATGAGTTATGAAAAAGCTACTTCTATCAATCGCACTTATTGGCACTGTAATCATGGTGTCATGCAGCTCTGAAAAGAAAGCCGAAAATGAAGGCGCTGCCCTTAAGGCCAAAATTGAAAACTGTACGAACTCCGACAGCCTCCGTATCTATGTGCAGCAGGCAAAGGACTACGCTGAAAAATTAATCAAAGAAGGCAAAGACAGTGCCGCTGAAAAGTTTATCAATGAGGTCACTCCGGCTATAAAAGCCAAAGACCCGATGGCCGGAGCCGCAATGACCGGTATGTCTATCGAAGCTAAAGCCGACTCTGCTTTCAAAGCAACAAAAGAATCTGCTAAAAACCTTGCCGACTCCACATCCAAGGCTGTAAGCGAAAAAGACGCAGATGTAAAAGACGCTGTTGGCAAAGCTGCGGACAACGCAAAAGAAAAAGCATCCGACGCTGTCGACGCTGCCAAACAAAAAACTGCTGACGCAGCCCAAAAGGGAGCCGATAAAGTAAAGGAACTTATGGGCAAATAACAAACGTACTCTGACATCTCCTATATTTAAACGACAGATAACGGCAGGAATCGATTCCTGCCGTTATCTGTCGTTTAAATACTGCCATCAGGCTTGAGACTCTTAATCTTTTGAAGCCTGATATGCACCCAAATTAGGCTGATCTCCGCGTATGATACCATAGAAATCTCTCTCTGCGGCAACCAAAGTCAATGCTGGATCCGCCACGCCTATCGCTGGAGATTCCGGCTGAAGACGATAGTCAAAATAATAATCCTGCCTTACTGTATAGTAAAGCGGATCGGTGTCCCATATACAATTGATAAAATTGTCATCGTCACTACCTCTGCTTTTAAGTAAACATCGTCGCAACACGACATCACACCCCGTAAAATCACTTTCCGAGAGATCGGTCCCGTTGCCATATATGATCGTATTACTTATATCAGCCGCGAGATATGGCATGCCTGAACCATTGTCGCTCTCAGGGCTAAAATGAGAAAAGTACAACGAAGGGCCGCGCAAAGCGGAGAACAGATAATAATTAGCAATGGTACAATGATTCATGACGACCTTTCCGCCAATCATACAGACCACACCGTCAGCAGCCTCGGCAAGTTCACAACCGATAAGAGACAAATCGGCATAACGGGATTCCAACGCATAGCCGGCACTATTACGCAAACGACAGTTCAAAAATGCCACCTGCGACAATGAGTCAGCCAAAACACCTGACACTGTATTGCGCACTACAGTATGGCTCAAAGAATTGCCTTGACTACACGGGGCAAATTCAAGGCCATGCCACTGAGAAGCCATCAGATCAAACGGAATTGAACCTACCACATTGCCCATGCGGTCTCCTGTCATATCTACCTGAGCATCCGCTGTTCCTTCCGTAATCAATGTTCCCTTTACAATAAAGCGGGCCTTGTCATGGAAATACAATTTCGCACCGGATGAGACCGTCAGCGTCACTCCCTCATCGACAACCAACGAATCGAATATCTGATATGGATACATCGCGTCGAAACGTGTGTCCCGATCTATAACCTCGGCCTTAAGGCGACGTACATCCTGACCCGACGCACTCAAAACAACACTTTTGGTAACACCATTGGTCGTGAAATCAAGCACATCTGTAATATCAGTCAAAGCAGGCAACCCATTCGGACGCAAAGTCGCCTCTACAAAAACATATATAGAATCCTTCGGACGAATTTCGATGTCATTGAACCTATCGCCTGAAAATCCGTCAACATTCAGTCTGAATACACGCTCTCCGCTTCGCAACGAAATATCACTGATATTGATTATTTTGCTGTTACGGTTATAAACCATGAAACGGCTTGTAGCAGTGGGTTGCTCGGTAAACACGACGCCTATATCAAGGGTGTCGACTGAAAAGTCAGGCTGTGCCGACGGAGATGTGTCAATTCCATCCTCTATACAACCGGCCAGTAAAAATGTCAGTATTCCCGCAAAAATTATAGCAGTAAGTGTTTTCATATACACTTACTAACGCATTCAACCGTATGTTTATTGCCCTTACGGCCTGTCACTCAAAGATTACCGGACGTCCCTAACCGGTGTGTGGCCGGTATCTCCGAAACCACGTCACAATCAATGCCTTTATAGTGTTTTCCAAGCCTGTGTCGGACACTGTCGGACACTGCCGACACTGATCCACCACGATAAATCTGTCTCCCGGAGCTGTCGACAAAAACAAAAAACGGTATATATGGAATCTGCAGGTTCCTGACTGCCGGATTTCCCACACCTCCCGGAAGCCATGCCTGAACCCATTTGGCACTGTCACCTCGTATCGCTCCGGCCCATGATGCGCTATCACCCGTCACGGTCATTTCAAGTAAAGTAAAACGACGTTTGTGCAAATTTTTATTGAGGTCACGAAACAAGGATTTAAGACTGTCAGTGCGACCGACACCGGAAAAAGCAAGCAAACTATAGCTCTGCATCGACGGTATAAAACGGACAAGAGTATCAGGGTTAGCTCTGATCGTGATAGATTTGACATTTCCACGTGCCGAAGCAGATACCTGCTCTCCGACGAGGCTGATGAAACATCCGCATACACCCGAGGGACGCGCCCTGGCACTAAGCGCATTAATCAACGAATCAGCCTGCATCTCATAGCCCCGCGCATCATATAGAGTCGCCAGAAGCATCGCGGACGACATCCGGTCAGGGTTTGAAAGAATCTCTGCCGCTATAATCCTATTGGATTTTTCCCTGTCACCGCCAAATAGAATTGAATCATTCTCTATAACAAATTTGGAGTAACGCTCCGAGACCTCATTGCCCTTTATTTCCGCCACTCCCGGATTTTCAGAATTCATCTTGACTTCAAGATCATCACCGTTTGATGCCACACATGCAAAAAGCAGTTCTCCGTCAAACGTGAACACTTCTACCAACGTCGGCTGTGGAGAAACCCCGCGCAACACGACCTTTCCGTCCACAGGATGAAACAAAGCCTTTTTCAAGTCTCGATTCACATAACACATCTCGACCCCTTTGGAACCAAGTCCTTTGATATCGCATCTTATCACGAATTCCTCATCATTGCCACATGAAGACAAGGAGAGCGAAAACGCCAAAATAAATATATATATGAGATTACGCATAGTTTTGATTACAAGCTAAAATCAGTCAATCCGACTTGCGTCTATAAGATGCAAAAGTACGAAATATTTCCGTATATTTGCACATTACAATTCCAACATGAAACGTTTCATCATACAACTCGTTTTCCTTTTAACGTTAATTTCAATCCACACCGTTTCTACAAACGCACAGATTGTAAATATATCAAATGAGGAAATAGACACAGACAGTGTCAGACGCGCGTTTGACGAGGGACCTTATTTCGGTCTGTACAAAGACAATTACTTCATATTCGGTTGCCCTGTCGGACAACGCATCACCCGTGAAAGCTCCAATATAAAATTCCAACTTTCCATTGCTCAACGCCTCACCAAAAGCACTTTGCCCGGAGGCACATATCTTTTCCTTTTCTACTCTCAGAAATGCTTTTGGAATATACTTGAGAACTCAATGCCTATGACCGACCTAAATTTCAACCCGGGAATAGGTCTCACCAAACCCTTGTTCGTGAAAGATCGTTTCGTCGGAAAAATAAATTTTATAGTCGAACATGAATCAAACGGACGCGACGGAACCGCCTCTCGCTCATGGAACCGTATAAGCCTTGGTGGAAGCATAATGATCGATCCGCAAATAGTGGTTCACGGCAAGGTCTGGATCCCTATCATCGACGGAGTTGAAAACAAAGATATCCTAAACTATTGCGGCATATACCAGATGGGAACCAGTTTTACGTCACAAAACGGAAGATTCGGACTTGCGGTCAATCTCGTGAAACGCAAAGGATGGAAACTAAACTACAATACGACTGTCGAATTCAATTACCGGATCTTCAAACGAGACAATCAATTTCTGTTCCTACAATACTACAACGGTTACGGTGAGGGATTGCTCGCATACAAAGAGTTTCATTCCACGCTCAGAGTAGGACTCGTCATAAAACCCACACTTTTCAGCGACTATTGAACGACAACCGGATTTGACGATTGACGAAATATTGAAAACCGGAGGGATCCATTAGGATGCCTCTCGTTTTATTATTTCGCATAACGCCCCGACACGACCGATAGCAAAGCTGTTTTTTAGACCGATTTATTCTCACGAAAGATATCGCAATCTCACGGATTCTTATTATTTTTGCAGATAATGAGATTAGTGATCCAAAGAGTATCGGAGGCATCCGTAAACATCGGAGGTCTCCTTCACAGCACCATTAGTCATGGATTGATGGTGCTTGTAGGTGTCTTCGAAGGGGACACCGAAGAAGACGCTCGCTGGCTTGCCGCAAAATGCGTCGCTATGAGAATATTTCCCGATGAGACCGGAGTGATGAACCGCTCGGTCATTGACGCCGGAGGTGATATTTTGGCCGTAAGCCAATTCACTCTCTGCGCCTCCACTCGCAAAGGAAACAGGCCGAGCTATATCCACGCTGCCGGACATGAGCTCGCAATCCCTTTATATGAATACTTCTGTTCCGAATGTTCCGCACTGTCAAACAAAGAAGTCAAAACCGGAGTATTTGGAGCCGATATGAAAGTTTCGTTGGTGAACGACGGCCCCGTAACTATTGTTATAGATTCAAAACTACGTGAATAAAGCATGAATATTACACGGACTTCTGACGATTCTATATCTTTGCGCACACTCCAGTCCGCTGTCGACGAATGGATAACAACCATTGGGGTGCGCTATTTCTCGCCACTGACAAATACCGCAATACTCGCGGAAGAAACCGGAGAGATCGCACGCATAATGTCACGTAAATTCGGTGACCAGTCTTTTAAAACCGGTGAAAGCGGAGACACGCTCGCTGATGAACTCGCTGATCTGTTATGGGTGCTGACTGCAATCGCCAACCAAACCGGCATAGACCTTACCGAAGCCTTCATACGTAATCTGGAGAAAAAGACAGTCCGTGACGCTACCCGCCACATCTCAAACCCCAAACTGACCGACAACACGACTACAACAAAATAAATTGAAATAATTAAACTAATTAAAATATGGATAAATATCAGCAAGCAATAGCCGACAGCCGCGTCACAACGTCTGACGCTGAAGTCTCTTCTAAAGTAGAGGAGATCCTCTCCAAACACCTTGACGAAAACCGCACTCCGGAAGTATTAAAAAAACTGTTCAACTCTATTGACCTCACAACACTGAAGTCAACAGATTCACAGCGTTCGGTAGCTGAATTCACCGAAAGAGTCAATGCATTCGCCCACGAACACGCTGATCTTCCCAATGTCGCAGCGATCTGCGTATACCCAAATTTTGTCCCTGTCGTAAGGACAGTGCTTGACTGCAGTGAAGTCGACATAGCCGCTGTGTCAGGCTGTTTCCCGAGCGCACAAAGCTTTATCGAAGTGAAGATAGCGGAAATTGGACTCGCTGTCGAATCAGGAGCCGACGAAATCGATGTCGTTCTCGGCCTCGGAGATTTCCTTGACAAGGATTATGAGGAGGTTTGCGACCAACTTATCGAAATGAAACACTCCTGCCGGGATTCACTGATGAAAGTCATTATCGAAAGCGGTGCACTCAAAACAGCTGAAAACATACGCAACGCGTCTATCCTCTCACTATATTCCGATGCAGACTTCCTGAAGACATCGACCGGAAAAGAATATCCCGGGGCATCACTTGAAGCCACATACATAATGTGTGAATGTATCAAAGAATACTACGAAAAGACCGGTCGCATGGTCGGGTTCAAAGCCGCAGGCGGAGTTTCCACCACAGAAGAAGCTTTGAAATACTACACTATCGTCAAAACAGTCCTCGGTGAAAAGTGGGTAGAGACCAACGAGTATTTCCGTCTGGGCGCGTCGAGACTTGCCAATGCCGTCCTTTCCGATATACTCGGAGAAGAGACCAAGTTCTTCTAAATATATTTATGACCGGCCGGAATCCATCCGCAACGGTGGACAAATCCGGCCGGCATTTAAATGTCATCACATGAAATATTGGATAATAATAAATAACACTCAGATCGGGCCGTTAAATATTGATGAACTCGCATCGCGTCACGACATCAATCCTTCAACCCCCGTCTGGCACGAAGGTCTCAGCGATTGGACCACCATCGCGGCAGTACCGGAAATAGCCGCGATGTTCAATCCCGCGATAAATCAGCGACACGAACCGCAGCCATTTAACGGGCAATTCCGTCCTGACGGACACACACCGTCTAATCAAGGCGGCTATGAAACATACAGAAACCAGCCGTTCAACAACGGACAAACTCAATACGGCTATAATCAATCACTTTACAGCGACCAAGGAAACAACCCGACGCCCCAGATGCCAAGCAACCATCTCGTATGGGCTATCATTGCCACGATATGCTGCTGTATCCCAACAGGCGTAATAGCGATTATATACGCATCGAAAGTTTCACCCGCTTATATGCGTGGAGACTATAACGCTGCGCTCAACGCATCTTCCAAAGCCGAACTTTGGGTGATCATCTCTTTTGTCGCAGGCTTGATATGGGCTCCGTTCTCCATGCTTTTCAGCCTATTCTCAGCCTGATGCCACCGGTTTCAATTCCTCCGTTCAAGGCATCGACAGCCATTTTTGCCGTAGTAGCAATCGTGGCCATCATTCTTCTATATTTATCAGTGGATCCGTCCGATGCGTATTTCCCGCGTTGCGCATTCAAGACATTCACCGGACTGGAATGCCCCGGATGCGGGTCTCAACGCGCATTCCATTCTTTGCTAAACGGAAATTTTCGCGAAGCCGTCAGATTCAACGCCCTTTTTGTGGCCGAGCTGCCATTGCTTTTACTTCTGACAGTCGCGTGGTTCACACGCAAGCGCATGCCACGATTCCAACAAGCGCTCTCATCACGATTTTTCATTCTTGCAATCCTTACATCCATCATCATCTGGACAATTGTCCGCAATATTTTTGACGTATGAGTATGAAGACATTGCTCTCGCGTAAATTATCGCTAAGGATATTCCTTTTTATATGCGCGGTGTCATTGACCGTCTATTTCCTCCCTCGCTCAAGTGAAAACCACTATGTTTTCGAAGAAGGCCGACCTTGGAGCTATGCATTGCTGACAGCCCCGTTCGACATTCCCATACATCTCGACTCCCTCAGCATAGCAGAAGTAAAAGACAGCATCGACTCTAATTTCGAGCCGGTGTTTAAACGTGACGTCGCGAAGGAAAAGATGATAATATCCGAATATACAACGCGCCTTAACAGCGATGCAGGCCTTGACATCTCACCAGCCCAACGCAACCTCATCATAAAGGAAATACGCAAAGTATATGAAAACGGCATAGTGGACCGTGACACATACGCCAAAATTGTGGCCGGCAAACTTCCTTCTGTCCGTTTCATCCATGACAATGTTGCCATGTCAATACCGACAGGGACCTATCTTTCCGCATTCCGCGCATACGAACATCTCGACAGCGTGCTCCGTGATAAAGGTGTGCATCAGGCTCTTTCCGCGACACATCTCTCTGAAATTCTGCAGCCCAACATACATGTCGACACCATCACAAGCAAACGATTGCTTGACGAAGCCTACCAAAAGGCCACCGCCCCGATAGGCGTTATACAACAGGGCGAACGTATAATCGACAAGGGGGATATCGTAACCACCCGCCTGTCCACGGTCTTACACACATACGAAAAAATAGCCGATGAACGAGGGAAAGGAACCATAAGCCAACATTATTATCCACTCGCCGGACAGATATTGTATATGCTGATCCTTTATGGCGCTCTGTACGGATATTTATACATATTCCGTAGAGATTATTTCGACGATGACCGTACCGTCTTGTTTATAATGACACTAACGGGGGTATTCACATTATTCGCTTTCGCGATGCAGGCCACATTCAGAACCGGACTATACATCACTCCGTTCACTGTGGTTCCAATCCTGACTTTGATATTCCTCGATTCGCGCACGGCATATTTCTGCCATATAATACAGGTACTTATTTGCTCGACAGTAGCATCTTTCGCGCTTGAATTCGTCTTCCTGCAATTTATAGCGGGAGTGGTCGCCATCGACTCTCTCAAAGACCTTTCGCGACGCAGCCAGCTTATACGCACAGCCGCATTTATCTTTTTAGCATACGCCGCCAGCTATTCCGCAATAGAAATAATGCAGTCCGGAACCTTGACCAAAACAGAGGGCCGGATATTCGGATGCTTTGCGATAAACGCCATCCTCATATCGTTCAGTTATGTCCTTATGTTTTTGGTCGAAAGGGTGTTCGGTTTTACATCTCGCGTGACCCTCGTAGAATTAAGCGATATCAACAATCCGCTCCTCAGAGAACTATCTGAAGAATGCCCCGGCACTTTCAATCATTCAATGGCCGTCAGCAATCTTGCATCAGCGGCCGCAAGCCGTATAGGGGCAAACGTACAGCTTGTACGTACAGGCGCACTTTATCATGACATAGGAAAAATCAAAAATCCCGCATTCTACACCGAAAACCAACACGGTGTCAACCCGCACGATTCCCTCGATCCGATACAGAGCGCGCGCATAGTAACAGGGCATGTCAACGAGGGGCTATTACTTGCAGAAAAAGCAAAACTCCCCAAAATGATCCGTAACTTCATTTCCGAACACCATGGAGCTGGCCAAGCCAGATATTTCTTCACCACATACCGCAACGCCCATCCTGACGAGGACGTAGATCCGTCCATATTCAGCTATCCCGGACCTAACCCCCAATCAAAAGAAACATCCCTGCTGATGATGGCCGACTCTGTGGAGGCCGCCTCGAGGTCCATGACCGACCACACTCCAGAAGCCATATCTGCATTGGTCAACAAGATCATCGACAGCCAGATAGCAGAAGGGCTCCACAATGAATCTCCGATATCATTCCGTGATGTCAATGCAATAAAGGAAGTATTCTCACAGCGCCTGCGGACAATGTACCATTCACGAATCTCATATCCCGAGTTGAAAAAATAATCCAATCTTAAAGATAATGACCATGCTACGTAAACTGCTTATTCCGATAATCGCATTTGCGATTCCAGCAATGGCCTACACACCTGTAAGTTTGCCTGTCATACCACCCGACCCGTCCATCGAGAAAAAAGTGCGGGACAAACTGGCAAAAATGTCCCTTGAGGAAAAAATCGGACAAATGACACAACTCCAACTCGATATTCTCGGAGAGACAGGGCCTGACGGTAAATTCCGCCTTGTAAAAGAGAAACTCGACACTATTTTCGGCATATATAAAGTAGGCTCCATACTGAACGCCCCTTATTCCTATTGCCTTGACGCCAAAGGCTGGAACGAAATTATACCTCAAATCCAAAAAGTGTCAATGGATGTGATGGGCATACCCTGTATATATGGTCTCGACCAAAACCACGGAACGACATATACCAACGGTGGCACGCTTTTTCCTCAAAACCTCAACGTAGCAGCCTCATTCGACATAGAACTGTCAAAACGCGCTGCTGAAATAACCGCATACGAGACTCGTGCGAGCGACTGCCCATGGACATTCTCACCAACACTCGATCTTGCCCGCGACCCCCGGTGGCCACGATTCTGGGAAAACTACGGTGAAGACCCTTTGGTCAACGCTCTCATGGGAGCCGCAGCCGTACGCGGATTTCAAGGTGATGACCCCAATCATGTAGACGGCAACCATATAGCGGTCTCCATCAAACATTATATGGGTTACGGAATGCCTTTTTCCGGCAAAGACCGTACACCGGCTTTTATATCTCCGTCAGATCTGCGCGAAAAACATTTCGCTCCCTACCTCGAAGCCATCAAAAACGGGGCATTGACACTCATGGTCAATTCTTCATCGATCAACGGGACTCCTGTACACGCAGATCCGATCCTCCTTACCAAATGGCTAAAAGAAGATCTTCAATGGGATGGACTGATCGTCACCGACTGGGCCGATATAAACAATCTGTATACTCGTGAAAAGGTTGCGAAAGACAAAAAAGACGCTATCCGGATAGCTATAAACGCAGGCATCGACATGGCTATGGAACCTTATAAAGTGGACTATTGCAACATGCTTAGAGAGCTTGTCGAGGAGGGCAGCGTAGCTATAAGCCGTATCGACGATGCCGCAGCACGTGTACTACGCCTGAAATTCCGTCTCGGGCTTTTCGACCACCCCAATACAACACTCAAAGATCACCCCGAATTCGCTTCCAAAAAATTTTCGAAAACAGCGCTCAACACTGCGGCCGAGACAATGGTGCTTCTTAAAAACGATGACGATATCTTACCGTTGAAACAGGGTGTGAAACTATTGGTAACCGGGCCTACAGCAAATTCAATGCGCTCACTCAACGGTGGTTGGACCTACACATGGCAAGGGCATCTTACAGATGTATACGCTAAAGATTACAATACCATCACGGAAGCATTACGAGCCAAATTCGGAAGCGACAATGTCACTTTCGTTCCGACAGTGACATTCAACGAAACAGGAGCCTATAATGACGAGATAGCCGGAGATATTGAACCTGCGCTACATGCAGCCGCCAAGGCCGATGTGATCATCGCCTGCATAGGAGAAAACTCATATTGTGAAACTCCCGGCAATCTCACGGACCTATACCTCTCAACTCTTCAACGAGACATGGTTAAACGCCTTGCCTCTACCGGCAAACCGATAGTATTGATTCTCAATGAAGGCCGCCCACGCATCATCGCAGACATCGAACCTCTCGCCAAAGCCGTTGTCGATATAATCCTACCAGGCAATTTCGGTGGTGACGCACTGGCTCTATTGCTTAGCGGTGAGAAAAATTTTTCAGCCAAACTTCCATTCACATATCCGCGCGAAATCAACTCGCTCGTGACATACGATTATAAAGTGAGCGAAGAAGTAGGGAAGATGGAAGGGGTATACGATTATGACGCGCGTGTAAACGTTCAGTGGCCTTTCGGCTATGGAAAAAGCTATACGACTTTCGCTTACTCGAATCTCAGGGTCGATAAAAAAGATTTCTCACCATCCGACATTCTGACTGTCTCCGTAGACATTACAAATACCGGCTCGCGTGACGGAAAAGAGGCCGCATTGCTATATTCGTCAGATCATGTCGCATCGATCATCCCCGACAACAAACGTCTGCGAGGCTTCTCCAAACTCACTCTAATACCTGGCGAGACCCAAACCGTCCATTTCTCTTTGCCAGCGTCTGATCTCGCTTTTGTAAATTCGAAAGGACGATGGATAATAGAAGAAGGAGACTTTACGCTGACAGTCGGCAATCTGTCAACAGTCGTACACTGCACATCCACCCACATTTGGGAAAGGCCGAATATCTGATTATAATATTTTCAGGCAATAACCATTGATCAGATCAAAAAGCCGCGGCTGTACATAGTGGAAACGCGACTTTTTGATCTGATCACTTAATTGTCTATCGGGATATTGTCTTAAGGACAAAGCTCCCTGTAGAGAGCTTCGGTCTGTACAGCAATCCTATCCCAATCATACGGACTTAAATCATAGTTTCTTGTATCAGTCTTGACTTCACATTTCTTTTTTAAAGCCTCAGAGAGCGCATCGACATCTCCTACCGGAAAGAAGTCATTCCTACAAAGCACACCGAGACGATTGGCGGGGATATCACTGACCAAAACATCTATCCCGTAACTCATAGCCTCAAGCAAAGCGATCGGCAAGCCTTCATGATAAGAAGGCATGACAAAAAGGGACGCATTGGTCATAAGTTGATTCAACTTCTCTCCTTTTATAAAACCTGTTAGAATGACACCATTCTTTCTCGCAGTCTTTTTCAACTCACTCGAATAACTGTCTTCGTGATCACTGTCTCCAGCGATAACAAGTTTCAGTCTGTCACTAAGACCAGACTTTACATATGCTTCGACAAGGTCATGAAACCCTTTCTCCTTCACAAAACGCCCCAAAGCAACTATATATGGAACACCGGATAGCCCAATGCTTTCAATATATTCATTTGATTCTGATTTTCTAGGTTTATTGACTCCATTGAAAATCAATCGCGAATCGTCGAATCCATAATTGTCTTTCAGGATGCCAGCTATGACTTTTGAAATCACTATGACCCGATTGCTGAACATTGTGCCCATGCGCTCGCCACTCTTGATTACAAACCTGGCCAACCATCCCCATTTCTGACGATGGTAATCCGGTCCGTGGTTAGTCATCACCACCTTCAAACCAAGCAGACGGGCAACCGGAGTCATAATCGCAGGCCCTACCGCGTGTATGTGGACAATATCCGGACTAAGCATACGAGCCTTGAGTATAGCCAAAAAAGTATGAACTATAGCTTCAAAACTTTTTTTACGCGGAGCATAGACATCTATAAGCCTTACACCTTTATAAGTTGATAACTTATTGTCATCAGTCACGTATGGCGATCGCCGTATGACCGTTACGTCATGACCAAGAGCCGCGATGCGCGGATAAAGTTCCTCACAATGGGTCTCGACACCACCCTGAATGCCGGGAAATCCTCTTGTTCCTATTACGACTATCTTCATTTCAGAGTCATTGACCGATTATACGTTAATACAATAATCCACTGGGCCTAATATACTTTTTCAAGTAATCCGTAATAATTTTCAGCTGAAAACCTAACTAACGAATCCTCTTGAATTTTTCGATAATCCCACTTATTGGAGAAAGCCTCATGAATCGCTTTTTCAAGTGAGCTGCTATTTCCACTTTCAAATATCAAGCCTGTGCCCTCATCTATCAATTCCGGAATACCACCGATATTTGCTCCGACAACAGGAGTGCCGGTACAAAAAGACTCTATGGCACTTAACGGATTGTTTTCGTAACAAATCGACGGCACTATTGAAAATCTGGATTTTTTCAGCAAGTTCAAGACTCCATCCGCATCAAGCTTACCGAGAAACTCTATTCGGTCTGAAGCATAGATCTCTTTCAACCGATCAAACTCAGGTCCTGACCCGGCGATTTTTATCTTATAAGGCAATTTCGCCATCACCGAAAGCAGTAAATCAACACCTTTTTCGTGAGAAAGACGACCTACGTAACAGCAATAATCATCTCTTGAAACCATAGGATCTGACGATCTTAACAATTCAAATTTGTTGCCCCCTATAAAATTGCAAATTACATGCAATTTACTCTTTTCAAATCCTCCTTGGATCATTTTTTCTTTCATAAACCGGCTCGGACACACAAAAGCGTCCACATTCTTTTCCAAGACCGGCCTACGCCATCTCAAAGCTTCCAACCAACCCAGGAAACTTCCTGAAAACGACCCTTTCATACATTTTTTCCTGACAACCGAAAACTTCGATTTTATTATGCAATCATCGCATGGCTTCCCGTTGTAAAGGCAACTATAAGCAGGACAGACAAGCTTATAGTCATGAAGAGTCCAAACTACTTTCTTGCCTCTTTTATGAGCCATGACGGCCACCTCCGGAGATATGTAGCTATGTATGTTGTGAAGATGTACTATATCCGGATTAAAATCATCCATTATTTTCGCAAATGAAGATCTAATGTCGCCAAACCCAAGAACCCTTTTCACAGCTTTGACCCTATTTTTGTTTGAATTCCAAAAGCATACATTATCAGCGAAATAAGGCGACCATCGGGATTGAAGATTTTCAGGATAATTCATCGCAAAAACAGCAACGTCGTACCCACGAAGCCTAAGCAAACGCTCCAAATCAATAGCGCATACACATGCGCCCCCACGTGGATAGTAGAATTTTGTTACAATAAGTACTTTAGGCTTCATTTTTCAATTTTATTTATATCCCCCAATTTAATCGGGAAATCATTACAACACTCTGATTGTTGCATTAAAACAAAATAGGTTAACTAATCGTAAAACGGGCTATCGTATCTGTATATTGCACCGCAACGATGCCAAAAAATCATGGATCCTGACAGGAACGAACACATCACGAATATTATCCTGATATTCAATTTATGAGTGAATTTATGATTAAAATCATAACTGACGAACGCCACTATAATATCCCGATTTTGCCCGACAAAGATAGGAAATATTTTTAAGTACAAAATTTTCGAACCATATAGCACGATACTTTGCTCATGTTGGGGAAAATCGCTAACTTTGCCTCCGCATATAAAGTGTTTTAACCATATTCAATCCATGAGCAAAGAAGATGTCACCCACAGAGGTGTGATCGAAAGAGTGGAACGCCACAAACTGGTCGTGCGGACGGAGGAGCCGTGCAAGTGCGACGGGTGTGCCATCACCGCCCTATGCAGCGGGAAAGAGGGAAACGGCAAAGAACTCTTGACAATCGACACCCAGCAAGCGGAAAACTTCTCGGCCGGTGACAAAATAGAAATCACTGCCACCTCGGGTTCGACACTACGTGCGACATGGTGGGCCTTGGCTCTTCCTACAATAATATTCGGAGGCACTATCCTCGGATGCCGTTTCGGTTTCCCGGATATCGGTGGATGGTCAATCGCCATCGGGTTCGGAGCTCTCGCAGTCTACGATTTGTTCCTTTACTCATACCGAAAGAGACTCGCTCAAAAAATAAGCTGGAAAGTGGTTAAAATTTAAAATATAAATATCTGAATAATCTGACGTCATAATTATTACCATGAGCATTATAGTCACATCAATTATTGTCCTTGGAGTTATCGGAATCGTCGGAGCGGCTGTATTGTATATCGTCGCCAAACGTTTCCATGTCCATGAAGACCCTCGAATCGATCAAGTCGAAGCACTCCTCCCCGGAGCAAACTGCGGAGGATGCGGCCGTAGCGGCTGTCGCGACTTTGCGGCTGCCTGCGTCAACGCAGATACCCTGGACGGGCTGTCATGCCCAGCCTCAGGCAGCGCTGTCATGAAACAGATAGGAGAGATCGTCGGTCTCGCCGCCGCTGAATCCAAGCCCAAAATAGCAGTAATAAAATGTAACGGCACTTGCGACCTACGTCCTCAAGTGGCCCGTTTCGAAGGCGCGCCATCATGTGCCGTACTCGCATCGTTGGGCACCGGCCAGACCACCTGCCCCAATGGCTGTCTCGGATGTGGTGACTGCGTGACAGCATGTCCCTACGACGCTATACATATCAATTCGCAGACCGGTCTCCCGGAAGTAAACGAAGACAAGTGCGTAGGTTGTGGCGCATGCGCCAAATCTTGCCCACGCGCAATAATCGAACTCCGCTTCAAAGGGCCTCGCGGGATGAGAGTCTATGTAGCCTGCTCAAACAAGGAAAAAGGCGCATTGGCGATGAAAGAATGCAAAGTAGCATGTATAGGCTGCTCAAAATGCGTAAAAGAATGTACGCACGAAGCCATATCCATCGCCAACAATCTTTCTTACATTGACTATGAGAAATGTAAACTTTGCCGCAAATGCGTCGACGTTTGTCCGACTCACGCCATCCATGCCGTAAATTTTCCAGTAAAGAAAACCGTCGAGGCGGTAAAACCAAAACTCGAAGAACAACCAGCCTGAATAATCGATCATGAAACTCCATACATTTAAAATCGGCGGTGTTCATCCCGCAGAAAACAAAATCGCAGCAGGAAAGCCAATCGAAAACCTCCCTCTTCCGGCAGAAGTAGTGCTTCCTGTATCACAACATATAGGCGCACCGGCCAAACCGATAGTAAAAAAAGGCGATAAGGTTCGTCGCGGTGATTGCGTTGCCGAAGCCGGAGGATTCGTCTCAGCGCCAATACATACGCCCATTTCCGGTACAGTCATGAAGATAGACACATGCCGTACTCCGCAAGGCATGCCTGTCGAAGCAATATATATAAAGAGTGACGATGAAGACCGCGAGGCAGATGCAAAAACAATGGCCCAGCGCGGAACTGTGGTGCGAGACGACAACGAGCTTGCCACTCTTGACAGCAAAGCACTAATCGATATAATCAAAAACGCTGGTATCGTAGGTCTCGGAGGAGCGACATTTCCCACACACGTCAAACTGTCGCCACCTCCAGGTTCAAAAGCTGAAATCGTCATCATCAACGCAGTAGAATGCGAACCCTGCCTGTCGTGCGATGACATGCTCATGCGTGAAAACCCTCGTGAGATCGTCAAAGGAGTGCAACTCCTCATGCGCGCGGCCGGAGTCAATCGCGGTGTGATAGCTATCGAAAACAACAAACCTGAAGCTATAGCGGCAATACAAGAGGCAGCGGCTTCGGTCGCGGGTCTGGAAGTAATGCCACTGAAAGTCAAATATCCCCAAGGAGGCGAGAAGCAGCTTATCGAAGCCGTGACCGGCAAAGAAGTTCCATCCGGTGCGCTCCCCATAGCAACCGGTGCGATCGTGCAGAATGTGGCAACGGCATACGCCATCTACCGTGCCGTAATATTAGGAGAACCTCTGATGGAAAGAGTGCTAACACTTCATGACGGAATCAACGGCCGCAATCTGCGGGTTCCGCTCGGAACAATGCTTGCAACCCTTACCGACGGCATGGAGCCTGAAAAAATAATCCTCGGAGGCCCCATGATGGGACGCACCGCGTCAACACTTCAGACTCCCATGATCAAGGGAACGTCTGGCATACTGCTCGACAAACGTTATGCCCACCGCCGTCCGGCAGAAAACTGCATCCGCTGCGGCAAATGCGCGGAAGCCTGCCCGATGGGGCTTGAACCATATCTTCTCGCAACCCTTTCGAGACTCAAGGAATGGGACGACGCAGAGGCTGAAAAGATAGCCAACTGCATCGAATGCGGTTCATGCAGCTATGCCTGCCCGGCTTCACGGCCCGTGGTTGACTATGTTCGCCTTGGCAAACAGACGGTCATGGGTATCATGCGCGCCCGTGCGACAAAATAAGGCTTAGCACAATTAACATTAAATATTCAACCCTTAACACCAGATATAGATGGCCCATATTTCAGATCGCGTACAGGCATTAGCAGCGTCAGCCACACTTGCAATGTCGCAGAAAAGCAACGAGCTTAAAGCCCATGGAGTCGATGTCATCAATCTTTCGGTAGGTGAACCCGATTTCGAGACACCCCGCCACATCAAAGAAGCCGCGAAAAAAGCTATCGATGACAACTACACATTCTATACTCCTGTAGCCGGTTACATGTCGCTACGAAAGGCCGTATCGGAAAAGCTCGCCAAGGAAAACGGTGTCACCTATGCACCCGAGCAAATCGTAGTGGCAAACGGAGCCAAACAAGCCCTATGCAATGTGATCCTTGCCTCTATCAATCCAGGTGACGAAGTAATCATCCCGATGCCGGCTTGGGTAAGCTATGTCGAAATGGTCAAACTCGCAGGCGGAACGACAGTCGAGATACATGCCGACATATCACAAGATTTCAAAATCACCCCATCGCAACTCGAAGCGGTCATCACTCCCGCCACACGGATGATATTGCTCTGCTCTCCGTCGAACCCCACAGGCAGCATATACTCCCGTGAAGAACTTAAGGCTCTAGTCGACGTTCTCGCAAAGCGTCCGGACATAATGGTGCTCGCTGACGAAATATACGAGCATATCAATTTCACAGGATCTTTCACATCGCTGGCATCATTCCCGGAGATAGCCGACCGTACAACGATCATCAACGGAGTGTCTAAAGCATACGCGATGACAGGATGGCGAATCGGCTACTGCGCAGCTCCACTATGGCTCGCAAAAGCAGTGACCAAACTTCAGGGGCAATACACTTCCAACGCGTCATCCATCGCACAAAAAGCAGCCGAAGCCGCCTACACCGGCTCTCAGGAATGTATCAGTGAAATGAACAAAGCCTTTGAACGCCGTCGCGATCTCGTGGTAGAACTTGCCAGACAGATACCCGGTTTAAAAGTCAACCGTCCACAAGGAGCCTTCTATCTCTTCCCCGAGGTCAGCGCATATATAGGCAAAACCACTCCGGAAGGAAAAGCGATCGCGTCGTCTTCCGATCTTGCCATGTACCTTCTCGAAAAAGGCCACGTAGCCACTGTAGACGGTGCGGCATTCGGAATGGAGGGTTACATACGTCTGAGCTATGCGACCTCCGACGACAATCTACGCGAAGCCATGCGACGTATAGCCGAAACTCTCGCTTTATTGAAAGAACAAAACAAGTAAACAATAACTTAGTCCGCTTGGTCTAATTAGGCCAAGCGGATTAATTGACTGAATAAAAATACAACTATGGATTTCATAGACGAACTCACGTGGCGAGGCATGGTTCACCAAATGATGCCTGGAACACAAGAGCAGTTAAAAAAAGAAATGACCACCGCCTACCTCGGCATAGACCCGACAGCGGACTCACTCCACATAGGCCACCTCGTCGGCGTGATGATGCTCAAGCATTTTCAACGTGCGGGACACAAACCTATCGCACTCATCGGGGGAGCCACCGGTATGATCGGAGACCCGTCAATGAAAAGCCAGGAACGCAAACTACTTGACGAAGAAACTCTACGCCATAATCAGGAAGCGATCAAAAAACAACTCGCCAAATTTCTTGATTTCGACTCCGACGCACCCAATGCGGCTGAAATGGTCAATAACTATGACTGGATGAAACACTTCTCTTTCCTTGATTTCATCCGTGACGTAGGCAAACACATCACAGTAAACTACATGATGGCCAAAGACTCCGTCAAAAAACGTCTGAGCGGAGAGTCACAGCAGGGCATGTCTTTTACCGAGTTCTCATATCAGCTCTGCCAAGGCTATGATTTCCTACACCTTTATAAAGAAAAAAACTGTCGCCTGCAGCTCGGAGGCTCAGACCAATGGGGAAACATAACCACCGGAACAGAACTTATCCGTCGCACCGTCGGAGGAGAGGCCTATGCACTGACATGTCCGCTTATAACCAAAGCCGACGGTGGAAAATTCGGAAAAACAGAAAGCGGCAATGTATGGCTTGATCCAAGATACACATCACCATATAAATTCTACCAATTCTGGCTCAACGTTTCGGATACCGACGCTGAAAAATACATCAAAATCTTCACCGGACTAAGCCAGAACGAAATTGAGGCTCTCGTTGAGGAACAAGCCCAAAACCCCGGATTGCGCCCGCTACAGAAACGTCTTGCCAAAGAGATTACCACCATGGTTCACTCCGCTGAAGACTATGAAGCCGCTGTCGAAGCATCACAGATCCTTTTCAGCAATCATGCCGGAGAAACCCTTCGCAAGATAGACGAAGCCACATTGCTCGCGGTGATGGAAGGCGTTCCACAGTTTGAGATACCACGCAGCGCGATCAATGATGGCGCCAAGCTGGCTGACCTTCTCACTGAAACCGCAGCGGTATTTCCATCAAAAGGTGAAATGCGCAAAATGGTTCAAGGAGGAGGTGTGAGCATCAACAAAGAAAAAATCACCGATGCCTACGCTCCCGCAAACTCCGACATGCTGCTCAACGGAAAATACATCCTCGTACAACGCGGAAAAAAGAACTACTATCTGCTGCGAGTCACAGATTAAAAGCGATATCGGCTGACAATCCGCGAATCCGGCCATAAACTCCAAGATAATTTTCCGGCAAGCAATCACAGCCGATACCCTCAAATACAATATTTAAAAGCGGTGTTTCGTTATTTAAAATAATGAAACACCGCTTTTTCATATCTATATACAAGTCTGCAATCCTGTTTATGGCACTCTTTGCCTATGGAACCGGGCTCATACAAGGACAGAATCTCAACGACAAGTTGATGAACAGGCCTTATGCCGACCTGCGAAGATGGCATCTTGGTTTTTCCGTCGGGCTACACACTCAGGATTTCACTTTCACCCACAACGGATTCACCACCGACACCGGAGAGCAATGGTACGTTGAGCAACCGGCATTTCAACCTGGATTCTGCGTAAACGGACTTATAGACTACCGACTTGGGACATATTTCAATCTTCGTTTCATTCCCGGGATGTATTTCGGCAATCGAGACATAACCATGCGCGAATATAACACCGGCACGGAATTGAGGCAAAACCTTAAATCGGCCCTCATCGTACTGCCGATAGAAATGAAATTTTCGGGACTGAGATACCGCAACTCGCGACCATACATCACCGCTGGAATAATGCCAACATTCAACGTAACCCGAAAATCCAATGACTACCTGCGCACGAAAGCCACTGATTTCTATCTCACCTGCGGTTTCGGTTGTGACTTTTATCTTCCATTTTTCAAACTCAACCCAGAGATAAAATTCTGCTTCGGATTGACCGATTCGTTAGATCATGACCGAACTGACATTTCGGAAGAACCGGAAAAATTTAAAATAACACAATCGCTCAAAAAAGCCGTATCACGCATGGTTGTCTTGAGTTTCTATTTCGAATGAAAACACACCTGCACTTCCCGATAATATACACACTAATATTTCTGTCGCTTGCCATATCCGCACCCGAAACAGCCGCACAAGGCGACGCACTGCTCACCCAATACTGGGCTTTGCCTACATATTACAATCCCGGAGCGGTAGGTGACAGCGACAATCTCCGCATACGCGGAGGCGGTCGTATGCAATGGATAGGTGTTGACAACGCCCCACGTTCTTTTATCGCTGCCGCTGACATGCCTTTCAAGTTGTTCAACAAACGTTGGGGAGCGGGACTCGTGGCCCAACAGGAATCAGCCGGACTATTCCGCAACCTGACAGTAAACGCTCAATTGGCATACAAACGGAAACTATTCAAGGGAGAGATCACGATAGCCCTCCAAGCCGGATTCCTTAACGAACAATTCAAAGGATCGGAAGTATATATACCCGGTGACGACGAATACCATGATCCGGAAGACGACGCCATCCCCAAACGCGATGTCTCCGGGAACGCCCTTGACCTTGGATTGGGCTTGTTTTATACCCACAAAAAATTTTGGGCCGGAATATCACTGTTGCATGCCAACAGCCCGACTGTCACTTTCACAAGCGACAGCGAATCCTCAACCGGGACATCAGGTGGCTCTGATAGTTCAGGTGACGCGATTGCAAAAAAATATCAATTCACCGCTGAGCGTACCGCCTATTTCATGGCGGGCAGCAATATTCCTGTGAAAAACACGTTATTTGAAGTGATACCTTCTATAATAGTAAGAAGTGACTTCACATTCACCGACTTCGAAATGACTGGCAGAGTGCGTTACAATAAGCTGTTCACAGCCGGCATCGGCTACCGATACAACGACGCAATATCCATAATGCTCGGAGCGGAGATAAAAGGCATATTCGTCGGCTACAGCTACGACTATCATCTTTCTGACATAGCCAAAGCCTCTTCCGGAAGCCATGAACTCGTAGCAGGCTACAACCTTAAACTTGATTTTTCAGAGAAAAACCGCAATAAACACAAGAGTATCCGCATAATGTAACTTATGAAACAGATAATTCACATTCTCCTCTGTCTGACATTCCTGTCCGCGATAGTCTCATGCGCAACAGGAAGCCGAAGCGCCACCGGAGGCGAGGTAACAGGTGTCGGGGCTACGGCTTGGGCCGAACCGACTCCATACGGGATGGTTCTCGTATCGAGAGGTTCCGTCAAGATGGGGCCGGCCAAAGCCGACTCGCTATGGGACCTTCGCGCTGATGCCCGAGGAATTTCCGTAGACGCGTTCTGGATGGACGAAACAGAGATCACAAATTCAAAATACAAACAGTTTGTTTTTTGGGTCCGCGACTCCATAATCCGTGAACGTCTCGCTGACCCGGCCTACGGAGGCAACGAAGAATTCAAAATCGAAGAAGACCGCGAAGGCAACCCTGTGACGCCCCATCTCAATTGGACAAAGGCTATCCCATGGCGAAATGCCAACGAAGACGAACAGAGAGCGATCGAAAGTCTTTATCGCACTAACCCCATAACAGGCGTACGCGAACTTGACCCCGAGCAACTCAACTACCGTTACGAGACATACAACCATACCGAAGCAGCACGTCGTAAACACCGTCTGAACCCCGCACGTCGTGAATACAATACCGACAAACCTGTCCCGACGGCAGTCCCGCTCATTTCAAAAGACACCGCCTATATCAACGACGATGGTGAAATCATACGTGAAACCGTGACCAGAGGTCTCACTGGCGACTATGATTTCGTCAACACATACATCGTCAATATCTATCCCGACACAACCGCATGGATCAACGATTTCGACAACGCTTACAATGAACCATACGTGCGACTGTATTTCGCGCACGGAGGTTACAACGAATATCCAGTAGTCGGTGTAAGCTGGGAACAGGCCAACGCGTTTGCCAATTGGCGAACAGACTTCCTGCGACGCTCGTTGGGCAGGGAAGGTGTCTACATAGAACCATACCGTCTGCCAACCGAAGCCGAATGGGAATACGCTGCCAGAGCCGGCAAAAGTGAAAATATGTATCCTTGGGACGGAGACTTGCCACTGACAGAGGACCAAGGTTGCTTCTACGCCAATTTCAAGCCACAAGAAGGCAATTTCGTTCAGGACGGCCAGCTTATCACCTCACGCGTAGGCACATACTCACCTAATGACTTCGGCCTTTACGACATGGCCGGCAACGTAAGCGAGTGGACATCAACCGCCTATACCGAAAGCGTAGGAAAACTGACAAGCGACCTTAACCCTGAATACCGCTACGACGCCGCCTTGGAAGACCCGTATAAAATGAAACGCAAAATAGTGCGCGGAGGCTCATGGAAAGACGTTGCCCACAACATACGTTCCGACATACGAATGTGGGAATATCAAAACGAACAGCGTTCATACATCGGTTTCCGCTGTGTCCGTACACAAATCGGATTCGCAAAAGGCACTAAAGCTAAAAAATGACAGTCAAACACACCAAGAGTCCACTGACATGGCACTTCGCGTGCCGATCAACCAACATAAAACTATGGAAAAAGACAAGATAAAATCCAAAATCAATACCATAATGACATGGGAAGGCGGCCAGCGACTGTTCAATTTCGCCTACAGTATCGGTGCGGCCATAGTCATATTGGGTGCTCTTTTCAAAATACTCCATCTTCCCGGGGGCAACACACTGCTATGCATAGGTATGGGCACAGAAGTATTGATGTTCATCCTTACTGCATTCGACCGTCCACCGAAAGAATATCATTGGGAAGATGTGTTCCCCGAACTTGACGGAGGCTCCGCTGACTCAATTCGCCAGACGACCGTAACGCCCCCTGCGTCGCATCAGGAAAACGGACAAGGTTCTTTTGTCGGAATCCCTTCAGGCATTGAGTTAAGCGAACAAGACCGCTTGTCGCTAAGCGAAAGCATCAGCCACATGTCAGCCGCAGCCGGACAGCTATCAAAAATGGCTGAACTGACGACTGCCACACAGGAATATCTCGCACAGATGTCAGCGATATCATCACAGATGGAACAGTTGAGACAAACCACCGAATCGCTCAACACCGTCTCCTCCGTACTGCTTGAAAGTTACCGTTCGATAACCGAAAATTCAGCGTCGGTCACTGAAAACTCACGTGGCTACATCGAACGCATGGGCGACCTCAACCGCAATCTCGGGGGACTCAACACTATCTATGAAATACAACTCAAAAGCGTTTCATCACAACTTGAATCCATCGACCGTGTAAACCGTGGCATCAAGGACATACGCGACATGTACGAGAAAAGCGCGTCACAAAGCGCACGCTACTGTGAAGAAACCGAAAAAATGGCCCGTTACATGCAGCAGCTGAATCAGGTCTACGAAAAAATGCTCCATGCCATGACCGTCAACATGTATCGCCCGATGATGAACGATATACCAGGAGCAAAATCCTCCGGAGTTGTTCAGTAACCCCATCACGACAACAGCAGAAAGTCAACAAAACATTATTCCTATAGATCAATGGCAGAATCAGTAGTAAGACTCTCCCCGAGGCAAAAGATGATAAACCTGATGTATATCGTCCTTACTGCCATGCTCGCCCTCAACGTATCGAGCGATGTTCTTGACGGGTTCGTACAGGTGGAAGACGGTCTTGCACGCACTAATGCCAACGTCGGCCGACGAAACGACGCAATCTATTCCCAGCTCAAAACTTTCACTCATCAAAATCCGGGCAAAGGAACACCTTGGCTATCTAAAGCGGACGAAGTGCGACACCATGCGTCAGCACTTTTCAACATGGCCGATTCTCTAAAACGGGCCATAGTCATCGAAGCTGACGGACCAGACGGAGACATAAACAATATCGGCCGGCGCGACGACCTTGAAGCCGCAGCCGTCGTAATGCTATCACCCGGGACCAACGGTGGAGAAAAGCTACGGAAGGCGATAGATTCATACCGGACATACATAACCACACTGATCTCCGACCCGGCCAAGCGCATCAGCATTGAGGAATCACTGTCTACAACCCCATTCCAGCGTCCCGGGACAATAGCCTCGCAAAAATGGGAAGAAGCCAAATTTGAAAACCAGCCCGTGGTAGCAGCGGTAACCCTGCTGACAAAACTCCAGAACGACATACGTTTTGCCGAAGGCGAAGCACTCGCCAACCTCCTTGACGCTGTTGATGCCGGAGATGTACGCGTAAACGAGATAAACGCCTTTGTGATACCCCAATCGCGCATAGTCATGAAAGGCGGAAAATATTCAGCCAATATAGTGCTCGCAGCTGTTGACACCACAGCTCGCCCCGAGATATTCATAGGTGACAAAAAATTGCCGAATGATCGGGGTCTATACGAATTCGCGACAACATCCACCGGCACATTCGACTATAACGGATACCTTAAAGTCACTCACGGAGACGGAAGTACCACACGCCATCCATTCTCGTCAAGCTATACGGTAATGGAACCTACAGCGACCGTATCAGCAACCATGATGAATGTCCTTTATGCCGGCATCGACAACCCTATAAGTATATCCGTCCCGGGCGTCCCGATGAGCGGTGTAAGCGCAGCCATGACCAACGGATCATTGAACCGCAGAGGAGACAGTTGGATCGCCCGTCCGGCCAAAGTAGGAGAAAACGCTACCGTAACAGTCACAGCGACAATCGATGGCCGCCCTCAGACTGTAGCCACCACATCTTTCCGCGTCCGCAAACTGCCCGACCCAACGGCATTCATATCATACATCGGACAAAACGGAGCTAAAGAACGCTACAAAGGAGGCAAACCCTTGTCCAAAACAACACTCACATCCTCACCCGGCATTTCCGCTGCGATCGATGATGACATGCTGAACATAGACTTTCAGGTTATGGGGTTTGAAACAGTCTTCTTCGATCAGATGGGCAACGCCATACCAGAAGTCTCACAGGGAGCTTCATTTTCGCAACGTCAGAAAGACCAATTCAAAAGACTGTCACGCGGCAAACGGTTCTACATCTCGCGAATACGCGCGAAAGGCCCCGACGGCATCGAACGCATTCTCAGCCCGGTGGAAGTCATAGTTAACTAAGTCCATACATTATCACCATAAGCAACAATGAAGAAGCTTCTTCTCACCACAATAGCGATACTTGTCTCAGCCGCGGCCCTCGCCCAGCAATCAAGTAGTAGCAGTGTCGTCCGCCGTCGCGGAACCAACGATAATGGCACACGAAAAAACACAACCGGAGTCACACAACGTATGCAATCGCACTACGAAAACGAACCGATGAGCGACTCCGAACTGCAATGGATGCGTGTAATATACCGTCAACTCGATCTCACAAAAGAAGCCAACGCAGCCCTTTACTATCCCGACGAACCAATCGAAGGTCAGGAAAACCTATTCCGGATAATCCTGCGTAACATGGCTTCGGGAGATCTTTCGGCATACGAATATCTTGACGGCCGGGAGATATTTTCGGATACATACAAAGTAAAAATGCGTGATATCCTCGACCGTTTCCATATTCTTTATACCGACGCTAAAGGATCGACCGAAAAGAAACCCAGTTTTGTTATCGAAGAAGCCGATGTCCCAGCCTCGGAAGTTCTCACATATTACATCATCGAGCGTTGGGAATTAGACAAACGTTCCAACCGTATGCGCACTCGTGTCGATGCTGTTTGTCCGGTACTGCACCGTGCGGGAGATTTTGGAGGTGAAGCCATAAAATATCCCATGTTCTGGGTAAAATACGATGAAATCCGCCCATATCTTTCAACCCAGAACATCTTCACAAACGACGACAACAATCTCGCCACATGTACTTACGACGATTACTTTCAACTCGGACTTTACAACGGCGAGATATATAAGACCCGTAATCTGAGAAACAGATCCCTTATGCAGATACATCAGGGACCTGACGAACTTGCCCATGCGCAAGACAGTATCCAAAAACGCCTCGAAAGCTATGAAGACAAGCTTTGGGTTCCATCGCTTGAAGAACTCGCGGCACGTCGTGAAGCCGCTGAAAAAGCCGAACTCACCGCAGAGGGTCAAAACACGAGTGACGGAGAAAACCTCAGCGAATCAGACTCAGATAAAAAAAATGTCCGTTCGTCACGCGCGTCACGTTCCAAACGCGGCTCTGCCGTCAAAAGCAAATCTAAACCGGCCAAAGTAAAGAAACCTAAAGCACCCAAAGCCAAAAGTTCGTCATCGGCGGTAAGGTCCGTACGTAACCGAAAACGTTAACCTAACATATTTATACGGCCTCCGGTCGGCAACAACATATTCTCCCGTCGGAACAGACCACCCACAAAGACCTTCCTCACAGCTTGCAAAACAAGGTCAGTGGCCGAATCCGACGGGAGTGTCATACCGACAAAACATAAACGCGGGCAAAGTTGTTATTGTGTATATAAAATCACATACACACAATTTCAACTGTCATGAAATCGAAACTTATCGCTATAGCAATAGCAGCAACGGTCCTTGCAGGCACACAGCAGGCAGAGGGATGCTCCCGTATATTGTATACAGGAAATGACAGTCTGCGCATAGTAGGACGCTCGCTCGACTGGAAAACTCCCATTCCAACGAATATATATGTATACCCGCGTGGCATAAAAAAAATAAGTCATTCACTGCCTGGAGCAAAAGAATGGACCTCAAAATACGGAGCGGTCTATGCAGTAGGCTATGACGGAGGAGTGACAGAAGGGATGAATGAAAAAGGTCTCGTAGTCAACGGCCTTTTCTGCAAAGGGACAATCTACGTCAACGACTCCACAAAAAACCGGCCTCCGATGTCGCTCGCTGTGTTTCCGGCCTGGATACTCGACCAATGCGCCACAACACAAGAAGCTGTCGACTTATTAAAACGTCACGATTTCAATGTATCCGGAGCGACTTTTGACGGAGGCACAATATCAGCGCTTCACTGGGGCATCACAGACGCCACCGGACAATCCGCCATGGTAGAGTTTGACCACGGGACGATACGCATATATCAAGGACAGGATATCCCTGTACTTACAAACGATCCCACCTTCCCGGAAATAAACGCAATAAACAACTATTGGATAAAGAAAGGAGGTTCCCACACATTACCAGGCACTGTATCAAGCCCTGACCGTTTCGTTCGTGCATACTTTTTTAACAACAACGTTGAAAAAACCTCCGATGCAGAACTCGGATTGAGCATCGCTCGTTCACTAATGTTCAATGTCTCCGTCCCGTACACCTACACAGTGGAAGGAGAAGGAAATGTCAGCTCCACACAATGGAGATCGTTCGCCAACCTACGTGACCGTCTTTATTATTTCGACATAGCCACAAACCTTGGTGTTTTCTATATCGACCTAAATAAATGCGATCTTCGTTCCGGAGCACCGGTCATGAAAATTGACACATCAAAAAGCAATGGATATCTCGGAGATGTCACCTCTAAAATGGTCAAGACAAAACCTTTCGATCCAATGTTCTGATCAGGTATATCATATTAACTCTATAAAACTATAAAAACACACACTGTCCCCCTCCCTTCACACCGGCCGGCCCGACACGCCACCGGGTGAAGGGATTTTTTGCTTTTGCATATCGGAGAATATTTTCATATCTTTGCAAAATATATGAGGCCAAGGCCACAACCAACAGTTTTCGACATGCGTCAACTAATTGTCATTATGATTGTTGCAATCACTGCGATGCTATCATTCGGGGCTTCTCCCCGATGGGAGGCTATCGACGTGCCCGGACGCATATTCAGCGAACAGAAATCGGACTCCGAGACCGGAACAGAAATCGCAGTGCGCGACAGTTTTATCTATATAGCCTCTACTCGACCCGTTACAGTGAAAGTCTTCACCATACTTGGCCAACTAATATCGCAAGAGACAGTCCCCGCAGGAACACATCGTCTGCAAATGGGTGCAAAAGGAATATATATTCTTAAAATAGGGAGCACAACCCGACGCGTGACAATCTGATGCCGAAAGCACGTCTAATCATCAATCCGATCTCCGGCACGCGAAACAAAGCCGGACTTGACCGCTTGGTAACTGACGCTCTCAGACCTTTAGGCTGGGACGTTGAAGTTGCATACACAAAAGGTCATGGCGACGCCACACGTCTGGCCGGGACTGCGATAGAAAAAGGATACGAAACAGTCATAGCCGCCGGAGGTGACGGAACCATAAACGAGACAGCAGAAGCTCTTTGCGGAACAGGAGTGGTGCTCGGCATACTCCCTTGCGGATCAGGCAACGGACTCGCACGCCATTTGGGCATACCTATCGACATACGCGAAGGGCTGAAAGTCATACTTGAAAACCACGCGACAGACATTGACTTCGCCACTGTCAATGACAAAAAATTTTTCTGTACATGCGGAGTAGGCTTTGACGCTGCAGTCAGCGAAGCATTTGCCAAGAAGAAAACCAGAGGCAAACTGACATATATCCAAAGTACATTCGAAACATACGCGACGTACAAGCCTGAACACTATACAATCAGTGCCAATGGCAAGAAACTTACCGAACGTGCTTTTCTTGTAGCCGTATGCAACGCCTCACAATATGGCAACAACGCATACATCGCACCCAGCGCCTCGATCAACGACGGTTTGCTCGATGTCACTATAATCCATGCCGGTAACACGCTCTCGACTGCGCTTGTAGGGGTCGACATGCTGACAGGATTGATCGAACGCAACATGCTAATTCACACTTTCCGGACAGACAATCTGGTGATAGAACGCGAACACCGTGGGCCATCACATGTCGACGGAGAGCCTACGGAGATGGACGAAAAACTATGCATACGGTGTCACCACAACGGACTGCGAGTTTTCACCCCTACCGTAGTCCATCCGTTCAAACCGATACTCACACCGGTATCGGCCATGCTGAGCGACTTCCGTATAGCCGTCAACAATCTGTTCCAGAAATAATAGACTGTATATACCTTAACAAAAAAACTATCGCGTCAGATGAACAGATTCATCAGGCGCGATGTTTTAAATAATAAACGTCAACTATTGTTTATGAAAAGGAGCACAAGATTGTTAATGGTGTTAGCAGCATTATATCCCTTGGGCATGTCTGCCCGGGGGATTGCTGACATCATAGCCTCACTCGAAAATACCGGATGCTACGAGGCAAAAGCCAATTTCAGCGTCACACTGCCACAAAGCGACAAAGATGTAATATACAACATACACCTTACCTCCTCTCCCGCTCCGGACGATACCCTTGCCCCATGCTCATATCGGACTGACTGGCAACTCGAAACTCCTTCAGGAAAAGTAGAGGGATTCTCAGCCTATTTCAACGGACATCACTACCGATACCGCAACGAGCGTCTTCAGGAATATCATTTTGAATGGGACTCTATCCCCTTTCTACTCGGTGGGAAAAAAGATGGAGTCCAGACCAATGCGCAATTTTCCGACCTATATCCAGGATTTATCGCACGAGAGTTGAGATCGATGACAACAGATCCACACTACAGCCTCAAGATTGAAGACTCAAAAATTTTTGACGGAAAGAAAGCCGTCGAAATCACCGCATTAATGACAATCAACGATATCACCGCAGCGGAGAAAAAATTTATCTTCGACGCGACATCTCTATTGCCTTTAAAGATCGACACAGAAAGTAATCCCGGACAGATAACCGAGCAGTCCGTTGTTGTGACATACATATACCCGCAACGTATGCACTGCCCCGATTTTAACGAGAAAGAATTGGCAGAAAGTTATCCGGACGCATTCGACAAATACCGGGAAAACAACTTCAAAATTGAAAATCTTGCCGGGACGCAGCTCCCAACATTTTCACTGCCAACAACCACAGGAGAACGTTACACCTACCATCGTGGAAACAACTTCCGCGCTCCTACGATAATAGTACTGCTCGATCCGACCGCAGGATTCAACAGCGAAATCGTAAATGAAGTCCGCAGCGCAGTCGACAATCTTCCGGTTCAGACCGACGTGATATGGGTATTCAATTCGACAAACCTCGAATCCATCGAAACCATAGTACCATCAATCAAAGAAGGAGAACATCTGTTGATGAACGGAAGATCGCTCGTCCGTGACTGTGGAGCCGCCTCACTTCCTGTCCTTATCATGGCCGACAGCAAAGGAAAAGTCAGAAATGTCACTCTCGGGCTCAACAAGGATTTAGGAAATATTGTTTTACAGACAATGGCGCTTCTTGATTAAGCCTACAATCATACAGTCGCCTCAAAAACACAAACTGAAAACCAAATACTATTAACTATATATGGAAACCGTATTATTTAAAGGGCAGCCATGCCACACCTGCGGAACATTGCCTTCAGTAGGAGAAACCGCACCGTGCTTTCATCTCGCAGGTCAGGACTTATCTCAAATAATCTGCACAGATTACGCTGGAAAACGGATCGTACTCAACATTTTCCCCAGCCTTGACACAGAAGTTTGCGCAAGGAGTGTACGGCGTTTTAACGAAGAAGCCACCAAAATGGAAAATGTTGTCGTCATCTGTGTATCAATGGATCTTCCATTCGCAATGGGACGCTTCTGCACTGTCGAAAACATCAGGAATGTCGTATTCGGCTCTGCATTCCGCTCGCCTCTTTTCGGTCAAAAATATGGAGTGCAACTCGTCGACGGACCGCTCGCAGGCCTGCTCACACGAGCGGTTATCATCCTTGACGAAAACCGTCGCGTGATCTTCCGTGATCTTGTCGGAGAAATCACCGAAGAGCCAGACTACGAAGCCGCGCTCAAAGTGCTTGGACAACAATAAGCGACAACAACTATCCATCACCTAAAATTAAAAAGCAGTCCGTCTCCGTCGATCGGTTTTCGGACTGCTTTATTTTATCAGAATTCTTTAATGACAGATATAAAATCGTAAAAAACGGTCTTTCACATCATCCCTATACAAGGCACTAAAGCAATATACCCTCAGCGACAGTATCAGCTGTCGATTTACAGTCAAGAGATTCAATAATTTTAAGAGCGAAAGGTATAGCCGACGACGGACCGTTGGCAGTTATCACATTGCGGTCCGAGACAACACGTTCTTCTTTATGGCGACCACCTCCGGCAGTCACGCCATCCTCAAATCCCGGATAGCAAGTGACTTCGTAACCATCGACAATACCCAAAGGAGCAAGCACTACAGCCGGAGCGGCACATATAGCGGCAATCTTGCCGCCACGCATATGTTGCGCGGTCAACAACTCACACACCCGATTATCCGCAGCGAGATTAGAGGCTCCGGGCATCCCACCGGGTAATATATACATCTTTGCACCGGAATGACACTCATCAAGTGTGATATCCGCCACAACCTCCACACCGTGGGCGCCCTTCACAGCGAGAACGGGATTGATTGAAACCGTCTTGACCTCTATTCCCGCACGACGAAGAATATCAAGCGTCGCAAGTGCCTCGATTTCCTCAAAACCGTCGGCAAGAAACATGTAAGTTTTATCCATATACTTTATATTGTTATAAAATCACTGTCGTATTCTTTCTTATATGACTATATCCAACACAAATATACTCACAAGTCGAACGCAATGACAAATTTATTTGCACATTGCCGAGCGGGTGTATATTGCATCTATGCAAATATAATCAATATCCGCAGTAAATCAAAAGCGAATGCCGTCAGCCAGCCAACGATCCTCAAAAAAACTGATTGAGAAAATACATTTAAATTTTCGGTTTCTTTTAGTAAATTTGGCGAAAAAATCACAGAATCTTTTGCGACCGATGAGAAATAAGACATTTTATATCGCGTGTATCATAACATTATCGACCCTTATATCTTGCGGCAGGCGAGAAAATTACCGAACTCTGCAAGGTGGAGTCTGGAACACCACATACAATATATGTTATGATTCCAAGACGGATCTGCGCGATTCTGTGATAGCTATTTTCCGTGAAATTGAAAACTCGCTGTCGCCATTCAACGACAGTTCTCTTATCTCTCGGATAAACCGCGGAGACGATTTCAAGACCGACTCTTTGCTTCGACGGATATTCAACGCCTCGCTAATTGTCAACCGCCAAAGCAAAGGAGCTTTTGATCCCACCGTAGCTCCTTTGGTCAATCTATGGGGTTTCGGATACAGAAATTCAGGAGCCGAACCGACCAAAGCAGCGATAGACAGCGTACTGCCTTTCGTCGGCATCAACGATTGCCGGATCGATAGCTCCGGTACGATACTGAAAAAATCAACCGGAACAGAATTCAATTTTTCAGCTATCACGAAAGGTTACGGATGTGATCTGATCGGTGAAATGTTGCTACGCAACGGCTGCCATGACTACCTGGTCGAGATCGGAGGCGAAATCGCATTGAACGGGCACAATCCCCGTGGCGAAAAATGGCACATAATGATCGACTCTCCTATCGATAACGACACAGCCGTCATCCATCAAAAAATGGCCGTAATCGAAGTAACAGACGGAGGTTTAGCCACGTCAGGCAATTACCGTAACTTTAAGACCACATCATCGGGACGTATATGGCACACAATAAATCCGACCGACGGACATCCGGCACACACAGACATCCTGTCAGTAACGATAATCGCCCCTAACACCATGCTCGCAGACGCATACGCCACAGCCTGTATGGCAATGACAGAAGAAAACGCCCTATCGATGATCGAAAGTATCGAAAATATCGAAGCGCTTTTCATAACATTAAATCCTGTCGACTCATCTTTTTGCATACGCCAATCATCCGGGTTCCCCAAAATATCGGACCGATAGGCCATTGTGACGGTTCCGTCGAAGCCATAATCAGTGTTACCGATGTCAACACATAGCCGGAAAATCAACATTTAACAATGTTAATCCGCATCGTTAAATGACTCTTCACAGTATCCCGGAAACGGCATCTTATGTTAAAAAACATATTTTTATAGCAGAATTCCAAAAATAACATCTAACTTTGTGCCGTATTAGATTGTATATAGTATATAACGTTCAATAAGGAAAAGATTGTTTTTTAGGTTTAATCAAAAATTCTGCAACTATGACCAACATGCTAAAGGTTTTCAAAGCAGACGTTCACTCAATATTTCATGCGCTCGGAGAGCGTGACTGTTTCCGGGTCACCGGAGACTGCACACCGCGCTTCCATGACGAACAAAAGTGAACATTAATTTTCTCCTCTCAATAGCGTCCACACCATAGACGCAAACAAATTTAATTAACCCATATATGTTTAACTTTTAAAATGAATCCATTATGAAAGTAACAAAAATGGTAAAAAAAGCCATCGAGTGGTATTGCGAATCAGCAGCCCTCATGTATCGGGTAGACAACTCGGAAAATTATCATGAACTCTAACAGTTCTGATAAAACCCGATACACCTCTCCACGGGACATTGAACACCCCGCATAAATTTAGAGAAATAAGCTCTAAAGGAAAAATAAAAGCGACAATCGTGTCGTAAGCGGTGTTCAGACTCGTCCCCTATTTTAAGTCAACATTGACAAAGTCTATAATATGTTACAGACCACCGGGCCACTCCCGGTGGTTTTTTATATACATCCTTTCCAATCTATGGCACACATCTAATACTCTGCCTCTATTTCTACCTAAAAAAGATTAAATCAGAGTATAAAATTAGAATTTTAATCGTAATTTTGCGCGCAACCATGATAAACCAACCTTCACATTTTTCTTACAAATTATATGTTACCCTCACGAAATCTAACTTACGCCGTCATGACAACCATGGCTTTAGGCTCATTGGCCGGATGCTCTCAGCAAAAACAGCTTTCCTATCCGGCAGCACCGTCTGACAACACTGTCGACACTATCTTCGGAATGACCGTGGCAGACCCTTTCCGTCCGCTCGAAAACGACACAGCGACCGAAACCCTCAAATGGGTCGAAGCCGAAAACGCTGTGACCGACGCATACCTATCAAAAATACCATTCCGTAAAAAAATCAACGCCCGACTGACCGAACTTAATGATTTCGTCAAAAGAGGGCTGACTTATCGGGAAAATGACGGAATGTTCTATTTCTTTGAAAACGATGGACTTAAAAATCAGTCTATATTATATCGCAAACCGGCTCTTGACAGCAATGAACGTGAAATATTTCTTGATCCAAATAAACTTAGCGACGACGGGACGGTAGCACTCACCGGAGTCACACAATCCAAAGACGGGAAATACACCGCTTATACCATCAGCCGTAGCGGTTCTGACTGGACCGAAATATTCGTGATGGACACTAAGACAAAAGAGCTGCTTCCGGACCATATCAAATGGGCTAAATTTACCGGTGCGTCATGGGACGGTGACGGATTCTACTACAGCGCATACCCCGCTCCAGAAGAAGGCAAAGAATACTCTAATGCAAATCAAAACCATCTCGTATATTACCACAAGATAGGAACTCCGCAAAGCGACGACACGGTAGTGTTCAATGACCCGGCCCATCCTTTCCATTTCCACTCGGCACAGGTAGCCGAATCACAGCCGGTGGTTTTCGTCAATGTCAGCGGAGCAGGCGTAGGCAACGAGCTGAAAGTCCGCAAGAACGGGACTTGGGAAACCATGGTTCCGACACAGGATTACACCACAAATGTAATCGATGTTATAAATGACAAAATCTATCTTCTGACATCGTATGGCGCTCCGAAAAACAGATTGATGGTGGCCGACCTTGCAAACCCGTCGATAGAAAACTGGAAAGAACTCGTTGCCGAAGATGAAGGAGTCCTCAGCGACGCACAATTCGCCGGTGACAAACTGTTCCTGACATACGAAAAAGATGCGGCTAACCAAATCGCCATTCATAACATTGACGGCAAAAAAGAAGGAGAGGTAAAACTTCCCGGCTACGGCACGGTAGGCCTATATACCGAACGCAAATATCCCGAAGATATATTCTATACGTTCTCATCGTTCACATCTCCCTCCGCCCAATACGCCTACAATATCAAGACAGGTGAAAGCAAACAAATCTTCCAATCGGAAATAAAGGGCGTCGACCTTGGCGAATATGTCACCGAACAAGTGTTCTATCCGTCCGCTGACGGCACCAAGGTTCCTATGTTCCTCACATATAAAAAAGGTCTTGAACGAAACGGCAAAAACCCGGTATATCTATATGGCTATGGAGGTTTCAATGTATCGTTGACCCCTGGATTCTCCGCTAACCGTATGTTCCTTCTTGAAAACGGTGTGATCTATGCGCAGACCAATCTACGCGGAGGTTCCGAATATGGCGAGGCATGGCACGAAGCCGGAACAAAAATGAACAAACTGAATGTGTTCAATGACTTCATCGGTGCCGCCGAATATCTCATCAAGGAAGGTTACACCTCTCCTGAATATCTCACTATCGAAGGCGGAAGCAACGGAGGTCTCCTCGTAGGAGCGACCACCAATCTACGTCCCGATCTATTCAAAGTGGCTATTCCGCGTGTCGGCGTGATGGACATGATGCGCTATCACCTCTTCACTATCGGATGGAACTGGGCTTCGGACTACGGGACAAGCGCGGATTCACCAGAAATGGCCAAGTACCTCCTTGACTATTCACCTGTACACAATATCAAAAACGACGGCACTCCCTATCCGGCCATCCTCGTGATGACAGCCGACCATGACGACCGCGTAGTCCCAGCCCACTCATTCAAATATGCCGCAGCTCTCCAGGCCTCAAACACCGGTGATGCCCCCAAGCTCATCCGTATCGACTCAAAAGCCGGCCACGGAGCGGGAAAACCGATCGCGAAAGTGCTCGAAGAGTACACCGACATGTATTCATTCATGTTTGAAAACATCGGTATTCAACCTAAATAACAACCCACCTACCGATTAATGACCGAAAATGAAATTTGACCGGCTCAAAACTATTCCTGCCGTAATAATGACTATAACCTTGGGCGGATGCTTCACGGGCGTGGAGTATACGCCCAAGGTCACGCATAACGACGTACGGAAAGAAAGAATAGTCACCACCCCCGAAGATACTTTTTTGGCCGATGTTGCCGACGAAGCCCTACGGGAATGGAAGCCGGGCAAACGTTTCCGCATAACCGATCATAAGATCAGACTTATATTCGGGGCCACGGCTTCCGTCAGAGATTCCCTCGGAGGCCGTACCCTTATATTCGACGAAGCCCGTGAAGCCCCGTCGATCACAGGAACATCGGTAACCGACATTGTTTTCACCATCGACAGCTGCCGCTCTCTCATATACCGTATCAACCGACCGCTCTCGACGCTCATGGAACAAAAGGCCCTATCCATCCCATTCACCATACAGGAAAGCCTTGTAGACGACGCGCGAAAGCTGATCGACGGCAAACGCCTCTACATCTTGACTCGCACATGGCGTGACGACTCGGACAATTCAATGAACGGACGTCAGTTCGTGGCAGTCACAGTCGACTCAGTCACCCCCGGCAACGATATTTATCCGATCAAAGTATCATTTACTGACGATCAAGGGAAATCGGCTCGTATATTCCTGCATCCCGGTTCGCGGACACACACACCTCGCTCCTTCCCCGCCCTGTTCTCATTCACCAATCCAAGGCTGAAATATCCGACAATCAACGATAAGGCATGGGAAAACATCATCAACGGCCGTGTGGCTCTCGACATGACACGCGAAGAATGCCGTCTCGCACTCGGTGCGCCCCGTGAAGTCGACCGCGGAGCAGACAATTCATTCGTCCGCGAAGTCTGGCTCTACGAAAACGGAATCTATCTCGTTTTTGAAGACGGCCTGCTCAAGATGTTCCGCCATTGATAATGTGGACTTTGAAACGAGCGTCTCTATTCTTTAAACGGATTTATCAGAAGGCCAGAACCTCTATCCCTTTTTAACTACGGGGATATATATTTCAGAAGCTCCAATGTGGCCGAAAAACTGATAGCGCGCAGAAACAAGACTTTAATTCCGTAAACCTTTTTAGAATAAAAGAAGATTTCCCAACTTTAATTTGTCGGGAAATCTTCTTTTATTGTTTTATCATCGCTAAATAAGGGCTATGCCTGCGGGGCGACGGTTTTGCTTCCCGCTTCCCATCCGAGCGCGCTCGCTCCGAGGACAGCCGCATCGGCCTCTTTAAGCTCCGAAAGGAGAATCTTGACTTTTCCTTTGAAAACGCCCATCATATTTTTCTCCATGGATTCACGCAGAGGACGCATCAAAAGTTCTCCGGATTTGGCCAGTCCTCCGAAAAGTATTATCGCTTCCGGAGATGAGAACACCGTAAAGTCTGCAAAAGCTTCGCCAAGAATATTACCGGTATATTCAAATATTTCGTTTGCCAGTTTGTCACCGAGCACAGCTGCGTCGTAGACATCCTTTGAAGTGATCGAGTCGATAGGAATATCACGAAGTCTTGATTCATCGTTACGCAACTCCAAAAATTCGCGGGCGGTGCGAGCCACGCCTGTGGCCGAACAATAAGCCTCGAGACAGCCCGTACGACCACATCCGCACAGACGGCCGTTGTTACGACGCATGATCGTGTGTCCGAGCTCTCCTGCAAAACCGTCGTGACCATACACAAGCTGGCCGTTTATGACAATACCGCTTCCGACACCAGTCCCGAGTGTGATCATGACGAAATTACGCAATCCGCGAGCGGCTCCATAGGTCATTTCTCCGAGGGCAGCAGCATTGGCGTCATTGGTTATCACCACCGGAATTCCGAATTTGTCCTTCATCATCTCCGCCATAGGCAAGATTCCTTTCCATGGAAGGTTAGGCGCATGTTCGATGTTGCCTGTATAATAATTGGCATTAGGCGCACCGACACCTATCCCATGTATCTTACCAGTGGCATCATTAGCCTCGAGCATCTGAGTCACCGAAGCGTGAAGTTCATCGAGATAATCCTCGAATTTGTCGTGTTTGCCTGTTTTTATCGAACTTGTAGCGATAACATTTCCACGGGCATCGACAATCCCGAACACCGTATTGGTACCGCCCATGTCAATACCAAGGACGTATGGCTTGCTCATAATAAAATTTAAAGTTTAAATGGTTAAGATAATGGATTATGCACAAAGATAAGACAAATGACGGATGTTTGGAATTAATTTCAAGGAATTTTGCTAATTTTGTGGATTATATATGGAGACCGATTTCGACATACACGACCGGACAAGCCCGGACAAGGATTTTGAAAAAGCATTGCGCCCCTCATATTTCGATTCTTTCAACGGACAAGAGAAAGTGGTCGAGAATCTGAAGGTGTTTGTCCAGGCCGCACGAATGCGTGGAGAGGCCTTGGACCATCTCTTGCTGTTCGGCCCTCCGGGGCTTGGAAAGACAACACTTGCCGGCATTATCGCCAATGAACTTGGAGTCAATTTCAAAGTCACGTCCGGCCCGGTGCTCGACAAGCCTGGAGACCTAGCTGGCATACTCACATCGCTTGAAGAGAATGACGTCCTGTTCATAGACGAGATACACCGTCTGAGCCGCGTGGTCGAAGAGTATCTATACTCGGCTATGGAGGATTACCGGATCGACATCATGATCGATAAAGGACCCGGGGCACGGTCGGTCCAGCTATCGCTGTCTCCTTTTACCCTTGTCGGCGCGACGACCCGTTCCGGAATGCTCACCGCCCCGATGCGTGCCCGCTTCGGCATAAACTGCCATCTTGAATATTACAGCCACGAGGTGCTCGAACGAATCATCCTCCGCTCGGCGTCATTGCTCGGGGTGAAATGCACCGCTGAGGCCGCCCATGAAATAGCAATGAGAAGCCGCGGCACTCCCCGAATAGCCAACTCGCTTTTGCGACGCGTCAGAGACTTCGCCCAAGTAAAGGGAGACGGAGACATAGACCCTTCGATAGCCCGTTTCGCACTCGAAGCCCTCAACATAGACCGTTACGGACTCGACGAAATGGATCACAAACTGTTGCTGACGATGATCAACAAATTCGAAGGCGGCCCAGTAGGGCTTTCGACCATAGCGACAGCGATCGGGGAGGAACAGGACACCATCGAGGAAGTCTATGAGCCGTTCCTCATAATGGAAGGCTTCCTACGACGCACTCCGCGAGGACGCGAAGTGACATCACTGGCCTATACACATCTGCGGCTCAACCCTCCGGCTCCGATGGCAAGCCTTTTCTGACACCGCCACCAAGCCACCACAATACTACATATACAGTATACTCATCAATTTCTGTCATAAATACCATGGCCGGAATAAAATCACTCGCAAAAGACACCGCCA
>CAJULW010000012.1 GCA_910587515.1 uncultured Duncaniella sp.
CGGTCTCTATCTGTTGTGGGCGCGGGGGATTTGCGAGGCCCCGACACTAGTACGAGAGGACCGTGTCGGACCGACCTCCGGTGAGCCGGTTGTACCGCCAGGTGCACGGCCGGGTAGCCGCGTCGGGCCAGGATAAGTGCTGAAAGCATCTAAGCACGAAGCCCCCCTCAAGATAAGATCTCCATACCAGGGCCGTCCGAGACGAGGACGTCGATAGGCCGCAGGTGCAGGCACGGTGACGTGCACAGCCGAGCGGTACTAATCGCCCGAACCCTTTCTACCGGGGCAGACCCCCGGGCACGGTTTACGCGACTCATTATTCGTGTTCCGCGGTTTATTCCGCGTTCGCTTCCGGTACCCTTTGTTTCACCGTATTCAGGCGGTCATAGCGCGGGGGTTCCACCTCTACCCATTCCGAACAGAGAAGTTAAACCCCGCCGCGTCGATGATACTGCGAAAGCGGGAAAGTAGATCACCGCCCCCTCTGATGGCCCGGCCGGACGCGACGAGCGTTCCGGCCGGGCCTTTTTTTATCCCCTAGCCCCACGGACGCACGAGGCCTCCTTACGTAGCCAGAACTGAAACAACTCTATCCTTTCCGTACCAGTTCTATGCTGGAGTCATGCAAATCTTGGTGATTACTACTGGTATAGCTTGTTCCATTCTTACGGTCACATTTAACGGCGGGTATCATACTAATTTCATTGTTTTTGTATAAATTTGTAACGGGAAAATCATGTCGATATCGATTTGATTCATGATATATTATTTTTATTCCCGTTATTATTATGGTCTTGCATAAAATTAGATTTACTTTTTTTGTTTTGGCTTTTACGTCCGTACTGTCTTTAAAGGCGGAGTATCCGCTGAATTATGAGTCTTTGTTTACGGTTGGAAGTGGAAACGGGGATTTTGCTCCTTATTATCAGTCATCTTTGCGCCACGGACGTTTCACTCAAGCTGACAATGCGCAGATAGAGGCCAAATTATGGCGTCCTGTAGATATTGACAAGCGTTTTTCTTATGGTTTTGGTGTTGATATAATAGGAGGATATGCTTCTGCGGTGGATTATGAAAAATATAATCCGGTGGATATGAAATGGGGTTCGCATTCTGAACGCCCCTCATCGGTATGGATTCAGCAACTATATGGCGACATTAAATATAGATCTGTTTTTATATCTGTTGGGATGAAGGAGCATGGCTCCGCTATTCTTGATCAGAGTTTGACGAGTGGTGATTTGGTTGAAAGCGGTAATACAAGGCCGATACCGGAGGTGAGGGCTGGTTTTATTGATTTTCAGGATATCCCATTCACAAAAGGTTGGGTCCAGATCCAAGGAGAGATCGGATATGGACGTATGATTGACGATGGATGGTGGAAAGATCATTTCAATTATTACAATGGCACTATCAGACGTGACTTATTATATAATTATAAACGATGTTATTTTCGGACTAAACCATCAAGGCCTTTATCGGTGACGTTTGGAATGCAGGCGGCTGCTGTGTTTGGGGGAACGACCGATTTTTATTTTAAAGGAGAGCTTGCCAAGTCTCAGAAAAATATTTCAGGGATAAAAGGTTTTTTTAAAATGCTTATCCCTATCAATGATGGTGAAGAAGGTTTTTATGCCGGTAATCATGTCGGTTCCTGGGATATCAAGGCTCGTTACCGTTTGAAAAACGGAAGTGAAATTTCTGCATATGCATCATGGCTTTGGGAAGATGGTTCGGGTATAGGTAAGCTTAACGGATGGGACGGTCTATGGGGGATTGGCTACAGGTCTTCGAAGGCATGTCTGATAAGTGGTGCTTTGGTTGAGTTTCTTGAATTTACAAATCACAGTGGCCCGATACATTTTGCTCCTGGTGATTTTCCAGGGACAACGATCCCGGATCATGTCTCGGGGGCCGATGATTATTATAATAACGCAATATACGGTTCATGGTCGTATTTCGGGCAATCGCTTGGTTCTCCGGCAATGATGGCTCCGGTTTATAACCGTGACGGTTATCCACATTATATCGGAAACGTGATGCGAGGATTTCATATAGGAATTGAAGGATATATCACCCCTCGGATTGATTATCGTTTGAAAGGTGGTTATAGAAAAGCGTGGGGAACATCAAAAATGATGCTTCCGCGTCCATTGGATCTTACGGCTATCATGATGGAGGCTTCATGGCGTCCTGTCAGGATTGATGGACTGAGTATTAATGCCAGCCTGGAATTAAATAGAGGGTCAATGCCTGAAAACTCATTCGGGGCTATGGTAGGCCTTCGCTATACAGGGTTGTTGAATCTATAAATATATCGTCAATGAATTTGAAAAAATCATATTATACATCCTTTGTTATAACAATAATTTTTGTCTTGAGTGGTTGTACCCGTAATAATGGTGACATAGGTGACTATTTTGGTGAATGGCGTCTCGACAAACTTACGGCTGATGGCATTGAAATGCCTATTTATGATTCAGGTAATGAAGTCGTGTTATATACATGGGCATTTCATGGTAAAATAATAAGGATAAACACTGTGTATGTTCACCATCATGTGGAAAATAGTTTTGGATCATGGTTGGAGGATGGAGACATACTTGAACTTGAATTTAGTTATCATGACGATATCGAGGATAATATGGGAATGTATACACCTCCGGTTGCTCTCCATCTGAATTCCGGTGGCATAACGCGTTTACATATAGATAAAATGAAGGACAGGTATATGATTTTATCTCAAATCTCAAACGGAATCGAGTATACATATCATCTCAAAAGGCCTTATTAGGGATATGGCTATTTGTCTCACCGCTGTTAAAAACAATATGTAATATGGATAATAACAAAGGGAAAGTTCTCGTAACAGGAGCCGATGGTTTTATAGGTTCACATCTTACGGAAGCTCTTCTTGAAGAAGGATACTCAGTCAGGGCTTTATGCCAATATAACTCATTTAACAATTGGGGATGGCTTGAAAATATAAATCATAAAAGACTTGAAATTGTTACTGGAGACGTAAGAGATCCGAATTTATGTCGTCATATAACAGAAGGATGCGATGTAGTCTATCATCTTGCCGCGTTGATCGCTATTCCATATAGCTACGTGGCTCCGGATAGTTATGTGGACACAAATATAAAGGGAACTTTGAACATGTGCCAGGCGGCACGCGATTGTGGTGTCAGCCGTATTGTTGTTACTTCGACGAGCGAAGTTTATGGAACAGCGAAATATGTTCCTATTGATGAAATACATCCGCGGCAGCCACAATCTCCTTATAGTGCTACCAAAATAGGTGCTGATGCCATAGCGTTGAGTTTCTATAATGCCTTTGGATTGCCTGTGGTTATTGCGCGTCCTTTTAATACTTACGGTCCCCGCCAAAGTGCGAGGGCGATAATTCCCACAATAATTACTCAAATCGCTTCAGGGATGAGAGAGATTAAGGTGGGAGATTTGACACCAACCCGTGATTTTAATTATGTTAAAGATACGGCAGCCGGTTTTATCGCGCTTGGACAAACCGCAGGTATAGAAGGAAGGGAAATAAATATCGCGACCGGGACAGAGGTGAGTATGCGGGATACATTGGATACTATAGCCCGTTTAATGGGTGTGGATGTAAATTATATCGTGGATCCGGAACGTATACGTCCTTCTGGCAGCGAAGTGTTTAGATTATGCGGAGACAATCGACTGATTACTTCTCTTACTGATTGGCGACCACGCTATTCACTTGAGAGAGGTCTATGCGAGACCATCGGCTGGTTTTCTGATAAAGACAACCTTTCAGGATATAAATCAGGGATATATAACGTTTGATGATGTCGAAAACAGAACAGCAGGTCAATGTCCTCTTTCTTGGGGGAGCGAAGAGAGTCTCGTTTGGGCGCAAACTTATCGAGGCCGGAAGGAAACTCGGGATGGATGTAAGATTGTTCAGCTATGAGCTTGAGCCGGATGTGCCGATCTCAATTATTGGTGGAATAGTTGTTGGCAGACGCTGGAAATCTCATGATATTCTTGAACATCTTCATCTTGTGGTCGAAGCCCACGACATAGATATTATGATTCCGTTTGTAGACGGTGCGATCAGTGTGGCCGGTGCTTATATCGCTACATATAGGGATGTATGGGCTCCGGTGATGAATGCCGGGAAGGCGGATATCCTTTTCGATAAGGTATTGTCCGCCCGAGCTTTTGAATCTGCCGGGCTTGACATTCCCGCTACATATAGCGGAGGGAAGCCAGTCTTTCCCTTGATAGCCAAACCTCGTTGTGGATCTGCGTCAAAGGGAATAGAAATTGTTGACAGTATAAGCTCGTTCCGTCGGATAATGAAGAATGTTGATGATTATCTTTTGCAGACTTATTACCCGGATAAGGATGAATTTACAGTAGACTGCTATATATCGAGAAAAGGCGAGAAGTTGTGTGTCAGCCCGAGATTGCGTCTTGAAGTTGTCGGAGGAGAAGTTGCACGTACTGTGACTGTAGACGACCCTGACATTATGGAAGCCGCTATAAAAGCGATAGATAAGCTTTCGTTGAGAGGTGCGGTCACACTCCAATACTTAAGAGATAGGGAAACCAATCAATTGATGTTGATGGAGATAAATCCACGCTTGGGTGGAGGCGTTGTCTGCTCGATACATGCAGGTGCGGATATCCCGGAGATGATTCTCTCCGAAGCCAAAGGGCTTCCATTAAAAAAGAATGTAATGATAAAGCCGGGAATCATGATTTGCCGCTATTTTGAAGAAGCGGTGTTTGGTGTTTAAGCCCAGATACCAGATAGATGTATAATTAAATAAAAAAGCTTGATGAATACTGAATCCGAAAGGATAATAATTATAGCTGAGGCAGGGGTCAATCACAATGCGTCTATGGAAATGGCCCGTAAGATGGTGATAGAAGCAGCGAAAGCCGGTGCTGACTATGTTAAATTTCAGACTGCAGTGCCTGAACTTGTGATTTCTTCTATAGCGCCTAAAGCGTCATATCAGAAAGAGACAACAGGAGAACAAGAATCCCAGTTGGATATGTGCAAGGCTATACATCTTCCTTTATCCGCATATCCGGAACTGGCGGAACTTTGTCGTCAGCATGGGATCGGTTTTATGAGCACGCCTTTTGATCTTGTAAGCATAGAATCTTTAATCCCTCTTGCGATGGATTATTGGAAAATACCATCTGGAGAGATCACCAATCTGCCATATCTTCGTAAAATAGCATCAATTGGAGGCAAAGTTATACTCTCCACAGGAATGTCGACTATAATTGAGATTGAACAAGCGGTGGATGTCTTGGTTGAAGGAGGCATAGAGAGAGAAGATATATATTTGCTGCACTGCACCACACAGTATCCCACCCCATTCGAATATGTTAATCTAAAGGCTATGGATAGCCTTAAAAAGTTGAAAACGGGGGGAGTAGGATACAGTGACCATACTCTCGGCATAGAGGTCCCGATAGCCGCTGCCGCTCTTGGTGCAAAAATTATAGAAAAACATTTCACTCTTGATAAGACGCTGCCTGGGCCGGATCATCGCGCATCGCTTGAACCTGACGAGTTGTCAGAGATGGTGAAGGCTGTCAGGAATATCGAAAAGGCGTTGGGCAGCAATATCAAGACTGTCACGGAATGCGAACGTTCAAATATAGAGGTAGCACGAAAAAGCATTGTCGCTTCACGTAATATTTGCAAAGGAGAACGGTTTACAGAAGATAATATTACTGTGAAACGTCCTGGCAATGGTATTAGTCCCATGCAATGGGATTCGGTCATCGGTCAGATAGCGAGCAAAGATTTTCTATATGACTCTTTGATCGAACTTTAAAAATAAATTATTCGGGATCTGTGTATTCACTCGTCCGTTTTGATTGTAAGTCATGAAAGAATCGATCAGATTGTCATTGTCTCAAAAGATGCAGCAAAGGCTTTCTCCTTTGCAGATGCGCTTTGTCCGTATGCTTGAAATGACAGGTCCGGAGGCTGAAGAGGAGGTCAGACGCGAGCTTGACGATAATCCAGCCCTTGAAATAGCTGACAGACAGGATGGTTCGGATGTTGAAGACCTATATGGCGAGAGTGCGGAAGAAATGCAGATGGCCGATTATAAAAATGAGGATGATATACCGTCATACCGTCTTGACGCTAAGAATTATTCAGGTGATAGTACATATTACGAGCCTATTGCTGTTGCGGATGAGGATTCTCTTGGTGAATGGCTGTATTCTCAATTGTCTGAGACTGATATAAGTGAAGACGAATTGAAGGTTGCCCGTTATGTGATAGGTAACATTGACAATAATGGTTATCTGACGCGTTCATTGACACAGATTCTCGAAGACCTTGCTATAAATGTCGGAATCGAATTGTCGATGGAACAGCTGAAAGCCATAATCAATCGAATCAGAAAACTTGATCCGGCCGGAGTGTGCGCATACGATCTTCGTGATTGTCTTGCATTGCAGCTGCACCGTTTGCAGTCATCTCCCGAGAATGATATCGCGCTTGAGATTGTGGAGCATTACTTTGATTTGTTCGCTCTCAAGCATTTTGACAGGCTTGCCGGTAATCTTGGTATAGACAAAGAGCGATTGCAAAAAGCGATTGACATCATACGTTCACTCAATCCGAAACCAGGAGGGGGAGTGGGCGAAAGCGAGGCTGACGACAAGAGCCGCCATATAATTCCGGACTTCAATGTCGATGTTGACGGAGACACGGTGACGTTGACACTCGTCAATAATATTCCAGACTTGGAGATTGAAAAAAGCTTTGTCAGTGATGGAGGGTCTTTCATAAATGATACCAGTTCGGCTAAGCAGCGGGAAACCAGGCTGTTTATAAGTCGTAAAATGGATGAGGCTGCGGATTTTATAGAATTGTTGAAGTTGAGGCAACAGACCTTATACAAAGTGATGTCTTCTATCGTAAAATATCAACATGATTTTTTTGTCAGCGAAGATGAGACACATCTCCGTCCTATGATACTTAAAGATATAGCCAAGGATACAGGTTATGATATCTCTGTTATATCTCGTGCTACATCTGGAAAATACGTGTCAACTCCGATCGGGATATATCCGTTGAAATTCTTTTTTAATGAGAATGTCGGTGGAGAGGATGAAACTTCTTCACGCGAGATATTTGCGGTTATTCGTCAATTGATAGAAAGTGAGGATCCTCATAGCCCTCTTAGCGATGATGCCATTATGACCCGGCTTGTAGAACGTGGTTATGAAATTGCGCGACGGACCGTGACTAAATATCGTGAAAAACTTGGATTTCCGATAGCACGCATGCGAAAGGAAATTTGAAAATAAAGTATTTTATCAGGACACTTTTACGGTACATTTTTTTGTTATATAAATATGAAGAAAATATGTGAAATACTTTCGGCATTGTTCTCTCCATTATTAGTGCCGACCTATGGGATGTTGTTCGCTTCATTTCTTACGATACTTAATTATCTGCCTATAAATTTATTGTGGACAGCTATCGGGATTACATTTGTTATCACGGGACTTGTCCCTGTATCTGCGATTATCGCGCTTTTCCGTTCGGGAGTGATAAGTGATCCCGGTTTGAATGATCGTAAAGAACGATTTATCCCGTACGGAATAGTGGTTTTGTGCTATGTCGGATGTGGATTTTTTTTCTATAAAGCCAATGCCCCCTTATGGTTGCCTATGTTTTTTGCTGGTGCGTCCGTTGCCACGATAATTAATGTCGTAGTCAACAAGTGGTGGAAGATAAGCGCTCACGCTGCTGCTATGGGCGGTTTGGTAGCCTTGGTTTTTAGAGTAGTGTCTTCGCACTATGCGTTGTATAATATGAATATTTGGCTGTCTGTTGTCGTCATATCCGCTGGTTTGGTTATGACGGCCAGGATATATCTTGAACGTCATACATTGTGGCAGGTAATTGCGGGATGTATGAATGGTTTTTTTTGTGTATATCTGTTGTCAATGATATGAAATTGGCATATGTGATGAATATGCTTTATTTATGTTGATATTTTAGAATTTAATTATATAAACCATGAAACCGATTGTGAGTATAATAATGGGAAGCACCAGTGACCTTCCTATACTTAAAAAAGCCGCTGATTTTCTTAATCAGATGGAAGTGCCGTTTGAAATGAACGCTCTTTCTGCGCACAGAACACCGGCCGAGGTCGAAGAATTTGCCAGAGGCGCGAGTGACCGTGGGATCAAAGTTATAATAGCGGCGGCCGGAATGGCAGCGGCCTTACCAGGGGTAATAGCCGCCATGACCCCTGTTCCTGTGATCGGTATTCCAATTAACTCTACTTTGAGTGGAATGGATGCGCTTTATTCGATCGTTCAGATGCCTCCGGGAATATCGGTTGCTACTGTCGGCATAAATGCGGGGATGAATGCTGCTATAATGGCTGTGCAGATTCTCGCGCTCAGTGATCCGGCTCTTGCTGAACGTTATGAGGGCTATCGTTCAACGCTTTCCCGTAAAATCGTGGATGCCAACAAGGAACTCAAAGAGCTTAAATATGACTTCAAGGTCGACTGATACGAATAGAAAATGAACAAGGTTCATAAAAGCATTGTGGATTTTAATTATAACCGTCGTAAAAGCTGGCAGGTGAATGTTGGAGGCATTGGAATAGGTGGTGACAATCCAATCCGTATCCAGTCGATGACCTCAACAAGCACTATGGATAGCGAAGGATCTGTCGTGCAGATTAAACGCATTGTAGAGGCGGGGGGTGAGATTGTGCGCCTTACGGCTCAAGGTGTCAGGGAGGCAGAGAATCTGTCGGATATATCACAGCGTTTAAGATTGCAAGGATTTGAAGTGCCTTTGGTTGCGGATATCCATTTTAATCCGAAAGCGGCTTTTGCTGCGGCCTCAAGGGTTGAAAAAGTGCGTATAAATCCAGGTAATTTTGTTGACCCTGGCAGGGTGTTTAAGAAAATTGAATACACAGATGCCGAGTACGAAGCTGAAATAAAAAAAATTGAAGATGCGTTAGTCCCGTTGCTTGATATTTGTCGCAGGCATAAAACCGCTTTGCGTATAGGTGTAAATCATGGTTCGCTGTCTGACCGCATCATGAGCCGTTATGGAGACACCCCGGCTGGAATGGTGGAGAGTGCTATGGAATTTTTGCGTGTTTGTCTGAAACATAGCTTCAGGGACGTCGTCATATCCATAAAAGCCTCAAATGTAACGGTTATGGTAGAAACTGTCAGATGCCTTGTTGCTGCGATGGATAAAGAGGATATGCATTTTCCTCTTCATTTGGGAGTCACAGAGGCGGGAGATGCGGAAGACGGTCGGATAAAATCAGCGGTAGGCATAGGCAGTCTTCTTGCTGACGGAATCGGTGATACCATACGAGTCTCATTGAGTGAAGAACCTGAATGTGAAATCCCGGTAGCGCGTTCTATCATTTCGTTTATTGATAGCCTGAGTCAAGGACCTATGGTTGCTGAGACAGGTATTGATTGCGATAATGAGATGTATCTGAAAGGTTATAGGCGCGATAGTTTATGGTGCGGTAAATTACCTCAGGTTGTCGGGCTTGATATCGAAGCCTCTGTATTGGACGATGCTGTGTTTGTAATGGCAGAAGACGGTTTATCTGATGAAGTTGTCCGGAGCCTCAGGGGAAATCAGTCTCGGATAGTGGTTTTAAGTTCGGAAGCACCTAATGCATTATGTCACCTTAAGGCATTTATGATGAAGCTTTCGGGTATGGGTTTGTTAAATCCAGTTATTATCCGTCGTGATTATTCTGGTTTGAGCGATGAGAAAATGACAGTTACCGCTTCTATCGAATTAGGATCATTACTTTTGTCCGGTTTTTCTGACGGGATATGGATAGAGGCTGAAGGAATTGACAAGGAACGTCTTGTAGGACTTTCACTGAATATATTACAGGCGACACGCCTGCGTATATCTAAGACGGAATATATATCATGCCCGGGGTGCGGCCGTACGCTGTATGATTTACAGTCTACATTGGCAGACATAAAAGCGTCCACATCTCATCTCAAAGGGCTTAAAATTGGCGTAATGGGTTGTATTGTGAACGGTCCTGGCGAAATGGCTGACGCGGACTACGGTTATGTTGGCGCTGGAATAGGGAAAATCAGTCTTTATAAAGGCAAGGAGTGTATAGAAAAAAATATTCCGGCTGAAAATGCTATCGAAAGGCTTATATCCCTTATCAAGGATAACGGTGATTGGGTCGATCCTTGATTAGATGACACTTTATTAAATTTATAATATGGGCATGATGAATATTGATAAGATGTATATGCGTAGGGCTCTTGATTTGGCGCGTAATGGAGAGCTTGACGCATCGCCTAATCCGATGGTTGGAGCCGTGATAGTTTCTTCGGAAGGAATTATAATAGGTGAAGGCTGGCATCGCAGATGTGGCGAGGGACATGCCGAGGTCAATGCCATCGCCTCTGTGAAGAACAAGGATATGCTTCGTGATTCTGCGATGTATGTTACGCTTGAGCCTTGTTCCCATTATGGTAAAACACCCCCTTGTGCGGAGTTGATTGTAAATTCAGGTATTCCACGTGTAGTGATCGGATGTCTGGATCCTTTTGCGAAAGTGGCCGGAAGAGGGGTAGCGCGTCTGGTAGAGTCGGGTGTGGAGGTTTCGACTGGAGTCCTTGAAAAGGAATGTCGTGAATTGAATCGTAAATTCATCACAGCGTGTGAGTGCCAGCGGCCTTATATAACTTTAAAATGGGCACAAAGTGCCGACGGATTTATAGACGGTGATATATCCACCCCTTTGACATTGACATCGGTTCATAAATTGAGAGCCACACATGACGCCATCCTTGTGGGTAGCGGAACCGTGCTCGCTGACAATCCATCGCTGACGACAAGATTTTATGCCGGTCGCTCACCGTTGAAAGTAGTGCTTGATAGGAGAAACCGTGTTTCTTCCGATGCAATTATCTTTAATGGAGATAAGCCTCTTGTACTTCGAAAGACATCAACGATCCGTGAGGTTGTTGATGAGTTATACAGGAGAGGAGTCACGTCTGTTTTGGTTGAGGGCGGAGCTGAAATACACAAATCTTTTATAAAAACAGGCTTTTGGGATGAAATCAGAGTTGAGGTGTCAGACAAAAAAACATGTGGAAATATTCCTGCGCCTGAGTTGCCCGGAGCAAGCGTTGTCACATCAGTGGAATTGATAGATAGTCATAAAATTATAACCTATAGAAAATAAATATGGAAATACAGATAATCGATTCCCGAAAATGCGACGCACCGCTGATAGCGCGTTCGATAATGGAGGCTGTCGGAGATGACATTTGTCAGTCACTTGCCGGAGATAACCACACGCTTTCAGATGTAGAGCGGCTATTTGTAATTCTTGCCGAGATGGATGATAGCCAATACAGTTATAGAAATTCGTTGACCGCCATTGGAGATGATGGCAAAGCTGTTGGTGTATGTGTGTCATACGACGGAGCTATGCTCCACGAGCTTAGAGCGGCATTTTTTATAAATGTCGAAAAGGAATTGGGGATAAAAATGGATGGGGTGGAGGATGAGACGGATTGCTGTGAATTCTATATAGACACATTGGCTGTCCTTCCGGAATATCGTGGAAAGGGTATTGCGTCCGCTTTGATCAAGGCTACGGTTGATAAGGCTTCCGCGGTAGGCAAACCGGTAGGCCTGCTTGTCGACAAAGATAATATAATGGCGAGAAGGCTTTATGAAAATCTTGGTTTTCGACAAGTGGGCGAGCGTCCGTTTTGTCATGTAATGATGGATCATTTACAGATCAACATGTAGCGGAGATTCAAGGAAATGGTTTATAGTAAAGGTTTAAAAATTATTCTTGTATTTATGTTAGGACTGATTGGTCAGTCCTTATTTGCGTTCCCGCTGCAATTGCAGGGAATTGATACGTTGCGTACAGCGGTATTGATCCGTGATGTTCGTTTTGGTGTGGATATTGTTTCATCGAATATCGACAAATCTCTGATTCCCGCGTCTGTCATGAAAACAGTGACTGTCGCATCGATGTTGAATCTTGCTGATGGTAGCGAGCGTTTTTCCACACCGGTAATCTCGGATGGAGAAATTAAGGATAGTGTGCTCGATGGTAACCTGATTGTAAAAGTTTGTGGCGATCCAACCATTGAATCACGTTATTTATACGATTCTCAGGGATTTGTAGATAGCATTGTCTCAAATCTCAAACGTATGGATGTTTCAGTTGTCCGTGGTGATGTGATTGTTGATGATATGGAGTTTATTGATGCTACTACGCCTCAGGGATGGATGGACGAGGACATACCTTGGCCATACGGAGCCCGTCTGCAAGGGGCGAATTTTCGCGACAATAGGTTCATATTGCGTCTTCCTTCAAAAGAAACAGAACCTTTTGTGCCTGATTTGAAATTCAGCCAGTTGAACCGTAAAAGCCGCAGACTGAAGATTGACCGGAAAGATGGCTCCGAAGTTCTTATTATAAACGGTAATGCCCGACGTGGGTTCAGCGATGAGTTTTCAATGCCATTCCCTTCGAAAGTTATGAGACATGAAATTATTACAGCACTTGGCCGTAATGGTATTAGTGTCCGTAATGAAAAGGTTGATACAGGTTGTGAGACATTTACTGTCTACAATCATAAATCACCGATATTTGAAGATATTATGCGTAGTCTGATGTTTCGTTCGGACAACTTGATGGCGGAAGGTATGTTGAGAGCCATAAGGCCTGGAGCTACACGCCATGATGCGATAAAAGAAGAGCTTGCCGTGTGGTCTATGGCCGGAATAAGTGCCCATGGGATAGAAATAAAGGATGGCAGCGGTCTTTCCAGAGACAATCGACTGACTGCAAGATTCCTTGCAGATGTCTATCAGTATATGATGACCGATCCATTCGCAAATGATTTCACGTCTCTTTTCCCAAAGGCCGGATATGATGGGACGATGCGAAATTTTTTGGTTGGCACAGAGCTCGAGGGACGTGTGGCTATGAAGACAGGTTCGATGCGTGGAGTGCAAAGTTATGCAGGATATTTATTTGATGAAGATGGTGTGCCAACGCATATAATGGTCTTTATCGTTAATAATTTTCGCTGTGGACGGGCAGCGTTAAAAAAAGACATAGAGCGATTGTTATTAGAAAAATTTGATGTAAGTTTGCAATCCGAAACAGAGAACGAAGACATAAATTTATCAGATGAAGAACGATATGACGAGCCTGTTGAATTTGGCTTATGAGATAGAGGGATTGCTTTTATTGCATATAAATCGCGGTGAGGAAGCCGCTCCTGAGATGAGCGAACTTCTTGCTCGTAAGGTGTCGGATTTGTTGGATGGAGTAAAGGTTTGTTCCGATAAGTCAGTATCGATCTCAGAGATATCCTCTTCTATAGCGGAGCCATGTACCGAACCGGTGATAACTTCTGAGGCTGAACAGGTTGCTGATAGCGCGCTGATTGAAGAAATCGAAGATGCGGGCGAGATGTCGTCTATCACTCTTGACGAGAAGCTTGCGCGCGACAGAGCTTCGGATATTTCGAAAGCGTTTACGCTTAACGATAAATTCCGTTTTTGTCGTGATTTGTTCAGAAATTCCGATTTGGAATTTAAGGAAACTCTTGAGGTCATCGGAGGAATGTCAGGAATGGACGAAGCTGAGGATTATTTCTACAATGACCTTTGTTGGGATCCGGAAAATGAAGAGGTAAAAGAGTTTATGTCAATTGTGGCAAAACACTTTTAAGATATGTTTTTATGGGTAAACTGTATATAGTCCCGACTCCGGTGGGGAATATGGGTGATATGACACCTCGTGCGGTCGAAGTATTGAAAGCCTGCAACCGAATATACGCTGAGGATACGCGTACATCGTCAGTATTGTTGCGTCATTTCGGTATCACCACCCCTTGTTCAAGCCATCATAAGTTTAATGAACATGCGACAGTTCGCCCTATAATGGAGCAACTCTCAGGAGGAGAGATCATAGCCTTGATATCTGACGCCGGGACTCCAGGGATAAGTGATCCAGGATTTTTACTTGCGCGGGAGTGCCGAAGGGCAGGGATAGAGGTAGAGACACTTCCCGGAGCCACAGCATTTGTTCCGGCTCTTGTCAACTCCGGATTGCCGATGGATCGTTTTGTGTTTGAGGGTTTTCTCCCTCAGAAAAAAGGTCGTCAGACACGTTTGGGAAAAATTGCCGCCAACGACTGTACATCTATAATATATGAGTCACCTTTGCGGTTGCTGAAAACTCTTGAGCAGTTGTCGGAAGTTTGTGGGGCTGATAGAGAAGCTTCAGTATCACGTGAAATTTCAAAAATCCACAACTCGACAGTAAACGGAACACTTGGAGAGTTGTTATCATATTTTTCTGAAAACATTCCGAAGGGAGAGATTGTTATAATTATAGCTCCACAGGAAGATGTGACACATAAGGAACATAAAAACAAATACAAAGACCAGAGGCATCCGGATGCCTCTGTATAATAAAGCTAAAAAACTCACTTTCAACTAGATTTTTATGAAGAAGATTGTAACTCTTGCAGTCATTGCTACTGCGATTCTCAGTGCTTGCAACGGCGGTAAGCTCCGTGAGGCTGAAGCTCAGAACGAACAGCTTAAAGGTGATCTTCGAGAGACTCTTGCTACACAAGATAGTCTTTTAGTGCTTGTAAATGATATTTCCGACGGAATGAGTCAGATCAAGGATTTGGAAAAAATCATATCCACTCCCGGTTCGCTTGGAGAATCGTCCTCCCGTAAAGAACAGATAAAGAACGATATGATCGCTATCCAGAAAGCCCTACAGGAGCGTCGGGAGCGTCTTGAAGAGCTCGAGAAAAAACTTGCAAATGGCGGTGGTGAAAATTCAACGCTGAAACGCACGATTTCCAATCTGAAGGCTCAGATCGCAGAACAGCAAACAGAAATCGCTACGCTGACCAATCAGCTTGCAAGCGCGAATATTCGTATTGAGGAACTTAATACACAAGTCAACACTCTAAACACGAGCGTCGATTCGCTTAGTACGGGTCTTACAGCGGAGCGCGAGCGAAAAGAGGCTGCTGAACAAGCTGCCACCGAAGCAACAAACGAACTCAATGCATGCTACTATGCCATCGGGACAAACAAGGAACTGAAAGAAAAGAAAATTCTTGAATCCGGATTCCTGCGTAAGACAAAGGTGATGAAAGGCGATTTCGATATGAGCTATTTTACCACAGCCGACAAACGCTCTCTGAATCAGATTCAGACACATAGCAAGAAAGCTAAAGTCATGACATCGCAGCCTACCGATTCTTATAAGATCGTAGATCAGAACGGACAGAAAGTCATAATGATCACAGATCCGGCAAAATTCTGGCAGCTCTCCAACTTCCTTGTGATCGAAGTCGATTAGAATTATATATCAGACATACTATATTTCATACTTACATCGGGAGTCTCGGCTCCCGATTCTTTTCATTTATTAATAACTAATCGCATGAAACAACGACCATTTATTGTAACGATGCTTGCTCTTGGCGCGGCTTTTTCCGCTTCGGCTAAACACCAGGAGACCGTTTATGAACACTATCCGGCTTACGATGGAAATGATCTTGAACTGACTGTTGATGAAAAGGGCACGCATTGGCGGCTATGGTCCCCGGCAGCCGATGGCGCCCGTGTAATGCTGTATCCTTCAGATCGTAATACAGCGGCTGTAGACACCATCGAAATGACCAAAAGCATCGATGGAACCTGGATAGCGAGTGTCCCGGAGAAACTTTATGGCTCGTTTTATACATTTTCAATTCTTGATAGAGGAAAATGGCTTGCAGAAACACCGGGTGTATGGGCGAAAGCTGTTGGCACCAACGGAGAACGCGCGGCCATAATTGACTTTGCAACAACGAACCCTTCGGGGTGGGATAAAGATAGGGGGCCAAAGATCGATCATATAAACGATGCGGTCATATATGAGATGCATCATCGCGATTTTTCGCAGCATCCGAGCTCCGGGATAGTAAATAAAGGCAAGTTTCTGGCATTGACTGAGCCGTCGACAAATAATGGCATGGGTGAATCCACGGGAATCAGCCACCTTAAGGAACTCGGGGTGACACATGTCCATATTCTTCCATCTTACGACTATAATAGCGTTGATGAATCAAATCTTGCGTCAAACGGGTATAATTGGGGTTACGATCCTTTTAATTACAACGCTCCTGAAGGATCGTATTCTACAAATCCGTCAGACCCGTCAGTCAGGGTGAAAGAGATGAAAGAGATGGTCAAGAACCTTCATGATAACGGGATCGGTGTTATAATGGATGTTGTTTACAATCATACCGCAAATAACGACGATTCGAATTTTTCATTGACGGCTCCGGGGTATTATTATCGTCATCGTCCGGACGGAAGCTATAGTGACGCTTCGGGTTGTGGCAACGAGACTGCTTCTGAAAGACAACAGATGCGTGATTTTATAATTAATTCTGTCAGATATTGGGCTGAAGAATATCATATCGACGGTTTTCGTTTTGATCTGATGGCTATTCACGATATCGAAACCATGAACCTGGTGGCCAAAGCTCTTAAGGAAATAAATCCTGACATATTCATCTACGGTGAAGGGTGGACAGCCGGAGACTCTCCATTGCCGGTTGAACAGCGGGCGTTGAAAGAGAATGTCTCGAAAATGCCTCAGATCGCAGTGTTCAGTGATGATATACGCGATGCTATAAAAGGCCATTATACGGATGCTTCGGACAGGGGGTTCGCGACAGGTAAGCCTGGATTGGAGGAAACTGTCAAAATCGGTATTGTAGGTGCCACGGCTCATCCGCAGATTGATTATTCCAAGGGCAATAATTCAAAATTCGCCTATGCTTCGGCTCCAACTCAAGTTATCAATTATGTATCATGCCATGACGATCTGATGCTTACCGATAAACTCCGGAAATCGATGCCAGACGCGAGTGAGAAAGAGCGGCAGCGTGCTGCGCGCCTTGCTCAGACCATAGTGTTGACCTCACAGGGTACTCCTTTCATTTTTGCCGGAGAAGAAATTTTTCGTGACAAGAAAGGAATCCATAACTCATATAAGTCACCGGATTCGATAAATGCTATCGACTGGAGTTTAAAAAATTATAATAAAGAGCAGTTTGAGTATTACCGCGAACTGATCAGATTACGTAAAAATCACCCTGCATTTCGTATGACAACTGCCGAACAAGTTGCCAAACATTTGAAATTTGATAATGTCAAGGAACCGAATCTGATATCATATTCTATTGTGGACAATGCCAACGGTGATGAATGGAAAGAGATAAAACTGATCTTCAATGGATCAGACCGGGCACGGACTGTGAAAATTCCTAAAGGTCAATGGACGGTAATCGCTAATGACGGGAAGATAAATGCTTCTGGTATGGGCGTTTCGTCAGGCGGTAAGGTTGATGTGGCTCCATGTTCGGCTCTTATTCTGGCTCTTAAAAAATAAGACGTTATTTCGGATATTTAATTGAATATAACCTCAAAGGGATGGCTTGACAGATCCGTTCCTTTGAGGTTTTATTTGATATGAGATGTATGGATTGTTTGTGACAAACATGTTGATCTGTATTGGATGGGCTACTGTATCCATAAATCTGTAAAAATAGCTTAAATGTCGGAAAATTCATTAATTTTGCGAAAACTAAAACATAGTCATAATGAAAGTGGATAATAGGAAGAGACCAACCGCAATTTTGCGGATGCATTGTCCGGATCAGCCGGGGATCATAGCTGTTATAACAGAATTCATCACTACGAACCGTGGAAATATAATTTACCTTGACCAATATGTGGACCGTATAAACAGGATATTCTATATGCGGGTGGAATGGGAACTTGAGGACTTCATGATTCCGACCGAAAAGATCAATGAATATTTCAACACGCTTTATGCCACTCGTTACGATCTGACATACAGGATAAGTTTTTCAAGCCGTCGTCAGCGTATGGCTATATTTGTAAGTAAAATGTCGCATTGCCTGTATGATATGTTGGCCAGACATATGGCAGGAGAATGGGACGTGGATATTCCGGTGATAATAAGCAACCATCCCGATCTGGCGATTGCCGGTGAGCAATTCAATATTCCATTTGAGCATATCCCTCTGACGAGAGACAACAAAGAGGAGATGGAAAAACGAGAAATCGATATCCTTGACAGCTATGATATCGATTTCATAGTGCTTGCCAGATATATGCAGGTTCTTTCAGAAGAGTTTATAAACCGCTACCCGAACCGTATAATCAATATCCATCATTCTTTTCTTCCTGCATTTGTTGGTGCGAAGCCTTATCACCAGGCGTATGAGCGTGGTGTTAAGTTGATTGGGGCTACAAGTCATTATGTGACTACGGATCTTGACGCCGGCCCTATCATAGAACAAGATGTGGTGAGGATAACCCATAAGGATACGATCGATGAACTCGTCAAAAAAGGGCGTGACCTGGAGAAGATTGTCCTTTCACGTGCAGTAGAGAAACATATCCAGCGTAAGATACTTATGTATAATAACAAAACCGTAGTGTTCAGTTGATGATAAATATGGAGGTTTCCCTTTTGGAGATTATAAATTTTTATCCGATTTTTACATATAGTTATATTAGGAAAACAAGAAAATTATATCTACTTTTGCAGAAGCGTTCCATCGATCTTAAATGGTTGACACACCACAAAAAACGATAGGAAATTACAATATCATTTCAGAATAAAAGATAAACAGAAACGTTAAAAGAAAAACAAGAAACCAACCGTAAGCAAGCCGCGAGGTCTGCATTAGAAAGAAAAACATCTCAAACTATCAAACAAAAGGAACTCACGAAATGGACAGCAACGAAAAGAAAAGCAAACGCCCTCGTATCGGTGTGCGCCCCGTCAGCTCGGACGGAGTCGAAAACCGTAGCGAGAACAATGATTTCAAGCAGGAAGGAACTCTGAATCACGATTCTCAGGAGCGTCATCAAAGCTCATATAACTCATACGGAGCAAACCGACAGTATCAGCCGCGGCCATATAACAACAATCGTCAAGGCGGATATAACAACCGTTACAACAATCAAGGCGGATATAACCGTTATAACAATCGCTATAACAACAACTATCAGTCACGCCAGCAGCCTGACCATCAATTGGAGGGAGAGATCAATAGCCGTGCGGAAGGATTGACTGAATCGGGAATGGATGGCGATAATGCCGGATATCAACCGCGTCAAGGCGGATACAACCGTTACAACAATGGCCAAGGCGGATATAATCGTTACAATAATAACCGTCCTCAAGGAGGCTATAATAACAATCGCCCACAAGGTGGATATTCCAATCGCCCCCAAGGAGGCTATAACAACCGTCAGCAGGGATCATATGGCCAAAATCGTCAAGGCGGTTATAATAATTATCAGCAGGGTGGCTATAACAATAACCGTCCACAGGGTGGTTATAACAACAATCGCCCCCAAGGTGGATATGGCAACCGTCCCCAAGGAGGCTATAACAACCGTCCGCAGGGCGGCTATAATAATCGTCCAGGTGGCTTTAACAGGCCTGGAGGCGCACATCAGAACCAATTCGGGATGCCCCAAGGAGGTCGTAGTTTTACACCCCGTCCACGACGTGTGGAATATGAGATTCAGTTGCCTGATCCGGATGAGCAGATTCGTCTTAACAAATTCATGGCCAATGCAGGTCTGTGCTCACGTCGTGAAGCAGACGAATATATACAGCAGGGCCTCATAAAGGTAAACGGCACTGTTGTTACCGAACTTGGCACAAAAATTTCGCATAATGATGTCGTCGAATACAAGGATAAGGTTGTCACGCTTGAAAGAAAGTGCTACATACTCCTGAATAAACCGAAAGATTGCGTTACGACAAGTGACGACCCGAATGGAAGGCTTACGGTGATGGATCTTGTGAAAGGAGCATGTGAGGAACGTATATATCCAGTCGGCCGCCTTGACCGTAACACGACAGGAGTCCTTCTTCTTACAAACGACGGGGATCTCGCTTCGAAACTTACACACCCCAAGTTTGTCAAGAAAAAAATCTATCATGTTTGGACTGATAAGGATATAGCGGAAGAGGATATGCAACGCATAGCTGACGGTATTGAACTGGAGGATGGTCCTATCCATGCCGACGCGATATCGTATGCCACAGATACGGATCGCAATCAGGCGGGTATCGAAATTCACTCCGGACGTAACCGTATCGTCCGCAGGATTTTTGAGAGCCTTGGCTATCATGTGACTAAACTTGATCGCGTGTTTTTTGCCGGTCTTACCAAAAAGAATCTTCCACGCGGACGTTGGCGTTATCTTACGCAGGAAGAAGTGAATTTCTTGAAGATGGGTTCTTTCGAATAATGGTTGAAGGGACTATATAAATTCAAAATATTATCTAAATTGCAATGAAAAGAACTAAAGTAGTCGACCTGCTCAAAGACGCGTCCTTGGTCGGATCGGAAGTCGAGGCTAAAGGTTGGGTCCGTACCCGCCGTGGCAATAAGCATGTGCAGTTTGTTCAACTTAATGACGGTTCGACAATCAAAAATATACAGATCGTGTTTGACATGGCGCAGTTCTCGGAAGATGACCTTAAACCCGTCACCACCGGCTCAAGTATTTGCGTCAAAGGTATGCTTGTTGAGTCGCAAGGTAAAGGACAGACATGTGAGGTGCAGGCTCGGGAGTTGGTTGTCTATGGTACAGCGGATGTCGAGAGTTATCCATTACAGAAAAAAGGACATACTCTTGAGTTTTTACGTGAAATAGCGCATCTCCGCCCACGGACAAATACATTCGGAGCCATTCTGAGGGTTCGCAGCACACTTGCTTTTGCGATACATAAATTTTTCAATGAACGCGGATTTCAGTATCTGCATACGCCTTTGATTACAGCGAGCGATTGTGAGGGTGCGGGAGCTATGTTCCAAGTGACCACACTTGATCTCAACGATCTTCCTAAGAACGAAGAAGGAAAGACGGATTATACCCGTGACTTTTTTGGTAAGCCGACTGCGCTTACCGTTTCCGGTCAGCTTGAAGGAGAGTTGGGAGCTACCGCTCTTGGACAGATATACACTTTCGGTCCCACATTCCGCGCGGAAAATTCAAATACGCCTCGTCATCTGTCCGAGTTCTGGATGATAGAGCCGGAAATGGCTTTCTATGACATTACAGACAATATGGATCTTGCCGAGGAATTCGTTAAGTATTGTATCAATTACGCTCTTGAACATTCGTTGGATGATATTACATTCCTTCAGGAGATGTATGACAAGGATCTTATCGAACGTCTTAGATTCGTTGTCGATAACGACTTTGTACGCTTGAGCTATGGCGAGGGGGTCAAAATACTTGAAGAGTCAGGAAAGAAATTTGAATTTCCGGTTCATTGGGGCACCGATCTCCAAAGCGAACATGAACGCTATCTCGTAGAAGAACATTTTAAGAAACCTGTGATCTTGACAGATTATCCTAAGGAAATCAAGGCTTTCTATATGAAGCAAAACGAAGATGGCAAGACTGTGCGTGCGATGGATGTGCTTTTCCCGCATATCGGTGAGATCATTGGTGGCTCGGAACGAGAGGAAAATTACGACAAACTTCTTTCGCGAATCGAGGAGCTTGATATACCTATGAAAGATATGTGGTGGTATCTTGACACTCGCAGATTTGGCACTGTGCCGCATTCCGGCTTCGGTCTCGGTTTTGAACGACTTGTGCTTTTCGTTACAGGAATGACAAATATCCGTGATGTGATTCCTTTCCCGCGTACACCGGGAAAGGCGGAATTCTAAGGCATACTTCATAAATAATACACCGGAAAATCAAATGGCGTTTTCCGGTGTATTTTTATATCATAAAATTAAGTTTTTTTAGGAATGTGACTCTTTGCAGAGGCTTTCATCCCCTTTTGGGATACATTCGTTTTGATTGTCGATTTTAATAAGGGGAATAAATGTAATAGTGACGTTAAGTTGGCACATACCTATTTATATCGTTTTGTAATTCTTGTTGCAAGTGGTTAAATTTGTAATATAAAATCAACCTTAGAAATATTAAATTATAGCCATGATTAAACGGACAATTTTTTTTATATGTCTTTTATGTTCACTTTTAAATGTCACAGGGCAGCCACATAAAAAAAACAATATCTTACGCCAGACAGACCCTGAATTTTTCAAAAGCGATGAGGCCAGACGAGTAGGAGATCAACTACTCCTTTTTCAGCGAGTCACAGGTGGGTGGCCTAAGAATGTCGATATGGTCAGTCCTCTTGACGAAAATGGAATTGCACGTGTGCGTGCGGAGTATACCCGTCGTGATGATTCGACTACCGACAATAATGCGACCTCCATGCAGATGCTATATCTTGCCCGTCTGTATAATGCCACCAGTGACGGTAAATATCGTGACTCATTCCGTAAAGGCGTCGAATATTTACTGTCCGGTCAATATGAAAATGGAGGTTGGCCTCAATTTTGGCCGCAGATGCGGGGCTATCAGATACATATAACATATAATGATAACGCCATGGTCAATACTCTTACGTTGTTTGACAAAATAATAAAGGCCGAATATCCCTTTGATGGTGATTTGACGGACAAGTTGATACGTAAGAAATTAAAAAAATCATTTGACAAGGGCATAGATTGTATAATAGCGACTCAGATCATTGTTGACGGAAAACCTACGGTATGGTGTCAACAGCATGACCGCGAAACTTTTGCTCCCGCCCATGCCCGGGCATATGAATTACCGTCGTTCTGTTCCAGCGAAAGTGCATCAATTGTCTCACTATTGATGTCTCTTCCTAATCCTGATGAAAAAATTAAACGATCAGTCCATGGTGCCATGCGGTGGTTTGACAGATATAAACTTACAGGTCTGAGGTTAAAACGTACCGGCTATAATGGACAACCGGGGTCTGCTGACACTCGTTTGGTTGAAGAAGCCGGTGCGGGGCCTATTTGGGCACGGTTCTATGACTTGGAGTATTGTGAGCCTTATGTTTGTGATAGAGATGGAGTCCCACGTCGTCACCTTGAGCAGATCGGATACGAACGTCGTAACGGTTACAGTTGGTTTAATAATAATGCGGCGGCCCTCTATCCGCTTTATGATAAGTGGGCTTCTGAAAATGATCCTGAAAATAAAGTGGAAATAAGTCTTGAGACCAAAGGAGCCAACGAGAATGGAACCATAGAAATGTTTCGAAAGCCGCTTGTGGACCTAAAGAGTTTTGATATGACGGTAAACCCTGGAGAGTCTATTCAGGATGCGATATCCAAGGCTCCGGCCAATCCGGAAAAGCCGTTTAAAATTTTGATACGTAACGGTGTCTATAATCAGAAGGTGATAATTGATCGTCCCAATATCGTTCTGGTCGGTGAGAACAGAGACAGCACCGTCATCGTTTTAGCCGAACGTTCCGGAATGGAGAAAATAAAGCAATATAACGGTAAACCGGTAGGAAACGGTGTAATCGTGATTCAGGAAGGAGCTGACGATTGTGTGATAAGCGGCATGACCGTATATAATAATTATGGAACCACCGTAGAGAACACGACGACTCACCAGATGGCTATATTCGGCCGTGCGACCCGCACGATAGTTATCAACAGTAATGTATGGGCGGACGGGAACGATGCGCTGTCATTATGGGCGCGTAATGCAGGAGGCATGTATTATCATGCTGATTTATATGTACGTTGTCCGGGGGTAGATTTTCTTTGCCCTCGCGGATGGTGTTATGCCACTCGCTGCAAATTTTATGGAGACGGCCGGGCTCTTATATGGCACGACGGACGCGGAGACCGTTCAAAGAAGCTTGTAATAACCGAGTCTGAATTTGACTCCAAGCGTCCCGCACCTTTAGGTCGTTACCACCATGACGCAAAGTTCTTTCTTCTTAACTGTAAATTTTCAGAACGGATAATTGATTCGAATATAGGCTATGCCTATACAGACAAGGTTCTGGATCCGTGTCCGTGGGGACAGAGGGTGTATTTCCACAATTGTTCGCGAGAGGGAGGGCATTCCGGCTGGATCGCTGACAACTTTAAAGCCTCGGAAGAAGCTCCTGAATTTTATGGTGTCACAGCTAAATGGACCTTCGATGATAAATGGGATCCGGAAAAACGGATACATGATCTTTGGGATGTGCTTGCCTACTGAACGCATATGATTTAGATTGCTAATTAAGGGAGATTTTCGTAAAAATTACTGTAGAATAATAATATTTGAAATGATGTTAGTTTAAGCCCCGCTGTCTATGTGAATAGACAGCGGGGCTGTGTTTTAAATTCGATCGTATTTATTATGACAGATTTATCGACCGCCTCCGAGCGCGTGATAAAGAGTGATTATACTGTTTATTTCATCGTATAGATCTTCTGCGCCTGACAATTCGGCCGATAAAAGATTCTGCTGCGCGGTAAGGACTTCAAGGTAGTTTGCTTTGCCGTGTTTCATAAGCATTTTTGTTTTGTCAACAGCGCTGACAAGTGTGGCTATACGTTTTGAGTCGACTTCAATGCTCTTTTTCGCTTTCTGCCATGAAATCAGGGCATTGTTGACTTCCATGCCGGCATCAAGGAGGGATTGACGGAATTGCAACAATGCTTCTTCCTGTTTTGATTTGGCTATTTTCAGATTGGCATGGTTGATTCCTTTGTTAAATATTGGTTGGACAAGACTCCCGATGGCTGACAGAAGCCAGCTGCCAGGGTTGGCGATCGCACCTCCTCCGCTGTTAGTCCATCCGGCGGATCCGCCTAATGTCACAGACGGATAGAATGCCGAGCGAGCTACGTTTGTCGCATAATATGCTTCTGCCAACACCATTTCGGCTTGCCTGACGTCAGGTCGGTTGTTGAGCAATTCAAGTGGAAGCCCGATAGACATTTCTTCAGGGAATTTTACAGCGGAAATTGTTGAACGTACAATTTCTTTTGGCGTTACTCCGAGCAGGCTGCATAGAGCGAGGGTCTGTTGGTCGGTTCGTCGCTCAAGGTTGACTATACTGGCTTCTACGTTCATCCGGTTGGCCTTTGCCTGAAGTACTGCAGCTTCGTTGGATCGTCCGGCCCGTTTCAGGATGCTTAATGTCCGGATATTTTCGTCCCAGTTGTCAAGTGTCCGCCGGCTGATCGCAAGCTGCCTGTCGAGCATCAGTAGCGAATAATAACTTTCCGCCACACTTGCGATCAAACCTGAAGTCACAGCTTGGGAATAGGCTTTTTGATATTCGAGTGCTGACAACTTGCCACGCATTTGATTTAGGTTCTTGCCGAATATGTCGATCTCCCATGAGGCGGATGGCCCGATTGAATATGTTTTGGTTGGTTTTGCTCCGTCGTATGACGACAGCCGGCCTTCGGCTCCGATTGATATAGACGGGAGAAAGGCAAGCCTGGATGACAATAATGTGGCCTCCGCTGCTTCTATTCTTAGTTTGGCTATTTTCAGGTCTGTGTTGTTTTCAAGCGCGGTTTCGATGAGGCTCTGTAGATTGGGATCTGTAAAAATATCGCGCCATGACAGTTTAGAGATAGAAGTCGGACCGCATAGAGAAATCTCGGAGGGTATATCGATATATAAACTGTCGACAATTTCAGGATTTGTTCGCTCATATGTTTTGTATGTGCCACATGAGCTTATCAATGCGATGGTTCCGAGAGAGATTATAGTGATGGCCGGTTTCATGATCTTGTTCTTTTAGGCATTATGGTTTCCTGGACTTTTTGTAGGATCGCGAACAGTATTGGCACTATAAACAGCAGGGCTATTGTCCCGATTATCATACCACCGCATGTCCCGATTCCGATTGATTTGTTGCCGTTGGCTCCGACACCCGATGCAAAGGCCATAGGTATCATACCGAATATAAGAGTCATGGATGTCATCAATATCGGCCTTAGACGCACTTTTGCCGCAGAGATCGCAGCTGAAGCTATTGACAATCCTTCCCGTCTACGTTCGGAGGCGTACTCTGTCAACAGTATGGCTGTTTTTGCAAGCATACCTATAAGCATGAGAAGACCTACCTGAAGATATATGTTGTTTTCAAGTCCTGACAGATTGGCGAAAAGCAGACTGCCGGCGAGTCCGAAAGGAACGGAAATGATTATGGCTATTGGTATGAAGAGGCTTTCGTAGAGTGCGCACAGGATCAGATATATAAACACGATGCATATAACGAAAATTGTCACAGCACCTCCTCCTGAACTTGATTCTTCGCGCGACATACCGCTGAATTCAAATGTATAACCGATCGGAAGGACTTCGGCTGCCACCTCTTTTACCGCTTCTATTGCTTCACCTGAACTGTAGCCACCGGATGCATTTCCGTTGACACGTATCGCTGGGAATAAGTTGAAGCGTGATATCTGTTGCGCACCGTAGACTCTTGTTATACGAAGATATTGCCCTATTGGAGACATGTTTCCGATATCATTTCGTACAAACATGTTGTCGATTGATTCTGTGTCGAGTCTGAATTCAGGGGATGCCTGAAGCATTACGCGGTAAAGTTTTGAGAAGCGGTTGAGGTTCGAAGCATAGCTGCCGCCTATGTATCCGGAGAGCACATTGAGTACATCTGACGGTGACACACCGTTTTTCTTGCATAAGGCTGCGTCTACCTCTATTAGATATTGAGGATATTTGGTGTCGAATGAGGTTGAGGCCTTTGCGATTTCTTTTCGATTGTTGAGGCTGTCGATCAATGTATATGTGACTTGTTTTAGATCCTCTATTTTACCTCCGTTCTGATCTTGTACATATATTTCGAATCCGTTTGAAAGACCGTAGCCAGGTATCATGCCGCGCGTGAAGACCTGGATTTTCGCGGTTGTGATGTCGTTTGTACGACGATATATCTCGTCAATGACAGACTGTAGGTCATCTCCTTTTCCGGTACGCTGATCCCAGTTTTTGAGTCTGATGTCAAAAGTTCCGGATGTAACACCCTGCCCGCTTAAAGCTCCGTAGCCGGTAGTTCGTGAGTAAACTTTGATCTGAGGGATATCTTTAATCCTTTCATCGACAAGATCCATCACCTTTTTTGTCTGGGTGAGATTTGATCCCGGAGGGGTTTGGATGTCGATATTTATCGAACTCATGTCTTCTCTGGGGACGAGACCTGTTTTTGTGTTTGAAAGCAACCATGCCAATCCGATAGCTGCGATTAGCAATAATATACCTGTAAGCCACTTATTACGAAACATAAAACAGACCCCCTTGATGTATTTTCTTTGTAGGCAGGAAAAAGCGTGTTCAAAAATGTCGTGGAATCTTGAAGACAGACTTTGTTTCCCGTTTATCTTTTTATTGTGTGGAGTCAGCATCAAGGCGCATAGTGCCGGGCTGAGGGTCATCGCATTTATCAAAGAAATACCTACGGCCACAGCCATTGTCAGGCCGAACTGTCGATAAAACACTCCTGTCGTTCCACCCATGAAACTAACCGGGATAAATACCGCCATAAAAACGAATGTCGTTGTCATTAAGGCGGTGGCTATTTCTCCCATCGCGTCTATTGTCGCTTTGTAAGGCGATTTTTCTCCTTGGTCGAATTTTGCCTGTACAGCTTCTACGACGACGATGGCGTCATCGACCACTGCGCCTATGACGAGCACGAGGGCGAACAGAGTAATCATGTTGAGGCTAAAACCGACAGCATACAAAAATGCGAAAGTGCCAACAAGCGAGACTACGATACCTATAAGGGGGATAAGTGTGGACCGGAAACTTTGAAGGAATATGTATACGACAAGAATTACAAGTATTATAGCTTCTATGAGCGTGCGGAACACTTTGGATATGGATGCATCAAGAAAGTCCTTTGTGCTCATCAGATCGACAATTTCAAGACCTTTGGGCAGGTCTTCCGAAATCTCGGCTATTACCTTGTCGATTCCTTCGATTATTTCGTTTGCGTTTGAACCGGCTGTCTGTGATATCGATGCGGTGGTTCCAGGATGGCCGTTGACCATTCCGATATAGTCATATCCGCGTGAGCCGAGTTCGATTCTCGCGACATCTTTCAAGCGAAGGATAGTACCGTCGCTCATCGCGCGTATCACCATATTTTCATAGTCCGAGACATTCTCATATCTTCCACGATATTTGAGGACGTAGCGGAATGTATTGTCTGATTCTGATCCAAGCGTACCTGCCGCCGCTTCTATGTTTTGTTCGGCCAGTACCTTGCTTATATCGGATGGCACAAGATTGTATGTGGCCATTTTTGACGGGTCAAGCCAGATTCGGAGTGAATAGTCGGCTCCGCGTATGTCAACCTCGCCTACACCTGAGACTCTTGAAAGGCGGGGCTCGATATTGATTTTCATGTAATTATTGATGAACTTGTCATCAAATGTATTGTCAGGGCTGTAGACTGCTATTGTCTTGATTCTGCTTGTCTGGCGTTTACGGACGTTTACACCGCTCTTGGTGACTTCGGCCGGGAGAAGTCCTTGGGCTGATGCGATACGGTTTTGGACATTGACCATTGCCATGTCACCGTCTGTGCCTTGCTTGAAATAAATCTGGATGTTTGCGGAGCCATTGTTGGTGGCGTTTGATACCATGTACATCATATCTTCCACTCCGTTTATGGCTTCTTCCAAAGGAACGACAACACTTTTCTGTACTGTTTCTGCATTGGCTCCGGAATATGAAGCCTGAACGCTCACGGTAGGCGGGGCTATTTCCGGAAATTGCTCGATGGGAAGACCGCTTAGGCCTATCACACCAAGAATGACTATAGAGACTGAAATGACCGCAGCCAAAATAGGACGGTCGATGAATATTCTGGAGTTCACGTCTGTCTGATGTTAAGAGACTGTTTATTTTTTATCTGCGGATTTTTGTTTGGCTTTGATTGTCTGTCCGTCACGAATGAGCCCGGCTCCTTCCGCTATTATGATATCTCCTTCCGACAATCCGTCTGTAACGACATATTCTTTGCCGTTATTTTGTCCGAGAACATGTATTTCCGAAGCGTTTGCAACTCCGTCTATTACTTTATAGACGAATTTTCGGTCTTGAAGTTCGTATGTGGCTGATTGTGGAATGACTATGCTGTTGTGACGAACTGTAGGGATCAAGACGGAACCGCTGCCACCGTCGCGTAATATCCTTGCTCCGTTAGGAAAAACCGCTCTGACGCTAAGAGAACCGGTACTACCGTTGATAAGCCCGCTGATAGCGTCGATACGTCCGTTTTCAGGGAATATATCACCGTTGATCATTCTGATACGAACGTCTGGCATATCGGATATCGCTTGCCGTAGAGAACCGTGTTTTTGGGTAAGGTCGAGGACCTGGCTTTCTGTCATGGAAAAATAGGCGTAGATCTCGCTGTCGTCGGATACGGTAACCAAAGGTTGTTGTATCGTGTTGTTGACCAAAGCTCCGATACGGTAGTTTATCATAGAGGCAACTCCGTCGACAGGAGATCGAACTTCCGTATGTGACAGGTTGTTGTGAGCTTCTCGTTCTTCTGCATGAGCTAATGCGAGAGCGGCTTTCGCCTTGGCTACGTCATTTTTTGATGTGTTGAGTTCTATTTCTGAAATGACATCGTTGTCATAAAGTTCCTGGTTACTGTTGAGCTGCAGTTCTGCGTTTGATACCGCAGCCTCTGCGCTCTGTACGCTTGCCACAGCTTTTTCATAGGCGGCTTTATATGCGGTTTGATCTATAGTGAATAATATTTCTCCTTTTCGTAAAACATCCCCTTCATTGATATGGATTCCGGTGATCATTCCTGCCACTTGCGGACGTATCTCCACTGTTTGGCATCCGCTCAGGGTAGCCGCGAATTCTGATGTCAGAGTCCGGTCTTTTAGTCGTATGGTGTCAAGTTGGGCTGTTATGATTTTGTCTGATGATTTTTGCCCTGTCGATTTTGAATCGGAACAAGAACATGATGAGCAGATACACGCTGCCATAGCGTATATTATGATTGATCTATTCATTTTTTTTGAAAGTGTGGCGTATTGTTTATTATCTTAATGCAAAGATATTATAAAGGCCTCACTTATCAAAGACCGTTTGTCGGGGGAAACGATTGATACATCTATTAACTTGCGGTGGTAGAAGGTGACAAACTCCTGTATCCCAAATCTGCCGATAGATGTGATGGCAGATTTGGGATACAGGAGTTGAAGAGTGTGTTGACTATGTTCGGATTTTTTTAGTGGATAGTTGTTGAATCAGGCGATGTATTGTTGTTGACGTTGCTTATGTCGTTAGGCTCTTTTATTGGGCGAACTTCAGAGATTTTGATTTCGCCACGCCTTTCCGATCCGCGTCCGATCAGCATGAACAATCCTCCAATCAGAATAAGTCCACAGAATGTCAGAGCGGTCACCCATGAGGCAAATGCCACTACACCGGTGAACATTGTGATCATATATGCGATCACTACTCCCATAAGAATGATAAATCCTATCCAGAATAATCCTTTACCGAATGATTTCATAAATATAATAGTATTAAGAGATGAGTAAATTATGAAGATGTTTATCATCTTTCAAGGACTCACGTCCTTATCTATTATATAAATGTATATAAGAGGAAAAAGTTTAATCAAAAATTTTGTCCCAGTCTTTCCAGACGGCTTCATATCCCAAACGGCGTATGTCAGAGGCCACTGCCTGTGGCGAGCGCGGATCTGCTACTTCGAATTGCTCGAGCGCATCGGGCGTGGAGTAATATCCGCCCGGTTCGGTTTTGCTTCCGGCGCTCATAGAAGTGACACCGAGCTTCATCATGTTGGCGCGGAACTCAGGGTCTTCACGCGTGGAATAGGAAATGTCGACATCGTGGTCAAAAATACGGAATGCGAATGTGACCTGTGCGAGTTCTTTGTCGGTCATAACGACTTTGGGTTGGTATCCGCCTTCAGCCGGACACATCCGCGGAAAGTTGATGCTATAGCGGGTGCGCCAATAGGTTTTGCGCAGATACCGGAGATGACGGGCCATCATTGCGAGGTCGGTCCGCCAGTCTTCAAGACCGATGAGCACACCCATGCCGATTTTATGTACTCCAGCCTGTCCCATACGATCAAAACCGTTGACACGCCAATCAAAGATGGATTTCATCCCCTTCGGATGATATTTCTTATAATTGGCTTCGTTATACGTCTCTTGGAAACATACAACCCCGTTGAGTCCGCTGTCAACGAGACGTGCATAGCTTTCTCGCTTCATAGGCATCACTTCAATAGTGAGATTGTTGAAATAAGGACGACAGACATGGAGCACTTTTTCGAGATAGTCCACTCCGTTGAGTGTCGGGAATTCACCGGAAACGATAAGCAGATTTTCAAACGGCCCTAAACGTCTGATAGCTTCGCATTCGGCTTTTACCTGATCCATGTCGAGAGTGACACGTTCGAGAGGATTGTTATGGTTGAATCCGCAGTATACACAAGAATTCGTACAGGCGTTGGATACATACATGGGAATATACATGGATATCGTCTTGCCGAAACGCTCAAGTGTATAGCGATGGCTCAGTTGTGCCATCTGTTCAAGATAGGGTATCGCTGCGGGTGATATTAACGCCATAAAATCCTCGACGCTGAGATGCTCTTTGCGCAGTGCCGTTTCTACATTCGCTGCAGTACGTGAGTTTATGAACCGGGTGGTCTCGTCCCAATCGTATTTCTTTAGTTCTTCAGAAAACATTTTTGATCTAAATTTTGAACAGCCTCTATGAGTTGGCGCAGTCATCGACAAGTTGTTGCGTGATGCGCATAGCACAGAAATTAGGCCCGCACATTGTGCAGAAATGGTCGTCGTCTTTGTGGCTTTCGACGTAATATTGTCGTGCGCGCGCTGGATCGAGCGAAAGATTGAACTGGTCCTTCCACCGGAATTCAAAACGGGCTTTGCTCATGGCGTCGTCTCTGACCTGTGCCCCCGGATGACCTTTTGCGAGGTCTGCGGCATGTGCCGCGATTTTATAGGTTATAACTCCGTTACGCACATCTTCGAGATTGGGAAGGGCGAGATGTTCTTTCGGGGTGACGTAACAGATCATCGCTGTGCCCATCCATGCTATCTGTGCGGCTCCTATGGCAGAGGTTATATGGTCGTAGCCAGGGGCGATATCGGTTGTCAGCGGGCCAAGGGTATAGAATGGGGCTTCATGGCATTTGTCAAGCTGGCGATCCATATTTTCACGTATTTTGTGCATTGGAACGTGACCGGGCCCTTCGATCAACACTTGGACATTATGACGCCATGCGATTTCGGTAAGCTCTCCAAGTACGTCGAGTTCAAGGAATTGTGAACGGTCGTTTGCATCATGTATCGAACCAGGACGGAGTCCGTCGCCAAGTGACACTGCGACATCGTATGCGGAAAGGATTTCACATATCTCATCAAAATGTGTGTAGAGAAAGTTTTCCTGGTTATGGATTACCGCCCATCGAGTCATTATGGAGCCTCCGCGCGATACTATGCCGGTGAGACGTTCCTGCACCATATCAGCGTGGGCGCGTAAAGCTCCTGCGTGAATAGTGAAGTAATCCACACCCTGCTCGGCCTGTTCGATAAGGGTGTCGCGATATATCTCCCATGTGAGGTCTTCAACATTGCCGTTTACTTTTTCAAGGGCTTGATAAACCGGAACTGTACCTACAGGGACGGGGCAATTACGGATGATCCATTCACGTGTCTCGTGAATATTGTCACCGGTTGAAAGATCCATCAGTGTGTCGCCTCCCCAATAGCAGCTCCATACAGCCTTGCTGACTTCTTCCTCTATGCCTGACGAAAGAGCCGAGTTGCCTATGTTGGTGTTTAGTTTGACCAGGAAGTTGCGGCCTATGATCATCGGTTCGGCTTCCGGATGATTGATATTGGCTGGAATCACGGCTCGTCCTTTCGCGAGTTCTTCTCGGACAAATTCCGGTGTTATGTGGCTTTCAATTCCGAGTGCTTTGGCGTTGTTGTTTTCTCGGATCGCCACATATTCCATTTCCGGAGTTATGACTCCCTGACGGGCAAGTGCCATTTGTGTGATCTGCTTGCCCGCTACCGCGCGCCGGGGAGCATGTCGGTGGCTGAACCGTATAGAGTCAAGGCTTTTGTCTGCTTCGCGCATACGTCCATAATCAGAAGTGATGCATGGAAGTTGTTCGATGTCGCTGCGCTCGGCTATCCATTGTTCACGTATGCGTGGCAGGCCAGAGTTAATGTCTATTTTTACTTCAGGGTCGGTGTATACACCGCTGGTGTCGTAGATATAGATAGGATCGTTGTTGCGTATAAGGCGTTCTCCGTTGACCAATTTAACGGTTGGGGTGAGATTCACACGACGCATTGCAACTTTTATAGGGTGAATCTCTCCGTTGATATAGATTTTTTCAGATCCGGGATATGAATTTACGTCAATATTTTCAATTTCCATATTTAGTGTTGGCGTATGATTGTAGGGTTGAAAAATGTAATTTTTTTATAGATTTAGAAATTCGGTCAGCGGGCTGGTCGCGGATGCTGATGAAGAGACGGTCCCAAGTCCGGCAAGATATGCTTTTCGTCCGGCTTCGACGGCAAGTTTGAAAGCTATGGCCATTTCTACCGGATTGCCTGCCACTGCGATAGCTGTGTTGACCAAAACCGCATCCGCTCCGATTTCCATTGCGTCTGCAGCGTGTGACGGAGCACCGAGTCCTGCATCGATCACTACCGGGACACGGCTTTCGGCAATGATGATTTCAAGAAGGTCTCTTGTTTTCAGTCCTTTATTGGTTCCTATCGGAGCACCGAGTGGCATGACGGCTGCTGTGCCGGCTTCCTCAAGGCGTTTGCACAGGACAGGATCGGCCTGTATGTATGGCAAAACCTTGAAGCCTTGTCTGGCGAGTTCTTCTGTAGCTTTAAGTGTCTCGATAGGATCGGGAAGAAGATATTTGGGATCAGGGTGGATCTCGAGTTTTATGAAGTCGGTGCCAAAGCAGTCGCGGGCCAGATTGGCAGCGAGCACGGCTTCTTCGGCTGTGCGTACACCGGACGTATTTGGCAGGAACTGCACATTGTCTCGGTTTATATGCTGGAGCATGTCATCGTCTTCTTCATGCTGCATGTCAATACGTTTCATTGCGACAGTGATCATTTCAGATTCTGACGCGAGAATCGATTCGAGCATTAAACGGTTGGAGGAAAACTTGCCCGTCCCGACGAAGAGACGCGAAGTGAAGTCTTTTCCCCCTATGGTGAGAATATCGTTCATGTATAGGAAGTGTTATAAATTATCTTGTTTTGTGTTTTTCGGATTCTTCAATTATGGTATCGAGCACCTTACGGGTGTAGTCGACAGGATCCGGAGCGTTTATGATAGCACCGCTCATGGCAATACCATTGACCCCCGTCTGGATTATGGCTGGCACGTCGTCGATTGTTATTCCTCCGATGGCTACTATCGGTAATGTTATGTCTGCATTGCGGACGGTTTTTACGATATTGGCATATCCTTCCGTTCCCAAAGTAGGGGCGAGTTTCGATTTAGTGGATGTATATCGGAATGGTCCCAGTCCGATATAGTCGATATCCAGTCCTTTGAAAGCTATGATATCATCGGCTGTGTTAGCTGTGCAACCGATGATCGCTTCCGCACCCATTGTTTCTCTTGCGGTAATTGGGTTCATGTCGTTTTTTCCGAGATGCACGCCATGTACGGACAGTTCGATGGCCATTTCGACACGGTCATCGAAGACAAGAAACGCTTCGTTTTCCTTACACAACGGGATTATTTCAAGGGCTGTTTGACGAAATTCCTCATCAGTAGCGTCTTTGAGTCGTAATTGTATCCATTTACATCCTCCTTCGAGCACCATTTGCACTTCTTCCGCAATCGAATAACGATCGGACGGATGGGTTATGAATTGTAACATGGTTATGTCGTTTTTTTGTTTGTTTTTTCAATGAAACTTCGCATGTCCTCAACCGTGCCTTTCCACGGGAGTGCTCCAAGCATGGCAAAACCGCTGAAGTTGTAATGTTTTATTTCATTTATGCGTTCAGGTGTGACCCCTCCAAGGGCGATCACCGGTGTTTGTATTGTCGAAAGTGACAATAGAAGATCCGGGGTAAATCGGGATGCATAACCGCATTTCGATATGCTGTCGAAAATAGGGCTAAGCGTGACATATTCAAAACCTTTGGCCTCACCGGTTTCTTCTACACTGTGGCAAGACCGGCTCAATTGTCCATTATAGTTGAATGGTGCGGAGGGGCAGCGATGATTGAGGTGAAGTCCTCCGAAGTTGAAGTGGTTACAAAGATGGAAATGTCCGTGAAGCACAAGTTGTGTGTGATATTCTTGCGGGATAGCCTCGACAAGTCGTTTCATGTCATTTGTCGAAGTTTCCGGGTGGCGAAGATGGACTCGTGTCCATCCTGCATCAAGAATTGTGCGCACGAGAACGGCTTCCTGACGGAAATCAACAATATTTTCGGGCGTAATCGCAATTTTTATCATGAAAGTAGATGTGTTTCAGCCACCGTAAAATGCTTTGATGATAACAATGTCGTCACCATCGATGAGTGTATGCGACTCCCGGTCGGTTGCCGGAATTACTTTGCCGTTTACTGCTGTGGCAATTCCTTTAGTGACGATCTCTTTTGCGTTGATAGCGTCTTGAAGGCTTGAACCATCCGGTAGATTCAAGGTGATATCGTTTATTTTTACGGTCATGATTATATTATTGTATTTATATGAGACGGTCAGGATTGAAATTTTTGAGACGTCTTGGTGAAAAGAAGTGGTTGACCGGCCCGTGTCCTGATCCCGTGGTGATCCAAGAGCCGGATTCCAAGGCTCGCGTGACATATAATTTGCCGAGTCTTACGGATTCTTTAAGCGGATGACCTAAAGCCAAATACGAGGCTATGGCTGACGATAGTGTACATCCTGTGCCGTGAGTGTTCGGAGTGTTGACCGCGTCGGCATTCAATTCGATGGTCTCGTTGGTGGTTTTTACATAGAGGAAGTCGGTTTTGATGTCTGTACGTTCGCTGTCGCCACCTTTTATGAGGATGTTGGAACATCCTGTCTCGCGAAGTATGTCGAGTTGTAAACGAGGATCGGTTTCTTTGGTGAGTACTTCCGCTTCCATCCGATTTGGGGTTATGAGGGTGGCGAGAGGGAAAATACGGTTGACAATGATGTCTATGGCATTTTTTTCAAGCAAGATTGATCCGGAGGTCGACACCATCACCGGATCCAAAATTATATTTGACGGTTTGTAATGTTCGAGTTTAGTGGCCACAGTGGCTGCTATTTCGGTGTTGCACAGCATACCGATTTTTATGGCCATAGGGGGGATATCGGACATGATCATGTCAATCTGGTCAGAGACGACAGCTGGAGTGACCGGCATTATCGACCTGACACCGGTGGTGTTTTGCGCGGTGATGGATGTGATTACGGTCATGGCATAACAGCCGATGGACGATATGGTTTTTATGTCTGCCTGAATGCCTGCGCCTCCGGAACTGTCCGAGCCGGCTATTGATAATACAGGATAGTATGTTCGCATCGCTTTTAGGTTGGTTATTCAAGCCCTATGGACTTATTTAATTACAAAGCGATGAAGCATGTATGCTTTCTGAGATTTGTATATCCTGAAGACATACGCATTGAAGCGTTGCGCAATCCCTTCGACGGTACTAACCGTATCAGGTTCAGAGGGTATCATCTCAGCAGGCTATCATTGATCCTGCACCCCTTTGTCGACACAAAGATAAGTCTTTCAGATTTATCTACCAAATAAAAATCTCCGTGACAGGGTTTAAGCTGTCACGGAGATTTATTAGTTCTGAATTTGCAGAAAATATGTCGTCTATCGTTCCGCCCTCATTGGATTTGACAAAAAGTCTTCGTAGGCGAGTTTTATGCCGTCGGTTAGTTCCGTTCGGTATGTCCATCCGAGAGCTGTCGCTTTGGATACGTCGAGCAATTTGCGCGGAGTTCCGTTGGGTTTTGACGAATCCCATGTTATGCGGCCTTCATATCCTACGGTTTTTGCCACGAGCTCAGCCAATTCGCGTATAGATAGTTCTTTACCTGTTCCGGCATTGACGGTTTCATTTCCGGAATAGTTCTTCATGAGATATATGCAAAGGTCGGCAAGGTCGTCAACATATAGGAACTCGCGGAGAGGAGAACCATCGCCCCAGCACGTCACTTCTGGTTCTCTTGATTCTTTGGCTTCATGAAAGCGTCGGATAAGGGCTGGCAAGACATGTGAGTGGGTAGGGTGATAATTGTCGTTCGGACCGTAAAGGTTGGTCGGCATAACGGATATGAAATCCGTGCCGTACTGACGGTTGAGATATTCGCAGTATTTGAGTCCGGAAATTTTGGCGAGTGCGTATGCCTCGTTGGTCTTTTCAAGTTCAGAGGTCAACAGGCAGTTTTCAGGCATTGGCTGTGGAGCCATGCGCGGATAGATGCAGGAAGATCCGAGGAACTCAAGTTTTTTCACTCCGTTACGCCATGCAGCGTGTATGACATTCATTTCAAGCATCATGTTGTCATACATAAAGTCTGCGAGAGCTGACGAGTTGGCTTCGATGCCACCTACCTTGGCGGCTGCAAGAAACACGTATTCGGGTTTTTCGGCTGCGAAAAATTTGTTGACTGCGCTTTGGTTGATGAGGTCGAGCTGTCGGTGTGTCCGGGTTACGATATTGTTATATCCCTGCCGTCTCAGTTCGCGTAAAATGGCCGATCCAACCATGCCCCGGTGGCCGGCTACATATATTTTTGAATTTTTTTCCAATATACAGATGTTTTGCTGTTTAAAAATGACCGTCGATATCGGAAAGCATTATTTGACAATTCCTTTTTCAAGATATTCGGCGAGGTTTGTGCGTACTTGTTCTCCAGCGCGTTCCACAGCGACCTTAGCCATGTCTGCGTCTACCATGAGATTTACAAGCTGTTCGAACGAAGTCTTTTTGGATGGGTCCCAACCGAGCTGCTTACGCGCTTTGGTGGGATCTCCCCAAAGATTGACAACATCTGTCGGACGATAGAAGTCCGATGAAACTTCAATCACCACTTTGCCGGTGGCTATATCAATGCCTTTTTCTTCGGCTCCTTCTCCTTCGAAACGAAGTTCTATTCCAGCCCTACGGAATGCCAAAAGGCAGAATTCGCGGACGGAGTGTTGTTCGCCTGTAGCTATGACATAGTCTTCCGGTTCCGGTTGCTGGAGAATGAGCCACATACATTCGACGTAGTCTTTTGCATAGCCCCAGTCACGTAGCGACGAGAGATTCCCGAGATATAGTTTTTCCTGTTTCCCTTGGGCTATACGCGCTGCGGCGAGCGTGATTTTTCGGGTTACGAAAGTTTCGCCACGACGCTCGCTTTCGTGGTTGAACAGGATGCCGGAGCAGCAATACATGCCGTATGCCTCGCGATATTCTTTTACGATCCAAAAACCGTATAATTTTGCTACAGCGTAAGGGGAGTAGGGGTGGAACGGTGTTTTTTCGTTCTGTGGCACTTCTTCTACCTTGCCGTATAGTTCTGAGGTAGATGCCTGGTATATCCTGCATTTATCGGAAAGTCCGCAGAGGCGCACTGCTTCAAGGACGCGCAACACACCTGTAGCGTCAACATTGGCTGTGAATTCCGGTGCGTCAAACGAAACCTGCACATGGCTTTGTGCCGCGAGATTATAGATCTCGTCAGGTTGTGTTTTACTTACGACCTGGATTATAGACATAGAGTCACCAAGGTCCGCATAGTGGAGGTGAAAGTTTGGTTTACCCTCGAGATGGGCGATACGTTCGCGGAAATCTACGCTGCTACGGCGTATTGTTCCATGTACTTCATATCCCTTTTCGAGAAGCAGTTCCGCGAGAAACGATCCGTCTTGGCCGGTAATACCGGTGATTAAAGCAGTTTTCATATTTTTTAGATTGTATTGAAGTGCTGATGATAATTAATGCAGCTCGGTGACAAGTCGACACCGAGCTGCAAAATTACGATTTATTATGCGGAAAACCTTGTGATTATACCTTAAAAATCAACCTTGATTTTTTATCTTATCCAAGTGACATCGCTTTTTATGACTTGCAACGGTTCTTTCCCGTAAACGGTATTTGTCTGAAGCAATTTGCCTGTCACTTTTGAGTTTGCGGCTATGATGGCTCCAGATGGTATTTCCGATCCTTTCAGAATGAGATTCCTACATCCGATCCATACTTTGTCTCCGATAACGATCGGTTTGGGTTGGTTTATATGTCTGTTGTTTTTATCGAGGATTGAATGGAAGTCGGTATCCATTATCAGCACGTCCCATGATACCAGACAGTCATTGCCGAAACTGATTTCTTTTTGTGCTACGATCTGGCTCTCGGCTGTCATGACAAAATTATTGCCGAAATTCAACTTACCCTCCTCTAATACGCAAAGTTTGAAGCCGTTGCCTAAAGCGCATAATCCGCTGAACGTGATTTCACCGGCTATCTCCCATATCGATCGGGAATGTCTGGCGTCAAAAATCCCGCAGGAATCGAATCCGAGCCTGATCATCGCAGTACGTATCGGCGAGTTTATGGAGACAGTTCCTTTTGTGGTTTTGAGCCTTACACGACGAGAGACTAGTATCGGAAATCTTATCGCTGATCTAAAGTCCAAATATCTGAAATTAAGATAAATCGTTTTCCAAATGCTTGTTTCGGCCAGATATTTTTTCAGTGAGGACATGTGGATGTATTTATGTGATATGTCAACGTAATTTTCGGCATGGAATCATATTGTTTATTTGCCGAACCTTCGGATAGCCTCATTGTAAGAGTCGATGGAGCCGACGTCAAAGCGGCCGGCGGGCATTGGCCATGCATGGACGACAGTCTTTGTGACCATATAGCGGGCAAGGTTTCCTGGCGCGTCAGATCCGCATCCATTTGAAAGGCAGTCCTTGATTAGGTGCATATCTTTTTTCGCATATATGTAGAAAGGCGGGACAGCCCAGTTGGATACCGGTTTTTCAGGCTTTTCCTGCATTTCGAGTACGCGCATGTCTTTGTCGACAGCGATGACGCCTGTGCGTCTGAGCCTCTCCAGGTTCGGTTCGTGATGACACATGATGACAGACGAGGCTTTTTCATTGAAGCAGTCGATGAATCCGCGAAAAGAGAATTCAAGGATATTGTCGGCTGCGAGTACCATGATGTCGTCGTGGATACAGCAATGTTCGATTGCCAATAACAAGTCCCGCACAGCACCGAGACGGGTCTCGTTCGAGACGGAGCCGTCATCTATTATTGTTATCGGTTTGGTATAGTCTGTCGTTTCCAGCCAGTCGTTGAACATCGGGATAAAACGGTGGTTGGTCACGATTATGTGTGAGTCGATTTCGGGGAGAAGGTCTATGTCGTCAAGCATCCTTTCGAGAATGTTGCGCTGACCTATTTTGAGCAATGGTTTGGGATAGTTTTCTGTAAGCGGATAAAGCCGCGTGGCATAGCCGGCAGCGATCACAATATTTTTCATCTAATTTCTAATGAGACGGTAAAAGAAATGGTATTGCTTATCGGAAGTCTACACCGTCAGCCGGATTGCAAAAGAAAATTTCAAACGAGTCCTTGTATTGAGGGTAGAGTTCAAGATATTTTTCTGACACGTAGTTGCGGATCGAATTTTCTTTAGTCGGATCGACGAGAGCTATGCACGCGCCTTTAAATCCCGCCCCACTGAAACGCCCTCCATAGATGCCGTCGGTCGAGCGCATTATATGGTACAGACTTGTCAGTTCCGGTGACCCGCATTCGTAATTGTTGGTGGAGCTTTCGCAGCTTTCAAATACGAGCCGACCGAAAGTGTCTATGTCTCCTCGTTCCCAGGCTTCGACACCTTGCCGCACACGCGAGCATTCGGAGTAAAAATGCCGTGCGCGTTTGGCGAAACGTGACGGCATCATGTCGGAGTATTTTTCGAAAAGTGATTCGTCGACATCGCGCAGGCGCGTGTCCTGGAATTCTTTCAGATGTCCGTCCTCGTAGGCCTGCATGATCCATGCAGCGGTTTTGCATTCGGCCACGCGGAGATTATAGTCCGTACCTGTGAGCTTGCGTGTGACTCCGGAAAAGAATATGCCAAGGCGGAAGGGCAGTGGTCTTTGGTTGTCACCGCCGAAAGGGATCAGACGGTGACGGCCGGTCTCGGTGTCGAGAAAGAGCAGTTTGTCTGATTCGCATAGCACCACGCACGCCTGGTCAAGTATCCCGTTATTGAGCCCGACATACCGTCGTTCGGCTATCGAGGCATAGTCGATGATCTGCTGCCGTGTGAGGCCGAGACCGTTAACTTTGTCGATAGCCATCACGAACCCGCAAAGCAACGCAGCGGATGATGACAGCCCACCTATGGGCATGGAGCCTTTAACGATTCCCCTCACGCCTTTTTCGAGATGGAAATCCAGCTGCAAAGCCCATACCGCGCCTCTCAGATAGTCACCCCAGTTGCCTTGTTTTTCGTCCACCGGACGCTGCACATTGAAAGTCATGAGCCCTTCGAATGTCAGGGAGGCCATCTCGACTTTACCGGAGTCTGTGGCGGAGAACAGGAACTCTATGCCGGAATCGAACGCGAAGCCGGTCACGAGACCGTGTTGATGGTCAACGTGGGCACCGAGGGGACAGATCCGGTAAGGGGAAAAAAGGCGGTAAAGCGTGTCGCATTTCCCGAACAAAGTCCCGTAGACTTGACTTAGGTCGCTCATTTAGGTAAGAAGTTGGGTATTATTTGGATATTATCAGTCTCTGCTGAGTTGACGATATATGTCAATATGGGTTTTTACTACTTTCTCAATCGCGAATTCGCGTTCGGCTTTTTGTCTTGCCGCTTTTCCCATCCTGTCTCGAAGGTCTTTGTCGATTATAAGCGTTTTTAGTCTTTCGGCAAGCATTCGTGGATTTTTAGGCTCGATAAGGAAGCCATTTATACTTTCATCCACTACATCTTTACATCCGATAGAGTCGCAGGTGACTATGGGGCGACCGGCGGCGGCCGCCTCTATAAGAGATTTGGGGACTCCTTCACGATAATATGACGGGAACGCAACTATATGGCTCTTTTCAAGCAGCTGTCGTATGTCTTTACGTTCGCCAAGCCAACAAATATAGTTCCCATCGCAGTGTTGAGCCATATATTCTTCGCTTATCCCTGATTTGTTCGGAGTCAGACGTCCGCATAAAAGGAATTTTGCTTTATTCTCGAATTCGGGTTTTAAAATTTCAGCGGCTTCGATAAGATCGCAGATACCTTTCTCGCGTACCATACGTCCGGTGAATATGATATTGACCGGATCAGAATCGGGCTGTTGGGTATATACGTATTCTCCGAGGTCTATACCGGAACCTTTTGTGAATGCTATCTGATTCGGTTTTACCGCATTGTTGGCGAGAAATATGGACATATCGTCATTGTTCTGAAATATGACTCTTACATTCGCTCTTTTATTGGAGAAACGTATCAACCCAAGTACGGCTTTAGCTGTTATTGATAGCTTTTTACCGTTGAAAAGACCTCCCAAACCACTGACGGCATTGACAACGCCTTTTATATTGGCTTGTTTTGCGGCTATGCCTCCCCAAAGGATATTTTTTAGACCCACATGGTGAACCAATGCGGGCCTTTCGGTTTCATATAGTTTTTTTAGGAATGAGAATGTTTTCCATTCTTCCGGAAGATTCATTCCGGTTGGATTTATCGGTAGATCGATGAACCTTAGTCCTAACTTTTCGATTTCGACTCTTTGACCAGTGTCTTTGGCGACGATTGTGACATTGAAACCTTCGTTTATGGCCGCTAAAGCCACCGGTTTCCTGTGTGATAGAAAAAAGCGGTCCTCATTGACCACGATAAAAAGGCTGGACATTAATATATTGTACAGGATTATATGTTTCGCTGTTATTTAAATCGCATGGTATTCGCGTCTACCTCAAAAATTGTCTGGTACGGTAAAAATGTTTTTGACCCGTTGTCGTCGGCAATATAAACGTATGCGAAGAACCAAGTCAGAAGCAGTGCGATATATGCGCTTTTTATGAGCATTGTCTTGTTATTCAGGATATTCGGGGCAGCTATACAAAGGAATATGTACATGTATTGGGCGATTCGGCCTCCGATATGTGTGCCGAATATAGCCGGGAAGATAGCACCGAAGCTGCATAGGACCAATAGATGGGTTGTATTGCTGTTCGTCTTTGATCTTAATATCCATAGGATGATCAATATTCCCCATAGAAAAAGACGTTGGAAGTTTCCTCCGCCAAAGTTGGATGCGACATTAAGATATATGGCATATTTGCCTATAAAAGGAATTTTGGATAAAAACGAGCCGCCTCCTATAAATATAATGGTGGAAAATATAAGAGCGAATATCAGGTATTTAGGCTTTAGCTTATATATGTAAGGAAAGAAAACGCTTATAAATGCAGAATAATGGAACAATCCTGCTATCAGGATCCTGAGATAGTATGATCTTAGTTTGTTGTCTCGTAGAAAGCTATAAGCGGAGAGGACTATTACGGATGCAAGCCCCTGTCGCATCGTCGAAAACGCAAAGAGGTAAAAGATGGATAGGAATGTGAACGTTCCTATGAAAAAATTATCCGATTCTTTTTTTATAGAGTAGCATGCGATACCGACAGTGAATATACCGTATAAAGCAATTGGGATCCACGGTTCCCCGAACGGGGTGGTAATGAGAAACAGCAGGTTGTTTAACGGTTCATAATTAAGAGTTTGGTCACGTTGGTATGCTTTAAAAAAATTGGTATAATACTGGCTATAATCCGCACCGATATCAAAACGGAAAGCGAGAACAGATGTAACGGTCAATATCCCTAATAGGGTGAAAAATTGAGGCTTTTTTAAATTCCCGATTCTATAGTCACCTAAAAGGAATATGATGGCGATTATGAATATGACGTAAAAGGACATTCTATCCAGGATTATTGCCGTAGATTAGTTCGATCAGTTTATTGGCGGAGTGATCCCACGTTAAAAGTTCGTTTGCGTATTTGTATGATCTTTTGTTCAAGTCCAATAGGTTTGCATGGTCGCTGTATAGCTTTGATATTTCTTTTGCGAGCGCTTGCGGATCACCAGGTTGTACAATGCTGCCTCCGACAGGGTCGATCTGTTCGCGCAGGCCTCCGACGTCTGACGCTACGACTGTGCGTCCGCAGCTAAGTGATATGGCGACAACCCCTGATTGAGATGCTTCGATATACGGTATTATCGTCATATCCGCCTGATCGAATATCTCCCATACCTGGTCATCGGATATCCATTCGTTGTTGAGGCTTATGCGGTCGGAATTCGAGTTTATGATTCGAATGTCATCGTTTGATAATTCTCCTTTACCGACTATCGACAGATGAAGTTCGGGCATGGAGTCCTTTAACAAATCCATTGCTTTCAGAAGAATGGATATGCCTTTGTATTTGCTTATCCTTCCAAAAAATAGGATCCGGTTTTTTATGTTGAAAGAGGGGACTCTATTCTCTTTATTGTAATATGAAAAATTGGCATGTGGTATGTGCCGTATTTTCTCAAGAGGGACAGAGTGCTTTTCGGATATCATGGGCGCATATTTCGCTGTAAGCACTACGAATTTATCACTTATTCGTTCGATACGGTTAAAAATCAGTGCTGTTATGGGATTTTTCATCCCCGGATGCTGGGTGTAATCATGAATCGTGGTGACGATCGGGATTCCTTTAAGCCTGAAAAGAAGTTTTCGGGCATTCAGGCTTATCATCGGGAGATATATGGCGTCGGGGTTGTATTTTTTTATCTCGGTCACCGCTGCCGTATACGGTTTGCGATTGAAAATATCTTTTATAAATCCGGTCTTATTGTTATATGTGGGCAAAAACAAGAGTTGCAGGTTACGATCGGATGAGGACAGCTCTATCCATTCATCCCGATTGCATATAAGTTCGGACAATACGCACATAATTCCGACCCCTTTTGTCAAAAGGGATTTTGCCATCTCAAATCCGTATGGAACCGCGCCTCCTTTTCGGCCGAGGTATATGAATGCGATCTTTTTCATGTGTGGATGAATCAATAAAGCGGAACATATTCCCCGCTGAAAGTGTATCTTAGATCCGTATTACGCTTTTTTATATGTTTGGCCGGAATCCCGCCTACGATAGTATAGGGTTCGACATCTTTCGTTACCACGCTTCCTGCTCCGACGACAGCGCCTTCGCCAATCGTTACCGAATGGAGTATGATGACGTTAGGCCCTATCCACGCCCGGTCTTTTATCTTTACCTTATAATCAGTCCCGCTGTTGCATTTGAAATATGGATCACGATGGTCGTGTTGTTCGGTCCAGATACTGACCCCTGTGCTTAGATTGACGTTTTCTCCGATTTCGATTCCGTTACGGGCATCGAGTATGGCTCTGTCACCTATGATGCTTCCTTGTCCGATTGTCAGACCGCGGTGGTTTCTTATTTCCGCACCGTAATATATGACCGCGTTTTTTTTCAGTTTGACCCCGAACAATTTACGGTATATGAAATTCCGGATGTGGTGAGACGGTATATGGCCCGTGGAAAGGTCGTAATACCTTGCAAGCCCTGTGTAATACATCCAGACCGTTTTTTTCAGGCCGGGTTTCTTCCGTCGGTTGTCTGTCGTATTTTTGGATGCATCGATTGCCGTATTCCTCCCTTGTAACCTTGATTGCAGGTGGCCATATAGAATTACGAACGGAGAGAACAGGACAAAAAACAGTAACTTATAAAATATTACGGTCGTAAGGATGATTATAAGGACATTCATATATCATTATGTTTTCTCATCGATTCTTTTAGTCGTTTTATTTTGACTATTATAGATGGAGACAGTCTTTTTCTGATCTGATAGCTGAGTGCGGTGAATACACAGCCGATTTCATGAGGCAGTTTTTTCAGAAAATTGTTTTCAATACCCCAGACGATATATTTTTCATCAAGACTTTTTCTGTATGAATCGACAGAGGCGCTGTTGCCCAAAGTAATGTCGTAGTCCGCTACGATTATGGGAATGTACTGAAAGTTTACTTTGTCTGAAAAATATGCGTCATATACGATTTTATAGTCGCCCACCAAGCGCAATTCCAATGGGAACAAATGTTTTTGATGGTACGATGTGGAAAAGAAAGCGGCCTGATGACAGAACGGTATTTGACGTTTTAAATAGTCCCAATGCAGAGGTTTGCGCACATAACCGTCTTGGCTAAGACTTACGAACCAGTCTCCGTAGGCGATTGTCGTATCGTTTTTGATATTGGGTACAAACGAATCCAATACGCTACTGTCATGAAACCGGTCACCGGCGTTCATGAAATTTATATAGTCACCGGTGGCTGCCATGATGCCCTTGTTCATTGCGTCATATATCCCTTTGTCAGGTTCGCTCACCCAGTATGCCAAGCGGTCGGCATATTTCCTGATGACATCGACCGTCCCGTCGGTGGAGCCTCCGTCGATCACTATATACTCTATGTGTTGGTATGTCTGACCGAGCACCGAAAGCATCGTCCGCTCGATCTCACCGACGCAGTTGTAGCAGACGGTAATAATAGTTATTTTATGCATGTTTGCCGTTAGTATAACTTATGACCTTGCAAGGATTGCCGCCTGCGATGCAGTCTTCCGGGATTGATTTCGTGACGACGCTTCCGGCAGCGATTACGGAGCGTGCCCCGATCGTGACTCCTTTGAGGATTATGCAACGAGTGCCGACAAGGACATTGTCGTGTATGATTATTTGTTTGGACTTAGCTGTCTGAATGTCAGATATATACCCCCCCCCTAATTCGGTCTGGTTCAATGCCTGCCCTGACGCGCCAGTCTAGATTGTGGGCGTCGGTGTCCATTATTATGCAGTCGCCTCCGATATTGACACCGGAACCGATCACGATTTTTTCTTTTGCCCACAGGCAGCTTGAACTTATTCCCGTGTTGTCTCCGATCAAAATTTCAGCGTTCCTGTCAATATATATTTTACCACGCATATTGCGGTAGAGTGGATTTATGCCACCACCGGAAGAGAACGTAAAATTGTCCCCTATACGCAATCTGCTGTTTTCAAGCATTAAGAGATAAAGACGGTTGAATATACGCATATTGCGGCCGAACGCGACACCGTTGAGACGGAATACCAAACGGTTCCACCTGATGAAAAAATATTTTAATAGCCGTGGCGGTATACGGAAACATTTGCGGATTAAGAAAAATTTATTCATAACGGTACTATGAATACTGTATTTACATATTGTTGGCGTACGCTTTCAGATCCTCGATTGAGTTCATCAGTCGCCAGTTTTCGCGCAACCATTTCCTGTCTTTATCCCACCAACGGAAACCGAGAAGGAATTCAATGTCCTCAGGGGTATACCTGTATCTCATGACTTTTGCCGGCACTCCTCCGACTATTGCGTAAGGCGGAACATCTTTTGTCACGACAGCGCCTGCGAGTATGACAGCTCCGTCTCCTATCTTGACACCTGACATTATCATCGCGCCTGTCTGTATCCAGCAATCGTTGCCAATGATGACAGGGTATTTTTTATCCACGTCCGCATATCGGAATTCGTCGATTATCTGTCGGTCGGAATATTTAAGTATACATTGTCCCATCAGTGAAAAGAACACGGGAGAAGTGGATACATGAGGATAGGTATATGGATGGACACCTAAAAGTGTTTTGCAATTCGGAGCTATAGAAACAAAACGGCCGATTTTGCCGAATATCTGACAATCTGGGGCGATATATGAACAAAAGCCTAATTCGCCATTAAAAACCGCACGCGGATGTATCTTGTTTGCTCCTTCAAAAACAGAGTTTGCTCCTATTACGGCAGAATGATGAATCCAGATGTCCTTATATTTCAGACGTAAAACAATGTGTCTTATCAACTGTTTGACACGGGTGATCATCTGCCGGCTATTTTATTTTTGATAGTTTTGATGAGTTGGCGGACACTTTTGGTAATTGACATCCGATATCCGTAAAGATATTCGGTGATTGATTCTCTAAAGAATGGATATCGGTTTAATTCCGCAGTTTCTGTATCATACAGAAACAGTTGCTGTCCATCTATACCGTAGGTGATGTTGTTGTCGTATGGTTTGAGTTGGAGTGCGAAAGATCTGACTATTTTGAAGTCTTCTCGCCTTGTAGTCAGCCAATAGCGTCGGCCTTCGCGGTTTTGCTTTTCATTGTAAAAATCCACGCAGATATCGTCGTTGTCAATTCCAAGTAATGATGGTATTGTCTCGTTTTCAAAAAAGGCGTCGTATCTCACAGTCGGGTTCAGCCTGAAACCACGCTTATCCCCTCCCTGTAAAGGGGCTTGAAACAGCGTAAAGGATTTTCCCGTATGTTCCCCCACATCGCTGAAACAGGTTGACAAGGCAGTGTATGGATAGACGAAATATTTGTTTTCCTCGATACAATAGCGTGTGTGGTATTTGAGCCACGAACTTTTTGGCCATCGGCTGATCGATATGGGTAGATGCGGCATTTCTCCGAATTCATCGTTGTTGACGGCATACCAATCCATGAAACGTTTCCATTGACGCGGCATCCAAACCTGTCCCCACGACTGAGCGTTACGCATCAGGAAGACATCGCTATCACTTCTTACCGGGATGAAAGGCATCAGATTGTGATAGTTCAACGGGAAATTGTATAGGCTTATTCCAGCGATATCGTCATCATCGCCATATTTGGCGACACACTCTTTGGCGTAATTAAAAAACGACGGTGCGACATAGACGTCGTCCTCGAGGACGATGAGTCCGTCGTAACCGGATATGTGTCCTCCGCATTCAAGCACATGACGTCTGAGTCCGAGGTTCTCGGTGTGTGTCACGACTTGTTTGTCCCCGTGAGGCCAATCGAATCTCTTTGCGATTGTCTCTACTTCTGAAACAGGACTTTTGTCTATGCTTATTATCAAGTCGACAATGTCGTTATTGAAATATCCTTTTTCGACAGACGATAGCACTCTCTCAAGAGAGGCCGGCCGGTTATAGGCTATTATGCAAATCGCTAATTTCATTTTACCATTCAATTGATGTTCTTCCTGTTACCGAGAAATATCATCCGGAATATTGAATATCTGTTAATCACGAAAAATACTACCAACGAGATTGCCGTACATGATATAATGTCGATTAACGCAGGATAACGATCGGTAAAGTATGACCTTATCGGTTGATGCAGATACATTATTATCATAGAGGCCATACCTAACAGAGAAAATATAGTGACAGGTAGTTTGTATCTGGAAATATATATACAAAAGTAAGACAGACAGCATGTCATATAAATGGATATAATGACGGATAGGAGAGGTATGCCATAATTGCTATATTTCATGTCTATATATAATGAGTTTCTATATGGAAAAATAGCGATAAAAGAAACGATCATTGTTATTGACGCTGACAATTTATGGGAATCTATGAATGCAACCAATTTCCACCAATAGTCTTTGGCTATAAATCCTATCCAGATGTATGATATCGCGAATGGAACTGTCTGAATATTCCATGGTAGAGGATAGGGTACGAGTATAAAAATATATGATGAAATGAAAATCAGGCAAAAAATCCAAGCTGAAGACCATTTATTCCATAATATCAGATTGAATAAGTTGAGTGATACATAAAGGACTGTTATAAACCAAAATACGGCAAATCTTCCTTGAAGATAATATCCTCCGTATAATTTTTGCAAGATGGGAATATTACCCCCCCTATTGGTTAAAAAATGTAAAATTTCGGGTAGCGATATCAAGAATAGAAAGCTAAAGTAAGGAATTAATAGCCTGATGGTGCTTTTGGATATATATGCCGATGGTTTTATAGGTTGTTTTATCATATAGCCTGAAAGAATGTAGAACAAAGGCATGTGAAAAAGATAGACATACCTGTCTCCGGTAGAATGCCCCAATACGACGCAGAGGATACCGATTCCTTTTAGCATGTCAATCCATGCTATTCTTCTTTCAGTGCTCACGGATGAACTTTTCATTTAATTTGCTCATAAGGCTATATTCATTGTATACTGCTTGTATTTGTAGGTCATTTTCGCATAGGGCTCCTGTGTTGGTGTTCCATAGTCCCATGTCCTGAACCGATTCGTTTGTCAGGAAATCATCACCGTGTTTTGATCGGGTCATTATTTTTATAACCCTACTGCCTTTCTTTAATGCCATAGCGTTAAACCAAACATCGTCCGCTTTGGGTGCGAGGCTCATGAAAGCTTTGTCGTTTAATACTTCTTCGTCCATTATGCCGGGTGGATATAAAACGCCTCCGACACCGGTGAAAAATATTAAATTAGGATTATCCGTTTCGCTTGAACACGCTTTCCATTTGTTGTATGAATCAATGGTTCCGTTAGGCTTGAAAGTAATGACATGTGTTCTTGCCGCATGGATAGCCGTAGGATCGGTTAAATAGGATTTGATCAGTCGTTCGACAAGATCAAAATCATAAAGCATGTCATCGTCTACTGTGATTATTACATCTTCAGGATAATTTCTAAGTGACGGAATTAATTTGGTATAGCTCCTTATTCTCGAAGGTTCTACTTTTATTTCAAGCCCTCTTTTTTGTTGCAGTATAAGTGATTCCGGAATCTGACGTCCATTTTCGAGTGGATCTATCCATAAGACTATACGGTTCGGTTTGAATGTCTGTTGCATGATGCTTTCGATCGTAAAACAAACATCGTCAAGTCTTCTTCCGTATGTTGTCAAGGAAACAATGATATTGTTGTCGCAATATTTTTTATCCGTTATTCCGGAAGTATTGGAATTCAGTATTTTTTCTTCCAGTATGTTGCGACGTTGCTCATACAGGATTCTGTTTAGATCGGAGCGAGTCGGAAGTGTACGGAGTTTGGTTATAAGTTTTTTAAGCGGCCACATAATATTCAAGAGATTTATTTTTGATCGCATGGATTTTCACCCTGTGCCCATACGATTTGGCGATTTCATTTATTTTTTTAAGCCAATCGGGTATAAGGTGAAATATGATAGGTGCTTTAGAGTTTCTGAATTCCGATGGAATCACAACCTCACGGTGTTGCACGAAATCGTTGTCAAGATAAAAGGCTATATGCACTTTTGATTCTGAAACAGACGAAATGGTTTTATCTATATTAGGGATATTATTTTATATTATCTGTATTGTGTGATAGTTTTATTGAAATTCAGTTGTATTTCCTTTCTGAGATTCTACGCTTTCGCCTGTTGAATATAGATTTAGTGTCGATAACTTTCGGAATGATTTTGTCATGTCGGATTCTGATACGATAAATCTGATCGGTTTGTCGCCATAAAATGCGGCCCATCTGGAGAATGTCGATGGCGGGCCGATTATATAGTCGCATTTTGACAGGGCGTAGAGGTCTTCTGCAGAGCTGCCGTTCTCAAGTGAAAAATATTCGGATTCCGGAAATATTTCAGGGTCTACGGCCTCTGCGCTTGAAATGAAGAAACGGCATTTCCGGCCCGGGAATTCCGATTTTATACGCTCGCATACATCCCTATAGATCTCAAATGAAAAATAATACCTTCCGTTCAACCATGATTTGTAATCTCCGCGACGTATGTGCACGCCTATGGTTATGTCTTGTCCCCGGTTGTCGGAATCGAATGCGGAATCAACCTTCTCGATTATATTTTTGTGGGGGGAGAAGATCTGTTTCATTGCCCGCTTTGTATCAGGGGATATGGCCGTCCCACGGTCATCCCATGCAGACCAGAATGTCTTTGGGAAAAATTTGAAAAGAGAGGGTAGCGTATTATAGAATCTGTTAGATAAAATGGACCGTAAGTATTTTTGAAGTTTAACAGGAGAAATGACTCCGTTATTGATCAATCCCGAAAATGGAAAATATAGATAATCATTATCAAGCAGGTTTGGATATGAACGCAATTCCTTGTCCGGAAAGAGTACACATACTTTTGTCTTATTTTTCAAGGCATACTCCAATGGGGCGAGATAGCTCCAGAATTTATTACATGTCTGGCCTCCGTTGTCGATGACTATCTTCATTTGCGGATCTTGTTTTTGATGAATGAGACGACCATGTCCCTGTCTGATCTATTCAATCCTATGAAATATATAATGGCGACCGATATGGCCATCTCGATGGCCATTCGTGAAAACAGGACGGTCGACTTTCCGGGCATCAGTCCGTTTATGATGAAACAGACGAGAAAAGCTGTGGCTCCAACACTGAATGCGGGCAACAAAATTCTGAGCCAGACGATTTTCCATGACATCCCGGTATGTCTATTGCAGAAATGTATCTTGACGAACAAGTTTGCTATGTTGATCAGGAAAAGGAGGATGAACACCGATTGCGGTATCCGGGTGACATGCGTTATTAACAATGCGATCGGGAGAGAGCATATCGTCAGTGTCGTGCATATAAGGCTCAGTCCTCCGATCCGGCCTGTCGCTTCGACAGATACACCGAACGGATTGGCTATGACGGTGATAAATGTCGTAAGTATTATCCATTTGGTGAAGGGGATGGCCTGTGCGGGATACTTCGACAGCCATAGGTCCAATATGTCGGAAAGATTAAGCAATATCGGCAGGGTTATGATCAGGATGAGGAAAAACGATATGACAGCGCTCCTGCGTATCAGCATATAGTGGCGGCTGAAATCTCCTGACGAATAGGTTTTTATTATCTGTGGATTGATCGCGATTTGAAAATTAAGGCAGAACGAGGAAATCGCCCGTTGTATCTGTGCGCTTATGCCGTATGCCGCGTTTATGACAACTCCGAAAATGTAGTTCAGCGTCAGGTTCATCCCTTGGGTGGATGCGATGGTCCCCACACTGCTGTATAAGGTCCATCCGCTGAACCGCATCATGGCCGAAACTTTTGCACGGTCTATCCTGGGCTTGACCGTGTCGATCCAGCCTTGCCGGAAACAGTACCAGATGTATACTGATAGTGTCAGCAGAGAGAAGGCTGTCTGCAATATCGCGAACATCTCCAATTTGATACCGGTGAAGAGACCAAGGGAAAAGGCGATGCCGAGTTTGGCGCATACATCCGTTATTGCCAGATAGGCATATACATTCATGTGTTCGAACGATACGGTAAGAGATGAAAACGGTACGCAAACGATTAGAAGCAGTATGTTGATGATCGAACATTGATAGACTATTTCTATGGTTCTTGTCCCGAGATCAGGCAACTGCATTACCTTTAATACGTACCATTGTCCCACAGTCTCAGCGAGAAACAATACGGCCACCGCAAGTCCGATGTGGATATACAGTGTGTTCGCGAATACGGATCTTATTGTTGATTGATCCTTCTGTCCGATAGCGAATGACAGGAAGCGGGATGTCGACGATGTCATCGCGCTGTTTATGAATGAAAAAACTATGACAAGGCCACCGATCACATTATAGGCCCCGAAATCGCTTATCCCAAGTTCGTTCAATACGACACGGCTGGTGTATAATGATATACCCATAACGATAATCATTCTAAAATACATGAAAAGTGTATTTTTCATGAGTCGTTTATTGTCATTAATTTCCGCCATGATATAATTGTGGGTTATGTCTGGATATAAACTTTGGAGACATTATTCCGGCAGGATTGAGATGAACTCCGGGGCGACTTCGACGGCCACTGTCAGCAGGCCCTCGAGACCGACCAGCAGGCGGCGGCGACGGCTGCCGCGGGCTTTCAGTAAGTCGCCTTCGAGTCCGTCCATGGGGCCGCCGACTATACGAACACGAC